>DVIW01000016.1 GCA_018710945.1 Candidatus Aphodovivens avistercoris | reverse complement strand
CGGAGGCGGCGGCGGGGGCGGCGGCGCCCGCTAGCCCGTCGCGGGCCGGCGTGGCGGCAGAGGCGGGCGGCGCCTTCCGGGGGCGGCCTTCGGCGGGGGCGGCTTCGCGCTTGCGTCCGCCGCCCGCTGGCCCGTCGCGGCCGGCCGTTTCCGTCCCCGCCTGCGGGTTCGGTGTTTCGGAATTGTGCACGCGCTTGCCCGCGCCCGGGCCATGCGTTACCATAGGCGCAGTTCGTTTCCGCCGGCGTTCGGCCGTGACGGAGCAATCGAGTCATACCAGGAGCAGCATCGTCCTGCATTCACCTTTCCAGAAGGGCTTTCCAAGAGGGAATTCCATGCGCGCATGCGCATGTCCATGCAGCCACCCACATACTAAGGAGGATCCGGGTGAAGTTCTTTCTCGACACCGCCGATCTCGACGAGATCAAAGAGGCGAAGAACTGGGGCGCGTTGGCGGGCGTGACCACGAACCCTTCGCTGTACGCCCGCATCGGCGGCAAGCTGGACGACTTCCACGACCACATCGCGCGCATCTGCGAAGTGGTGGGCGAGGAGTGCCCGGTGTCCGCTGAGAGCGTTGCCATGACGCGCGACGAGATCGTGCGCGACGGCCGCGAGCTGGCCGCCATCGCTCCCAACGTCGTGGTGAAGATCCCCACGATGGTGGAGGGCCTGGCCGCCACGCGCACGCTGGCCGACGAGGGCATCCGCGTGAACATGACGCTGTGCTTCAGCGTGCCGCAGGCGCTTCTGGCCGCGCGTGCCGGCGCCCGCTACATCAGCCCGTTCATCGGCCGTTTCGACGACATCTCCGAGGACGGCCTGGACCAGGTGGCCAACATCGTCACCGCCATCGGCAACTACGATTTCTCGAAGGACACCGTGAACGGCGAGCGCGTGGAGATCATCGCCGCGTCCATCCGCAGCGCCAACCACGTGACCCAGGCGGCCCTGATGGGCGCCGACGTGGCCACCGTGCCGTTCGGTGTGCTGAAGAAGATGGTGCAGCACCCGCTGACCGACCGCGGCCTTGATGCGTTCCTGAAGGATTGGGAGAAGGTTCGTAACGCATGATCGAAGAAGAGATGACCGCCTCGCCTGCTGCTCCGGCTGACGCCCCGGCAGCGGCCGAGGCGCCCAAGCCGCGCCGTCGCCGCACGGTGCGCGCCGCTGCGGACGAGGCGTCCGCGCCCGCCGTTGGCGAGGCTGCCGGCACCGACGGTGCGCGCCGCCGCCGTTCGCGCAAGGCGGACGATGAGGCCGCGTCCGCTTCCGCAGCCGAAACCGAGGCTGAGGCGCCCAAGCGCCGCACCCGCGCCCGCAAGGACGCCGACGCCGCGCCCGAGGCCGCGGCGGAGACGGCTCCGCGCCGCCGCGGGCGCCCGCGCAAGGCCGCGCCCGCGTCCGACGCCGCCGAGCCCGCGCCTGCCGAGGCCCCCTCGGCGCCCGAGGCCGCTTCCGGCCAGACGGGCCAGGCCAGCCAGGTCGAGGCGCGTCCCGGCCGTCGTTCGTCGGCCGTGCGCGCCGCGAAGGTGACCGTGCGCAAGAACGGCGCACGCCAGGCGGGCCAGAGCTCGCAGCAGCAGGGCCGCCACGACAACCAGAAGCAGAACCGCGGCCACAACGGCCGCAACGACAACCAGAACGCCCACCATCGCCAGCGTCAGCGCCGCAACGCCGCTCCGCGCGAGGTGGCGCCCAGCGTTTCGGTGGAAGAGCTGGCCAAGCTGAAGGTGGCCGAGCTGCGCGCGAAGGCCGCCGATCTGGGGGTGGAGGCCGCCGGCCTGAAGAAGGCCGAGCTGGTGGAGGCCGTCTACGACGCCAGTGTGCGCGCCGAGGGCTTCATCGAGGTGACCGGCGTGCTGGACATCCTGGCCGACGGCTACGGCTTTTTGCGCACCCAGGGCTACCTGCCCAGCGAGCAGGACTGCTACGTGGGCCTGTCCACCATCCGCCGCAACGGCCTGCGCAAGGGCGACATGGTGCGCGGCCAGACGCGTCCCGCCCGCGAAAACGAGAAGTACGCCGCCATCCAGAAGATCATCAGCGTGAACGGGCTGCCGGCGGAAGAGCTGGGCAACCGCGTGAAGTTCTCCGAGCTCACGCCCATCTTCCCCGACGAGCGCCTGGCCATGGAGCACGGCAAGAACACCCTCACCGCGCGCGTGATCGACCTGGTGGCGCCCATCGGCAAGGGCCAGCGCGGCCTCATCGTGTCGCCGCCGAAGGCGGGCAAGACCACGGTGCTCAAGAACATCGCGGCCGCCATCACGGCGAACAACCCCGAGGTGCACCTGATGTACCTCGGCATCGACGAGCGCCCCGAGGAAGCCACCGACATGGAGCGCTCCATCCGCGGCGAGGTGGTGTCGTCCACCTTCGACATGCCCTGTGAGAACCACATCGCGGTGGCCGAGCTGGTGATCGAGCGCGCCAAGCGCCTCGTGGAGATGGGCAAGGACGTGGTGATCCTGCTCGACTCCATCACGCGCCTCGCGCGCGCCTACAACCTGGCGCAGCCGGCGTCGGGCCGCATCCTGTCGGGCGGCGTGGACTCCACGGCGCTCTACCCGCCCAAGCGCTTTTTGGGCGCGGCCCGCAACATCGAGAACGGCGGCAGCCTGACCATCCTGGCGTCGGCGCTCATCGACACGGGCTCGAAGATGGACGAGGTCATCTTCGAGGAGTTCAAGGGCACGGGCAACATGGAGCTGAAGCTGGACCGCAACCTGGCCGACCGCCGCGTGTTCCCCGCCATCGACCCGATCACCAGCGGCACGCGCAAGGAGGAGCTCCTGCTCGACCCGCAGCAGGCGCCGCTGATCTGGGCCGTCCGCCGCATCCTGGCGAACATGAACAACACCGAGCGCGCCATGGACATGCTCATCAAATCGCTGAAGCAGACCGATACCAACGCCGAGTTCCTGCTGCGCACCGCCAAGAAGGCGCAGCACGCCAAGGTGGACTCGGTGGTGGAGCTGTAAGGGAGCGCGAGCGCGCAAGCGCGGGCGGAGCCGATCGCGCCGCCCGCACACCGGAAGAGGAGGAGCCGTGTCGCAGCAGAACAACGACTGGCAGCAGCCCGGCCAGCAGCCTGGTGCGGGCAGCGGGCCGCAGCCTGCGCAGCCGCAAAGCCCCGGCGGGCAGCCCGCCGGCTTCCCGACCACGCCGCCGGCTCCGGCCGGGTGGCGCGGGCAGGCGCAGCAGGCGCCCGCTGCGGGTGCGCCCGTGCCGCCTGCGGGCGGGTACGCCGCACCCGGCGGCACGGCCCCCGGCTACGGTTACGGCTATGGCTACGGCTCGCCGCAGGCGCCCGTCGTGGCCGCGCCGCCGCAGAAGAAGAGCCGCGCGTGGATCGTGGCCCTGGTGGCGGTGGTCTTGCTGTTCGCGCTGTGCGCCATGGGCATGCATTCGTGCAACCAGGTCCTCTCGGCGTCGATGGGCTTCTCGTCGAGCTCCGTTTCCGAGGCCGACCTGCTCACCGGCGACGCGGTGGCGGTGGTCACCATCAGCGGCACCATCCAGTACGACGGCACCACCGCAAGCCCCGAGGGGCTGAAGGCGGTGCTGGACGAGGCCGAGACGAACCCGCACGTCAAGGCGCTCGTGCTGCGCGTCGATTCCGGCGGTGGCACCGCCACGGCGGGCGAGGAGATGGCCGCGTACCTGAAGGAGTTCAGCAAGCCCGTGGTGGTGTCGAGCGCGTCCATGAACGCCAGCGCCGCCTACGAGATCTCGTCGCAGGCCGACTACATCTTCACCGCCAAGACCACCGCCATCGGCGCCATCGGCACGGCGATGCAGATAACCGACACCTCCGAGCTGATGGACAAGCTGGGCATCAACATCGAGAACATCACCAGCTCGGACAGCAAGGACTCCAGCTACGGCACGCGCCCGCTCACCGACGAGGAGCGGGCCTACTACCAGCAGATGGTGGACGACATCAACGAGACGTTCATCCAGAACGTGGCCGAGGGGCGCGGCATGACCACCGACGAGGTGCGCGCGCTGGCCACCGGCCTCACGTTCACCGGCATGGACGCGGTGGAAAACGGCCTGGCCGACGAGATCGGGCTGAAAGAGGACGCCATCGCCAAGGCCGCTCAGCTGGCCGGCCTGTCCGACTACGAGGTGGTCTCGCTCGACCCTGAGACCGACGATCTGTACGAGCTTCTGGGCATGCTCTCCGCAACCGACGGCTCCGCCGCCGCGTCGGGGGCTGCCGACGAACGGGAGGGGGAGACGCTCCTTGAACGATAGGGACATCGCGCTGGAAGAGGCCGGCGCAGCCGAAGAGGACGCTGCGGCCGCCGAGCGTGCCGAGCGCTGGCGGGCCGCGTTCGAGCGCCGCGAGAGCACCCGTGAGGTGCGCTGGCCCCGCCGCGCCGTGGTGACGGCCGGCATGCCCTACGGCAACAAGGCGCTGCACTTCGGGCACATCGCCGGCGTGTTCGTGCCGGCCGACTGCTTCGCGCGCTTCTTGCGCGACCGCATCGGCGCCGGCAACGTGCGCTTCGTGTCGGGCACCGACTGCTTCGGCTCGCCCATCAACGAGGGCTACCGCAAGCTGGTGGAGGCCGGGGAGTTCGACGGCAGCATCGCCGAGTACGTGAAGCGCAACCACGACGCGCAGAAGGCGACGCTGGACGCCTACGGCATCAGCCTGTCCATCTACGAGGGCTCGGGTTTGGGCCATGCGGGCGAGGTGCACCGCCACATCAGCGAGCGCTTCATCACCGAGCTGCACGAGGCTGGCGTGCTGCAGCGCCGCTCGACGCTGCAGTTCTTCGACGTGCAGGCGAACACGTTTTTGAACGGCCGCCAGGTGGTGGGCCACTGCCCCGTGCAGGGCTGCAAGTCCGAGCACGGCTACGCCGACGAGTGCGATTTGGGGCACAGCTACGCCCCGGAGGACCTCATCGCGCCGAAGTCCACCCTCACCGGCACCGTGCCGGAAATGCGCCCGGTGGAGAACTGGTACTTCGACCTGCCCGCCTACCGCGACTTCCTGCGCGGCTACGTGGACGAGCTGCGGGCCGACCCGGAGGTGCGCGCCATCGTGCCGCAGGTGATCGAGGAATTCCTCGGCGCGCCGGTGATGTACGTGAAGAACGACCTGCGCGAGCAGTTCGACGCCGTGGCGGAAAAGCTGCCGGCGCACACGCTGCGCGAGGCCGAGAAGGGCAAGCAGAGCTTCGAGGTGGGGTTCGCCTCCATCGACGAGCGCGATGAGGCTCGCGGCGTGCTGGAGGCGGCGGGCATCCGCTTCCGCACCGGCAAGGCGCTCGTGCCGTTCCGCATCACGGGCAACATCGAATGGGGCGTGGAGGCCCCGGTCATCGACGGGCTCGAGGGCCTGACGGTGTGGTGCTGGCCGGAGAGCTTGTGGGCGCCCATCTCGTTCACGATGGCCGCCAACGACGCGCTGGGGCTGCCGCGCGGCAGCTGGCGCGACTGGTGGTGCGCGCCGGACGCGCAGGTGTTCCAGTTCATCGGCCAGGACAACCTCTACTTCTACGGCGTGGCGCAAACGGCCATGTGGGAGGCGCTGAGCAAGCGCGACCTGCTGTCCGGCCAGCCCACCGACGAGCCGCTGCGCCAGACGCGGCTGGTGGCCAACCACCACATCCTGTTCGGGAACAAGAAGGCGTCGTCGTCGGGCGCGGTGAAGCCGCCCACCGCCGACGAGCTGCTGGAGCACTACACCGTCGAGCAGCTGCGCGCGCACTTCTTGGCGTTGGGCCTGGACCAGAAGTCCGTCGGGTTCAAGCCCAAGCCGTTTCTGGCCACCGAGGAAGAGAAGGCCGACCCGCGTGTGGCCGATCCGGTGCTGAAGGAGGGCGCGCTGCTGACCAACGTGTTCAACCGCCTGGCCCGCAGCTGCTTCTACGAGGCGCAGAAGAACTTCGGCGGGCGCATGCCGCTGGGCGCGCCGTCGCCTGAGGCCGTGGAGAAGGTGCACGACACCATGCGCACCTACGACTTCACGATGCACCGCGTGGAGCTGCACGCCATCATGTCGCAGATGGACGAGTTCATCCGCTGGGCGAACAAGCGCTGGACCGACGGCATCCGCGCCGCCACGAACGACGACGACGCTGCGGCGCGCCGCCAGGTGCTTTTGGACTCGTTCTACCTGCTGCGCGTCGCCTGCCTGCTGATGCACCCGGTGGTGCCTGCGGGCTGCGAGCTGATCTGCGACTACCTGGACTTCGCGCCGGAGGACTTCTTCAGCTGGAACTACGACTTCGAGGACATGGGCGAGCTGTGTTCGGCCGGCGAGATCGACGCCGGGTCGCACCCGGTGCGCGAGCTGCCGCCACGCTTCGACTTCTTCAAGAAGCACCCCAGCCAGCTATAGGATGCGGCGGCGCCGGGGCGCGGACCCCGGCGCCGCTTTCTGCTGCGGGGCGCTTTCTTCCGCCTCCGTTTCGCGGCGGGGCGATTCCCCCGTTTTTCGTTTTTGCTCGATTTCATGAAGGGACGGTTCAGCGCCGCCATGCTGCATGTGGACATCTACACGGACGGGTCGAGCCGGGGCAACCCGGGGCCGGGCGGCTACGGCTCCATCCTGCGGTTCGTCGACCGCAACGGGCGCGTGCACGAGAAGGAGCTCTCGCAGGGGTTCCGCTGCACGACGAACAACCGCATGGAGCTTCTCGGCGTCATCGCGGCGCTGGAGGCGCTGAAGAGCCCCTGCGACATCACGCTGTACTCCGATTCGCAGTACGTGGTGAACGCGTTCAACCAGCACTGGGTGGACGGCTGGCTGCGCCGCGGGTGGAAGAACGCGAAGAAGGAGCCGGTGAAGAACCCCGATCTGTGGAAGCGCCTGCTGGCGGCGAAGGAGCCGCACCAGGTGACGTTCGTGTGGGTGAAGGGGCACGCCGGGCATCCCGAGAACGAGCGCTGCGACCAGCTGGCCACCGCGGCCGCCGACGGCAGCGCCCTCGCGGAGGATGCGGGGTTCCGCGGGTAGGCGTGGCGCACCTGGCTTTTCGACTGCTTTTCAGCGCCCGGCGCGCACTGCGCTCCGGGCGCCGTTGCGTTTGGGACGGAGAAGGGCGGGCTGACAGCGATTCCGCTGCGTTTGGGATGGCGGGCGGTCCGCCGCCGGCTTCGCCGCGTTTTGGGCAGCGGACGGTCTACCGCCCTGCGCGGGTGGCGTCGTCGGGGTTGATGGTCATGCTCTGGAAGCGCTCGGCCATGTACTCGTTGTCGAAGTTGCGCGCCATGAACTGCTCCATGGCCGATTCGGGCTGGTTGCCGGCCATGCGCTCGTACCAGCAGTCGAACGACAGCAGCGTCATCATGCAGTCTGCCACCATGAGGACGGCGCAGATCGTCGTGAGGGTGTAGCGCCAATTCCACGGGATCAGGTTCACCAGGCGAAGCATCCAGGGCAGAAGCAGCTTGATCCAGGCCAGCCCCAGCACGCCCCACATGCACATGAACAGCGTGCTGGTGCGTCCCTGGAACAGGACGGCTACAGGATCGGGACATAGCCCAAACAGGGTGGAGCCCGTGTAGTCCCAGGCCACCAAGCCGAAAGCGAACTGGAAGAACCAGCTTGCCACGAACTCGAACAGCCCGCCGATGACGGCGCTCACCAAAAACACTACGACAAGCGGTGCCTTGTGGAAGCGGTTCAGCGCCATGGTCATCAGCACCGCGCCCACGCCGTAGATGGGAGAGAACGGGCCGAACAGCAGCCCGGCGCGATCTTGGTAGTGGCCGGGATCGACGATGACGACATGGTAGACCGTCTCCAGGACAAGCCCGATGACGCTTGCCACGACGAAAATCCAGAACAGGTTGAAGAAGTTCAGCGTGATGTAGCCCCGCCCCGTTTCGTCCAGCCCCAGCGTCCCTTCTTCCGCCTGCTCGCGCGTTTCCATGTCGCGCAGTTTGCGCTGCAGCTCACGCTCTTGGGTGAGCGAAGGATCAAGCCATGACGCCAGCACGATGGATACCACCAAGATGACGATGATGGGAACGTTCAAGCCGCTGATGCCGTTGAGCATGATCTCGCAGGCGATGACGCCGGTGGTGGCGAACGACGCGGCCTCGGCCGTCTGCGCCGCGCCGCGCCTGCGGTTTCGCAGAAGGTTGATGCCCAGCACCAGCAGCAGCACGAACAGGGCGAGTGACAGCGCCGTTTCGACGATGAAGATGATGAGGTTCGCCACCGAAGTGTCGATGCTCAGATCCAGCGTGCCACGGAAGAATGCCCAGGTGAAGCCGACGATTATCAGGACGCTCAGAGCCAGCGCGGCGATGCTGGTCACAATGCACAGCACTCCGTACACCTTGGCGATCAGCGGGATGCGTCGTTTGGCCGCAGCCCCGGCGGTGGCGGGGCCGTCGGCAGGGACGGGTTGGTGGGTCATGCTCTCTCCTGCGGCGATGTGCGGGAACGGGGCGTGGGCGCCCTTTAAGGTCGTCTGAAGCATGAGTATAGCGCGCCGGTAGGCGCTGCGGGTGCGACTCATCGGTCGGCGCGGGTTTTGTTGCCCTGGCGTTACGGTTCTGCCTCTCGGCGGCCAGGGGGCGGGTACGCAGGGGCGGCTTGCCGTTGCGCGGCGGTGCCGGCGGTTCTGGGCGCTTCCGAGGCGGCTACCCTTCCACAGCCTCCGCGATGAGGCGGCGCACCTCGTCGATGCCGATGCCCTTCGCCGACGAGGTGATGACGACGGGCGTTCCCTTCGGCAACCTCAGCTGCTTGGTCAGCGCGGCCTTCTGACGCTGCTGCTGCTGCTTGCTGAGCTTGTCGGCCTTGGTCAGCACGATGGCGAACGGCAGCCCGCGCTCGATGAGGAAGCCCACCATGCGCTCGTCGAGCGCCGAGGCGGCGTGGCGGATGTCGATGAGCGAGCACACCAGCGCGAAGGCGCGGTCCTGGTTGAAGTAGCCCTCGATGAGCTCCGACCAGCGGTGCAGCTCGGATTTCGCCACCTTCGCGTAGCCGTAGCCGGGCAGGTCCACGAAGCGCGCGTCATCGACGGCGAAGAAGTTGATGGTGGCCGTCTTGCCAGGGGTTTGGGACACCTTTGCCAGACCCTTGCGGTTGAACACCTTGTTGATGAGCGACGACTTGCCCACGTTCGACCGCCCGGCGAAGGCGATCTCGGGCAGCGTGGAGGGCGGCAGCTGGGAGGAGGTTCCGAAGGAGCGCTCGAAGCTCACGGTGTGCAGGTTCATGGGGATCCTTGTCGTGCTCGGTGGGGCGGGCGGTGCGGAACGGCTGCGCCGCTTTCAGTCGCGCGGCTCTGTGCGGGACGCGGTGCGTGTTCGAAGCGTCCCGCATGCGCGGTATCCGGGCGGCACAGCGAACGGGCGGGCGGCGCCGCTCCGCTTCGGACGGCTTCGCCGCTGCTTCGCGTCCTTCCGCACCGTCTATTGTAAGGCTCTTCGTCGCCTGGCGGGGCGCGGCAGGGAAAACGGCACGGATTCTCGCAGGCGGTTCCAGAGGAAGCACACGTTCGCCTGCGTCCTTCCGCGCTACAATACCGTGACACGTTTCGAGCAGAGGAGGAACCGTGGGCAACGATCCTTTGAACGGCGCATCCACCGGCGGCGTGGTGGACGATGCCGCCGATCCCGTGTTCCAGCAGGAGCAGGCGCACCTGTCCGAAGTGCATGCGACGCTGCGCCGGATGAGGCGCGACCTTGCGGCCAAGCTGAGCCGCGCCAGCAACGAAGCGGCCAAGGACAAGAAGGACATGGCCGACGAGCTGGCGCTGAACTTCGCCGGCGACGACGAGGCGCTGGAAACCGCTGCGGAGCTGGCCACCATCAACCGCGTGATCGAGGCGTACAACATCTCGCAGGACGTGAACGCCCGCAAGCTCGCCGACGTGCAGACGCTGCTGAAGCAGCCGTACTTCGCGAAGGTGGTGCTGCAGTTCAAGCCCGGCGCCGAGCCGAAGGAGCTCTACATCGGCAACGCCGGCATGGCTGACGACAACTACAAGCGCCTTGTGGTCGATTGGCGCAGCCCCGTGGCCGAGACGTACTACAACCAGGACAACGGCCGCACTTCTTACCGCGCCAACGGCCGCACCATCACGGCCGACCTGAAGCTGCGCCGCCAGTTCGACATCCGCGAGGACGCGCTGAACGCCTACTTCGACACGACGGTGGCCATCCAGGACGCGCTGCTTCTGGCGTCGCTGTCGCAGCAGCGCACCTCGCAGATGAAGGCCATCACGGCCACCATCCAGAAAGAGCAAAACCAGGTCATCCGTCACGAGGACGTTCCGGTGCTTTTGGTGGGCGGCATCGCGGGGTCGGGCAAGACCTCGGTGCTGCTGCAGCGCATCGCCTACCTGCTTTACCAGCGCCGCGATGATCTGGATCCCAGCGAGGTGTTCCTCATCACGCCCAACCCGGTGTTCCGCCACTATATCGACAACGTGCTGCCGGAGCTGGGCGAGCGCAACCCGCAGACGCTCACCTGGACCGAGTTCTCAGACGGGCTGCTGCCGGCCGGGCGCGGCGGCGCTGATGCCGAATGCTCGCTTGAGCGTCTGCTGCGCATCGACAAAGCGTGCGAGCGCCTGTCATTCGAGCCTGATGACTTCAAGGACCTCGTCTGCAACGGGGTGCGCCTGGTGTCGGCGGCGCAGATCCGCCAGCTGCGCGAGAAGTTCAAGCGCATACCTGACGGCCCGCATCTGGTGGCGCTCGTGCGCGAAGAGCTGGCTGAACGGTTGGAGAGCCGCTTGAAGAGCATGGCGGGCACTGAAGAGGTGCAAAACGAGATCCTGTTGCTTTCGCTTGACGAGCAGCTGCGCCTGTTCAGCGGTCCTTACGACCCTGCCGACGAGCGCGAGGCGCGCGAGATGGGGCTGGCGTTCGTGATGGACCGCTACGGGGATGCCTTCCGCATGGTGGACAACGACGAGTGGCTGCGGCTCGACCGCATCGGCATGCGGCTTCTGGGCGCGGAGAGCCTCTCGTCGGTGGAGTGGCTGTACTTGAAGATGGCGGTGTGCGGGCTGGGCAACCCCTACGCGAAGTACGTGATGGTGGACGAGGTGCAGGACTACACCGCCGCGCAGCTGGCCGTGCTGGCGCGCTACTTCCGCCGCGCGCATTTCATGCTGCTGGGCGACCCGAACCAGGCCATCAAGGCGGGCACGGCATCGTTTCCCGAGGTGCGCGACGTGTTCGAGCGCCTGCGCGGGCCGGTGGAGGAATGCCGGCTGATGACCAGCTACCGCAGCGCGCCCGCCATCACCGACCTGTTCGCCAGCCTGCTGTCGCCGGAAGAGCGCGGGCGCATCTCGTCGGTGCAGCGTCCGGAGACCGCGCCGCTCATCGAGACGCTGCCGAATGAGGAGTCGCTGGCGGACGCCCTGCGCGCCGAGGTGCGCCGGGCGCGCGAGGACGGGGAGAGCCTGACGGCGGTCGTCGCGCCGTGGAAGAGCCAGGCCCGCCGGCTGGCGGCGCTTCTGGGCGAGGATGCGCCGCATCTGGTGGGCAGAAGCGACACGCTGCCCGCATCGGGCGTGATCCTCATCACGCTGGAGCTGGCGAAGGGGCTGGAGTTCGACCGCGTGATCATCCCCGACGCCAGCGGGAAGGTGTTTCCCGACGAGCCGCTGGCGCGCCGGCGGCTGTACACGTCGCTCTCGCGCGCCACGCGCGAGGTGCGCGTGCTGGCACTCGGCTCGCTGACGCCGCTTCTGGCGGAGCGGGGGTAGGCCTGGCTGGGCGGGGACGACGCCCGTGCGCCCGCCGAAGGGAGGCAACGCGCTCCTTCGGCGGGCGTTGAAAGCTGCGGCGATGCCGAGGCTAGGCCTGCTCGGCGAACAGGGCGATGGTGCCGATGTTGCGGTCCTCTTCGACGGTGGAGGCGTCCACCTTGCGGGCAAGGTAGCCTTCCTTCTCGAAGTACACGGTGTAGTCCGCCGCTTCGATCTGCTTGAACCAGAAGTCGCCGAACTCGTCGGTGAGGGTGTGGCGCAGCTCGCCCGTGGCGCGGTTCTCCAGCGTCACCGTGGCGCCTATCACCACTTCGTCGGCGTCGAGGTCCACCACTTCGCCGCCCAGGAAGCGCTTCGGCAGGTTGAGGTAGTGCACGCGCGGGTGCAGCTTCGCGGCCTCTTCGGGGTCGGTTCCCTCTGCGCCCGGCAGGGCGACGGGGACGGGCTGCTCGCTTTTCGCCAGCTCGGCGGCGAAATCCTCTTCCTCGCCGAAGCGCAGGGCGCCCATGCCGCACACCTCCACGCAGCGCGGCACGCTCCAGCCGTCGTCCAGCAGGTGCGCGCAGCCCGTGCACTTTTGCGGCAGGTTGCGCTCGTCGTTCCACGACACGGCGCCGAAGGGGCACGCCTTTACCAGATCGCGTCGGCCGGCGGCCTTCTGCGGATCGATGACCACCAGCCCGTCCTCGCGCCGGTAGGCGCATTCGGGCGCGGCGGCCACCACCGCGCAGTCGTCGCAGTGCCGGCACAGGTGTAGCACGTAGGACACCCGCACCTTGGGCACCTGGCCGCGGGTGCGCTCGTCTATCCAGTTCCAGTTCTGCCCCGTCTGCTTCTGCGGCTGCGTATAGGGGGTCCAATCGTTGTCGCAATGCTCGTCTTTGCAGGCCATCAGGCAGTTGGCGCAGCCGTTGCAGCGATCGGCATCGAATACGAACACCTTCATGCTCTCTCCTTCCTCGGCAGGCGCGCCACCGTCGGGGTTCCGCGCGGTCTGGCGGCGGCGCGCCGCGTTCTCTACGCCAGGCGGCTTTCCACGATGAGCCCCTGCTCGGGGTCGTAGGCGCGGTTGAACGCCTCGGGGTAGCGCTGCGCCAGCTCGAACACGTCCACCTTCTCCACGCCCACCAAATACCCGCTGGTCACCTCGCCGAACGCATGGGTCGAAGAGGTGGCGGTGGGGCAGATGAGGTTGTTCGCGCCGCCGCGGTCCAGGCCGCCCTCGCCGCCCACGATGGTGTCGGTGCGGGCGCCGTGGTCCTGGTAGACCACGCCGGGCATGATGCGCTCGGTCACGTACACGCCGCCCAGCACGCCGCCGCGCTCGTTGAACAGCTTCACCACGTCGCCCGTCTTGACGCCCATCTTCGCGGCGTCTTTCGGGTTCACCCACACCGGCTCGTACTTGTAGCCGTCCGGGCCGGTTATCTTGCAGGTGGCGAACTCGCGCGTCCAGGGGTTGTCGTCCAGGTTCGCGTGGATGCGCCAGTGCGGGTGGTTGCTGACCAGCAGGTACGGGTAGTCCTTCGCGCGCTCGGAGCTCAGGCGCTCCTTGTGCGCGGCGCTTTCCTCCACCCAGTGGGGAACCGGTCCGCGCTCCGCGTCGTCGGGGAACACCTGCGCCAGCGCCGTGGAGTAGTACTCTAGCTTGCCCGACGGCGTGGCCAGCTTATGGTTCTCGGGGTCCTCGTAGAATCCGATGAGGCCGGCCGGCTCGTCCTGCCATCCCGCGCGCGTGGGGATCACGTAGCTTTGGACGTCCTTGAACTCGTCGAAGGTCATCTTCTTCGACGCGCCCGTGTTCTCGAAGCCGGCGCGGATCCAGTCGTCCACGCTTCTGCCCTCGGTGTACTTGTCGTAGATGCCTTCGAAGATGCCGCCGCGCGCGTCAAGCGCCTTCGCCACGCGCAGCACCACCTCCATGTCCGAGACGGCCTCGCCCTGCGGGCGGATGCCCTGCTCTTCGTAGAACACCACGTTGTAGGCGCCGTTGTCGCCGTCGGTGCAGATGTCGGTGTCCTCGAACTTGGTGGTGACGGGCAGAAGCAGGTCGGCGAAGTTGCAGTCGTTCTCCATCCAGATGTGCTGGACCAGGTAGAACTCGATGTTGGGACTGCGCAGCGCCTCCTGCAGCGCGTTGCCGCCGTTCCAGCAGGTGGTCCAGCAGGGCGCGTCGCTCCAGATCATGTGCACGCGGCTCGTGCCGGGCAGCGGGAAGCGGAAGGGGCCGGTGAACTGGTCCTCGCGCGGCAGGCCGCAAGCCAGGTGGCTGTACCACTCGATGTGCTCGCCTTCGCCCAGCGACAGGCCTTGCGGCAGCATGGTCTTGGGTATCTGGCTCTCGCGCCAGATGTCCTCGCGCCCGCGGTAGGCCGGCGCCACGTTGGGGATCTCCTCGCCGCCGGGCAGCGGGTTCACCGTCTTGGAGCTGAACAGGCTGAACTCGATGAGCTTCAGCTGGTTGCGCCCCGGCGCGCCCAGGCCCTGCATGCCCAGTAGCGCCACTTCCAGGCGCGCCGGCTCATGGCTGAACGCCGAGCGGATGAAGCTGCCGCCGTTGCAGTGCGCGATGGACACCTTGTGCTTGGCCCAGTAGCGGGCGAGCGCCTTGATCTTGTAGCTGGGCACGCCGCACTTGCCTTCCGCCCACTTTGGGGTCTTCGGCACGCCGTCCTCGCCGCCCAGCACGTAGTAGGCGAAGTTGTCGAAGCCGATGGCGTGGGTGTCCAGGTAGTCCTTGTCGTAGGTGCCCTCCATCAGCCACGTGTAGGCGATGGCCAGCTGCAGCGCCGCGTCGGTGTTGGGCAGCACGGGTATCCACAGATCGGCATGCGCCGCGTTGGCGTAGTTGCAGTCGGGCGCGATGTGGATCTGCTTGATGCCGATGTCGCCGAAGAAGTACTCCATCTTCGCCGGCATCTGGCTGCCCCAGCCGTGCGGGGTCGTCTCGGGGTCGCAGCCCCAGTACAGAACGGCGTCGCCGTTCTCGGCGATGTCCTTCACCACGTTGGTCTGCAGGCTGGAGGTGCCGAAGGGATCCATGCCCCATACGTGCTTGGCGCCCCAGTACCAGCCCTCCCAGCTGTCGGGCTGGCGGCACTGGAAGGTGTAGTTGCCGTCGAGGATCTTGGAGAGCAGGCGCGTCTGGCAGCCGTGGGTGCCGTGGACGATCTTCGTCTCGCCGTGGCCGTCGGCCTGGGCGAACACGGCCGTCATGCCGTACTTCGTTATGATGCGCTCCATCTCCGAGGCGATGATGTCAAGCGCCTCGTCCCAGCTGATGCGCTCGTAGCCGCTGATGCCGCGCGTCTCCGGATGGGTGAGCGCGGGGTCGCCCCCAGGCTGCCAATCGACGCGCTTCATGGGATAGAGGATGCGGTTCTTCGAGGTGATGCGCTTTTTGTAGGACAGCTGGATGGGCGAAAACGTGGCGGTGGTGCCCGGTTCCAACACGGCGCCGCGCGCTTCGATGCGCCAGGGGTTCAGCCGCTCCATCGGGCCGTTCTGGTCGAAATGGTAGGGGCGGATGCGGATGACCTTCTGCCGCGCCTCGTCCACGTCGACGGCGCAGATGTTGGAGCCCATGCCGGTGGCGCAAAAGCCGATGCCCTTGTAGACGGTCGCGCCCTTGGTCTTGACGCGGGCCGTCGTTTTCTCGCTGGCGGTTTCCGGTGCGTTCATGCGTGCCTCCCTCCCTTAGCCGTTGTTGTAGTTGCCGGTGGTGAAGTAGTTGCCGGTGTTGGAGATGTCCGGCGCGTCCTGGAAGCCCGGTCCCGTGGGCGCTTCGGGCGCGGCGCCCGAAGCGACGGCCACCAGCCCGCGCGGGGTGCGGATGCGCCCGCCCACCTGCGGGATGCGTGGCTTGTCGGGCGGCGTGCCGGGCGCCGCCCATGGCTCCAGGACGGGTGCGCTCTCCGCAGCGGCTGCGGCCGCCGGGGCGGGGGTTGCCGCGGTGCCGGGGGCGGCGGGCGCAGCGGGGCGCGGGCCCATGCCGGGAGGGGCGGGCGGCGGCGCGGCAGCGGCGTTGGCGGCCACGGCGGCGCCGCACTGCGGGCACGTCTTCGCTTCGAGCGGCACGTTGGCACCGCACTGGGAGCACGTGAGCGTGGCTCCCTCTATGGTGGGTGGTCTGAAGCACATGGCGGGGTCTCCTCTCTCCTTGCGAACCCTGCTCGTCATGTCGAGCATACGCGCCTGGCGCCCTTGGGGGAAGGGCGGGTTTTCCGCACCCCCGAATGAAAAGCGGCATGCGCTAGAGCGATTCGGCATAACGCGCGCGAAACGGGCCGTCGCGCGCCCGGTTGCGCGCGCGAGCGGATACAATCTGCGCGACGGCTCCGTGCATTCGCGCAAGGATGATCGAGGTGATGGGCGATGGCGAAGAAGAAGGGCGTGTTCTTCGGGTACTGCGTGGTGGCGGCGCTGGTGCTGACCAGCTTCGTCCCGCTTTCCCTGGGGCTGAGCTGCGCGGGCATCTTCTATCCCGCCCTGTCCGAGGAGCTGGGCGTCGGGGCGGGAGTGCTGGGCTACTACACCTCCATCCTGTGGCTTGCCGCCATGGCGTCGCTGCCCGCTTTGGGGCGGCTTCTGGCCGCACGCGACGCGCGGCTGTGCATGGGCGGCGCCGTGGGCGTCATTGCGGGGGCGTTCGTGTGGCTTTCGTTCACCGTGTCGCTGTGGCAGTTCTTCGCCGGCGCCGCGGCGATGGGCGTCGGCGTGGGCATGCTGCTGTTTCTGGCGCCCTCCACCCTCATCAACCGCTGGTTCGCGAAGCGCGCGGGGTTCCTTCTGGGCGCGGTGATGGCGTTCACCGGCGTGGGCGGGGTGGTGTGGAGCTCCGTTGGCGGCTTGCTGATCCAGTCCATCGGCTGGTCGGGCACCTATTTGGTTTTCGCCGCGCTGTCCGCGCTCACCTTGCCTGCGGCGGTGCTGCTGGTGGCAAGCCGTCCGCAGGACAAAGGGCTTTCCCCCTTCGGCGCGGAAGAGCCGGCTGCCGCGGCTGCGCCTCTTCCGGAAGCTTCGGGCGTTCCCGCTGCGCAGGCGTTCCGGACGCCGACGTTCTTCCTCATTCTGGCGATGTGCTTCATGCTGAACTTCGGCATGTACGTGTACTTCATGATCCCCAGCTTCATGGGGACGCTGGAACTGTCCGCCGCCTTGCCGCTTCTGGGCGCCACCGCCTCTTCGGCGGCCATGGCCGGCCAGACGGTCTCGAAGCTGGTTCTGGGTGCGGTGGGCGACAAGCGGCCCTACGCCAGCACCGTGTTCACGCTGGGGTTGGGCGTCGTGGGCGTGGCGCTGCTGCTTGCGGGCGCGGGGTCGGTGGCGCTGCTGTACGTTGCCGCGTTCGCGTACGGCTGCTTCTACGGCATCACCAACGTGATGACCCCCATCATCACGCGCCGCGCGTTCGGCGACCGCGACTATCCCGCCATCTACGCGCGGGTGTCCATGGCGGCGTCCGTGGGATCGGTGGTCTCCGGGTTCATCTGGGGCGCCGCCATCGAGGCGACGGGCGGCTACACCGTGATGTTCGTCGGCGTGATGGTGGTGATGACGCTCACTGCCATCTCCGTTTTGGCCATCGGACGGTCGGCACGCCGCTGAAGGCCGCGCGCCCTCTTGGGGAGCCGCAATCGTCGGTTCTGCCGAGCGGCGCGGACTGCGCTTTGCCGACGCTGCGGCAGGACGCGGCGGAGTTGACGCCAGGACGGCGAGGCGCGGAGAGGCTGGCGCCAGGACAGCAAGGCGCGAAGGGGTTGGTGCTGGGGAGGCGGGGCGCTGCGGGGCGGATTCCCGGGCGGCGGGCTGCGTCCGGCCAGCGGAGCACCCCTCGTGCCGGCGGCGTGTGGGATAATGGACGTGCATCGAATCGAGGCAGGGGGAGCCGGCATGCGCATCCATTACATCCGCGAGTTCCTCGTTCTTACCGAGACGCTCAACTACACCGAGGCCGCCAAGCGGCTCCACATCACGCAGCCCGCCTTGAGCAAGCACGTTGACGCCATGGAGAAGATCCTGGGCGTCCGGCTGCTGGCGCGCTCGTCCGCGGGAGTGCGCCTCACCGCGGAGGGCGAGGGGTTCCGCAAGGACGCCGTGCGCATCGTGAGCGAGTACGACTACGCGCTGGAGAAGATCGAGGCGCGCAAGCGCCGGTCCAGCACCGTGGTGCGCATCGGCTATCTGCGCGATGCGGCCCGCCGGGTGCTTCTGCCCCTGCACGCGTGGTTCAAGAAGTACCATCCCGACGTTGAGCTGCGGTTCCTTTCCGTCGAGTACATGCGCTTGTCCGAGGACCTGCGCACGCGGCAGGCCGACGTCATCATCACGATGGATGACGATCCCTCGCTGCGGGCGGAGTGCGAGACGGTGCCCCTCTACGACGACACGTTCGTGGCGGCAGTGGCCCCTTGGCACCGGCTGGCCCAGCGCGACAGCGTGAAGCTGGCGGATTTGGAGGGCGAGCGCTTGCTGGTGCCCTCGCGACACGTGTGGCCCAACATACGCTCGTTCTTCGACAGCCGCTGCAGCGCGGACCTTCTGGCGAACTCCCGCCGGATGAGCGACGTTGACACGCTGTTCTTCCTCATAGAATCGGGGCAGGGCGTGGCCGTGGTGACGAGCCACAACCGCTACGTGTACGGCGGGAAAGTGAAGTTCCTCCCGCTTGACGAGCCCGACGTGCCCACGTTTCCCGTGAGCGCCCTGTGGCTGAAGGAGTCCAACGGCTTCGAGGGCACGGCGCGCGCGATAGAGCTGATGCGCCGCGCCTGCGAGCGCATAAGACGCGACCTTGCCGATTGAGGCGCCTGCGGCGGCGTGCGCTGCCGGCGGGCCGCCCGCTCCGTGCTCTGTTTGCTGCAAGATGGCGCCGCAAAGGCCCCGTGCAAGTTTCCCTCTCATGACGCGCCCCCTTCCTCCAGCCGCTCCCGCGCGGTTTTGAGCGCAAGGCCGCAGTAGTCCAGCGCATCGGAGAGGAAGGAGAGCGAGCGCGCGTCCGCCACGCCCGCCATGCCCAGCGCCAGGGAGAGCGTCGAGAGGGCGCCCACGGCGTCGGCGACGGAGTCGATCTCGTCGATGGCTTCCACGCGGGTTTCGATGTGCGGCTTTTCTTGGAACACCCTTCCTCCTCTCTGCTGCTCTTGCGCATGATTTCATTCATATTCATATGAAGTTATGCTGTACGTACTTCATTTCATGTGATAGTATAGAATAAACGTTCGATAAAGAGAAGGAAAAAGATCGAACGGAAGGAAATTGATGGGAGCGGGGAATACGGGTACCCTGGTAGCCGTTGCCGAAAGCGCCCGCCAGGCGCGGCGAATGCAAGGAGGATGGTCGCATGGCCGAAGAGGAAGCGAAGCAGCACGCGGCGTCGCAGGAGGGTGCAGCGCCCGTGGCCGGCGCGTCCGCGCAGGCGATGGAGGGCCTGGCGGCGGGAATCTTCGACGCCGGCGCGTTCGGCGCGCTGGGAGCGCTTTCGCCCACGTGGTGGGAGCCGGAGGACGGCAGCGAGCCCGAACCTTGGCTGGCGGCGAGCGACGCCTTCGAGCGGTTTCTGGAATGGACGCTCGCGCGCGGCACGGAGCTGTGGCCGCATCAGGAGGACGCGCTGATGGATCTGGCGGCGGGCGACCACGTGGTGGTGGGAACCCCCACCGGGTCCGGAAAATCGCTCATCGCGTTGGGGATGCACTTCCTGGCGATGTGCCAGGGCAAGCGCTCCTACTACACCGCCCCCATCAAGGCGCTGGTCAGCGAGAAGTTCTTCAACCTCGTCGAGGTGCTGGGGCGCGACAACGTGGGCATGATCACCGGCGACGCCAGCGTGAACCCCGACGCGCCGGTGATCTGCTGCACGCAGGAGATCCTGGCGAACAAGGCGCTGCGCGAGGGCGAACGCGCCGACATCGGCTGCGTGGCGGTGGACGAGTTCCACTACTACGGCGAGCCGGACCGCGGCTGGGCGTGGCAGGTACCGCTGCTCATCCTCAAGCGCACCCAGTTCCTGCTGATGAGCGCCACGCTGGGCGACGTGTCGTCCATCGCCGCGTCGCTTGAGCGGCGGACGGGGCGGACGGTGGACGTGGTGGCCGACGCGCCGCGTCCCGTGCCGCTTTCCTACGAGTATGTGCTCACGCCGCTGGAGGCCACCATCGAGCTGGCCCTGCGCGAGGGCAAGGCACCGCTGTACGTGGTCCACTTCGCCCAGGACGCCGCCCTGGCGTCCGCCCAGGCGCTGGCCAGCTACGGCGTGGCCAGCAAGGAGCAGCGCGAGGCGGTGAAGGAGGCCATGAAGGGCACGCGCTTCACCACCGGCTTCGGCAAGACGCTCAAGCGGCTTCTGGGCTGCGGGGTGGGGGTGCACCACGCGGGCATGCTGCCGCGCTACCGCCTTCTGGTGGAGCGCTTGGCGCAGCAGGGGCTGCTGCCCGTCATCTGCGGCACGGACACGCTGGGCGTGGGCATCAACGTGCCCATCCACACGGTGCTGCTCACGGCGCTGGCGAAGTTCGACGGGCGCAAGCAGCGCCGGCTGCGCGCCCGCGAGTTCCACCAGATCGCCGGGCGCGCCGGGCGCGCGGGCTTCGACACCGAGGGCCTGGTCGTCGTGGAGGCGCCCGAGCACGAGATAGAGAACGCGCGCGCGATGGCGAAGGCGGGCGACGACCCGAAGAAGCAGCGCAAGGTGAAGAAGAAGAAACCGCCCGAGGGGTTCGTGGGTTGGAGCAAGCAGACTTTCGAGCGCTTGGTGGCGGCGGAGCCCGAGACGCTGACGCCGCATATGCGCGTGAGCCATTCCATGGTGCTGGCGCTCGTGGCGCGCGGGGGCGACGCGTGGTCGCGCGTGCGGGAGCTCATCGAGGAATCGGCCCAGACGCCCGAGCAGAAGGCGCGGCTCGTCCAGCGCGCCACCGAGATATTCGAGACGCTGATGGACACCGGCGTGGTGGAAAAGACGACGGCCGAGGACGGCACGCCCGCGTACGCGCTGACGGTGGATTTGCCGGAGGACTTCGCGCTGGACCAGCCCCTGTCGCCGTTCCTTCTGGCGGCGCTGGAGCTTTTGGACCCCGAGTCGGAAACCTATGCGCTGGACGTCATCTCGCTGGTGGAGGCGACGCTTGACGACCCGCGCCAGATCCTGCGGGCCCAGCAGCGCCAGGCGCGCGACAAGGCGATGGCCGAGATGAAGGCCGACGGCATCGACTACGACGAGCGCATGGAGCGTTTGGCGGACGTCACCTACCCCAAGCCGCTGGAGGACCTCATCGAGTTCGCCTTCGACAAGTACCGCCGCGCCGTGCCGTGGGCCAACGACTACTGGCCCAGCCCGAAGTCGGTGCTGCGCGACATGGTGGAGACGGCTTCGGACTTCAAGTCGTACGTGGGGCGCTACGGCATCGCGCGCAGCGAAGGGACGCTTCTGCGCTACCTGTCGGACGCGTTCCGCGCGCTGGACCGCACGGTGCCCGACGACAAGTGCGACGAGCGGCTGCGGGACATCATCGCCTGGTTGGGCCTGGTGGTGCGCACCGTCGACTCGAGTCTGGTGGACGAGTGGGAGCGCGCGGGCGCGGCGTCCGGCGGCGAGGACGCCGCCCCGCCGGATTCAGACGCCGTGGTGCGCGACAGGCGCGGACTGTCTGTTCTGGTGCGCAACGCGCTGTTCCGCCGCGTCAGCCTGGCCGCGCGCGACGCTGCGGAGGGCCCGGCGCCCTTCGACGCGGCGGCGGAGCTGGGCAAGCTTGACGCCGACTGGGGGTTCGCCCAACGCCGGTGGCGCGATGCGCTTGACGCGTTCTTCGAGGAGCACGAGGGCGTCGTCATCGACGGGGACGCGCGCTCGATGGCGTTTCTGTCCATCGACGAGGCGGATGAGAAAATCGACCGTGTGTGGCACGTCGTGCAGACGTTCAAGGACACCGAGGACGACCGTGACTTCGCCATCGTGGCGGACGTGGACCTGGATGCCACCCAGGAGGAGGGCGAGGCGGTGTTCAGGAACTACCGCGTGGGCTTCATCGGCGAGCTGTGAGGGCGCGATCCGCTGAATGCGCGGGGCGTTGCCCGGCAATGCCTTTTCTGCAGCCGCAGCCGGACGGCTCGCCGGTGGGCGTGTGCCCTTGCGGTCGGGCGTCGCTGGGCGGATAGCTGCGCCTTTGACGAGCGGCGGTCCGCCAGGCGGGCGGTGTTGGCGGCGGAAAGGGCTGCGCGCCCGGGCCTTGCGGCTACGCGACCCGCTAGATGCGCGGGGCGTTGTCGGTCAGGAACCGCTCGACCGCCAGGTACAGCGGCGACTTCGAGAGCTTCAAGGTGACCAGGCAGATAGGGATGGGGACTGCGTCCTGGGCGGCGACGGGGCGCACAACCGTGTCGTAACGGTCGTCTGACAGAGCCGGCAGCCCCACGACGAACGCGTAGCCATGGCGTTCTTCCAAAAACGCGGGAAACTCGTCAGCGCTCAGGATCGTTTCGCGCGGCGATTTCAAGCCGCAGTTGACGTAGGTTATCAGGATCGACTCGTTGAAGTAATCGAAGTCCTTCGCCACGCACACCGGATAGGGGTCCAGCTGATCGATGGTGACGCTTTCCTGAGAAGCCAGCGGATGGCGCGCCGAGAAGCTCACTCCCGGAGGCGCGGTGAGCACGGGAACGCAGTCGGTGTGCGGCGTGTCGAGCCTGCCGATGGTGATGAGGGCGTCGACGTCCGCCTTCCTCAAAAGGTCGATGCCCTCGAATCCGCCGCTGAGCGTCAGCTCCGCATTGGTGCCAAGCTGGCGTGAGATCAGCGCGCGGATGTTGGCCAAAACGCGTTCGTTGCCGTTGAAGTTGGGGGCGCAGAGGGCGAGCCGCAGCATCGAGGGCTGCGGGGAGGGCGTGCCGTCGGCGAACGTCTGCAGCTCGTCGAAGTCGCGCAGGGCTCCGGCCGCTTTGGCGTAGAACGCCTCGCCGAACGCGGTGGGCACCACGCCGCGGCTCTTGCGCTCGAACAGCTCGCGGCCCAGCTCGCTTTCGAGGTCGGCAATGGACTTCGAGACGGCCTGCACGGTGACGAACTGCTCCTTCGCCGCCTTGGAGAAAGAGCCGGCATGGTACACCGCAACGAAGTATCTGATCTGCACAATGTTCATCGTTCGACCTCGGGGGGGGGTGCGTGCCCAGGCGGGGCGCGGCTTGGTTGCCGTTCCAGCGTATTATATAGTTCGCTTTGAGGCTGCCCTTCCGCCCCGGCCTTCCGCCGCCGGTCTTGCAGCCGTCTTCTTCGCGCGTCGCCAGACCGTGCGTTTCTTGGCATCTTTCAGAGAAACGCCTGATGGAGGCGAATTGCGGTTTTTCCGCCGGCTTCGCTTGGCCCGCCTTCGTCTGATCTGGCGGGCCAGCTGCCCTCGCGTCATTCAAAACTTAGTTGATGCTTGCCCGCCGCAACCCTCTCTTAACGATAATGGTAGGTCGCTTATGCCGTTCGCCTGCCCGCGGAGCCTCCGCCGGCAGGCGAACGTGCGCAAGGGGGCGGGGCGCGCGCCATGCACGTCCCGCCCGTTTTACGAAAAGGAGGAACATGGCACGCAAGGGAAGACGCGCGCTCGCTGTGCTGGCCGCCTTCGCCCTGGCTGCGGCGCTGGCCGCCGTGGGGCTGGCAGGTTGCAGCGGCGGCGAAGCGAAGGGCAGCGGAACGCTCACAGTGGGCGTGCGCAGCGACATCGTGAACTTCGGGTTGCTGAACGAGCAGACCGGCAAGTACTACGGGCTTGAGATCGACATCGCCGAGGAAATGGCCGAGCGCATGGGCTACGCCGACGTGGAGTACGTGACGGTGACGCCCGACGACCGCAAGGAGATGCTGCTCGACGGCAAGGTCGACGCGCTCGTCGCGTGCTACTCCATCGCCGACTCCCGCTTGGAGAACTTCGACTTCTCGCCGGCGTACTACACCGACCACGTGATCGCCGTGGTGGAGAACAGCGCGCTGATCGACTCCATCGACGATATGAAGGGCCTCACGTTCGGCACGATGTCGGGCGCCAACGCCGCGCCGCTGCTCAGCATCAAGCTGGCGGAAATCGGCTTCTCTTCCGGCGTTGTGGAATCGGCCAGCGAAGACAACTCCGACGTGCTCTTCGACACCTGGCGCTTGCTGCAGTATCCCTCCTACCAGGAGCTTTCCCGCGCCCTGGAAGAGGGCGAGGTGGACGCCATGGTGCTTGACGGCGCCATCGCCCAAACCTACCTGAACGACGACCGTTCCTGCCTTGAGGGCTTCGAGGTGGCCGAGCAGTCCTACGGCGTGGCCACGCAGAAGGGCTCCGAGCTTTCCGGCCGCGTGGCGGAGACCATCCAGGGCATGATCGACGACGGCACCATCGCGGCGCTCGTCGACAAGTGGAACTAGGAGGCGATGAGATGTCCAAGCAGCTCAAGATCAAAGCCGGCGTCATCGCCGCCTTCGTCATCGCCAGCGTGGTGGCGATGGGCCTCATCGTGGCCTCGATGCAGGACAGCCTGTCGCTGTCGAACTACACCGCCGACATCGAGCGCGAGATGGAGGACCTCCCCGGCCTGCTGGAGGCCGCCGACGAGGAGACCGCGCAGAACACGCAGACCTACGACGAGATCTACCAGTCGAAAGCGGAAAGCGTCGCCTTCATGGCGAACAACAAAACCGGCTTCGAGGTTTCCGACGCCAAGATGCTGGAGTACAAAGACCTTCTGGGCGTGAGCAACGTGATGGTGGTGAACCGCGCGGGCGAGGTGCTGGCAAAGGCGCAGGACACCCCCGCCGACTTCTCGCACGCCCGCTTCAACCTGCTGCGCACCGCCTTCGACACCGGCGAGCCCTCCGAGGCCGTCGAGGTCGAGTTCGCCGAGGAAGGCGTCACCTGGCGCTACTACGCCGCCGCCATCGATGCCGACACCCTGGCCGTCGTCGAGCAGGACCCCGCCGAGCTGGACGAGCTGGTCGACAGCACCGCTTCCGAGGCTGCCGTGCTGAGCGGCGTGAGCGTGGGCCAGAGCGGCTACGTGTTCTCCGTCTCGGGCCGCGACTATCTGGTGGGCTACCATCCGAACGCCGACTACGTGGGAGCCGACGCGCTGGACGCCGGCATTGACGTGGCCCATCTGGAGGACGGCGCGTTCTCGTGGATGACCTTCGAGGGCGAGCGCCTGTTCTGCGGCGTGTCGGAGATCGACGGCACCTACTACATCGCCGCCGTGCCCGAAAGCGAGATGGTGGCCTCGCGCAACCTGACCGTGGGCGTGATCCTGTTCGTGTTCTTCTCCGTGGCCATGATCGTGGCGCTCTACGGCATCTTCGTGAACCGCGAGGACGAGAAGCGCGGCTACAACCCCGAAAACTACGTGAACCTGGGCCGCGTGCGCTTCAACAAGGCCATCGGCCGCAAAGCCGTGGTGCTGTCGTTCGTGGGCTTTTTGGCCGTGCTCGTGGCGACGTTCTACATGCAGACGCTGTTCTCGCTGTCTTCCGAATCCGTGAGCAGCAACGAGCGCGCGGCCGACATCGAGCGCACCATCGAGCGCACCACCGCGCAGGCCGACGCCCTCACCGCCCAGTACGATGAGCGCTACCTGTCCAAGGCCGAGACGGCCGCCTACATCCTCGACCGCAACCCCGAGCTCGAGAACAAGGCGTCGCTGCAGGAGCTGGCCGACGTACTGCAGGTGCAGTACCTCTACGTGTTCGACGGCGCCGGCATCATGACCTCCACCAACTCGCCCTACACCAACTTCGCGCTGAGCGAAGACCCGGCCGACCAGAGCTATGAGTTCCGCAAGCTGCTGCAGGGCGTGGAGCACCTCATCCAGCAGCCGCAGCCTGACGAGGTTTCCGGCGAGCTGCGCCAGTACATCGGCGTGACGCTGCGCGACGCCAGCGGCAACGCCGACGGCTTCGTGCAGCTGGGCATCCGCTCCGACCGCCTGGAGACGCTTCTGTCCAGCGTGCAGATCGACAACATCCTGGACGGCGTGAAGGTGGGGCAGAACGGCTTCGCCTTCGCCGTGAACAAGGCCGACGGCACCTTCGCCTACTTCCCCGGCTCCAACCTGGTGGGCCGCGACGCGAAGTCCTACGGCATGACCGACGCGGAGCTGAAGGACGGCTACAGCGACTACATCACCGTGGACGGGCAGTCCTACTACGCCACGTCCTTCGAGTCGGGCGACTACTACGTGTACGTGGCGCAGCCTGAATCCGAGCTGATGACCGAGCGCGTGCCGCTGACAGTCGCCACGGCGGTGAGCGGCCTGGTGTGCCAGATCGTCATCTTCCTGCTGGTATCGTTCGAGGTGCGTCCGCGCCGCCTGGCTGCGGCCAGTGCCGAGGGCGCGGCGGGCGCGTGGCCGCTCGATGACGACGGCGACCCCGATTCCCGCATGTTCGACCGCGTGATGCCCGACGGCCGCGTGGCCAAGACCGAATCGGCTGCCAGCCGCTGGCTGTACACCTCGCTCGAATGGGGCGAGAAGACCGCCGAGCAGCGCGTGCTGACCATCGTGAAGGTGCTCATGGGCATCTTCGCCGTCGTCGTGTGCCTGGCCGTGGTGTTCAAGGATGCCGTGTTCCCGCCCGACTCCGTGTTCTCCTACGTGCTGGGCGGCGACTGGGTGTACGGCCTGAACGTGTTCGCCATCACGATGTGCATCATGATCGCCTGCGTGGTGATGACCGTTACGATGATCGTCCAGCAGCTGCTCAAGCTGCTGGCGGGCGTGTTCGGCGCGCGTGGCGAGACGATGTGCCGTCTGGTGAGCAGCTTCATCAAGTACGCCTCGATCATCGGCATGGTGTACTACTGCCTGATGGTCATCGGCATCGACACCACCACGCTTCTGGCGTCCGCCGGCATTCTGTCCATCGCGGTGTCCTTTGGCGCGAAAGAGCTGGTCAGCGACATCTTGTCCGGTCTGTTCATCATCTTCGAAGGCGAGTTTCGCGTGGGCGACATCATCCAGGTGGGCAGCAGGAGCGGCACCGTCATCGACATCGGTGTGCGTACGACCAAGATTAACGACGGCTCGGGCAACATCATCATCCTGCGCAACAGCGAGGTGAGCAACGTCATGAACATGACGAAGGAGAGCTCGTACGCCTCCTGCGACATGGACATCGAGTACGGCGAGTCGATCGAGCGCGTGGAAGCCATCCTGGAAGAGGAGTTCCCCAACATCCGCCGCCGCTTCCCCGCCATCGAGGACGGCCCGTTCTACAAGGGCGTGGTGTCGCTGGCCGACAACAGCGTCACCATCCGCATCGTGGTGCAGTGCGCCGAGACCGACCGCGGGCAGCTTGAGCGCGACCTGCGCCGCGAGATGAAGCTGATCTTCGACGAGCATCAGATCAACATCCCGTTCCCGCAGGTGGTGGTGCACCAGCCCATCGAGTACAAGAAGGCCACCTTGGCCGAGCAGCTGCGCGCCGACCGCTTCAACGAAGAGCAGAAGGCCGCGGCCCGCGACATCGGCAACGAGGAAGAGGACGAGCGCCGCTAAGCGCGCCGCGTTTCATCCCGTCTGACGCGACAGCCGGCGTCCCGTTTCGGGGCGCCGGCTTTTTTAACATCGGCGGCGTTTCGCGCGCATTATAATGACGGAATCCCATAAGACGCGCGCGGTGCGCTGCTGCGCGCCCGTCCCTAGTCCAAGGAGGCCGCTATGCCTGCGTACAGCGAAGTCACGCCGGAGATCATCCGGCAGCTTGAGGAGATCGTGGGGGAGGGCGGCTGCCTTTCCGGCGACGCCATCGGCGAGGACTACTCCCACGACGAGATGCCCATCTACGGCACCCGCATGCCCGCGACGCTGGTGTTCCCGGAAACCACCGAGCAGGTGGCGGCCGTCATGCGCCTGTGCAGCGCCGAGAACGTGCCGGTGACGGTGCGCGGCGCGGGCACCGGGCTGGTGGGCGGCTGCGTGCCGCTTGAGGGCGGCGTGGTGCTGTGCACGATGAACATGGACAAGATCATCGCCTACGACAAGGACAACCTGACCGTGCGCGTGCAGCCGGGCGTGCGCCTGTGCGACCTGATAGAGGACGTGGCGGCCCACGGGCTGTTCTACCCGCCCGACCCCGGCGAGAAGACCGGCTCCATCGGCGGCAACGTGGTGACCAACGCCGGCGGCATGCGCGCCGTGAAGTACGGCACCACGCGCGACTACGTGCTGGCGGCCACCGTGGTGCTGCCCTCCGGCGAGGTGCTGGAGCTGGGCCGCGCCGTCACGAAGTCGAGCTCCGGCTACAGCCTGCTGCATCTGGTCATCGGCTCGGAGGGCACGCTTGCCATCGTCACCGAGATCACGCTGAAGCTTGTTCCCGCGCCGGAGGCGTCCACGAGCTTCATCCTGCCCTTCAGCGACATCGACGCGGCCATCGCGTCGGTGCCGGGCATCAAGCTGGCCGGGCTGGATCCGCAGTCCATCGAGTTCATGGAGCGCGACATCGTGGTGGACACCGAGGCCCACACCGGCAACCAGGTGTTCCCCGCCGAGGTGGAGGAGCAGCAGGCCGGGGCCTACATCCTCATCACGCTGGACGGCAACGACGAGGACGAGATCTTCCAGCGCGCCGAGAAGCTGGCGGAGATCGCCGATGAGGCCGGCGCGTTCGACGTGCTGGTGGTGGACCAGCCCTCGGAGAAGAAGGCCGTGTGGGAGGTGCGCGACGCGCTGCTGACCGTCATCGAGCACGACGCCGAGCTGCTTGACGAGATGGACGTGGTGGTGCCGGTGGACCGCATCGCGGGCTTCCTGGGCTTCGTGTACGGCGTGGGGGCCGAGCACGGCATCCGCATCCGCTCGTTCGGGCACGCCGGCGACGGCAACCTGCACATCTACTGCGCCGGCAACGGCGTGGACGAGGCCGAGTTCAAGCAGAAGGCGGCCGACATCATGGCGCGCGCCTACGAGAAGTGCGCCGAGCTGGGCGGCCAGGTGTCGGGCGAGCACGGCATCGGGCACGCGAAGAAGGGCTACCTGCGCGAATCGGTGGGCGAGACGGCCTACGACCTGATGACGGGCATCAAGCAGGTGTTCGACCCGCAGGGCATCCTGAACCCGGGCAAGGTGTGCGGCTAGCGCTTGGCGCGAAGCGCGGGGCCTTGCGCCTCGCAGGCGGGTTGCGGCCTGAGCGGCGGATGCGCCGTGCAGGCGGCGGGCGCTGAGGCAATCGGTCCGCGCCGCCGTCCGCCGCGCCGTCGGGCGCAGGGGGAATGCGCGCCGCCAACGGGGCCGCGTAATGCTAGAATCTAGCTGTCATGCAAATGCATGGAATCGTTGCGGTAAGCGATGAGGAGGAATTCTTATGACGAAGAAGGTCCTGATGCTGTGCGGTGACTACACCGAGGACTACGAGACGATGGTGCCCTTCCAGGCGCTGTCGATGCTCGGCTACCAGGTGGACGCCGTGTGCCCCGACAAGAAGGCTGGCGAAGTGGTGCGCACCGCCGTCCATGATTTCGTGGGCGACCAGACCTACACCGAGCTGCGCGGCCACAACTTCGCGCTGACCGCCGATTTCGACGCCGTGGACACGGCCGACTACGCGGGCCTGTTCATCACCGGCGGCCGCGCGCCCGAGTACATCCGCCTGAACCCGCGCGTGCTGGAGATCACCCGCGAGTTCTTCGCCGCGAACAAGCCCGTCGCTGCCATCTGCCACGGCCCGCAGGTGCTGGCCGCCGCCGGCGTGCTTGAGGGCTACACCGCCACCGCCTACCCGGCCGTGGGCCCGGACGTGACCGCTGCGGGCGCCACCTACGTGGAGGCCGAGATGGACGCCGCCGTGGTGGACCGCAACCTGGTCACCTCGCCGGCGTGGCCGGGCGACACCGCCATCTGCCGCGAATTCGCCAAGCTGATGGGCGCCAACTGGGAGATCTAAAGCCGCACCATGGGCTGCGGCCCGCATGAGACGGCTTGGGGCCGCGGCCCGCTTCGGGTCGCGGCCCTTTTGCGTTTGGGCGGGCCGTTCACTGGACGGTTTCGGAGCGGCGCGGCGGCAGGGAGATCACGTCGTAGCGCACCGCCTTGCCGGCAAGCGAGTAGCTGGGCTTCACGTCGGCGAGGAAGGGCCCCTTCGGCGGGCGCTTCACCACCACTTTGCGCGGATGCGCGTCGAGCGCGGCCTGCAGAAGCTCCGCAGCGTCGTCGCAGGGACGTTCGAGATGGTGAAGCAGCTGGAACTTCTTCTTCACGGCGGCGCTTTTCTGGCGGGCGGGGAACATGGGATCCAGGTACACCACGTCGGGTGGTGCGGGAAGCAGCCGCAGGCCTGCGATGCTGTCGCTGCCCGCGAACGCCATGCGCGCTGCCACGTCCGCGAGGTCGGCGTCGGCGGCGGCGCGGCGCAGGGCGTCCTGCAGCAGCGCAGCGATCACGGGATTGCGCTCGAACAGCAGCACGCGGAAGCCTGAGGCCGCCAGCAGAAGCGCGTCCTGGCCGAGCCCTGCTGTGGCGTCGACGGCAAGCGGCGCGCCGCCTCCCGCCTTTACCTTTGCCGCTTTCACGAGCAGCTCGCGCCCGAGTCGGTCGGGCCGCAGGCGGGGGAGCAGGGCGCGGAAGTCGGGGACGAGCCGCATGCCGTCCGCCGCGAGGGAGAGCCCCCCATCGGTCGGCATGAGGTCGACCCCGCACCGGCGGGCTTCCTCGCGCGCCTGGTCGAGGTCCGTCAGGTTGTCGGCTGCTTCCACTTCCGCCCCCTTTCCGCCCGTCGCTTCATGGTTCGCCTGGCACGATCATACCGCATGGGAGGGGTGGGCGCGTGGCGGATGCGGGGCTTGCCCGGCGGGGAGCGCAGGCGCTTGGAGGGACAGGGCGGCGCGCCGGCGCGCCTCCCGATCTTTAGACCATCTTTACATGGTTCCTCCTATACTGCGGCGCAACGGAGGAGGCGATTATGGCTTTGGTGAGGGTTAGGCGGGCGCTCGTTGTCGGGTGCGGGGAGTTCGGGCTTGCGGTGGCGAACCGACTGTCCGATGCCGGCTACGCGGTCATCGCGGTCGACAAGGACCCTTCCGCATTCAACGGGCTGTCGGCCGGATTCGGCGGCGAAACCGTCCTCGCTGACGGCGCCGACGTGGCGGTGCTCAAAGACTGCGACATCGAGCAGACCGACGTGCTCGTCGCATGCACCGAACGCGACACGGTGAACTATTTCCTCGGGCGCGTCGCAAGCGAGGTGTACGGCGTCGAGCACGTGTTCGCCCGCATCGAAGACGAGGACCTCATCGGCATGCTCGAAGAAAGCACCGTCGAACCCATCTGCCCGCACCGCCTCTGCCTCGACGCGTTCTGCCGCATGGCGCGCATCGTCTAACGCAAGGAGGTCATCATGCACATCCTCATCGCCGGCGGCCGCTCCCGCACCGACTACCTCGTCGAATCGCTGCTCGAAAACGGCAACGACGTGGTGGTCGTCAACAGCGACCGCGCCTGGTGCGAGCGGCTCTCATCGCGCCATAACGTGCCCGTGATCTGCGGCGACGCCACGAAACGCTACGTGCTCGACGACGCCGACGTCGAGGGTTTCGACATCGTCATCGCACTCACCAACAGCGACGCCGACAACCTCGTGATCTGCCAAATGGCGCAGCATTACTTCGGCATCGAGCGCCAGGTGTGCACGGTGTACGACCCGCGCAACATCTCCCTGTTCAAGAAGCTCGGCATCTCCTCGGTCATCAGCGCCACGTACCTTGTGGCGAAGCTCATCGAGGAGACCTCCATCGCCGCAATGGACGACAAGCGCCATGGCTAGCCTCCACCGCAACAGCGGACATGCCGTCGCAGGATACGCGGGGTTAGCGCTCGTGTTCATCGGCGCGATGCTGCTCGTGCCGCTGCTCGCGCTCGTCGCCTACCCCGACGAGGTGCGCTACGCACCCTGCATCATCTTCCCCGGCGTGCTCACCATGCTCGTCGGCTACCTCGTCTATTTTTTCGGCGCGCGCGATGCCGCCGCCATGGCGCTCTCGCGCGCCGAGGCAGCGGGCGTCACCGTGCTCATCTGGATCCTCGCCGTCGCCGCCTACGCGCTGCCGCTCGTGGCGGCGGGGCTGCTCACCGTTCCCCAGGCCATCTTCGAATCGACAAGCGGCCTCACCACCACGGGGCTTTCCGTGGTGGACGTAGCGGCTTGCCCGCACGTCATGCTCATGCACCGCGGCATGATGCACTACGTGGGCGGCGTCGGCCTCATCCTCGTGCTCACCTGCATCGTGAGCGATGCGCACGGCCTCAAGCTGTACAGCGCCGAAGGCCACACCGAACGCCTGCTGTCGAGCACCGCAAGCTCGGCGCGCATGGTGCTCGCGCTCTACACCGGCATCATCGCGCTCGGCGCCGCGGCGTACGTGATCGCCGGCATGCCCGTCTTCGACGCCATAAACATCTCCATCTCCGCCGTGTCGACCGGCGGGTTCGCCGTACGACCCGACAGCATGGCGTCGTACAACAGCTTCCCCATCGAGCTCATCACCATCATCCTCATGCTGGCGGGCGCCACGAATTTCCTACTCAACTTCATGTTGCTGCAGGGTAAGTTCCGCGCGTTCGTCCGCCACGCCGAGACGATCCCGTTCATCGGCATCATCATCGCGGGCACTGCCGTGTTCGCCGCGCTCGTGTTCGCAAGCGGCCAGGCTGACTCCGCGGCCGAGGCGGCGCGCATCGGGCTCTTCCAGACGGTGTCGGTCATGACGTCCACCGGCCTGCAGACCATCCCGAGCTTCGGCTTGCTCGTGCCGGGCATTCTCTACCTGCTCGTGTTCCTCATGATCGTCGGCGGCGAGGCGGGCTCCACCTCGGGCGGCATCAAGGTGTACCGCCTCGTGGTGTACTCGCGCGGGCTCATCTGGTCGCTGCGCGAGCGCTTCGGGCATCGTCGGCGCGTGTACAGCACCAAGATCAACCGCTTCGGGAAGCTCATCCCCTGCTCGAAAGACGAGATCGCCTCGATACAGACATTCGTGGGCGTATACGTGGGGCTGCTCGTCATCTGCGGCTTCCTGTTCACGCTGTTCGGCGCCTCGGTGGGCGACGCCGTGTTCGAAGCCGCGTCGTGCCTGGGCAACACAGGGATAAGCGTGGGATTCCTCAGCGCCGGCTCCTCGCCCGTGGTGCTCATTGCGGGGTCGGTCGCCATGTTGTTCGGTCGCCTCGAGATATTTCCGCTCATATTCGGCCTAAGATGGATGCTCCAGAGCATCGAGGAGGAGGTTCGCCATGCTGCGCAGCATTAGGGAGGCGCTCGCGCCGGGAAGCGGCGAGACAGCCACGAACGACGCAGCTCGCGCGCACGACGCACGCGAGCGGAACACCGCACGCAACCTCGGCGTGGTGGCGCTGCTGTTCGTGGCGGGAATCGCTGCCACGTTCGGGTTCTCGCTCATCGGACTCGAGCTCGAGGCGAGCTTCCTCGTGTTCATCCTCGGCATCCTCATCGCCGCCATCGAGACGGAATCGGGGCTTTGGGGCATCGGGCTCGGCGTCATGTACCTGCTCGTGTACGACTTGTTCTTCGTGGCGCCGCACCTCTCGCTCGCCATCTTCAACCGCACCGACGCGGTGACGCTCGTCATCTTCGCCATCGTGGCGTTCATCACGGGTGCGCTTACGAACCGCATGAAGCAGCAGGTCGCCATCTCCGAACGCAACGCCCAGGTGCTCCGCCGCCTCAATAAGATCAGCACGGGGCTCATCGACAGCACGTCGGCAGATGGTGCCTGTGCGTTCTCAGCCGACATGCTGTCGAGCATGATGGGACGCACCGTGGAGATCACCCTCGGCACGCCCGATGCTGATGCGCTGGCAGCGCGCAGCAGCGCCGACGACGCGCGCGCCGCCGTTGAGTGCTACGAGCAGGGCTACCAGACGGGTTCGGGCGTGTCGGGCTACATCGGCTGCCGCATGCGGTTCATTCCGCTGTCGGCGAAGACGAAGGTGCATGGCACGGTGGCGATCGACTGCACGCACGGCGGACTCGACCTTTCGAGCAAATCGTTCCTCGAGTCGGTGCTCAAGCAGACTGCCATCGCCGTCGAGCGCAACGAGCTTGAGGAGCACGCGCGCGCCGACGAGCTCAAGATCGAACGCGAGCGCTTCAAGACCACGCTTCTGCGCAGCGTGTCCCACGATCTGCGCACGCCGCTCGCCGGCATCCAGGGCAACGCCGAGTTCCTCGAGCAGAACCTCGACCAAATCGACCCCGACGAGCGCACCGCCCTGCTCGGCTCGATTTCGAAGGACGCGCGCTGGCTCGCCGAGATGATCGACAACCTGCTCAGCATGACGCGCGTACAGGACGACGATGTGCCGCTCGACTTCCAACCCGAGGTGGTAGACGACGTGATCGGCGACGCAGTGATGCACGAGATGCCCTACCGCGGCGAACACGAGATCATCGTGACGCCGCCGGAGGACGTCGAGCTCGTGCCGATGGACGGCAAACTCATCCGCCAGGTGCTCGTCAACCTCATCGACAACGCCATCAAGCACGCCGCGCCGATGGCGCGCATCTGGGTGTCCACCATGCGCGACGGCGACCGCATGCTGTTCCGCGTGGCCGACGACGGCGGCGGGATCGAGCCCGCCATGCTCGGCAAGATCTTCGGCCGCTTCGTGTCGGAGGACGCCGAACCAGGCCGCAAGAGCGGCATCGGGCTGGGGCTGAGCATCTGCAAGGCCATCGTGGAGGCGCACGGCGGCATGATCGTAGCGTATAACAACGACCGCGGCGGCGCTACGTTCGAGTTCTCGCTGCCGATGGAGCACGACGACGAAAGCGACGGCAAGGGTAATGGGGGCGCGGCTAATGCGGCTGACGTCGCGCTCGCGGGCGCGAATGTGGGCGCGAGCGCAACCGCGGATGCGAGCGAGACCGCGAACACAGGCACGAGCGCGGCAGATGCGCCCAGCACAAGCAGTGCGGCAGATGCGCCGGACACAAGCAGTGCGGCGGAAGTGCCCGTGCCCCCATCCGCAACGGCAGCAACATCCAGCGATGCCCGCGATGCAAAGGAGCCGGCCCATGAGCGATGAGATCCTCGTCGTGGAGGACGACGACAACATCCGCCAGCTCCTGCGCATATCGCTGCGCACCGAGGGGTACCGCGTGAGCGAGGCGTCATCGGGTGCGGTGGCGCTGTCGCTCTTCGAGGCGAATGCGCCCGCGCTCGTCCTGCTCGACCTGGGGCTTCCCGACCGCGACGGCATGGAGGTGCTCGCGCGCATCCGCGCCGCCGGCCCCACGCCCGTCATCGTGGTGACGGCACGCAACCAGGACGAGCAGAAGGTGCGCGCGCTCGACGCAGGTGCCGACGACTACGTGGTGAAGCCCTTCAGCATGGCGGAGCTGTTCGCGCGCATCCGCGTGGCGCTGCGGCATCGCGCCCGCGAGAACGACGCGCCCGCAGCCGACACCGCACGCGTGCACGTGGTCGGCGGGCTCGTCATCGACGGCGAAACGCGCACCGTCACGCTCGACGGCGCGCCGATCCACCTCACGCCCTACGAGTACAGCCTGCTGCTCGTCATGGTGGAGAACCCGGGCAAGGCGCTCACCCACCGCTTCATTCAGAAAGCGGTGTGGGGCTACCCCGCCGCCGACGAGTACAAGACGCTGCGCGTGATCATGGCGTCGCTGCGCCGCAAGCTCGGCGACAAACCCGCTGCCCCGCGCTTCATCGCCACCGAGGTGGGCGTGGGCTACCGCTTCATCGGGGAGTAGGCGAAGGCGAGGCGCCGTACGCGAGCTCGCGCGACCGTCGTGCGGGACGGCGCCTACCGTTCCTCCCACGGCGTGACGACCACCTTGAGGCAGCCGTCCTCGCGCGCCTCGAAGGCGCGGTACGCTTCCAGGATGTCGTTGAGCGGGTAGCGCTTCGAGATGAGGCAGCTCGTGTCGAGCTTTCCCTGCTCGATGAGGCGCATCACCTCGTCGAGGCCGCTCGCGTCCACGCCGCCCGTCTTGAACACGAGGTTCTTTCCGTACATCTGCGGCAGCGGCAGCACCTGGTCCTGCTCGTACATGGCTGAAACCACCACGACGGCGTTCGGCCGCGCGATGCGCCATGCCATTTCGAAGGTGGAGTCGGCGCCCGCCGCCTCGATGACGGCGTCGGCGCCGCCGTGGCGCGTGAGGGCGCGCACGGCCGCCTCGATCATGTCGAGCGGCGCGCTGTTGTCGATGATGCGGTCGGCCAGCCCGAGCTCAGCGGCCCGGTTGGCGCGGCAGGCGTCGGGCTCGATGGCGATGATGCGGCCGGGGTTCGCAAGCCGCGCGCACATCATGGTGGCAAGGCCCACGGGGCCCGCGCCGATAACGGCGACGGTGGAGCCCTCCTCGATCTCGGCGAGGCGCGCCCCCCCCACCAGCCCGTCGCCAGGATGTCGCCGAGGAACAGCGCATCCTCGTCGGACACCGTGTCAGGGATGAGGGTGAAGGCGTTGTCGGCGAAGGGGACGCGCACGTGCTCGGCCTGGCAGCCGTCGATGCGGCAGCCGAGCTCCCAGCCGCCTTCCACGCAGTTGTTCACCCAGCCGCGCCGGCAGAAGAAGCACGAGCCGCAGAACGTCTCGCAGTTCACCGCCACGCGGTCGCCGGGGCTAAAGCGCGTCACGCCCGCGCCCACCTGCTCCACCACGCCGACGAACTCGTGGCCGAGCACCGTGTCGGGCTCGGCGCGTGGCACGGCGCCGCGCATGATGTGCAGGTCGCTCGTGCAGATGGTCGAGCGCGTCACGCGCACAACCGCGTCGGTGGGCTTCTCGATGGCGGGCAGCGGGCGGTTTTGCAGGGCGATGTTCCCGTACCCGTCGTGCACGAGCGCTTTCATGGGCGGCTCCTTCGTCTCGGCGTTTTCCCGTACCGTAGCACATCGGCGGGATGGAAGGGAGCCGGCTGTTGGCGCGAGCGCGTCGCTGGGCGCGGGTGCGGGTGGGGAAGGGGGACGGGGGTTAGAGCGCTGCCGCGACCGCCTTCACGAGCTTCTTCTTCGAATCGCGCACGACAAGCTTGCCATCCACCTTGGCGTACGCCTTGCCCTTGAGTTCGGGATGCTTCTTCGCGCACGCCCCGAAGCACCCCGAGCGGATGTGCGACTTGTCAACCGTGCCCTTGAAGTCCTTCGGCGAAACCCCCGAGCACTTCTTGCACACGCGAACCTTGGCAGACATGAGGCGTCCTTCCTCGCGACGGGGAGGCGGCGTTGCTGGCCGCTCCTGCTTCTATTTGTTACCGTGATTATACCATATAAGTTAGCCGATATGAACTCGTATCGACGAAATGGCGAATCGCGCCGCGGCATGAGACAATGACCGCATCGGCAGCAGCGGGCCGATGCGGCCCGTCGATCGCAAAGGGGGACCCATGACTGCGACCGTTTGTTTCGCAGACCTGCACGTCAAGCCGGGCGACAGCATCCTGGCGAAGTTCGAGCGGCTCATCGTGAAGGCCGGCATCGACCAGATCGATTTCAAGGACAAGTTCGTCGCCGTGAAGGTCCACTTCGGCGAGGTGGGCAACATGGCGTTTCTGCGCCACCAGTACGCGAAGGTGTTCTGCGACCACATCAAGGCGCAGGGCGGCAAGCCGTTCCTCACCGACTGCAACACGCTGTACGTGGGGTACCGCAACAACGCGCTCAACCACCTCGACGCCGCCTACCTCAACGGCTACAGCCCGCTGTCCACCGGCGTGCACACCATCATCGCCGACGGCCTGCGCGGCACCGACGAGCGCGAGATCCCCGTTGCGGGCGGCGAGTACGTGCGCGAGGCGAAGATCGGCGCCGCCATCGCCGAGGCCGACATCGTGGTGTCGTTGTCCCACTTCAAAGGGCACATCAACGCAGGCTTCGGCGGCGCGCTCAAGAACATCGGCATGGGCTGCGGCTCGAAGAAGGGCAAAATGGAGATGCACAGCAGCGGCACCCCGCGCATCAACGCGGATAAGTGCATCGGCTGCGGCATGTGCGAAAGCCACTGCGCGAGCAGCGGCGTGCACGTGACCGACGGTGTGGCTGTCATCGACGAGGAACGCTGCGTCGGCTGCGGCTACTGCATCGCCTATTGCCCCGCGGGCGCCATCATGACGAAGTGGGACGAGGCGAAGCCGGTCATGAACAGGAAGATCGCCGAGTACACGAAGGCCGTGCTCGACGGCAAGCCGTCGTTCCACGTCAGCCTGGTGCTCGACGTGTCGCCCGAGTGCGACTGCGAGAGCGCCAACGACATCCCCGTCATCCCCAACGTCGGCATGTTCGCGTCGTCCGATCCCGTCGCCCTCGACCAGGCCTGCGTCGACGCGGCGAACGCGCAGCCCGTCGTGCCGGGCAGCATGGCCGACCCGCACGCGAAGAAGGGCGCCGCAGCGTCCGATCACGCGGATGCGCACGCGATCCCTGCGCAGGACGCGGGCGAGCAGGCCGGCGAAGGCGCAGGGCGCGACGTGTTCAAGATGGTGCACCCCGACACCGACTGGGAGGCGGGCCTCGTGCACGCCGAGAAGCTCGGCATCGGCACGCGCAGCTACGAGCTCGTCACGGTGCGCTAGATGGCGGGGCACAACACGCAGTTCAGGTTCGCAACGCGGGAGGACTGCGCGCTCATCCTGAGCTTCATCCGCGAGCTCGCCGCCTACGAGAAGATGCTCGACGAGGTGGTGGCCACCGAGGAGCTGCTTGGGGAACAGCTTTTCGACAAGCAGAAGGCGGAGGTGATCTTCGCGCTCGAAGACGGCCGCGAGGTGGGGTTCGCCCTGTTCTTCCACAACTTCTCGACTTTCCTCGGGCGTGCGGGCATCTACCTTGAGGATCTTTACGTGCTGCCCGCGCACCGCGGCAGGGGCCACGGCAAGGCGCTGCTGCGAAAGCTCGCGCAGATCGCCGTCGAGCGCGGCTGCGGCCGGCTTGAGTGGTGGTGCCTCGACTGGAACCGCCCGAGCATCGACTTCTACCTCGCACTCGGCGTCGAGCCCATGAGCGACTGGACCACCTACCGCATCGTCGGAGAAACGCTCGCCAAGCTGGCGAAGGGGTAGGGAAGGGGGCTGCGCGCCCATTCGGCGTGCCGCACGCTCCCGCCAAAGCACGCGCAACCGCCGAAACCGCCCGCAAAGGGGGCGCGAGAAGCGGGCCGAACGGGCCCACGCTCCTCGCGCCCCTTGCTTTTCCGCACAAAACTGACAACTTGTCAGAAAAATTTCCTCCTCAATATTGACACCATGTCAGCAAGAGCGTATCGTCCCTCTCGCCACTAAAACTGACAACCTGTCACTTCAGAGAAAGGACGATCCATGACTCCCACCCTCGTTGCCTACTTCTCCGCCACCGGGACCACCGCGCGTGCCGCGCGCGCCATCTCCGACGCGATCGGCGCCGACCTCTACGAGATCGCGCCCGCTGAGCCCTACATGTCGGCCGACCTCAACTGGAACGACCGCGCAAGCCGCAGCTCGCGCGAGATGGACGACGAGTCGTGTCGTCCCGCCATCGCCGGCACCGTTTCGAACATGGACGCCTACGACACCGTGTTCGTCGGCTTCCCCGTGTGGTGGTACGTTGAGCCGCGCATCATCGACACGTTCCTCGAGTCCTACGACTTCTCCGGCAAGACCGTCGTCCCCTTTGCCACAAGCGGCGGCAGCGGGCTCGGGCGCGCGCCGCAGCGCATGCAGCAGATTGCCGCGGGCTCCACGGTGACGGGTGGTAAACTGCTCAACGGCCGTCAGAGCGCCGACGCCCTGCGCGCGTGGGCGGAAAGCCTCTAGGAAGAACAACGGCGGCGGCGCGCGAACAGCCGCGCCGCCGAAAGGGGAGGACGCATGCCGAGGATCACGAAGGAAGAATCGCTCGCGCGCCGCAACGAGATCATCGATGCGTGCGAGGCGCTGTACCAGGCGGAAAGCTACCGCGACATCACCATGACGCAGGTCGCCGCCAAGGTGTCGTTCGGCCGCGCGAACGTGTACAACTACTTCCAGTGCAAAGACGAGATCCTGCTGGCGCTGCTGCAGCGCGAGCACGAGCTGTGGGCGGCCGACCTGGAGGCCCTCGCCGCGCGCGCGTCCTCCCTCTCCGACGACGAGCTGGCCGATGAGCTGGCGAAAAGCGTGCAAGCGCGCGAGCAGATGCTGAAGCTTCTGGCCATGAATCTCTACGACATGGAGCAGAACAGCCGCCTCGAGAACCTCGTCGAGTTCAAGCATGCCTACAAGCGCACCGTGGAGGCGTTGCGCCGCGTGCTGGCGGCGGCGAAGCCCCGCTGGGACGGGGATCGCCGTGACCTGTTCGCCTTCGCGTTTTTGCCGTTTCTCCACGGCGTGTACCCCTACGTGTTCCACTCCGACAAGCAGCTCGCCGCCATGGACGAGGCGGGCGTGACGCAGCCGCCCCTCACCACGCACGCGGTGACGCGCGCCCTGGCGCTCAAGCTCCTGCAAGACGCCTAGACGCCTCGCGGCCCCGCAGGCGCAGGCGGAAAGCTCCGCTGCAAGCTAGGAGGCTGTGGCGCGAAGATAGGGGCGTCCGCTCGGCGGGATAGCCAGCTGGTTCGCCGGCCAACAAGAAAGCCGCCCCGCAGCCTCTTCCGCGCCCGCAAAGGGCACAGGGACGGAAGAGCGCGGGACGGCTTCGTGAAGCGCGGCTTGAAAAGGAAAGTCTCGCTTCTGCGTCTCCCGCTGCTTGGAGGGGGCAGCAGGAGACGCACAGGTGCAGGTTCGCTAGGCCAGCACGTTCGGGAACACGTTCCAGATGCCGGTCGCGGAGATCAGGGCACCGAGGATGATGCCGCCGATGGAGAAGACCAGCTGCTTGGTAACCATGCGCTCCGCCAGCTCTGCATCGGGGATGGAGCCGATGATCAGGGCGCCTGCCAAGGAGAACGGCGACATGCCCGCAGTGGAGCAGCCGCACCACACGGCGCACAGCAGGCCAACGGGGTTCAGGCCCGTGGCGGCGGCGACGGCGGGGACGACCGCGTAGGCGATCGGGAACACGACCGAAGTCATGGAGGAGAACAGCGTCAAGAAGCCGCAGAAAGCAGCCAGCAGCGGGGCGATGAGCCACACCGGGAAGCCCTCCTGGCCCACGAACGCCGCGATGGCGTCGCCCAAGCCAGCCTCGGTGGCGATGCCCACGAGGATGCACACGCCGCAGATCTGGACGATGGTGTTCACGGGGATGTGCGCGAAGACCTTCTTCTGATCGCACAGGCGGATAGCCAGGCAGATCAGGGCGGCGACGATCATGACCGACTGCGGCTGGCACAGGTCTGCAAGCGTCTTCAGCCAAGCGATGCCAGGGAAGAACATGCTGAACATCACGGGCAGGAACATGAGAGCCAGCGCGATGATCATGATGGCCAGAGCGGTCTTCTGCGGGCCGCTGAAAGCCTCGGGCTTCTCGATCTGCTCGACCCTCTTGGCCTTATGGCAGCCAAGGATGAAGTAGGCGAGGATCAGGCAGATGATGGACATGATGATGACCGATGCCCACTGGTACATCGTGGAGCCGAAAGCCGCTTCGTGGCCATAGCCGCCCAGATCCTCCAGCAGGCCGACGCCGACGACGCCGCCGAAGCCGTTGACGGGGTTCTGGCCGAACGCGAATGCGCCCATGCAGATTGCCACAGCGCCGATGATCGGCGACAGGCCAGCGCTTACCATCATGGGCACGATGATCGGCGCCATGATGCCCGGAGTCGATCCGCCGGCGCCCAGGATGTCAACGATGCCGGTCAGCAAGAATGCCGCGAAGGGCAGGATCTTGGCGTTGCCGCCCACGGCGTACAGCATCTTCTTGCTCAGCAGGTCCAGCGTACCCGTCTCGATCGCATGGCCGAACAGCAACGCGATCGCGATGAGGAAGAACATGATGCGGATGGGCCAGAAGTTGATGATGTCGGAGACCGACATTCCCAGGCCCAGAACGCCCAGGAAGAACGCGATGGACATGGCGATGACGCCGATGTTGATCTTGCTCAGGTTGCCGGCGATGATGGCGACGGCAAGACCGATGATTGATAATGCGAGAACCATTGTCGTAACCCCTCCTTACAAGTTACTTGCAACGATCTATCTCCAACGAGAACGGGCACCGGGCGCGTCCCTTGGCGCGCCCCGCCGGGCCGCCCCCGGCCCCGCGGGGCGCCGCGCCCCCGCGAAATCACAGCTCCTGGCTGGTCCGCTCGATGACCTCGTTCTGGATGGACTCGGGAAGGCGCGTGAAGTACGCGCTGTAGCCGGCGACGCGGACGATCAGCTCCGGGTGATCCTCGGGATGCACCTTGGCGTCCTCCATTTCGGCGCGGTCGACGACGTTGAACTGGACGTGCTTGCCGCCATGGGTCAAGTAGGTCTTGATCATGGTGCCCAGCTTCTTAAGGTCGTCTTCCGTCTTCATGTTGGACGGATGGAACTTCATGTTCATCAGCGTGCCCTGGTAGCCGTCCTGGTTGACGTCCATGGCGCTCTGGAACACCGCCAGCGGGCCGCGGACGTCCTGTCCGTGGTCGGGCGACAGCGACGCGTCGGCCAGGATCTCGCCGCCCTTGCGGCCGTCGGCCGTGGCGCCGGTCACCGCGCCGCCGGGCTGGTGGGCGGAGATGGAGATGGCGTTGGGCTTCAGGCTGTCGCCGTACACGCACGGCAGCGTGTAGCAGGTGTCGCTGAACAGCTGGTACACCTCGGCCACCATGTCGTCGACTTCCTTGATGTTGTTGCCGTACTTCGGCTGCGCCTTGAAGTCGGCCCGCATCTCCTCGAAACCCTCCCAGTCGGCGTCGAGCGCGTCGAGCAGCTGGGACATGGTGTACTTCTTCTCGTCGAACACGAGCTTCTTCATGGCGTACAGGGCGTTGCCGGTGTTCACGCCGCCGACCGCGCCCAGCACGGCGCCGTTCTCGAACTCGAAGCGGCGGTCGAACATGTCGTGGCCGCACGCCACGCCGTCCTTCATCAGGGCGGAGCGGAACACGTCGGGGAACAGGTCGCGCTCGGCGATCATCTCGACGTTCTCGCGCTCGTTGGCCATGCGCATGAGGTAGCGGATCTCGTCGTAGATGGCCTCCTTGACCTCCTCGAAGGTCTGCATCTCGCGCGGGTCGCCCTCGGACTTGCCGACGATCTCGTTGGTGTAGCGGCACAGGCCCTTGTGCAGGGCGATGTCCATCGCCTGCGGGATGATGAAGAACACGGCGACCTGCGTGCGGGTGAGCGCGGGCACGTTGCCGTCGACGCAGCCGGTGGCGCAGTAGCCGCGCGCGTCCTCCAGGGAGAGGCGGTTATCCTCGCTCATGCCGTGGAAGAAGTTGATGTAGGACTCGTCTCCCAGGAACGCCGGCATGCCCAGGCCGGTCTTGACGCACTCGAGCGCCTTGAGCATGAACTTCTCGGGCGTGCCCTCGTGCACGCGCACGGTGACGGTGTGGTGCGGCACGTGCGTGTCGATCGCGGCGTCGAGCACCAGGTAGGACAGCTCGTTGGTGGCGTCGGAGCCGTCGGGGTTCTGGCCCCCGATGGTCATGTTGTACCACTTCGCCATGCCGGCATTCTTGGCGCGGTTGGCCTTGCCGGACACGCGGTTGAGCTTCATGTTCTTGATGCGCAGGATCTCGAGGAGCTCCAGCACCTCCTCGTCGGTGATGCGGCCCTCGTCGATGTCCTTGCGGTAGAACGGGTACATGAACTGGTCGAAGCGGCCCAGCGTCGAAGTGGGGGACGGGCACACCATCAGGAAGGTGAACCAGAACGACTGCAGCGCCTCGCGGAACGTGTCGGCAGGCTCGTAGGGCACCTTGCGGCAGATGCGCGCCATCTCGAGCAGCTCCGCCTTGCGAGTCTCGTCAGCCTCTTCGCCAGCCATCTTCTCGGCCAGGTCGGCGTAACGGTTCGCCAGGCGCACCCACGCCTCGAACACGATGACGATGCCCTCCCAGTAATTGCGCTTCTCGACGGCATCGGGAGTTTCGTAGCGCAGGTCGGCCAGGCATTGCTTCGCTTCGTCGATGATGGACTTCGCGCCGCCGTTGAGGATCTTGGCGAAGTCGACGCACACCAGCGCGAAGCCGGGGCCCAGGCCGTAGCCGGACATGGCGAAGCCGCCGCCCGACGCTTGCTTGCGGTCCTTCCACGGCGGCAGGATGACGCCGGACTTCATGAAGGGCCACAGGCGGTCGTTCATGCCCAGGCTCTTGGACATGGCGTCCACCAGGTTGGAGTTGGCGGTGTTGCCCGCGAAGCGCTCGTTGAGCTCGTAGAGCTCCTTCTCGTCCTCGGGGTCGATGGTGTAGATCTCGCTCTTGAGCGACTCGACCTCGTCTTTGGTCCACACGCCGTACTCGTACTGCATCTCCAGGCCGAAGGGCTTGCTGGCGCCGGAGCCGCACAGCAGGTCGTCGGGCTCGATGAAGATGGTCATGTTGTCCAGGATGTGGGCATGCAGCTTGGAGCGGCGCAGCAGCGTGGGTTCACCCGCCGTTTCGTCCAGCGATTCGTTCGCCAAACGGAAGAACTCCACGCACAGCGGGTACTTGCTGATGCGCAGCGCCTCCTTCATGCGTTTGATGCGATCGTTCAAGATTGCATTCCTCCTTCGCGTGCTTTCCGGGCGACGCCGTTCGGCATCGCGCTTCGTGGCGGTTCAAGTAGCCGATTCTGGCGGCAGGGATCCGGCTCCCGCTTTCGGCGTCTGACGCATTAATAGCGTGCGGGGCGGGAGCGCTTCAATACGAAAGTGTTTTTTACGTGCAGTTCGCCCACCGGCCTTCGCCCGAATGTGCTAGCTGCACAGCGTTTGGGGGCAGCGGCTTCGGAGGGCGGGCGAAACCCCCTGCCGTCGCGGTACCATAGGGGCATGCAGAAGAGGAGAGGAAGGGACGGGGCGCGGCGCAGGGCGGGCAAAAGGGTTCGCACGCGTGCGAAACGTCGGGCATGGCCGCGATGGAGTTGCGCTTGATCTGGGATTTCCCATTGCGATGGTGCCATCGCGCCACGTCTTCCGAAAGGCGGTGCGGATTATGGTCAATGTGCGCTACTTGCTGGACGCGTTCGAGGACGAAGTGCGAAGGACGGATCTCGCACGAGGCTGGGAATACTGCGAAGGGTATTTCGAGCTTCTGCAGCCCAAAGAGCGCTACACCGCCGATCGCGTCTATCTGGTCGGAACAGGGATGACGTTCCCCAAACAGGCGTCTGCAGACGAAGGCGCGGTGTTCGTTTTCTGCGATGGGGAGGACGCTCCCGTGCCAGCCGGTTGCTCCGGCATCTATCTGGACGCTTCGCTGTCCGCCGTGCACAACGCGATGATCGGCCAGCTCTCGCAGATCCGCCTATGGTCAGAAGGCTTGGAAAAGGTCAGGCACGGCGCCGATTTCCAGCGCATCATCGCCGCCGTTGCCGACATGGGCGATTGCTTCGCCTTGCTTGTTGGTCCGAAAGGACAGATAACGGCGAACGCGCACACCGAACCGCACCACCAGGACAGGCCGTCGGCGTCGATGAACGACATAGCCCGCAAAGCCATGGGCTGCATGGAAGCCGGCAGGCCCTCTTGCTTCGAGATGCAGGGCTTGAGGCTTTGGTGCCGCGGCGTCCGGCACCAGGATGGGAAATCAGGCATCTTGGTGCTGGGCGATTCCTCGAGCGGGCACGACGCAGAGACGCTGTGCCGTTTGACGGCGCATACGCTGAGCGGGATTCTTGCCGAAGAGAGCATGGAGGCCATGCATGAGGACATGCAGGCGTTCTGTCGTTGCTGGCAAGACATCATGGACGAGAGGCTCTCCACCAACGACGAGGTGAGGGACGGCATCTCGCGCCTTCCCTATCCGGTGGACGATTTCGTGTCGGTGGGCGTGATAACCTTCCCGCGCCGCCGCGCCAACGTGCCCTATCGCGACATCCTCTTGCAGCTGCGCCGACTGTTCCCGCGCGAGAACATCACGCTGTACGAGCACGACATCGTCATCTTGCTCAGCCAGAGGGAGCGCAGCTTCCGCCCCAATTTCAACAGCGTGGACACCGACCACTTGTCCCAGCTGCTCAAAGACAACGACGGGATGATGGCCATAAGCTCCAAGACAAGGCGGGTAGACGCGCTGCCCTCGTTTTTCTTGCTTGCCAAGCGCACAGCGCTCTTGGCGGCGGCACTGCACGACCAGCGCTCTGAAAGCCGTATCGTGTACTACGAGGATTACAGCATCTACCTGATCATCGACCTGGCGGTGAAGCGCTATCTGCAAAATCCGAAAAACGATGATGTGGTGTATTTGGTGCATTCTGCCATCATCCAGCTGACGCGCTACGATGCCGAGCACCACACCGACTTGCGCGACGTGCTGTACCATTATCTGATGTGCGACAGGAACTTGGTGAAGACGGCATCGGCCACCTATATGCACCGCAACACCGTGCTGAACAAGATCAACAAGATCACCGGCATGTTGGATCTCGATCTGGAAGATCCCAACCTTCGACAGAAGCTTATCTTGTCATGCCAGGTCATCCTCTACATTGAGAGAGCCATGGGCCGGTCGCTGAATTTGTAGAGCCATGCAGCTCCCTTCCCGAGATGGCTGGCAATGCTCTGCGGGGCGTTTGGATGGCTGACGCTTTTCAGGTTCGTTGATGCAGCAGCCGAGATCGGCTAGAGCGGCTCTTGAAGCGTGGCAGGGGCCGGATCCTTCCGATGGGTTCGGGAAAAGTGGCGCCAGCGGCTTGGATTGGACGAGCGGCTTTCCTCCAGAGGCTCTTCCGGCGTCGGACGTGCCGCTGCTCCCTCTTTCAACATTTCTCGTTTTCAGTCAAAATAGCCATCAAACATTTCGTGATTTTTGGCAAATTGCCGCTAAAACATTTCCGATTTTTTGACAAAACGGGCTAGAATCATTTTGGGTTTTCAGGCAGAACGCTTGGTCGCAGACGTGGCGGAGGCGCATGGGAAGCGTGAGGCGCGCGGCGACGGGGGGAGCGACGGGTCGCAGGACGAAGGAGGCTCCATGTTCAAACGGAAAGCATACGCCTCGCTTGTTGAATGGAAGCGCGTTTCGAACGGGGCTACGGCGGCGCTTATCGAGGGCGCTCGGCGGGTGGGGAAGAGCACGGTTGCGGAGGCGTTCGCCCAGGCCGAATACGATGACTACCTTTTGCTCGACTTCTCCAAGGAGAGCAAGGATGTCAAGCGCAACTTCGAAGAGAACATCGGCGACATGGACGCGTTCTTCCGCAACCTCTTTCTCCTGAAAGGCAAGAGCCTTGCCAAGGGCGTTTCCGTCATCATCTTCGACGAAGTGCAGCTGTTCCCGCTTGCGCGACAGGCGATCAAGCAGCTTGTGAAGGACGGCCGCTATCATTACATCGAGACGGGATCGCTTATCTCCATCAAGCAGAACACGGCTGACATCCTCATCCCCTCGGAAGAGCATCGAATCAAGATGTATCCGATGGATTTCGAAGAGTTCCTCTGGTCGAAAGGCGATGAGGTGACGGCGGACGCCATCAGGGAAGCTTTCGACAGCAAGGCGCCGTTAGGGGAGGGCGTCCATCGCGCCATAATGAAGTCTTTCCGGGAGTATTTGGCAGTGGGCGGCATGCCCCAGGCGGTCGAGGCGTTCAGGAGCGGCAAGACCTTCGAACAGATCGACTTTGTGAAACGGTCGATTCTGACGCTTTACGGCGAAGACCTGCACAAGTACGACAGTGAAAGCAACGGGAGCGTGTCCGCCATGTTCAACGTCGTGTCCGAGCAGCTGGGAAGCCAGAGCATGCGATACAAGTTCTCCGCTGTGCAAAAGGGCGCGCGGTACGATCGCCTGATCGGCTCGCTCGAGTTCCTCAAAGAGTCCATGACGGTGAACGTGTGCGAAAACGTTACCTCGCCAGACGTGCTGATGGACTTGCACGTCGAGAAGGGCAACTTCAAGATGTTCATGGCCGATACGGGATTGCTGGTGACCCAGGCGATGAGCGCGGCAGAGCAAAGCGGCCAGCTTTACAAAGCGCTCATCTTCGACAAGCTGGGGGCGAATCTTGGCATGGTCACGGAGAACATGGTCGCGCAGATGCTGGTTGCCAACGGACATGCGCTTCGGTTCCATGAGTTCGAGCACGCGTGCCGCGGCGAGGACGGTCTGCCGAAGAAACCGAAGAAGTACGAAGTGGATTTCCTTCTTGTCCGTGGAAGGCGCATTTGCCCCATCGAGGTGAAGTCGTCCTCGTACCGAACCCACAAATCGCTTGACATGTTCTACGAGAAATACCGCCCTAAGGCGCCTGAACGCTACGTCCTGTACACCAAGGATCTGTTCCGCGAGGGGGAACTGGTGTATCTGCCGCTTTACATGGTGATGTGTCTGTAAGGAGGGGTTAGGGTCTGCCCGGCGAGCGTTACACTCGCCGGGTCCCGCTTTCGCTTTACATGCCGTACGCGATGAATCCGTTCGACAGCGCCATGAAGACGACGATGATCAGAGCCGCCACACCCATTTCGGCAAGAAGCTTCGGGTCTTTCCAGTCGACCTTCTTGAACTCCGTGAAAGTTGCGGTGCTTTTCGCGTCGTCGCCCTTTTTCGATTTCTTGTCCGTGCTTTTGAGCGAGGTGGTCATGGGAGCCCCTTTCGCTGCGGCTTTCCTTTCCATGCTATGGTACGTTCCTTTTGCTCTTCGAGGGAAAGGCTTGTGCGCTTCCCCTAAACCCCTTCCTGCGTTTTGTGCGCTGATGGCGTTCGACAGCCCAAACCGGTTTCGTGTTATGGGCGGTTCGGGTCGATGAACCACTTCCAGGCGGGAATCTGGTGGATGCGCTTTCCGCCCTGCTCGTATTCCGTCTCGTCTCCGTTGCCGACGATGATGACCCCCTCGTCGAGGCCCGATTCGGAAAGCGCTTCCCAAAGCGCCCGCGTCTCGCGGGCGGACGTCTTGGGGCCGTCCATCGCTTCCGTCACTTGGATGAGCTGGCTTGCTTCCCCGTCGAGCACGTCGCCGAGCGCGAAATCGACTTCGTATCTGTGCTCTTTCGTGCGGAACAGAGAGATGGCGCCGTCGCGCAGCGAAGGACAGCGGCGTCTCAACTCCAAATACACGGCGCCTTCGAGCCGCTGCCCCTTGTCGCAGGCACCTGCTTTGCTGTTGGCCAGCGCCAGGCCGGGGTCGATTGCGTACACCTTCGGTTGAGCGGTGGTGTTTTCGGACAGAGACAGCGAAAACTCCTTCACGCGGAAAAGCAGGAAGGCGTCTTCGAAGTGCGCAACGAGGTCGGCAAGATAGCCTCTCCCGGATGCAAGGCCGGCTGATCGCAGGTCGTTTTCGACCTTTCGAACGGAAAGCTGCCGAGCGTTGAGCCCCATGAGCTTGCGCGCGAGGGCTGCGGCGAGGCGCGGTTTTGCCAGGTTGTGCCGCTCGACCACATCGCGCGCCACCACGCGCTGAGTGTAAGATTGGAGAAGGGCGCTCGCCTGCGAGGCGGGAAGCCCCTGCACGGCGGGAAATCCGCCGCGCTCAAGGTATGAGTCGAAGCGCTTTTGGATACGCGCTCGCTCGGAAGCCGTCCACGCCTTCTCTTCCATCAGCGCCGTGCCGTCGGGATCGCTGGCCAGCAGCTCTCGGAACGAATAGGGAAGCAGCTCGAAGTCGAGCGCTCTCCCGCGGAACTCGGTGGCGATCTCCTTCGACAGCATTTTCGAAGAGGAGCCGCTTGCGTAAATGGTCGCCTTCGTCGTATCCACGACGCGGCGCAGCCATGCGCCCCAGTTCTCCATTTCCTGCAGTTCGTCGAAGAAAAGGTAGAGCCCGTCTTGCGGGTCGGTGTCGCCAAGATAGCGAATCGCTTCCAAAACGTCATCGCCGGTGCGCGGCGTGATAGGCGCGAGGCGGTTGTCCTCGAAATTGAAATACCAGATGCGGCTCCAAGGGACGCCGGAGCGATGGATTCGATCCATCTCCTGGAACAAACGGTAGGTTTTTCCGGAGCGGCGCATTCCCGTTATCGCTTTCACGAGATTGCCCGCCCGCGGGGGGAGGGGCTCTCCCAGATCAAGCTCGCGTGGGATGATGGGGCGGTATTCGTCGAGGGAGAACTCCTTCAATATCATTGCGATGGTGGGGTCCATGCTTTGCTCCTAAATTGGTAATATGATATTGCCAGAAATTCAATATTTGGCAATATCATATTACCATGTAGGGTAAACGCAGATGCCTCATCATTGTCCCGCCATGCGCTAAGATGGGCGGTGCTTGGGGCTTCGAGGCGAAGGAGGCTGCAGATGGGGCCGTTGGCTTTGATGTCGATCATGCGCGACCAGGCGCACGGCGCGCCGGATCGTCCGTTCGCGACGTGGGGGAAGGAGGCGCCCACCTACCTGGAGGCGTACTCGCTCGCCACGGTGCTGGCGCGCTACTTCGCCGGGGTTGCGAAGCTGTCCGCGGGCGACGCGGTGCTGCTGTCGTCGCCGAACACGATGGGGTGCATCTGCGCCGCTGCCGCTGCCCAGGCGTGCGGCGCGCGGACGGTGCTGGCGCCGGTGGGGACGCCGCCGGAAGCGGTGCGGGAGCTGCTGCGTCGTAAGCGGCCGCGGGTGGCGCTCGTGGCCGACCCCGCCACGTGCTCCTGCGTGCGCGAGGAGCTTCCAGAGGCGCCGGTGTTCTCCATGGGCGCGTCAGACGTGGACGCGCCGAGCATGGGCTACATGGCCGACCAGGCCATCGGGCTGGTGGACGAGGTGTATCTGAAGGTGGAAGACCTCGCCTTCGACGAGGCTCGCGACGCCCCGATGGCGTTCGCCGCGCCCGACGGCGCCTGCGCAACGCGACGCGCCTCCGAGTTGGCGGCCGAGGGGCGCCGCCTGGCTGCGGAGCGCGGGCTTGCGGCGGGGGAGCGGGTGTCCATCGCCGCGTCGTTCTGCACGCCCGAGGGGATGGCGCGCGTCTACGCCGTGCTGGACGCCGGCGCCACCATCGTGCTGGGGGCGTAAGCGGCCGAACCCGAGCCCGATGGCGCGCAAGAAAGCGAAAGGGCCAGGCGCCTTCTGGCGTCCGGCCCGTGCATTCGATGGTCGGGATGACAGGATTTGAACCTGCGACCTCTGCGTCCCGAACGCAGCGCTCTACCAAGCTGAGCCACATCCCGATGCCGCTAAAAGCAGCGGCAGACATGTTAGCACAAGCTTCGGCCGCGCGCCAGAAAAGATTTTGGGAATTTCTTCTCCGCATCCAACAGGGGCCGCTGCCGCGAAGCGGCAAGGTGGGGAAGCGTCCTGCTGCGCTTGCCCCGATGTGCCGGACGCCTTGCATGGCGCGCTTGCTGCGGCCGCGCCGTTCCGCCCATCCGTTCTGCCGCGTCGCACTCCGGCTCACCGCGTCCCAAGCCCGCTGCAGCGCACCCGCCGTGTTCATTTTATACGCGGGGCCATTTCGACGGGGCTTGTGCTATCCTTGCAACGCTGAAAACGCCTCCCGCGCGGTGGCGTTGCGCAGCGGTGGAATCGGCGGCGCCAAGGGCCGCCCGTCTTACAGCGATGGAGGAACAAGATGAAAATTTTCGGCGGCATCGGCGTCACCGAGCTTCTCATCATCCTGGCCGTGGTCCTGCTCATCTTCGGCCCGAAGAACCTTCCCAAGCTCGGCAGCGCGCTGGGCAAGACGGTGAAGAACCTGCGCGAGGGCATCGG
>DVIW01000015.1 GCA_018710945.1 Candidatus Aphodovivens avistercoris | reverse complement strand
CGGAACGTGGGGCCGAAGGTGTACACGTCGCCGAAGGCCATGGCGAAGTTCTCGGCGTTCAGCTGCCCCGACACGGTGAGGCTGGCCGGCTTGCCGAAGAAGTCCTTGCTGTAATCCACCGCGCCGCCCTCGGTGCGCGGCGGGTTGTCGATGTCCAGCGTGGTCACGTGGAACATCTCGCCGGCGCCCTCGCAGTCCGACGTGGTGATGATGGGCGTGTTCACGTACACGAACCCGCGCTCCTGGAAGAACGCGTGGATGGCCGCGGCGGCCACCGAGCGGATGCGGAACACCGCGCGGAACAGGTTCGTGCGCGGGCGCAGGTGCTGCTGGGTGCGCAGAAACTCCACCGTGGCGCGCTTCTTCTGCAGCGGGTAGTCCGGCGCGCTCTCGCCCGCCACCTCGATGCGGGCGGCCGCGATCTCGAACGGCTGCGGCGCGTCGGGCGTGAGCTTCAGCTCGCCGGTCGCGATGAGCGCCGCGCCAGCGTTCTGGCGGGCAATCTCGTCGTAGTTGCCCAGCGTGTCGCGGTTCATGACCACCTGCAGGTCCTTGAAGCAGCTGCCGTCGTTCAGCGTGACGAAGCCGAAGTTCTTCATGTCGCGCACCGAGCGCACCCAGCCGGCCACGGTGACGGTCTGCCCGCCCATCTGCTGCGCGTCGGCGTACAGCTGCGCGATTCTCGTTCTCTCCACGGATGTCCCTCCTTCAAAAGGGGCGCCTCCCGCGCCGCCGGCGCAGGCGGCCCCCGCATCGCCGCCCTTTCGCAGGCGGCGCCGATAAGCCGCCGTCCATGATAGCAACAGGCGGCCCATCGCGCACGCCCCAACCGTCCCGCATCCGCGCTTCGCCGCAGGAAAACGACGATCATCCCGATTGGGACGCGGCGGCGGCCAAGGCCGCGCGTCCAACGCGCATGCCAAGCGCACTCGGCGCCTGCACCCGGCATGCGCGCGCAGGCCCGCCCATCCTTCCGCCTGTCTTGCTATTCTCAACAACTAGGCTTGTTTTGTCGGTTTCATTTCAACACCATGTTGAATATACTGATCCCTGTGCTTGCTGACCGCCGCCCGGCGCACGTTCTGGCGGCGGTCAGCAAACATGACGACGCAGCAAAGGAGTGAAGGCCGCGCGCCTTGACCATGACGACAACCGCAACCGAAGCACCGACCATCCAGCCCCAAGGAGCCCTCGTCCACGTGGGCATCGACGTGGGATCCACCACCGTCAAATCCTGCGTCATCGATCCCGTCAGCAACCAGGTTCTGCATTCCCGCTACTGGCGCCATCACGCACGCCAGGCGGAAAGCGCCGCAGACGCCCTGCGCGAAGCGGCGAAGCTCTTCCCCGAAAGCCGGATGCGCGTGGCCGTCTGCGGCTCCGGCGGCGAAGCCATAGCGCAGGCGCTCGGCGTGCCCTACGTCCAAGAGGTGGTGGCCAACGCCATCGCCGTGCGCCGGCTGCACCCCCAGGCGCGCTGCGCCATCGAGCTGGGCGGCCAGGACGCCAAGATGATCTTCTTCCGCACCGAGGAGAACGGCGCCACCGGCGTGGCGGACATGCGCATGAACGGCAGCTGCGCGGGCGGCACCGGAGCCTTCATCGACGAGATAGCCGCTCTGCTGAAGGTGCCGGTGGAGCGCTTCGACGCGCTGGCGGCGCAGGGCACCACCGTCTACGAGATCTCCGGCCGCTGCGGCGTGTACGCGAAAACCGACATCCAGCCCCTGCTCAACCAGGGCGCCTCCAAAGCCGATCTGGCGCTTTCAGCCTTCCACGCCATCGCGAAGCAGACCTTGGGCGGCCTGGCCCAGGGCCTCGACGTGGTGCCGCCCGTCATCTTCGAGGGAGGCCCGTTCACGTTCAACCCCACGCTCGTGCGGGTGTTCTGCGAGCGCCTGCAGTTGGAGGGCGACCAAGCCATCCGACCCGAGCATCCCGAGACCATCGTGGCTTTGGGCACCGCCTTCGCGCTTGACGAGCTGTTCGCCGACGAAGCCGCCGACCTCCCCTGCGATTTCACCGAGCGCCTGCGCGCCGACGACGTGCGCTCCGGCGCCAGCCTGGGATCCGCCGCCGCGCCGCTGTTCGCCTCCGAAGCGGAGCTGGCCGCTTTCCGCGCCCGTCACGCCGCCGCCCCAAAGCCGCCGGGGCCTGCGGCCGCCGGCCCCGGCCAAACCCTGCGCGTCTACCTGGGCATCGACTCGGGCAGCACCACCACCAAGTTCGCCCTCATCGACGAGGACGAGAACCTCATCGACCAGTTCTACGCCGCGAACGAAGGCCAGCCCCTCGACGTGGCGCGCGACGCCTTCCTGGCCCTGCGCGAGCGCTACCGCGCCGCTGGCGTGACGCCGGAGATCGCCGCCTGCGGCACCACCGGCTACGGCGAGCAGCTGTTCGCGCGCGCCTTCCACGCCGACTACCACACCGTCGAGACGGTGGCGCATGCCGCGGCGGCCACCAAGCACGTGCCCGACGCCACGTTCATCCTGGACATCGGCGGGCAGGACATGAAGGCCATCTGGTTGGACGGCGGCGTCATCACCGACATCATGGTGAACGAGGCGTGCTCCAGCGGCTGCGGGTCCTTTTTGGAAGGCTTCGCTTCGTCGCTGGGCATCCCCGTGGAGGGCATCGCCGACGCCGCCCTGCGCTCGAAAAGCCCCGCCGTGTTGGGCAGCCGCTGCACGGTGTTCATGAACAGCAGCATCGTGTCCGAGCAGCGCCGCGGAAAGAACGCCGACGACATCATGGCGGGCCTGGCGCGCTCGATCATCGAGAACGTGTTCACCAAGGTCATCCGCATCGCCAACACCGACGCGCTCGGAGACCGCATCGTGGTGCAGGGCGGCACGTTCAAAAACGACGCCGTGCTGCGCGCGCTGGAGCTCTACCTGGGCCGCGAGGTGACGCGCGCGCCCTACCCCGGCGTCATGGGGGCCATCGGCGCGGCGCTCATCGCCAAGCGGCGGATGGCCGACGCGCAGGCGGGCGGCGCCTTGCCCGCCGCCTCGTCGTTCATCGGCTTGGACGCCATGGAGGCGTTCTCCTACACGCGCGAGGCGAACGTTCCCTGCCCCTTCTGCAGCAACCACTGCGCCCGCTCGCTTGTGACGTTCTCTGACGGAAGCTCCTACGTGACGGGCAACCGCTGCGAACGCGGCGAGGTGGTGGGCGACCCGCGGGACGAGAACGTGCGCCGCCAGCTGCGCGCATCCTCGCGCACGACCAGCAAAGCGCCCGATCTATTCGCTTATCGTCAGAAGCTGCTGTTCGAAGAGGGGAACGTCGAGCCTCTGGCACCCGAACGCGGCATCACGATAGGACTTCCCTGCGTGCTGGCCCTCTGGGACAACCTGCCCTTCTGGCGCACGCTGCTGCGCTCGCTGGGGTTCGACGTGCGCGTTTCCGGCCCCAGCACCCACAAGCTGTACGAACGGGGGCTGCCCGCCGTCGCCTCCGACACCGTGTGCTTCCCTGCGAAGCTGGTCCACGGGCATTTGCGCGACCTCGCTGACGCGAAGGTCGACCGCATCTTCATGCCCATCATCACCACCGTGCCCACCGAGAACGCGCAGGAAACCAGCCAGTGGATGTGCGCCGTGGTGAAGGGCTACCCGCTGGTGGTGTGCAACTCCGACAACCCCGAGCGCCGCTGGGGCATCCCCTTCGACGCGCCGCTGTTTCACTGGTACACCCGCGCCGACCGCGACCGCCAGCTGCCCGCTTACCTGAACGAGGCGTTCGGCATCGGGGAAGATTTGGCCCAACGCGCCATCCAGGCGGCAGACGCCGCCCAAGCGCGCTTCCGCCAGCGCCTGCGCGAACGCGGCCGGCAGGTCATCGAGGAGGCCCAGCGCACGGGAACCTACGCCATCGTCCTGGCAAGCCGGCCCTATCACAACGACCCGCTGGTCAACCACGACCTTCCGCACCTTCTGCGCGACCTGGGGCACGCCGTGCTGCCGCCCGATGCCGTGCCGGGCGCAGACGAGGTGGACCTTTCGCGCAGCCGCTTGGACATCGTGAACAACTTCCATGCGCGCATGCTGGGCTGTGCCCTCATCGCCGCGACCGACCCCGCCTTGGAGTACGTGCAGCTGGTCAGCTTCGGCTGCGGGCACGACGCCTACCTGTCCGACGAGATAGCGCGCCTCATGCACGAGGCCTCAGGCGGGTCCAAAACGCCGCTCGTGGTGAAGATGGACGAAAGCGACGCCGCCGGCCCGGTGCGCATCCGCGTGCGCTCGTTCGTGGAGACGGTGGATGAACGGCGCAAGGCGGGCAGGCGCGCATCCGCATCCGACAGCCTTCCAACGCCGGCTCCCCAGCCCGCCCCCGATGCTAAGGACGCCTCACCCGCTGCGCCCTCCGAAGGCGAAAGCGCATCCGCGCCGAGCCGCATCGAGCTTCCCGACCCCTACCCCGCAAAGTACACCCGGCGCGACCGACATGAGAAGGTCGTGCTGGTCCCCAACACCTCCCATGCGTTCGCGCGCCTGATGACGGCCACGTTCTGCCGTCAAGGCATGCGCGCCGTGGCGCTGGACGTGGGCGGCGAGGAGGCCATCCGCCTGGGCAAGAAGTACGTCCACAACGACATCTGCTTCCCCGCCCAGATGACCATCGGCGAAGCGCTGGCGGCCTTGACAAGCGGCGAATACGACGACGCGCAGGTGGCCATCGGCACCGGCAAGTACATCGGCGACTGCCGCCTGACCCACTACAGCGCGCTTTTGCGCAAGGCCCTCGATGACGCCGGGTACGCCCACGTGCCCATCATCACCAACGACGACGTTGACGCGCACGGCATGCATCCCGGCTTCAAGATGAGCACTGCCGCTGCCATCCGCACCGCCGTCGGGCTGCCGATGATCGACGCCCTTGAGGCCCTGCTGCGCCGCATGCGTCCCTACGAGCTTGAGCCGGGCAGCGCCAACGCCGCGTTCGACCGCGCACTCGACGCGGTGATGGACGGCCTTGAGCGCCACGGCGTGCGCGGAGCCGCCTCCGGATTCCGCCGCGCCATCGGCATCATGGGGCAGGTGCGCTACGACCGCAGCCGCCCACGCCCCACCGTGCTCATCGTCGGCGAGTACCTGCTGAACTTCCACCCCGGGGCCAACCGGCACGTGGAGGATTACCTGGAGCGCAACGGCATGGAGGTCATCGAGGCGCGCATGACCGACGTCATCCGCAAGACCTACTTCTACAAGAACGCCCAGGTGAAGGAATACGGCGTCGACATCCCGCGCGCCGAAGCGGCCTGGTACGCCATCGCCGACAAGGCGTTCGACCTCGCCCACAGCCTGACCGACCGCATCGGGCGCGCCCATCCGCTCTACGAGGCGCCCTGCCGCATGCCCGAGCTCGTGAAGGCCAGCGATCCCATCATCCACCACACCTTCGACGCAGGCGAAGGCGTGCTCATACCTGCCGAGATCCTGCACCATGCCGCGAAAGGCTGCCGTGCCTTCGTCATCCTGCAGCCGTTCGGGTGCCTGCCCAACCACGTCGTGGGACGCGGCATCGCCAAGCGCCTGAAAGAGCTCTATCCCACCGTGCAGATCCTGCCGCTAGACTACGATCCCGACGTAAGCTTCGCCAACATAGAGAACCGCCTCCAAATGCTCATCATGAACGCCCGCGCCTCCGAAACGGAACGCAGCGCAGCGCAGGACGGCAACGGCCCTGCACAGACCGCGCCTTCCCATGGCGATGCCGACGGAGGCCCCCGTCGCACCATCGACGCTTGCCTGCGTGACGACGCGCGCGAGCCGGGAAACGATGGCGGCGGATCAGGCGAAGGCGAAGGCGATGGCTCTTCCCCCCATCCCGACGCCCACCCGCAGCACGACGAACCGAGCCACGGACCGGATGCGCGGCACGAGCGCAAGCGGCGGAGGAGCCGCAACATCGCAGCGATGACGGGAGGTATGCAGAATGCCTAGGCAAAAGCGCCTTGGAGCCGAGATGGACACCCGCCAGCGCCTCGTCGACTCCTTCTGGGACCTTTTGGCAGCGCATACCCTGCGCGAGATCACGGTGGGAATGCTGGCGCAGCAGGCCGGCGTGAACCGCGGTACGTTCTACTACCACTACGCCGACCTTGATGCGCTGTTGAGCGACGCCATCGAACGGGAGCTGCTGGGCGACGAGGCGTTCACGTCCATCCTGCTCTCCCTCGCGACCGGTCATGGAGACCGGTCTGCTGTCGTCGTGGCAAACGAGCTGAGCACCCGCCGCCTGTGCCTGGTGATGGACAAATGCGACCGCAGCATCTTCCAAGAGAAGGTGGAATCGCTCATGCGCGGCATGTGGAAGACGATCCTGTGTCCCGATGACGAAGAGCTGCCGCCTGCCACCTGCTTGGCCGTGGAGTACACGGTGAACGGGATGATGGGCATGCTCGCCTACTGGAACGCCCTGTCTCCCGACCGGCGCGACGAGACGGAGCTGCCGCTTGCGTTCCTGCACGACCTGTCCTCCGCCCTGCTTGCGCAGATGTCGCTCGACACCGGCATCTCGCGCGACGAGATCCTCTCCCGCCTGCGCGCCGCGCGTCAGTTCGCCTCGCTCCCCAAGCCCGCCGCATCCGCCTAACGGCGTCTCTGCGCTCCAACGCCATCCCTCCCCTAGCGGGGCGGTACCGCTCCCACTACAGAAAAAGCCCCGGCGAACCGGGGCTTTCCTTCGTATGGATGCCCATCCCCAAGGGGAGGGCCGAAGCGCGTCAAGCGATGCGTCGGGCGATGCGCCTAGCGATCGGCTCCCACCGCATGCAGCTGGAGCTCGTACCACGACTTCTTGACGAGATGCGTCTCAAGGATGGCGGCATCAGCCTCGCTGCTGGACTTCTCCAGCCGCTCGATCTCCTTGTTAAGATCGTTGAGCTTCTTCCGCACGTCCTCGATGTCGATGTCGTCGGCATCGCGGCCCATGCGCGCCAGGACCGACAGCTGGTTGCCCATCACATGGGCGAAGCCGCCGTTCATGACGAAGAACCGCTTCTCGTGGCCTTCAGGATCCAGCCACAGGGTAAGCACGCCAGGGCGGTTGGTGGTGACCAGCGTCTCATGGCCGGCCATCACACCGTAGCTGCCCTCGCTGCCCGGCACCTCGGCGTAGCTGATCTCGCCCGAGAACAACTCGCGCGTGGGAATGGCAACCGTGCAGCGGAAATTAGCCATTCGCTTCTTCCTTCTTCATCTGCTCGTACGCCTCGTACACGTCGTCGATGGAGCCCTTCATGCGGAAGCACTGCTCGGGGATCTCGTCGCACTCGCCGTCGAGGATGGCGGCGAAGGAGCGAACGGTGTCCTCCATCTTGACGTACTTGCCCGGCAGGCCGGTGAACTGCGTCGCCACGTGGAAGCACTGGCCGAAGAACTGCTGCGCCTTGCGCGCGCGGTTGACGGTGAGCTTCTGCTCCTCCGACAGCTCGTCCATACCCAGAATGGCGATGATGTCCTGCAGGTCCTTGTAGTTCTGCAGCAGCTCCTGGATGCCGGTGGCCACGCGGTAGTGCTCCTCGCCCACGATGGCGGGCTCGAGCGCGCGGGACGTGGACTCCAGCGGGTCGACGGCGGGGTAGATGCCCAGCTCGGCGATGGAGCGGGACAGAACCGTCTTGGCGTCCAGGTGGGTGAACGTCGTGGCCGGCGCGGGGTCGGTCAGGTCGTCAGCGGGCACGTAGACGGCCTGCACCGACGTGATCGAACCGGAAGCCGTGGACGTGATGCGCTCCTGCAGGTCGCCCATCTCGGTGGCCAGCGTCGGCTGGTAACCCACAGCGGAGGGCATGCGGCCCAGCAGAGCCGACACCTCGGAGCCCGCCTGCGTGAAGCGGAAGATGTTGTCCACGAACAGCAGCACGTCCTGGCCCTGATCGCGGAAGTACTCGGCCTCGGTCAGGCCGGCCAGGCCGACGCGCAGACGCGCTCCCGGAGGCTCGTTCATCTGGCCGTAGACGAGGCAGGTCTTGT
>DVIW01000014.1 GCA_018710945.1 Candidatus Aphodovivens avistercoris | reverse complement strand
CGTGGTGTACAACGACACCGAGGCCGATCTCAAGCCGCGTCCGCCCGTGGTGACCGTCATGGGTCACGTCGACCACGGCAAGACGAGCCTGCTCGACGCCATCCGCCACACCGGCGTGGCTGCGGGCGAGGCCGGCGGCATCACCCAGCACATCGGCGCTTCGGTGGTCAACATCAACGGCAACCAGATCACGTTCATCGACACCCCCGGCCATGAGGCGTTCACCGCTATGCGCGCCCGCGGCGCCCAGGTGACCGACGTCATCGTGCTGGTGGTGGCGGCCGACGACGGCGTCATGCCGCAGACCATCGAGGCCATCAACCACGCCAAGGCGGCCGAGGTGCCCATCATCGTGGCGGTGAACAAGATCGACAAGCCCGGCGCCGACCCGACCCGCGTGCGCCAGGAGCTCACCGAGTACGGCGTCATCCCCGAGGAGTGGGGCGGCACCAACATGTTCGTGGAGGTGTCGGCGAAGCAGAAGCTGCACATCGACGATCTGCTGGAGACCATCATCCTGCAGGCCGACGTGCTGGAGCTCAAGGCCAACCCCGACGCGCTGGCCTCCGGCTTCGTCATCGAGGCGAACCTGGACAAGGGCCGCGGCCCGGTGGCCACCGTGCTCGTGCAGCGCGGCACGCTGCATCCCGGCGACGCCGTGGTGGCGGGCACCTCGCACGGCCGCGTGCGCGCCCTCATCGACCCGAAGGGCAACCACGTGGACGAGGCGCATCCGTCCGACCCGGTGGAGATCCTGGGCCTGAGCTCGGTGCCCACCGCCGGCGACGAGTTCCGCGTGTTCGAGGACGAGCGCGACGCCCGCAAGCTGGCCGAAGAGCGCGCGCTGCGCGCCCGCCTGGCCGAGCAGGAGTCCAAGAGCCACATGAGCCTGGACGACCTGTTCAGCCGCATCGAGGAGGGCAAGCAGACCGACCTGAACCTCATCGTGAAGGCCGACGTGCAGGGCTCCATCGAGGCGCTGCGCGACGCGTTCAACAAGATGGACCAGTCCGAGGTGAAGATCAACATCGTCCACTCCGCGGTGGGCGGCATCACCGAGACCGACGTCACCCTGGCCACGGCCTCCGACGCCATCATCATCGGCTTCAACGTGCGCCCGACGGGCAAGTCGCGCCAGCTGGCCGAGAAGGAGAAGGTGGACATCCGTCTGTACCGCGTCATCTACCAGGCCATCGAGGACATCAACGCCGCGCGCGTGGGCCTGCTGTCGCCCGACATCGTGGAGGAGGACACCGGCATCGCCGAGGTCCGCGAGACCTTCAAGGTTCCGAAGGTGGGCACGGTCGCCGGCTGCTACATCGTCGAGGGCGAGATCAGCCGCGACGACAAGGTGCGCATCGTGCGCGACGGCACGGTCATCTTCGAGGGCAGCATGGCCTCGCTGCGCCGCTTCAAGGACGACGTGAAGTCCGTGAAGCAGGGCTACGAGTGCGGCATCGGCATCGAGAAGTTCCAGGACATCAAGGTGGGCGACACGATCGAAGGCTACAAGGTGAAGGAAGTCGAGCGCACCGAGTAGCTGGGTTGCGCCGGTCTGTCGGCCGGCGCAACGCGCCTGCGCTGCGAAGCCCTCCCGCACCCGACCTTCGCGCGATCCCCGAGGCTTGCGAACCCGTTGCACGCGGGCGCAGCGCCTCGGCGATCCTGCGGACCTCGGGCACGGGAGGGCTTTTCACTGGATGCGCTCTGCCTGCGGCCAAGGGCACGGGGCCTTCTTGCCAGTCGTGGGCTGGGCAAGGGAGCGTTTTGGCGCTGCAGGACGGCTGAAGGCGCGGCGTGTGCTGCGCGTGCTGGTTTACGGCCCTGGACGCGCTGCGCTGGCGGGCTGTGCCATAATCTAGAAAACGTCAAACCCCAGGGTGAAAGGGGCTCGCAATGAAACAAGGTTCTTCCAACCGTCGCGTCAACGGGCAGGCGCAGGAGGTCATCTCCAGCATCCTGCTGTTCGAGATCTCCGACCCGCGCCTGGCGCTGGTCACCATCACGGGCTGCGAGGTGAGCTACGACCGCAGCTTCTGCAACGTGTTCTACACCGCGGCGCCGGACGCCTACGAGGACGCGGCGGCGGCGTTCAAGGCCGCCTCGGGGCGCATCCGCTCGCTCATGGCGCGCAAGCTGTCCTGGCGCGTGGCGCCGGAGCTGCGCTTCCATCTGGACAAGAGCGTGGACGAGGCCGAGCGCATCGCTGCGGCGCTGAAGGCTGACGCGCCGCGAAACGAGGCGTCGGCGGCGGCTGCAGCCGCGGCGGCGGACGCCGAGCCGACCGAGGACGGGGAGTAGGCGCATGGCGACGACGCCCCAGACCAACGCGACGCTGGGCGACATCGCGCGCGAGCTTCTGCGGCGCGACGACATCGTGATCTGCGGGCACGTGAGCCCCGACGGGGACTGCCTGGGCTCGCAGCTGGCGCTCGCGCACGCTCTGCGCGCCTGCGGCAAGCGCGTTTCGTGCGTGCTGGCCGAAGAGGACGCTTCCATCGACGGGGGGCTGGCGTTTCTGCCGGGCATAGACGGGCTCGTGCCGCCCTCTGCCTGCGAGGGCCCGGTGGGCGCGTTCGTGGGCGTGGACGTGCCCACGGTCGAGCGCATCGGGGACGCGGCGCGGCTGCACGCGGCCGCGGCGTTCACGGCCACCATCGACCACCATGCCGTGCCCACGACGATGGCCGAGCTGGTGTACGTGGACCCGGACGCGGCTGCCACGGCGCTTCTGGTGTGGGAGCTGGTCACGGGCTTCTTGCCGGCGCTTGACGAGGACGTGCGGGCGAAGGTGGCGCTGTGCGCCTACACCGGCCTTGCCACCGACACGGGCCGCTTCCAGTACCAGAACACCGACGCGGCCTGCCTGCGCGCGGCGTCGGAGATGGTGGCGGCCGGGGCCGACCCGGCCCGGGTGGCGCGCGAGGTGTTCCAGAGCCGGCGTTTGGCCTCCGTCAGGCTGGAAGCGCGCGCCATCGAGCGCATGCGCTTCGCGGCGGACGGCCAGGCCGTTCTCAGCTGGGTGTCGCGGGCCGACTTCGAGGAGCTGGGCGCCGTGAAGGCCGACGCCGAGCCGCTCATCAACGCGCTGCGCAGCGTGGCAGGCGTGCGCGTGGCCTGCATGCTGCGCGAGCAGGGCGAGGGCATCCGCGGCAGCCTGCGGGCGAAGGACGAGACCGACGTGAGCGCGCTGGCCCGGCGCTACGGCGGCGGCGGGCACGTGGCCGCCGCGGGCTTCACGCTGCATGGCGACCTGCAGGAGCAGGCGACCGCGGTGCTGGCCGACCTGGCGGCGCTCGTCGCGCCGGAGGCGGGCGGCGGGGCCGCATCGGGGGAAGGTTCGCGGCGGTGAAGCGCGGGACGACGGACTTCTGCCTGGTGGTGGGCGTGAACAAGCCCTCGGGCATGACCTCGCACGACGTGGTGAACCGCGTGCGGCGCATCTTCGGCGAGCGGCGCGTGGGCCACACCGGCACCTTGGACCCGCTTGCCAGCGGCGTGCTTCCCATCTGCATTGGACCCGCGACGCGTCTTGACGCCTACCTTGTGGGCCACGACAAGCGCTACGTGGTGCGCATCGCGTTCGGCGTGGGCACAGACACCGACGACGCGCAGGGCTCGGTCCTGCGCAGGGGTGACGTTCCGGCTCAGGTGGCCGACCGCTCGTTCGCCGAGCGCTTCGTCGCCGGGCTGGTGGGGAAGAAAAAGCAGCTGCCGCCGGTGTACTCCGCCATCAAGGTGGACGGGAAGAAGTCCTACGAGGCGGCGCGCGCGGGCAACATCATCGATCTGGCCCCGCGCGACATCGAGGTGTTCTCGGCGCGTTTGGTGGGCATGGGCGAAGGCTACGCGCTGCCGGCGCCGGCCGGCGCTGCGGAAGGCGGTGCTGCGGCCGAGCAGGGCGCGGACGGGGCCGCTGCGCCCGAGCAGGTTGATCTTCCCTGGTGGGACGTGGAGTTCCACGTGTCGAAGGGCACCTACATCCGCTCGCTCGCGCGCGACGCGGGCCTGGCGTTGGGCTGCCCCGCCCATGTGGCGGCGCTCGAGCGCACGCAGGCGGGGCTTCTGCCGCTGGAGGAGTGCGTCTCGCTGGAGGCGCTCGCCGAGCTGAAGGAGCGCGCCGCGCTCGACCCCGTGCGGCTTCTGGGCTTCCGCTTCGCCTACGCGGACGGGGCGCTGGAAGAGCGGGTTGCCAACGGCAACGCGTTGCGGCCCGGCGACCTGCCGCTGTTCGTGCGGCGGCGGGCCGACGCCGCCGTGGAGCTGTGCGCCTGCACGGCGGGCGTGCGCGAGAGCTGCCGTGCGCCCGAGGACGGCGAGCTTGCCAGCGTCATCAGCCAGAACAAGCTGGCGGCCATCTACGCGTTCGACGGCGCGCGCGGCGTGTGGCGCCCGCGGTGCGTGTTCCAGAAAGGGGTGCAGCGTGGCAGCTGTCTATAGGGTGGGCGAAGACGCGCCCCGTGGCCTGTTCGCCGGCGCTAGCTGCGCGTTCGGCGTGTTCGACGGCGTGCATCGGGGGCACCGGTTCCTGCTGGATGCGGCCCGCGCCGAGGCGCGAAAGCTCGGCGCGCCCTTCGTGGCCGTGACGTTCGACATCGACCCGGACGAGCGCTTCCATCCCGAGCGCCTGAAGAAGCTCATGGGCAACGGCGAGCGCATCGCGCTTCTGGCGGAGCTCTCCGACGCCGTGGCGGTTCTGCCGTTCACGGAGCGCTTCTCCAGCCTGGCGCCGGACGCGTTTTTGGAGGCGACGTTCGGCGGCGAGGTGCCGGCGGCCCTGCACGTGGGTTCCGATTTCCGCTTCGGCGCGAAGGCAGCGGGCACGGTGGCCGACCTGGATGCGTGGGGAAGCCTCCACGGCATGGCGGTGCGCGCCCACGAGCTTTTGAACGTGGACGGCGCGCCCGTCACCGCCACGCGCATCCGGCTTTTGCTGGAGCGGGGCTGTGTGCGCGAGGCGGCCGATCTGCTGGGCCGGCGCTACGCGCTGCGCGGCACGGTGCTGGCGGGCCGCGGCGAGGGGGCTGACATGGGCTTCCGCACCGCCAACCTGCAGGTGGCCGACCAGCTGCGCGCGGTGGGAGACGGCGTGTACGCGGCGTATGCGCATGTGGACGGCGCGACGTTCAAGGCCGCCGTCAACGTGGGCGTGGCCGCAACGTTCGCCGACCGCGCGACGGCCACGTGCGAGGCGCACCTGCTCGACTTCGCGGGCGATTTGTACGGGCGCGACATCGTGCTTGAGTTCGTGGAATGGCTGCGCCCCATGCGCAAGTTCGACGACGTGGACGAGCTCATCGCCACGGTGAAGGGCAACATCGCCTGGGTGCGGGAGAACCTGTAGCGCAGCGGGCGGCGGGCTGCTGGGCTGTCGCGCCGCTTTGCCGGATAGCATGCGAACGGGCCGTTTGCCCCTGCCTTTTGCGGCGCGGGGGCAAACGGCCCGTTCGTCGTTTTACGGGGGTGTTCGCTGGGGAGCGCGTGCGTTTCCCAGCCGCTACGCCTCGCTCACGTGCTCGCAGGCGTCGCCGTAGAGCTGGTAGCGGCTCCCGGCGTTGATCTGCGCGCCGTCGGTGGGGTCCAGCGCGATGAAGTTGCCCAAAGAGAGGCTGTCGGGGTCCTCGACGCCCGTGTAGCCGATGAGGCAGATCCAGTGTTCGGCGGTGGGCCCGGTCACGTGCACGACGGTGGGCTTGCCGGCGGTGATGCTGTCGTAGGCCTCGCGCAGAAGCGCGGCGTCGGAGCCGAGCGAACGGAACGACGAGTTCCCGCCGCCCCAGCCCGGCCACGTGCAGCAGCCGCAGCCGTACTGCTCGTGCGGGTTCGCCGTGCCGTGGATGACGGCATCGCCGTAGGCGCAGGCGATGGACGGGCAGCAGATCCAATGGCCGGTTGAGGACTGCGAGCCGATCTGCGCGATGAGCGCGGGGTCGTAGCCCAACACGAACTCGGTGCGGCAGGCACGCTCGTCGGCGAGCGCGGTGCCGGCCGACGACAGCTCGTCGGCCACGCGGGCGAGGGCGCTTTGCGAAGAGAGCGCGTCGGCCACGGGATCGGCGGCGTTGGCATCGGCGAGGGGAGAGCCGGCGGCGCTTTGCGCCCAGGCGGTGCGCAGGGCGAAGGGGGCGGAAGGTTCCGCCTCGGCGGCGGACACGGATACGGGTGCGAGCGCAAGGGCGAGCCCGAGGGCCGCCGTGCCGGACGCGGCGAGCGCGCGCAGGCGCGTGGTACGGTTCATGGAGCCGGGTATTCCTTTCCGATCGCGTGGTTCGTTTCAGGTGCAGTGCGTGCGATCCGCCTCCAACCCTACCAAAAGCCCCGGTGCGGCGGCCTCGGGCGCCCCATTCCCACAGCGTTTCGCCATACGCGTCCCATGGCATGAACAGAGGCTCTCCGCGCAACCTCCACATCCGGCCATCGCCGCGATGGATTTCGTTCTCTGTTGTCCGAAACGAGAACAATCATGAACAGCCGTTATGCTCCGTACTCAACCTGCATGACAAGGAAAACCGCCCCGCTTGTCCGCAATCCGCAGCTTGCATGATGGCGAACGGGCCGCTTTTGCCGCATGATGCGGCTCGTTCGAACCCATCTGAAGGAGGCAATCCATGAAAATCTTCGGCGGCATCGGCGTCACCGAGCTTCTCATCATCCTGGCCGTGGTCCTGCTCATCTTCGGCCCGAAGAACCTTCCCAAGCTCGGCAGCGCGCTGGGCAAGACGGTGAAGAACCTGCGCGAGGGCATCGG
>DVIW01000013.1 GCA_018710945.1 Candidatus Aphodovivens avistercoris | reverse complement strand
GGTACCGTCAAGATTCTTGCGCACTTTCCGACAGTCCCATAGGCCCGCCATCCGGTGCGGCTACCCTTCCAGCAGCGCCACGTCCAGGTAGCGGCGCGACCCCCACTCGCTCTCCGCGACGTACTTCAGCCGTGCGGTGACGAGCATGAGGGCGGAGTTCCCGTCGGGGAACGTCCCCACGACGCGGGTTCGCCTGCGGATCTCGCGGTTCAGCCGCTCGATGGCGCTGTTCGCGCGGATCCTCCTCCAGTGGGCGGCGGGGAACCTCGTGTACGTCAGGGTCTCGGCGCAGCCATCGCGGACGGCCTTCGCGGCCCCCTCGGGCCTCATGGACTCCAGCTCGTCGGCGACCTCGGCGGCCTTCCCCTCCGACGCCTCGCGCGACTCCGTGGCGTGAATCGCCTTGAGCATCGCGGCGGCCTTCGCGCGCCTCGTCTTCGGCGCCTTCGCCAGCACGTTCCTGTAGAAGCGGACGGCGCGGCGCTGGTAGGCGGCCTCCGGGAACACCTCGGCGATCGAGCCGACCATCCCGGCGGCCCTGCCGCCGGTGAACATGCGCACGCCGCGCAGCCCCCGCGACCTCAGCCACGAGAGGAACTCCCGCCAGCGCTCCGACGACTCGGCGAGCCCCTCGGCGGCGCCTATGGCCTCGCGGCAGCCGTCGTCGCTGACGCCTATGGCGACCATCACGGCGACGTTCCCGTAGCTGCCGCCCCAGCTGCGCTTCAGGTAGATGCCGTCGACGTAGACGTAGGGGCAGGCGCGCTCGAGCGGCCTGTCGCGCCGCTCCTCGACGGCCTCGAAGGCCTTCTCGTCCAGGTTCGAAACGGTGGCGGCAGAGACGCTGGAGCCCCAGAGCATCTCGCTCACGTCCTCGATCCGCCTGGTGGACACGCCCGCCAGGCGCATCCCTACCATGGCCTCCTCGACGCTCGTCTCGCGGCGCCGGTAGCGCTCGATGATCGCCGTGGCGAACCGCATCCCCTTGAGCTTGGGCATGCGGATCGTCACCTCGCCGGACGTCGTCGCGAGCTTCCGCTCGTAGCGCCCCGCGCGATAGGCCTCGCGGTCGGCGGTGCGCTCGCATCGCTCGGCGCCGACGAGGTCGCCCGCCTCCTCCTCGAGTAGACCGTTCGGCATCTCCTCGACGGTCTTGCGGATGAGCTCCCTCAGGCCGGCCCTCAGGGACTCCTCGTTCGGTGTTGCGATGGGCTCGGGCATGGCCTGCCTCCAATATGCTTCTTGTCTCGACAACTCGAATCATGCCGGCGCGGGCCGTGCCCTCCTTCCTATCTGGACGCTATTCCGCTGTCAAAGTGCGCAAGAAATTGTACGTTACCGACGGGACGGCTGCGGTGCTGGCAGGCGATCGGGGGAGGCTTATCGAACATGGGGTCTCCCTTTGCTGGGAAGTGCGGCCTGTATGCTACTATACAGACGTTTCTGCGGTTTCGGGTGCCGCCTGCCCCTTCATCGTGGGGCAGGGGGGGGGTTTCATGGATGACGGGAGGATGGTTTGGCGCCAGTCGGTTCTGAATCGGATCGCACTCCGGAGGTGTCGCTGATTGTCCCCGTCTACAACGTTGAGCGCTACGTTCGCCAATGTCTGGAATCGGCTCAGCGACAGACGCTGCGCAATATCGAGGTTATCTGCGTCAACGATGGCTCTACCGATGGGTCGCGCGCCATCATCGAAGAGTTTTTGCCCGATTCCCGTTTCTCCGTGATCGGCAAACCGAATTCTGGCTACGGAGCCTCCATGAACAAAGGCCTCGACCGCGCTCGCGGCCGCTACATTGCCATCTTGGAGTCCGATGACTTTCTCGAGCCGAACGCCTTGGAAGAAATGCTCGCTTTGGCGACTTCCTGCGATGCTCAGGTGGTGAAAGCCGACTTCTGGCTCCACTGGTCTGAGCCTGCCGCCCGCGACGAGCTGTTCGGGTTCGTTTCTCCCTCCATGGCGGGCGAAACGATGCGACCGCTGGACGACTTGCGCATTTTTTATCGGAAATCGTCGATCTGGTCCGCCCTTTACGATGCGAACTTCATTCGTGACAATGGCATTCGGTTTCTCGAAACTCCCGGAGCGTCTTATCAGGACACCAGTTTCAACTTCAAGGTGTGGGCATGCGCCGAGCGCGTGGTGCTCACGCAGTCGGCGTATCTGCATTATCGTCAGGACAACGAGTCGTCTTCGGTGAATTCGCCGGGAAAGGCGTTTTGCATCTGCGACGAGTACGACGAGATGGAGAGGTTCTTGGCATCTCGTCCGGATCTGCCCGCAGAGCTTCATCGCGTGATGCTGAAGATGAAATACGATGGCTATATGTGGAACTATGAGCGCTTGTCTCCGCAGCTCCAAGAGGGGTTCATGATGCGCGCTTCAAGCGAGTTCAAGCGTCATCTGGACGGGGGCGAGTTTGACTTCGAATTGTTCGAGCCTTGGAAGCTCCGGGATTTCGACAGAATCGTGAAAGATCCCGCCGCCTACCATCGTTGCCGCTCCCGTTTCGCCAAATTGGGACGAGCTGGGAAAGCTCTGCACTACCTGACAATGTGCGGGCCTGCCATGCTGGTGCGTATCGCTCGCTGGCGGAAGAGGGAGGCTCGCTGACGATGCTGGAGAACGTCCGTACGGCAGCGTCGTCGAAATGCGGCGATCAGCCAGTCTTTTCGATAGTCATGCCCGTGTTCAACGTCGAACCCTTTTTGGACGAAGCGCTGGAGTCTGCCTGCGGGCAGTCTTTTCCCGATATAGAGGTTCTTTGCGTGGATGATGGGTCGACCGACGGTTCTCTAGCCATCTTGAAGCGATGGGCGGCTCGCGATGGGCGGATCCGCCTGTTCTCGCAGGAGAATCGAGGCGTTTCGGCGGCGCGCAACGTCGGCTTGGATGCGGCGCGCGGCGCGGTCGTGATGTTTCTCGATGGGGACGATCGTTTGGATCGGCGCGCATGCGAGAGGTTGCATGAGGTGTTCGGCTGCGAGCGTCCTGACATCGTGACCTTCGGAGCGCGGTGCTTTCCCGAAGGCGTCGCGCCGCGTCATCTTGAGGAGTGCCTGTCGCCTCGCGATGCCCTATACGAGGGGTTTTCGGAGGACATCCTGTTCAAGGAAAATTCACGTCCTTACATGTGGCGCAGCGCGTTCTCGCGAACGCTGCTGGACGGGGGTGGCGTTCGCTTCGACGAAGGGTTGTCGGTAGGGGAGGACCAGGTCTTCTACTTCAGCACATATCCCCGTGCTTCCAAAACGGCGTTCGTTTCCGACAAGCTGTACGAATACCGCGTGGCCCGTGCGGGGTCGGCGATGGATGCGGCGGGCGGCGACGATCTTGCGCGCGTTCGCAACCACGCGGCAGTGGTGGAAGCCATCGCCGGCGAATGGGCGCGGCAGGGCTGGTTCGAACGTTATGGGTGGCAGACGCTGGGCTGGCTTGCGGAGTTCATTGCGTTGGATTTGGGCTCTCTGCCCGAGCCTGATCGATCGGGACTGAAGGCGCAGGTGGGCTTGGCGTTGCGCCGAGCACTGGAAAGCGGCCTGCTCGGCAAGGCGGAGGAAGACGACGAGGCGATGGACCTTCTTGCCGCGATGGCTGGGCTGCCGTTCGGTTCCGCGACGCGCGCCGTGCTGGCGGATCTTATGGGTTTGGAGGGCGCCGCACCGGTGGGGACGGCAACCTTATGCCGTTTTTACTTGGAAAGACGCGGTTTGGCAGCGTGCGTGCGCCGTGCGTTTGAGAGCGTTAAGGGGAGGCTGGTTGGATGAGCGATGCTCCGGTGAAGGTGTCGGTTTTGACGCCTGTGTACAACGTCGAACGCTACGTGGGGCAATGCCTCGAATCGCTTATGGCTCAGGATCTTGATAGCATCGAATTCATCTGCCTCAACGACGGATCCACCGACGGCTCGGCGGAGATCCTGCACGCCTTCGCGCAGCGCGATAAGCGCATTCGCGTGATCGACAAGCCGAACTCCGGCTATGGCGCCACCATGAACCAAGGGCTGGACGAGGCGCGCGGCGAGTACGTCGCCATTGTGGAGTCGGACGACTTCATAGAGCCAACCATGATGCGCCGTCTTTACGAAGCCGTAGTGAAGCACGGTTGCGATCTGGCCAAGTGCAATTACTATGCGCATTATGACGGGCGGGATCATCGTTTCGCCAACTTCAAGGGCTTCAAGTACGGCAAGCCCTTCGATCCTGCGGATGAGCCGCGCATCGTTTGCACGGTGCCGGCTATCTGGACGGCGCTGTACCGACGCGAAATGCTGGAGCGCGAGGGCGTCCGCTTCCGCGAAACGCCAGGAGCGGCGTTCCAAGACGCTGCGTTCACGCTGAAGGCGTGGTTCGCTGCCCGCTCGTGCGTGCTGCTGCGCAAACCGCTGCTTCACTACCGGATGGACAATCCGGGGTCGTCATCGGTTTCGGTATCGGACAAGCCTTTTGCAGTGTGCGATGAGCTGGCGGATGCCGAGCGCTTTCTGCGCGAGCGGCCCGTCCGCGCCAAAGCGTTCCTTCCGTGGTTTCATGTGGACAAACTGGGGAAGTACCGCTGGTCGTACGAACGCATCACGCCTGGGAACAGGGCCCGGTTCGCGGGGATCATGTTCGACGAGTATGCGGCAGCGCGCGAGGCGGGCGAGCTGGATCTTTCGCTGTTCGGAAAGGCTGATCGGGCGATCCTGTGCGAACTGCTCGATGACGGCGCCGAGGCATTCGCGAAGGCGCATCCGGAGACGTTCTGATTCGTTCGATTTGTTGCTGGGCTGTTTGCTTGGGAGCCGGGCTGCATGGAGCGGCCGTGTTGCAAGCTAGCGGTCGCGGAGCATCGCGGCGGCCTGTTTGGCCAGGGCCGTCGGCCCCTTAGACCCAAGGCGCTTGAAGCCCACGCTCAGGTATTCCCAGACGCTCTTGCGCTGCGCCCTGCCGGTTTCCCGTTCCTTCTCGAGCCGCTGGAGACACCATTCCACGTCAGGGTGGAGCGCGAAATAGGAGCGCGGGTGCTTTTCAAGTTCGAGCGCGGGCATGCCGCCTTTCAGCAGGGCTTCGACGAGTTGGGCGCGTTGCGAGCTTCCGGCGGGCAGGCTCTCGATGTTCCAGCACGTGTAGTTCAGTGCCCAGTTCAAAAAACCCCAGCGAAGCTCGGCCCACTGAGCCCTGTCTTCCAGCAGGCGCTGCTTGAGGCGTTCTATCCCTTTGTAGAAGCTGAAGGGCGCCGCAAGGCGTGAGTTCGAAGTGGATCCCGCGCGTTTCACGCGATGGCGAATCAGCACCTCGTCCACTACCGCGATGCCTTCTGCCTTGCAAAGGGCCAGGTAGACGAATGGAAAGTCCTCGGCGTTGGGCAGGTCTTCCGGGAACAACAGGTTTTCGTCGCGAACGAGCGCGGTGCGGTAGGCCTTGTCCCATGGCCATCCCATGAACGCAGAGAACGGGCAGCCCTTCGCTTGCTGCGCGCGGAACGGTCGCTCTCCAGCGTTTTCGGGCAAGAGCGCGGCGCGGATGGTCCATTCGGTGGGTCGATGCTTGCCCGTCGCATGATCGAACTCGTCAGCCCGGCACACGGCGACATCGGCTCCGGTTTCGCGCAGGCAATCGACCATCCGCTCGAACAAGGTCGGCTCGAAGCGGTCGTCTGCGTCCAGCAGCATCAGGTATTCGCCCTGCGCAAGCCGCATCCCTGCGTTGCGTGCAGCAGCGGGACCGGCGTTTTCCTGCCGTTCCAGCCGAAACGCTTCGAACCGCCGCGCGTATCGCTGCAAAGTGTCCGCTGAGCCGTCGGTTGATCCGTCATCTATGCAGATGAGCTCGAAGTCGCGAAAGGTCTGTGCCAGCAGGTCGTCAAGGCAGGGGGCAAGGCAGTCTCCCATGTTGTAAACCGTCATCACGACGGAGAGGACAGGCTCGCTCATCGCCATCCCCGTTTCCTCAGCGCGGAGGCCAGTTTGTCGCGCGCCGCCTGGGGCAGCGCCACCACCGCTTGTCCGACCCTCCACGTGGTGGAGCCGTAGAAGTCGCGCAGCATCTCGGCGCGCTGGGCCACTTCAATCTGGAAGCGAGCGCGGTCCGCAGGGTCGAGCGCGGCGAGGAAGGCCTCCTTTTCGTCGTCCGGGATGTCATTCATCCAGTCGCGGGCGCATAAGTCGAGGAACACGTTGAGCCGGTGGGCCATGGCCTCGACGAACGCAGGATTCAGACCTGCCGCGTGCTCGATCAGATAGGAGCGCATGAAATCGATGCCCACCAGATGGCCTTCGATGTTGCGAACGGTGCGGCGCGGCTTCGCCATGATGGAGCCTGCATGGATCCGCCGCCGATAGATGGGCTCGTTGAGGAACGACGAGCGTTTCGATGCCAGCAGCGTCTGAAACGTGAACAGCACGTCTTCGTGGATGATCCCCTCGGGAAAGCGGATATGGCCGGCTTCGATGAGCGAGCGCCTCACCGCGCGCAGCGCGCCGTGGACGAAGAACTGCCCGCGGTTCTCGAAAATGGTGAACAGCTCCGTGCCGCTGGCGACGCCTTCGAAGCTGTCTCGCCCGGAGAAATCCTCCACCAGCATTTTGCGCGCCTTCGCGTCCTCGTAGAACGATTCCGCGTTGAAGTACAGGTCGTCCAAGTTCTGCTCGCGAAAGCGCTTCTCCATGTGCTCAAGGGCGCAAGGGGCAAGCAGGTCGTCCGAATCCAGAAACACGACGATGCCGCCGTGCGCTTCGTCCAAGCCCCGGTTGCGCACGGCGGCCAGCCCTCGGTTCTCCGGCATGTCGAAGAACCGAAAGCGCTCGTCGGAGCCAGCGACGCGGCGCGCGATGGCAGGGCTGTTGTCGGGCGAGGCATCGTTCACGACCAGCGCTTCGAAATCAGGGAACGTCTGGGCCTTCAGCGACTCGAGGCACTCCTCGACATAGCGCTCGCAATCGTAGAGCGGGACGATGACGCTGAACGCAGGTGCAGGGTCGTGCATGGGCGTCGCTCCTCGGTTGTGCTTCGGCAGCTGGTCTGTGAGCTGCAGGTTTTGCTTCCCGCTATTGTAGTCGATCGCGCGCGGCGCTTGCGAGCTTCCAGGGAATCAGGACAAACAGCGGACCGCACAAGATGAGCGGGTAGGCGTAGCGGAGCAGCACCACGGGGCCCAGCAACAGAGTTGCCAACAAGCCCGCGGGCAGCGCGACGGCAAGCGCCAGCCGGGTTCTGCGCGCCGCAATGCAGCAGCCCGCGCAAGCGAGCATTGCCCAAACGAACGTTGCGGGCGCGAACAGCAGCGAAAAGACGGGTGCAGCGCGGAAGGGGGCGCCGTGCGCGAACGCCTCCGCGAGCTTGCCCGCCAGCGGCAGCTTGCTGTCCTGCTGGATGAACAGGTAACCCTCCGGGTCGGCGAGCTCTGAAGGGTCGGTCATGCGCGCCGCAAGGTAGGGGTGGCCGGTGGCTGGGTCAGGGAAGGTCATGTCGGTGTACCAGTATCCGAAGGTCATCGAGGCCCATGCGTCCAGATAGGCGATGGGGTATTGGAGGCCCATGCGCGCCCACAGCGTGATGAAGGCCAAGGGGTCCTGCGTAAACAGCTGGTTGTCGAACGTGGCTTTTGCGGGGTCGGCGATGCGGGGGTTGTAGTCCTGCCAGTCAGGGATGTATGCCGCTATGGCCTCCTTGTCCTGCTGGCTTACGCCTTCGTTGTCTGCCAGCACGCGGGAAAGCTGCTGGATGGGGACGCTCAAAGCCTCGCGCGCGGGACTGGGCTCCACGCCCATGCCGGTTTGGATGGGCCCGAGGACGATAGCCGCGCAGGCGACGGTGGCGACGAGGGCGCTGCAGCACAGCAGGCGGTTGGGCCCGCCCGCCTTCGGCGCCTCTCTGCCGTCCGGGTGCGTTGCGCGAAGCGATGCAGCCTGCGCGTGACGCCGCGCGAACGCCCATACGAAGAACGGCAGGAGGACGGCCGCCGCGTACACGCCGTTGTTGCGCAGCAGGCACATGAAGAGCAGCGGTGCTGCGATGCGCAGGATGTTCCGCTTGCGGGAGAAGAAGGCATCCTCATTGAGCACCGCGTCAGCAATGCCTGCCGCCGCCAGCGCAAAGAACCCTGCGAACAAGGTGTCTTTGGTGGCCGATATCGCCAGAAGCGGCGTTGCCGGGTAGAGCACGAGGAACGCGAGCGTGACGAGCGCGCCCGCCCATCCCAGGCGGAAGCGATCGATGCAAAACCAGCCCAGGTATCCGCAGATAAGCGCCATCGTCGCCATTTGGATGAGCGAATAGACGGCAAGCCCTGCCTCGGGAGAGCCGAGCAGCGTTCGGCCTGCGTCTATGCAGCCGTAGAGGAAAGCGGAGTGCAGGAGCGGATGGTAGGAGGTGAGGTGCCCTTCCTGCATCCATCCCACTTGGATGATGGCATCATAGGCGTATACGCCCGGGAACAACCCCAGATAAGCGGGCAGCCATAGAACGAACGCCGTTGCCGCCAGCATCAAAGCGGGATGCTTCGCCGCGCGCAGTCTGTCGAGCGCGCGTTGCGGAAGGCTCCCGTGGGACCTCGCAGACTCGTTGCTGTGGGGGGTCGAACTCGACTTGAACTGCAATCCGCGAGCCGTCACGTCGAAGAGCGTTGCGAACAGCAGGGCAAGGAAAGGCCAGGCGCACAGAATGCTGGCGAACTGCAGCGGGGCGCAGGAGAAGACGGAGTTCGTTTGGAACAGGCTGGTGCCCACGACCAGCGAAGTGCCGAACGCGGCTCCGAATGCCGCTCCCAGCACGCGGACGCGCGTGGAGGAGCCGGCGATCCTGCGCAGGAGCCGGTATGCCAGCAGTGTCAGCGCTGCGAAGCACAGCAGGGAGAAGAACGAATCGGAGAACGCGAACCAGCCGAAGAACCCTCCCCAGAAGCTTTCTACGCTGACCGTGTCGGATTCGATGCGCAGGGCGCTGAATCTCTGGATACCGAACAGACTGGCGCAAAGCGCATAGGCGATCAGGCTTGATGCGAGGATTCGCCTCGAATGGGGGCGGTGGTTTTCCGAGCGGGAAGAAGGAGAGGGCATGTCGGCTCTTTCTTGGGGTGGATCTTGGCGTGCGTTGTCGCACCCCATTATAGTGCGGTGCGTTTGACTTGCTCGCCGCCATCGGCGTTCGCTGCAGGGCGGGTGGATGCGTTTGCAAGCGCGAACGTGTGCAAGCTGTAGGTTTTGCTTGCCGAATACCCGTGTGTGCTAGGATAGCGGAGATTGGACAGGTTCGAGACGGGAAGGCGACGTGGCTCGGAAAGGCAAACACAACGCATTTTCGCAGCCGCCCCAGTGGGGGCAGGCGGCCGGACGGGGCGTGCCTCGCGGCAGACATGCCGCAGGTGCAGGACTCGACGCGCCTGCGCACCGCGCTGTCGCGCCAGGGAGGCCGAGCTCGTATTCCGCTGCGCATGACTCCGCGCTGATAGCTCGGCGTCGTCGCCGACGCAAGAGAAAGCGCGTTGCAACCGTCGTCGCGGTGGTCCTGGCCGTGTTGGTGATAGGCGTCGGGACGGCGTTCGGCATCTATTCAGCGATGCTGAACGACCGGTTGGCTCTTCATGACAGGTCCGAGATGGAGTCGGTCAACGATGCGCTGGTGTCTGCCGACTTGAGCAAGCCCTTCTACCTGTTGGCCATCGGGTCCGACTCGCGCGAGGGAGCGGGCACGTCATCGCGCTCGGACGAGTCGGGTGACAACGAGCGTTCTGACGTCATGATTCTCGTGAGGGTGGACGCGCCGAACCGCCAACTGACGCTGGTGAGCATCCCGCGCGACACACCGCTGCATCTCGACGACGGCCGCATCATCAAGATGAACGAAGCGTACAACGAGGGCGGTGCCGCAGCGACCATCGAAGCGGTGTCGGAGCTGACCGGCGTTCCCATCGCCCATTACGCTGAAGTTCATTTCTCCGAGCTTCAGGAGCTGGTGGACAATTTGGGTGGCGTGACGGTGGACGTGCCCATCGAGCTGTCCTACAACGATGCCCTGACGGGTGAGGAAGTGACGCTGTATCCGGGCGAGCAGACCCTGAACGGCCAGCAGGCCCAGATCTTCGCTCGCGCTCGCCATGAATACAGCGGCAACCAGGATGCGAACCGGCAGAACAGCGTGCGCCAGCTTGCCATGGCCATTGTGCAGAAGGCCCTCGATCGGCCCGTGTACGAGATCCCCGGCGCCGTGTTGGACGTGGCCAGCGCCGTGGGCACCGATTTAAACACCGCCGACCTCATCGCTTTGGCGACGGCGTTTGCCGGTGGGTCGGGCGATATGACGATGTACAGCGGCAGCGGTCCCACCGATGGCGGCATCAACGATGCGGTCAACGGGTTGTGGTTCTGCTACGAGTCGCCTGAGGGCTGGGCGAAGCTGATGGACGTTGTCGACTCTGGCGGAGATCCGTCCGGCATCGACTACAGCGATGTCGAGTCCTATAACGCAACGCCGTGATCTGCCTCCGTGCGGTTGAAGGTCTGCGTGCAATGAAGGAACATGCGAGAAGAAGGAGTCAAGAGAGAATGGCCAAGGTGAAGTTCGGGCGCATCTCTGCGGCAGTGACGCTGTGCGTCGTCTGCTTGTTCGGGTGCTTGCTCGCGGGGTGCCAATCCTCGCAGCCGGAGTCGTCGGACGAGTCGTTCGCCGAAGAGGTGGTCGAGCCCAAGTTCGAGAACCCCTTCTACGTGCTGCTGGTGGGCAACGACGGCCGCACCGGCACGGTGGAGATCGATAAGGCGATGTATTCGGACGGAAGCGCCCGATCCGACGTGATGATGCTCATGCGCATCGATCCGATCGACTACAAGGTGACCCTCATTTCCATCCCGCGCGACACTGCCGCCACCGTCAACGGGTCGCTGGCCAAGATCAACACCTCCTACCAGCACGGCGGCATCGACGAGCTCCTCGATCAGGTGAAGCAGCTCACCGGCGTCCAGGCCGACTACTACTTCGACTTGGGCTTCGTCACGTTCGAGCAGTTCATCGACGCGCTGGGCGGCGTCACGGTGAACGTGCCGGTGGACATGTCGTTGCAGGACATCGTGAGCGGCGACGACATCTCGCTGGCCGCCGGCGAGCAGGAGCTCGATGGCGCCGAGGCGTTGGTGCTTTCGCGCTCCCGCAAGCTCTATGATGGCTACCAGGATGCCGTGCGCCAGATGCAGAACCGTGCCATCGTTGTGGCGGGGATCAACCAAGTCGTGCAGAACCCCGATTCGGCTGAGGCGGCGGTGGCGGCGCTGATGGGCGCCGCGGAGACGAACATGACCGAAGAGGAGCTGTCCTCCTTGGTGAACTCTTTCGTCGAGAACGCCGATTCGCTGACCATCTACCAGGCGAGCGGGCCGTATGTGGGCGACATCGATCCGACGGACAACATGTGGTACACGACGCGCGACGAGGGAACGTGGGCCCAGGTGATCGCCGCTGCTGATGCGGGGGAAGACCCTTCCGGCATCGTTGCGAATCCTGAGCTGGCGCTGCTGTAACGCATCTGTCGCATTGGCAAAGCTCGGCAAGGCGGAAGCCGCTTGTCCTGCAAAGGGCGGGCGGTTTTCTCTTTTCCGGACCAGGGGGCTTTACGCTACAATGGGTGCGTTTCGAGGAGGGGAGAGGGTGGCAGGCAAGCGCATCGTCTATTACGACGTTTTGAACATCGTCGCGTGCATCTGCGTCGTGGCGATGCACTGCAACGTGATGGTGCATACCTACGCGCCCGGGGGAAACTGGATCCTGGGCATGGCGATCGAGGCGGCGTGCTACTTCGCCGTCCCGATCTTCTTCATGATCTCGGGTGCCAACCTCATGCGCTACCGCGAGCGCTACGACACCAAGGCGTTCCTGAAGAAGCGCTTCGTCAAGACGCTCGTTCCCTTGCTGGCGTTCAGCGTGCTCATCTATCTCTACCGCTTCGGGTTCCATCATCCCGATCCGGGCTTCGGCATCGCGCAGTTCGTCTCGTACTTTTTTTCGTCTCAGATCGAGAGCACCTACTGGTTCTTCTTCCCGCTGTTCGGGATGTACCTTTCCATGCCGCTGCTGTCGCTTCTTGCCGACCATAAGAAAGTGCTCGTCTACGCGGTGGCGGTGGCGTTCGCGTGCCAATCTGTCGGGCCCTATGCGCTCTCTGCTTTGGGCTGGGGATCGTGGAATCCTGATCTCGATATCGCCGCCGCATCGGGGTATCTGATGTACGCGATTCTGGGCTTCCTCATTGCGGAGGGGGACATGCCGCGCAGGACGCGGCTGGCAGTGTATGCGCTGGGGATGTTCGGGCTGCTGTTCCGCTTCGGCTACACGCTGGTCTTCTCGGAAGCGGCGGGAGCAGTCGACAGGACCTACTTCACCTACCTGGCGTTTCCGGCGGTGCTGTACTCCGTTGCCGTGTTCACCTGGTTCAAATACCGCGATTGGTCGCCGGTGGCGGCGCGGCCGAAGCTGTGCCGGGCGCTCTCGCGCGTTTCGTCGTGTTCGTTCGGCGTGTACCTCATGCACAACGTGGTGCTGGCGGGCGTGGTGTTCAACTTCTTGGGGGTTCTGGAGACTTCCGTGGCGCTGCGCGTCGCAGGGCCGCTAGCGCTGTATCTGGCGTGCTTGGCGGTCGTGCTGGTGATGAAACGGATCCCTGTCGTAAGGCACATGGTGCCGTAGGGGCAATAGGTCCTCAAGAAGGTGCGCGGAAGGCTTCCTGAGGAGCGAGCCTTGATGGAAGATCTTGTGCTCCGCCTGCGCTTGCTGCCACAGGACCTCGCTTCGTTGGCCGCGTTTATTTCTCGATGTTCGTCTCCCTGACCAGGTAGATCGGGCGGCGTTTCGTCTCCAGGTACGTCTTCGCCAGGTATTGGCCGAATATGCCCATGCACAGCAGTTGGAGTCCGCCGATGAACAGGATGATGCAGGCGGTGGACGGCCAGCCGGCCACCGGGTCGCCGTACAGCAGGGTGCGCACCACGATGTAGGCGGTGAGCAGCAGGGCGATAAGGCACAACAGGATCCCCGACACGGAGGCGATGGCCAGCGGCTTGGTGGAGAAGGCCACGATGCCGTCGATGGAGTACAGCAGCAGCGAGAAGAAGCTCCATTTCGACTCGCCAGCCGCACGGTTGACGTTTTCGTAGGGGATCCATTTGTTCTTGAACCCCACCCATCCGAAGATGCCTTTCGAGAAACGGTTGTACTCTCCCAGCGACAGCACGGCGTCCACCACGCAGCGCTTCATGAGGCGGAAGTCGCGCGCGCCGTCGGCCACTTCGGTCTTGGAAAGCTTGTTGATGAGGCGGTAGAAGCGCCGCGCGAAGAACGAGCGTATGGGGGGCTCGCCCTCGCGGGTGGTCCTGCGCGCAGCGGCGCAATCGAAGCCCTCCTGAGTCACCGCGCGGTACATATCGGCAAGCAGCGCGGGGGGATCCTGCAGGTCAGCATCCATGATGGCGACGTAATCGCCGCGGGCATGCTCCAAGCCGGCGTAGATGGCGGCCTCCTTGCCGAAATTGCGCGAGAACGACAGGTAGCGAGCCGCGAAGGGGAGCGATCCGTCGCCCGTGAGTTCCTTGAGGGCGCGGAGGGTGCCGTCGGATGATCCGTCGTCGACGAACACGGCCTCGAACGACAGGCCGTCGAATTCGGCGCCCATCTCGCCGACGATGCGGCCCAGCTCGGCTGCGAACAGGGGGAGCGCTTCCTGTTCGTTATAGCAGGGGACAACGATCGAGATCAGGGCCATTCCGAGCATCTCCTAGCGTTCAGCTTGCGTCGCTGGCGGACGGTTCCAGCGCCACCGAGTCCTTATTGTAATACGCCGCTGCGTCGACGTTTCGCCAATCGGCGGGGTCGTCGGTGATGTCGTCGAAGTAGATGAGCTCCGGTTTTTCCGTGAGCTGGGGAAACACGGCATCGCGGACGGAGGCGTCCCCGTAGATGGCAAGGCGCGCGTCTATCTGGGCGTCGTAGGACTGGATCTGCCCGCTGCGCAGTTCGTCGAAGGCAAGGGAGAAGGTGGACGGCGCCACGATGATCGCCAACAGGAGCACGGCTGCCGCGATTGCCGATGCGCGCGAGCGGAAGGAGAGCGCGGAGGCGAGCCGCTCCGGGATCCCCCGCCGGAACAGCGCGCCGTAGAAGAGGAAGGCGGTGAACGCGCTGAGGACGACGAAGGTCGCGTAGACGATGTCGACGATACGCGGCTCGCCGAGGGACTGCAGCGAGTAGAGGGGCACGCACAGCATGCCGATAAGGAATGCGCAGGAGGCAAGCGCGGTCAGTGCCGCATTGCGCACCGTGAGCAGCCCCGTCTTCATGCCTCCTGCGATGCAGATGCGGTGGAACAGGGGGGTAGCCAAGGCGAGGAAGCACAGGTACTGCAGGTTCACCCATTCGCTCAGGCACGAGAGCAGCGTGTAGGGCGCCATTGCCAGCGTCCAGGGGATGGAGTTGTGGACGCCGGCTTCTGTCGCCAGGCGTGCGGAGCGGACGGCGGTTCCGGGGGCGGTCATGACGATGGCGAAGCCGACGATGCAGGCCGCAAGGGGGATCAGCGCGAAGAAGCGGCGATGGCGGATGGCATCGACGGCGGCGATGTAGGCGAGCCCGAGGATGCAGGCGAAGGAGCTGACGTGGTTGCCGCCGGCGACGACGAACGCCAGCAACGTGGACGCCAGCAGCAAGACGGCTGCCTTCCAGCCGGAGGACGTCAGGTAGGACACCATCATGGCTAGCACGATGAGCCCCAGCGACCAGAAGAACAGGTAGTTCATCGCCCCGTTGTACCAGTAGAGCCCCTGCACGGGCGAGGGCATGGTCTGGATGAAGAAGAGCCATGCCAACAGCGCGACGCCGATCCATGCCTTAGAGGGGCTGGCGATAACGTTTTTGCAGAGCGAGCGGAAGAACAGGAGGAACGCTCCCAGCGAGACCGCCATGAGCAGAGGGCAGGTGAGGGCGTAGAAGCCCTCGCCGAAGATAGCCGGGTTCAGAGCAAGCACGAAGGCGGAGGAGTAGAGCCCCTGCCATGTTTGCATGTAGCGCATCGAGGTGTCGAACGCCGCCTGGATGACGGAAGCGATGCCGTCCGCCTGCGCCGCAGCATGCGTGACGACGGAGTAGCTGAAGTCGTCGGCGCTGGGATGGTTGAAAAAAGACGCGACGATGAGCGGCGCGAGGCTCGCCGCGCCGATGAGCGCCAAGATGACGACGGCTTGGCGGAAGCGCGATTCGGGCTGGTTGGTGCGGGTTTGGGGCGTCATCGCGATGGCGGGTCTTCTTTCCGTTCTCATGGTTTGCGTGCCCCACTATAGTACATCACCGCCTCTCGCATCCGGAGGGGGTAGAGAATGAGGGGATTCTTCGCAGTTCGCGGGGAGAACGGGTATCATTGCGAACTGCGAAGATCAGTCCGAAATAAAAAAGAGTGCTAAGGCGGGGTTCGATGAAGATCGCGGTGGCTGGAATAGGGTATGTGGGGCTTTCCATAGCGGTCCTTCTCGCCCAGAAGAACCAAGTTAGAGCGTTGGATATCGTTCAGGGCAAGGTCGATCTGCTCAACTGCGGGATCAGCCCCATCGCCGATGCGGAGATCGAGCGGTTCCTAGCGGAGTGGAAAGAGGGCGCGCGGAAGCTTGACCTGCTAGCCACTTGCGATGAGGCTCAGGCGTATTGCGACGCGGATATCGTCGTCATCGCCACGCCCACCGATTACGATTCCGAACGGAACCACTTCGACACCTCCAGCGTGGAGGCGGCGATCGATGCCGTCAGGCGCGTTAACGAAGAGTGTTGGATCGTCATCAAGTCGACGGTGCCGGTGGGCTACACCTCGGAGCTTTCCGAGAAGCGCGGCGATCGCAGGATCCTCTTCTCGCCGGAGTTCTTGCGCGAGGGCAAAGCCCTTTACGACAACCTCCATCCTTCCCGCATCATCGTGGGAGCTCGCATGGAGGATCGGGCATCGGTGGAAGCTGCGGACGCCTTTGCGACGCTGCTGCGTGAAGGCGCCGAGGCCGATGTTTCGGGTGCGGGGGAGGAGATCCCCTGCTTCGTCTGCGGCATGACGGATGCGGAATCGATCAAGCTGTTCTCCAACACGTACTTGGCGCTGCGTGTGAGCTTCTTCAACGAGCTGGACACGTATGCGCAGAGCAAGGGGCTTGATGCCAAGAGGATCATCGAAGGCGTTTGCATGGATCCGCGCATCGGATCGCACTACAACAACCCGTCGTTCGGCTACGGAGGCTATTGCCTGCCCAAGGATACCAAGCAGCTTCTGGCGAATTATCGTGACGTCCCCCAGAATCTGATCAGCGCCATCGTGGAGGCGAACGGGACGAGGAAGGCGTTCGTTGCCGACGAGTTGATCGCACGGGCCGAGGGCGTGGAGGATCCCGTCATCGGCATCTACCGCCTCACGATGAAGACAGGGTCGGACAACTTCCGTCAATCGTCGATACAAGGCGTGATGGCTCGAATCTCCGAGAAGGGATACCGCATGCTCGTCTACGAGCCGACGCTCGATGCGCCCATGTTCGAGGGCTGCGAAGTGACACGCGATCTGGATGACTTCAAGAGCCGCTGCGATGTGATAGCTGCGAACCGTTGGAGCGATGAGCTTGAAGACGTGGCGGGCAAGGTCTACACGAGGGATCTGTTCGGGAGGGATTAACCGAAAGCATATGGAATCGAAGCTGAAGCGCATTTTGAAGAGCGTTTTTCCGCCGAGCACTCGAATGGTCGATGCGCGTTTAGCGGAAGAGCGCGGGTTCTCCGAAGCGGCGCGGCTGCGTTTAAAGGAGGAACTTTCCGGGGATATCGACGTCTTGAGGCGCGAGATGGCGATGATGTACGTCGATTCGTTTGGAGCCGAGTTGGAATGCGCTTATGATGAAGTTCCTTCTTTGGTGGAAGGAGTTTCGGCTCCTCTCGTCGTTTCTGTCGCGACTTATGGTCCGAGGGCTGCGTATTCTGCCCCGATGCTGCAGTCGCTGCTGCGGCAATCCTTCAGGCCCGACGCCGTGCTGCTTTGGATCCCTCGCGGGGACTTCCCCTTGGGGCTTGCGAACTTGCCTGTAGGGGTTCTCCATTCCATCAAAGCCCTTGGTGCGAAAATCGTTTGGGTGGACGAGGACTTGGGTCCGCATAACAAGTACTACCACGTGATGCAGCTGTTGCCGCAGGCTACCGTGGTGACGTTCGACGATGACACCCTGTATCCTGCAGACCACATTCAAAGGCTTGTCGAGGGAGGGAGACGCCATCCGGGATGCGTTATCGCCGCTCGCACGCATGTTATGGGATTCTCCAAGGATGGCTCGGTTGCGAATTACCTTGATTGGGAGGAAGAGCAGAGCAGGATTGTCGATTCGCCGAACAGGCTGCTTGTTCCCACCGGCGTGGGCGGGGTCCTGTACCCGTCGAAATGCTTAGACGGGGGTGTCTTCGATTCCGAGGCGATTCGGGAGCTTTGTCTGCATGCGGACGACATGTGGCTGAAGGTCATGTCTGCGTTGGCGGGCACGGAAGTTGTGGACATCGGAGGAGGATTCGAGCTCCTGCATGCTGAAGGTACGCAGGAAAACAGCCTTTACCATGAAAACAAGGATGCAGGAGGTAACGATAGGCAGCTTTCTGCAATAATTGAGTTTCTCGAAAGAAAAGGCCGCTTGTCTGGTTTTCTGGAATGGATGAAAGGCGGTTCTGCCGATGAATAGGAGGATGCAGCAGAAAATGAAGATGAAACGGTTTAGTGCGATCCTGCTTGCGGCGGTTGTAGGGGTGAGCTTGGCTTTTCCCGTGCAAGCGCTTGCGTATATCCCCGAAGATCAGGACCAAACACCCGCTACCGAAGAAGAGATCCAAGAGGCGATCGATTCTGGGCTGATTGATACGGACGCCAGCCAATTCGACAACGGTGTCTCGACGTTTGCCAGCAAGTCATATGCAGTGCAGACGCTAGGGGGAAGTGACCGTTACGACACCTCCGCGCGCGAGGCGCTTTACGGCTTCTCCAAATCGAGTGTCGCTATCGTGGCTAGCGGTGCCGGATACGCCGATTCTATTTCTGCAGCGGGGCTAGCGGGAGCGCTTAACTGCCCGATCGTTTTGACTGATCCGAGTTATGTTCCAGATGTGACCGAAAACGCCCTGAGGACGCTGGGCGTCACCGACATAGTTTTGCTCGGAAGCGAAACCGTCGCTTCGAAGAACGTCGAGAACCAGCTCAAAACCATAGTCGGCGCGAATGGTTCGGTTGAGCGCGTTTGGGGCAAGGATCGCTATGCCACCCAGATGGAAGTGTACAAGTATGGCGTTCGAAATGGACTTTGGAACACCGATACGGTTGTCGTGTCCTCCGCCATTGATTTCGCCGACGCTCTTTCTGTTTCTCCGATTAGCTTCAAGAAGAAGGCGCCGGTGTTCTTCATCGATTCCTCCAAATTGCTGCCTTCTGCGCAAAAGGCGGTGTTCGAAAGCGGAGCCTTCGATGGATATAACATTATTCTGACAGGAAGTACCGTGGTCACTTCGGCTGCTGCCGAAAAGTATCTCCAAGGAATCGGTTCCACCGTGCGTCTTTCCGGTTCCGATCGATACGCCACGAGCGAGGCGATATGCAACTATGCTGTCAACAATCTCGGCATGACGTGGAATGGCGTTGCTCTGGCATCGGGGACTGCGCCGTACGACGCCCTTGGTGGCGGCGTGATCCAGGGCAAGGAAAACTCGGTGATGCTTCTGAACGATGAAGGCAATCCGAAATCGGCCATCTCGCTTCCTTTCCGCTCTGTTGCCTCCATGAAGTTCTTCGGGGATAACGTTATTTTTTCTGGCGCCTATAAAACGCGCGTTGCGATGACCCTTGGATTCAAATTCACCGATATCGATGACTTCGTTTTGTATCTCGATGCCGGTCATGGCTGGGGGGATTCTGGCGGTGATTGGATGGATCCGGGTGCTCAGGGATACGGATCCGAGTATGACCTGAATGTTGATCTGGTTAATCGCATAGCAAATGTGCTAAGGAACCAATACGGTATCAAGGTTTATACCAACACTGACGGTGGCTGGTACAAACTGCGCCAAGCTGAAGCATACGAACTCGGCTGCGGCGCCATCGTTTCGATCCACTTCAATGCTGGTGGAGGTACCGGAACGGAATCCTATATCCATTCATATAACGCCGCTACGAAATCGGATACTCTCCAAGATTGGATTCACGATGACCTGATCGAAGGGACAAGCCTTACCGATAGGGGTCAGAAGAGCGATGAGCTGGCGATTCTGGGAGGAAACGTGCCCGCGACGCTGCTCGAAATCGCATTCATAGACAACGCCAACGATATGAACATCTACAACTCTCGACGCGACACCGTGGCTGCTTGCATCGCCCGCGGTATCGCTGAGGCATAAGGGGGATTCGTGGAACCAACTAAAATAGCTTTGCCGAAAAAGGCATGCGCGGTAGTGATTTCCTTTCTGATGGCGTTTTACGGCATCAGCTTCTCGGCGCCCGCCAAAGCGTTCGCCGATGTTGAAACGGATTCGATTGGATCGGGAAAGAGCGATCCTGGAATGGCCGGAGACCAATCTGCCGAAGATGAGGAGAACGCCCCCGAGAGTTCCAATGTCGCGATTGATTCCGAGGAAGAGCCTGCAGGCTCGGATGACCTGTCCAGTGTCTCCAATTCGGAAGACAGCGAGGCTGGCGATGAGGGTTCTGGAGTTAACGAAACCCCTGAAACCTCGATTCCCGAATCGACGTATTACCAAAATGACGAGGGGGAGTACGCCTACATTCCCGATGAGGCTTTGACGTTGGACGATCTCTCTCCGGAAATCTCGTTGATGTCGGCAACCACTCGTTCCGTTGTCGAATTGGGTGGTGAAGATCGCTATGCGACAGTGGCCAAAGAGGCGCTCTACGCATTCGATTCTTGCGACACGGCGGTCGTTGCAAGCGGTTTGGGCTATGCCGACTCCATTGCTGCCGCTGGATTGGCGGGCGCATTGAATTGCCCAATTCTGCTTACCAATCTTTCCGACGTCCCTACTGTTACAGAGCAGGCTTTGAAGAGCCTTGGCGTGAAGCATGTCGTGCTGCTAGGGAGCCCTGATGTTGCCGACGCAAGCGCCTTCAACGAACTTGCATCGATCGTTGGCTCGAAAAACAATGTTGAGCGCGTTTATGGTGCGGACAGGTATGCGACGCAGATGGCTGTTTACAATTACGGAAAAACTCACGGCCTTTGGAGTGGAGATACGGCCATCATTTCTTCTGCGACTGGATTTGCCGACGCCCTTTCGATTTCTCCCGTTAGCTATGCTCTGAAGATTCCTGTGTTCTTCTGCGATGAGTCGAAGACGCTGCCCAGCGCTCAAAAGAAAGCGCTCGAGAACGATTACAAGGCGTCCAAGTTCCTCATCACCGGCAGCACTGCCGTCGTGTCAAATGCCGCGGAGAAGTATTTGAAGGGAATTGCGGATAGCCGAGGCGGTTACGTGAAGCGTCTCGCTGGTCCCGATAGATATCAGACGAGCATGGCTATAGCCGAATACGCTGTCAAAAACCTAGGCTTTAGTTGGGATGGCGTGGCTTTCGCTTCGGGGCAAGGCCCCTATGATTCGCTCGGTGGCGGTGTCGTGCAGGGTAAGGAGAAATCCGTCCTTCTTCTTGCCGATGGCACTAACTCGGATTCCGTGAATGCCATCACGGATAATAAGGGAAGCGTGGATTCCTGCCTGAAGTTCTTCGGCAGTTCGGTTGTTGTTCCCGTTAATGTGAGATCTAAGATATGCGGAAAGCTAGGATTTTCTTACTATCAGAATACCGTCACCACGGATTACGGGATCAGCTTGAGCCGCATGGCCGATTTACAGGTGGCGCGCGGCGAGGGAATCTCTTGGTCCGAATTCTATTCGGCTCTCGATCCTGATCAATACCAATACGGGGCTTCGGAGTTCTATCAGTTTGCGGAGCTCGATCATGGATGGTCGGGGGTTTCGCCTTCTTCCATGAATGCTTTCGTCTCCAGCAATTGCTCTTGGTCCGAGCAAAGCTATGGGAGGAAAAGCAACCTCGTGAATCAAGGATCGGCTTTTAAGCAGGCGGCTCAGTCTTCGAGCGTCAATGAGGTATACCTTCTTGCGCATGCGATCTGGGAGAGCGGTTGGGGATGCTCTGAGTTGGCGGGAGGCTGGACTCCAGACAAAGATGGAGAGGTCATCGTCAATGGCGTTCATTACCCCTATTACAAGGGGACGACATATTACAACTTCTACGGCATCGGAGCGGTTGACAGCAACGCCTTGGCAGGCGGTCGGGCGATGGCAGTGAAAGAAGGATGGACCTCGCCATCTAAGGCGATAACCGGAGCTGCGGAGTGGATCGCCGATAATTACCTTAATCGGGGGTATCCGGGCGATCAAAACACGCTGTACCTTATGAAATGGGCCGTTCCCGGAGCTGCTGAAACCGGTTCTGCATGGCACGAGTACTGCACTGGGCTCAATTCGTGGGTGCTTGGAATCAGCCGCATAATGGACAACTGCTATGAGGCTGCAGGAAAATCAATGGAGTCAAGCGGGCTGAAATTCAACGTCCCTGTGTATTCGTAGAATGCATATTCGCGGGCAAATTGCCTCGTTGAAGATGAATGCGGTGCATCGCGAGGATTAAATTCAACCCTATGCGATGTTTTGAGCGGAAAGGTGAAGATCTGGAATGACGGGGAAATCGGTCGAATACATCGGTTTCCCCGAGCAAGGCAGGCGTCTTGCCTATCTTGACTACCTGAAGATCTTTGCTGCTTTTGCGGTCGTTATGACCCATATCGCCTCTATTGGGTGGCAGGCATTGCCGGTCGAGGACTCTCAATGGCTGATATCGAGTGTCTATGAGATCGTCACGCGGTTTTGCGTCCCGGTTTTCTTCATGTGTTCAGGTGCCGTCCTTCTAAACCCTTGCAAAACCATCCCCCTGAAAACCCTTGCGGTCAAATACATACTCCGGACTACGATAATCGCTTTAGGTGTTTCGGTTGCTTTCGTCCTTCTGCAAAACCTGCTGTCTGGCTGGGGAGGATTTAGGGCTCTGTTGCGCGCTTCGATAGATGGCCCGTATTTCATCTGGTATCTCTGGGTGTTGGTCGGCTTGTATTTCCTTTTGCCGTTTCTTAAACCTATTGCGGAAAACCAGAGGCTTCTAACGGGCCTTATTGCGGTGCTCTTTGTTTTCGTAATAGGAAAGAACACGCTGATTACGATGTTTCCGGATAGCGTGCTCACCGTGATGGCGAATAACTTCATACTGTTTACCGAGAATGCTGAAGGTCTTTTCTATTTCCTACTTGGTGCATATTTGGTATCGCATTCGTTTTCGCGCGCGGCGCGCATCGCGATCTATCTGGCAGGTGCTATTTCGCTGCTTTGCGCGATTGTGCTGAACTACAGCGATGCCTTGCTTAGTGGATGGGATCTGTATTACGTCAACAGGGGGAATGCCCTTATTGCTGTCATGTCCGCATCAGTTTTTGTTTTGTTCGGTCGGGTGTTCCGCAATGCATCGCTTGGCAGGCTTTCGAAATGGCTGGTTGAATGCGGTTTGATGATTTACCTCATCCATCCGTTTGTCAGGCAAATTCTCGAGTCCTGCGATGCTTTTTCCTGGGTGGTTGCATTTCTGCTCGATAACGCATTGCTGGGGATCCCATTGGTAACGCTAGCCGTTTACCTCGTGTCTTTGCTGGTTGCCTCATTTTTCAAGGTTGGCTGCAATGCTGCAAGGAGGCTTATCTCGCGATAGGCCGATCGGAGACATCCTGTATTACGGGGTCATATGCAGCTGCCAGGCATTCAAGTTGATCTAAGGGATAACCCGAACCCCGCAAAATGAAAGCTTCTGCTGGTTCATGCAAGGATGGATTTAGCGATCAACTGCCTATTGAGCTTGCTGAAACGCATCTCGTTGCCCAAATACACGATACGGCGGACGTTGGGGTAATGCCGCTTTGCAACTCCTATTGCATGCACGATGCTGTCCAGATCCTGCGGGTCTTCCAAGAGGATGGATGCATTCAGGCGTGCAGCAAGAGGGCCAATGACGTGATTGTCGATTACGCTTTCAGGAGAAGTCACCAGAAGCGATTCGAGGGGTTTCCTGCCCGTCGTCTCGAGATCGGTAGCGCGCCATCGGTTCACTTCCTCGTTGACCCGATCCGTCTCTTTCTCGGTGAAGTGCACGAAAGCTGTGTCGGAATCCGCGGGAATGGAGTTTTCCGGATGCCTTCCGTCTGGATCGATGACTATGATGCGGCGGAAGCTCTGCAATGCGGACTTCTCTTCTTCGCTTAGTGTTCCGTTGCCGTCAATGTAGAAAAATGGAGCCTTGTGGGTGAAGGCGAAGGGGGATATCAGCATCGAAGCCAGCGAGGGTCCCGCTACGAGGATGGCGGTGTCTCCCCACTTCATGCCATGAGAGGCGGCGAAAGCAAACGTATTGTAGGAGAGGGAAGCGCTAGATCCGGCGATTCTCTCGACGTCAAGCTCTTTGAAATGATGGGCTAGGTCTTCTAAGACACGATCGTCGACCTGCTCCTCATCTCCGATGATGATTGCTTTGCTGGGATTGCCGTGCTTGATCTCCTGCATGGTCACATCGGGAATGCGATCTTTTTGAACAGTGAGGAGCGAGGCGTCGAGCAAGCCGGCAAGGGAGGAAGCAATGCGGTTTTCTGCTTCGCTGTCGCTGTTGGTCAGAATAACCGTTTTGCCAGGGGCGGAAACGAAATCGTTCGCTTGGACTGCGGTGCAGTAGCGGTCGTCGCCGAAAACGTTTTCAATGAGTTCTTCCGGTAGTTCCATTTTCATTTCAAGAAGGCGGAGAATCGCTTTTTCCGCTTCGGGAGAGCCAGTGCGGCCGCCGATGGCGCGGTAGACCTCGCAAATCTCCCTGGCGTCGCCGATGCAGCGAAGATGCCCCTTCTCGATCCAGGCTGCCTTGTTGCACAGGCGCTCGATCTGGTCGTTGTTGTGGGAAACGATCAGCACCGTCACGCCGTGGTCCTTGATAAGCGATTGGATGCGGCGCTCGCATTTCTGCTGGAACATGAAGTCGCCGACCGAAAGCACCTCGTCGACGATCAGCACATCGGGCACGATGACCGTTGCGATGGCGAAGGCGATGCGCGCCACCATGCCCGACGAATAGTTCTTCATGGGCATATCCAGGAAGTCGCGCACCTCGGCGAAGTCGACGATCTCCTCGAAATGCTGCTGGATGAACTTCTTCGAATAACCGAGCAGGGCGCCGTTGAGGAAGATGTTCTCGCGTGCGGTGAGCTCTAGGTCGAAGCCTGCGCCCAGCTCGATCAAAGGCGCGATGCTGCCCGCAACCGTGCAGAACCCCCGCGTGGGCTCCAGCACGCCGGCGATGATCTTGAGGATCGTTGACTTACCGGAGCCGTTTGTGCCCAAAATACCGAACACGTCGCCTTGCTTTACTTGAAACGACACGTCGTCAAGGGCGAGAAACTCCTTGAAGCGCAGCTCGCGTCGCGATAGCGCGATCGCATATTCCTTCAAGCTGTTCAGCTGCTCGCTTGCTATGTTGAACGCCATCGTCACATGATCGACGTCGATCATGACTTTGGCATCGGGACGGTCGGCTGGCATGGAGAGCGTGCCGAGATAGGAGATGTTGTGCGTGGTTGCCATGATTCTCGACCACCGTCCTAGACGTAGAGGATGAATCGCTTCTGCAGCTTCTTGAACACCAAGAAGCCTACTGCGAACGTGACCGCCGCGAAGCCGAAGCAGATCAGGTTCTCCTGCAGGCCGGGGTTTATGCCCCAAAGCGCGATGTCGCGGAAATAGGTGACGTAGTGGTACATCGGGTTGAACTGCTCAACTGCCATCATCCATTCAGGCAGGATGTCGACCGGGTAGAACAGCGGTGTGGCGTAAGTCCAAGCAGTGATGACGACGCTCCACAGATGGCAAACGTCGCGGAAGAACACGGCCAGAGCCGAAAGCAGGAGGCTCAAGCCGGCGCTGAACAGCAGCACATATACCAGCAGTAGGGGTAGGAACAGGATGTTCAGCGTGGGAACCACTTGGAAGAAGATCATCACGGCTGCAACAGCGATGAGCGCCAAGCAGAAGTTGACGAGCGCAAACAGCACCTTCTCCAACGGGAAGATCATCTTCTCTATGCGGATCTTCTTGATAAGCGAGGATGACTCGATGATGGAGGTCATAGCGGTGGAGGTCGAGTCGCTCATCACGCCGAACAGCGTGTTGCCCAAAATAAGGTAGAGCGGATAATGCTCGATCTCGGCGAAGCGGAGGAAGAAGCTGAACACCGCAGCAAGCACGCACATCATCAGCAGCGGGTTGAGCACCGACCACACCACGCCCAGCACACTGCGGCGGTATTTCAGTTTGAAGTCGCGCGATATGAGCGATGTGAGCGTGAACCAGTTGCGCTCGAACGCCTTTTTCGTCGTCGCGTCCATTGCCATAGGGGGTAACCTCCAAGGCTTGCGGGAACCGAGGCTGCCCGCAGCGCCGCTTCGCATTCATTCCAAACCTCTTAAGTGTAGCTGTTGGCATCGAAGATGGCCTGACACGCCGCCAACGCACACGAAAAGGGCAGAGGGGGCGTGATGGCGGTTGATTTGCGGCTTCATCCGAACACTTCTGTTTTTCTCTCGGGCTCAGCCGGACGCGTCCGGCTGAGCCCGAGAGTTTCTTTCCGGAGGAGGGGTCCGGAGGGCTCTGCTGAGGGAAGAGAACCCATGGAAGGCGAGCGGGGGAAGTGTTCAGGCTCGTCAAGGCAGAGCGCGCCGCCATCGAGAGGGACCTGGGCGGCGCACATCCCGGTACCAGAGGCTTGCGAGAGGCTCTCCCGGGTGGCCTGGACCTGCGACGGCTGTCCGCTCAAATTCGATCAAGCCGTTTAGCGAGTCGGTTTCTTGCGTGCATTGTCGTCTTGTTTCCGGAGGGTGCGGCAACGAAACGGTATCGCAAAGATAGCAAGAAGCACCATAAGGCTTGCCGCGCTTCCTGCTGCGCCTAGGACTAATCCTCGAGGCATGAAATGCATTTCGATGATATTCTCACCTTTTTCGAGCGGTATTGCAGTCAGGCAGCCGAATGCGGGTGAAGAGTCTGCGGCATTCCCGTTCACCGTGATTGTCCATCCTTCATCGAAGGGTATCGAGGTCAGCAGTGTTTGGCCTCCTTGGCTGCAGTCGATAGTTATGAGAGCTTCGGCTTTTCCTGTTTCAACTTTTGCCCCGCTCGTTTTCAGCTCGTCTGTCACATTGGCGAGAAGATCAAGATCAAGATAATAGAATTGGGTTTCTTGCACTTTATTAGAGATATCGAAGCTGATGGTGACTGCGGGATCCTCTTCTGAGATATGGAAGACGCTAGGCGATAGCCATTGCGAATAACCGGTTTCTTTCCCAGCGATAGTCAGAGTGCTCGGGCTATCGGGGTTCGATAAGATCAAGTTTCCATAAAGGGCGATGTTTCCACCGGGCGCATCCAAGGTGTAGGTCGTGACGGTTTCTCCATCTGCGTCGCTTTGAGACGAGGACGAGAATTCTACGGGGCGGTAAAGGTTGACGCGTTGGCCCATGAGTGCTGAAAACAGCTCGTTTTGGTATTCGAAGGGGTTTCCGTTACCGTTGGGAAGTTCGAAAGGTATTTCACTGCTTACCGAAAAGGCGAGAGGCAATGAAAAGGGGTTGAAATAAGCGGTTTTGCCATTCGCCTGCTCGATATCCGCCGTCGGCTCGTATCCCGGGATCGGCTCTTCTAGCAGCCCATAGCGAACGCCAAGAAGCGAGTCGGAAGAAAGAAGGGACGTGTTGACGATATTCATATTAGGCCCGCAAATGCGATAGCCTATGGCATCAAGAAACGCGCGCTGCTTGTTGTCGGGCGCGGAAGTGTAGCTTGCTATGGTCGGGTAATTGAAAGCCAGGCCTTCGTTGTAATTTGCCGTTAAACCGTTCTCCTTCATTTTGTCGGTAGTGTCTTGCGTGATGCGATACGCACCGGGATCTTGCTGCCGTATATCGTCAATCTGCGCTTCTTGCTCAGAAACGTACTCGCTTCTTTGCTGCACTCGATCAGTGGTGTAGGAATCCACCATCAAATGAGCATTAGTTCCTAGCTCTACGCAAAGGACAAAAAGCATGAGGGGAAGCGCGGCTTTTGCGACTCCCTGCGGAGTATGCGTTTTTTCCGTTGGGCTTCCGGAAAGCCAAAGCGCGATTGAGGCGAGAATGAGCGCAAAGCATGTTGCTGCCAATTCCGGCCATGTGGAGTAAGGGCGTAAAGTGGTGATCGCTGTCAAGACCATGCAGGTGCCGATTGCAACGGGAACTATTGTCGCATAGGATGAAGCGAAACGCGAGTTAGCGAATCGCGGAGTGCTTTCTTTTGCGGATTCGTAATACGTTGCAGAAATTGCCACCAAGCCGAACACGCAAACGTACGCATAGCGAAAATAGTAGCTGTTTGCTGGAATGAACAGAGAGAATAAGACGAACAGCGGCTGCCAATACAGTGCAAGCACCAAGATCAGCGCAAGTGCAGCCATGGCGATACGACTGCGTTTCGGCAGTGACCGTTGAAACGGCATTGCGAGACATCCGAGTAAAACAACGCTGCCGCAGTACAGGGTTGCGCTGCTTGGCGTGCTTTTCGACCCGATTACGGCGCCGTAGATTATATTGAGCGGATTGCCGTTCAGCGCATTGAGATCAAAACTCCCGAATCCGCCTTCTGCCCGTCCTTGTAAAAGCGAGAAAACTGTTGGCAGGAAAAAGACGAGCGATATGCCGATGCCGAGCAGCATGGCTCCCGCGAAGCGCAGTCCTCGTCCTAGGATGTAGCGGGATGCGGGCATTCCACTTTCCAGAGGACGATGCAAAAAGAGCTCGAAGAAGAACCAAATGATAATGAACAGGCAGTTGATCGCTCCCGAATACCAATTGAACAGAATGGAAAGACCGGCTGCGGTGGCGAGCGGTGCAATCCCCGGCCCCCTTTTGACAAGCCCGCTTGCGGCAAGCGCCATGAGCGGCAGCATGTAAACACCGTCCAGCCACATGATGTTGCTCGCTTGCGCAAAGGAATACTGCATAAGGGCGTAGCTTATTGCAAGAGCAACGGCGATGGGGCTCTCCAGCTTAGCAAACCGCTTGTTTAGGAAGATTGACGCCGTTACTGCTGCTGTCATCAGCTTGAGCATCACGACGATATTGAATGCAATGTGCGTGGCGTTGTTTGAGACGAGTAGAAACAGGACATTGAAGGGAGAAGATAAGTAGTAGGAGAATACGGCGATAGGGGTTCCGCCAAGCCCCTTCGCGAAAGAGTAGAGAAGCGAATCCTCTCCGGATGAAACGTTCTGAAGCCATGCAAAGAAATCGTTGTATTGAATGTCTGCGTCCATGCAAGCAAGAGTTCTAGTTCCAGAACCGAATGGAGCGATTCCGTCGATCGTGTAGAAGATGCAGAGTACGATGAATACCAGCAAGGCGGATGCCAAGGCATTCTTCGCGGCGCGATAGCGCCCGGGCGTTTTCGCCGCTGCTTCGTTTTGCTGAATAGCATCCATTTTCTTGAAGCTCCTCAAGTTACTATGAATTTGCTTGTGATCTTTGGCGGCTATCGTATAGGAATAGATTGTACAGATCGCGTTGAGTCCGTCTCATAGTAGAGAGAATTACTGCAGTATGCTCACCATTTCAATGCTCATGGCAACATGCGTGTGAGATCGCGGGCTTCGTAAAGGAAGCGCCGCATTTCCATGACGTTGTCAATCAACACGTAAAAGGCTATGTAGCTTCCCGCTTCGAACCAGTAATAGGGCAGCGGTCTCTTACGTGTGGTCTTATAGATTGGCGCAATGGCGGGGGTTTGGAATAATCGAGGATCTTCGCCTCCACTGAATCAAGCAGCCTTTCCGCTGCAATAGGGTTTTCCAGCACGTTGGCGATGCACGATACGGCGTTGTCCAAGTCGTCCCAGAAGAGCGGCAGATGCCGAAGCTCATACTGCGTCTGATCGCTTGGCATTGCAAAGCCCTTCTCGGATCGAGCCGAAAACCTGCTCATGGGTGAACCGCATGTCGGTTGCAGCGGCCTGCCTGTCGGCGGCGTCAAGTGCATCCTCTATGCTGCCATTGAGGTATTCGAACTGGTCGATGCTCATGACCACCATGGAGCCGTAGCTGTTTTTCGTGAGGAAGACAGGGCCTTTGTCGAGCACCTCTTTTTCCACCTCGGAGTAGCGATTTCTGAGATCCGATATCGGGCGAATCTTCATCCGTGCATCCTTCCTTCGGATTGCGTGTCAGGTTTTTATCAGGGTTTGCCCTCTCGCCGCTTCCTTCGAGGTGCTGCCGCTTCGGACTCCTTCGCGTCGTTTGGTATCATAGCTATAGTTGAGTTCTATCGCCGCGCATCGCATGTTGCGGGTGCGGATGCGATCAGCAGGAGAATCTTGTGCCTACCGAAGAAAAGGGCGTCAAGCCCTTGGTTTCCATCATCATGCCAGCGTACAACGCCGAGCGCTACCTTGAAGAATGCCTTGCAAGCGTGGAGGGCCAGACCTATCGCAATCTGGAGATGATCTTTGTCGACGATGGATCGACCGACGGAACGCTGAGGATTGCGCGCGACCATGCTGCACGTGACGAGCGCATCACGGTGCTCACTCAGCAAAACCAATATGCCGGCGTCGCACGGAACAACGGCATGGCCAAGGCGAACGGCGACTACCTGCTGTTTCTCGATTCCGATGACATCTTCGAGCCCGATATGGTCGAGCGGCTGGTGGCAAGGGCGGAGGCCACGGAGGCGGATGTGACCATGTGCCGTTCGTCTTCCTTTGATGAGGAAACCGGTGAGACCAAGCCCATCGACCATGCGCTTTGCAAGGTCGATCTCGATAGGGTTTACGAAAACGGTGAATTGGATGACATCTTGTTCCAATTCTGCTCCGGTTGGGCGTGGGACAAACTGTACCGTGCCGATTTCGCGCGCGCCACGGGCCTTTCCTTCCAGCCATTGCGCACCACCAACGATGCGTTCTTCGTATTCGTGTCGCTGGCTTTAGCGAGCAGCATCGCGTTCGTCGATGCATGCTGCGTGCGCCATCGCTCTGGGAACTCTGCGTCGCTCGAGGGGTCGCGTTCGAAATCCGCCGACAACGCTTTGATCGCCATGCGTTCCATCGGGGAGGAGCTTCAGAAGCGCGGAATCTACCGGCGCTACAAGCGCAGCTACTTCAATTGGATCGTGAACTTCTCCATTTGGAACGTCTACACGCTTGCCGGCGATGCGCGTCGGCAGTATGTCGCCAAGCTGCTGGAAGTCTTGCCGGCGGACTTCGCGGAAGAGGTCGATCCGGACTACTACTATGAAGCCATCGATGGAGAGGTTGCAGCCTTCATCAGGGAGGACGAGATCGACTCGATTGCTCATGCGATCGATGTGGAATTGGAGCTCAGGTGGCGCCGTGAAGAGATGGAGGTCATCGGTCGGCGCCTTGCCGAACTCTCCGGATGTGATGAAGAATTGAGGAGCATTCTCGAGTCGAGGACCTACAAGGTGGGAAAGGCGATAATGGCAGTGCCTTGCGCGATAAAAGACGCGCTGACTCCGAAGAAGACTAAGCAAGACTAGGCAGGATGGTTCGAGCAGCATGGGATCCAACGAAAGCCCGAAGATCTCCCTTCTGATTCCGATCTACAACGTGGAGCGGTATCTGCCGCAGTGCCTCGATTCCGCCATCGGGCAGACGCTTGAGGACATCGAGATCATCTGCATCAACGATGGGTCGACCGACAGGTCTCCAGACATCATCCGCGAGTATGCTTCGAGGGATTCGCGCATCCGGATCATCGACAAGCCAAATTCCGGGTACGGTGCATCCATGAATCGCGGCCTCGACGAAGCGCGGGGGGATTATATCGGCATACTCGAGTCCGACGACTTCTTCGAACCCGATGCTCTGGAGACGCTTTACCGCGCCGCCGAGTACGTCAATGCGGATGTTGCCAAGGCAGACTTCTTTTTCTACTGGTCGATTCCTGAAGAAAAGGACGAGCGCTTCGGCTGGGTCGATGACGATGCGCCCGAAGCCGCAGCTCCACTCGACTACCCGGAGGTGTTCTATCGCAAGCCTTCCATCTGGTCGGCAATCTATCGGCGGGATTTCTTGCAACGCAACGGCATCCGCTTCTTGGAAACCCCCGGCGCATCGTATCAAGATGCCGGTTTCAACTTCAAAGTGTGGGCGTGCGCTGGCAAGGTGGCTTTGGTGAAGCGCCCCGTTCTGCATTACCGCCAGGACAACGAGGCTTCGTCGGTCAATTCGCCGGGGAAGGCGTTCTGCGTATGCGATGAGTACCGGGAGATGTGGCGCTTCCTCGACGAGATGCCCGAGGGCGAGAAGAAGGAGCGTCTTAAGCGCATTCTCGTCCGATTGCGTTTCGACACATACATGTGGAATTATGAGCGGCTCTCTGAGCCGCTTCAGCTCGAGTTCCTCAAGACCATGGAGGAGGATTTCCGAAAGGAAGACGAGGAGGGGATCCTCGACGAGTCGCTCTTCGACGAGCAGAAGCTTGCGAAACGTGAGTTGATCCAGTCGCACCCCGACTTGTTCCACCTTCAGCACTCCGCTTACGTCAGCCATGGGAAATGGGATACCGTCAAGCACTACTTCCGTGCAGGCGGTTTTCCGGCGGTGCTGAAGATGGCAATCTCGAAGGTTTCCCGTTAGGGGGGGCGTCATGCCGCGCATATCCGTTGTCGTTCCCGTCTACAACGTGCAGGATTACTTGGCGCTGTGCCTTCAATCGGTGCGTCGTCAAACGCTGGACGATATCGAGATCGTCTGCGTAAATGACGGGTCAACCGATCGATCGGGCGAGGTACTCAGGTTGTTCGCCTCCGTCGAGCCGCGCCTTGTCGTGGTGGAGAAGGAAAACGGCGGCCTCTCGTCGGCGAGGAACGCCGGCATCCGCCGCGCGACGGGCGATATCGTTTGCTTTCTGGATTCGGACGACCTGTTGGAAGAGAGCGCTTGCGAGACGCTTGCGAATGCATTCGAGCGCTCCGGCGCTACGGTGGTCACCTACGGCGCAAGCCCCTATCCCCTCTGCGGCGGCACCAAATGGCTCAACGCCGTGCTTGGTCCAAGGGCTTGCGTCTACGATCCCTTCGATCCGGCGTTGCTGTTCAAGGAAAACTCTTCGCCTTTTGCATGGCGGACTGCATGCAAGCGGGATTTCCTCTTGCATGGCGGTGTTCTTTTCGATGAAAGTCTGCCGTACGGAGAGGATCAGGTTTTCCAGTTCCAACTTTATCCGCGGTCGCCTCGAACGGCGCTCATCCCGGATAAACTGGTTCGATACCGAGTATCGCGTTCCGGTTCTTTCATGAATGCCCGCCGCGACGATCCCCTGCGCTTAGCGCGGGACCATATCGAGATCGTGGAGCGGGTGCTGCGCGATTGGCAGGGGTTGGGGATCGTGAGCGGCTTCGCCTCTGAGGCGTTGGATTGGACGGCGGAGTTCTCTTTGATCCGCATTTTCCAGCTGGACGAAAAGCATCGCTTGGAGCTGCTTGATCGCATTGCCCCCGTCCTTTCCGAATGCTTCGAGGAGCGTGAGCTGCAGGACTATGTCGAGCGCGGTTTGGCTGGCAAGTTCGTGAAGGCAGCGCTCTATGATCGGCGCTATGCGCAAGGCTTGATGGGGAAACGCTCGCTCTATTCATACCATGCGTGGCTGAGCGGTCGTGCCATCGCCTTGCGTACGCTCGGCAGGGATGTTGCGCACGCGCGCCCTTGGGGGGTCCTTGTGGAGAAGGTTGAGCGCGCCGCGAGCCGAAGGCGCGCCGAGGCGCTCGAGGCGCAATGGGGTGCTTGGGAGGCTGAAGACGCTCGCTTGCGCGAGGAGGCGCTTGCGCTGGTTCGAAGCGAGCGGCTGGATGGAGCATCCGGCAAGGAAGTTGTTTAGGAGCGGACCGTGTGGGATCAGTTCTTCATAGCGTATGCATTCGGAGCGGTCGCTCTGTTCTTGCCCGGTGTTCTCCTGTTCAAAGCGATCGGGCTTAAGTGGGCGGAGGCTGTTGCTGCAGCTCCGCTGGCGATGTGCGCCGCATTGCCGGTGTTGGCGATCCTCTACGGGAAGGTGGGGATCCCGTGCTCCTTCGCGAACACTTTTCTGCTTCTCATCATGGTCGGCTTTCTTGCGATGGCGGCAAGGATGGGGATTCGCGCGAAATGGCGCAAGCGGATCGGCTCCGGGAGTATCGCATTGCAACGGGTCGTGTCCTGCAGGCGGGACGTCGTCTTGCTACTGGGATTCGCCGCGTTCGGCATCATTGCAACCGGGTACGTGTTCGTTCTCAACCTCGATGGTGCCGCTTCGTTCGTTCAAGAGTATGACAACATGGAGCACCTTTCGAGGATACGGACCTTCGCTTCGTCGGGTGACTGGTCGTGCTTTGCGCAGGCGTATTATGTGGTAGGGGGGGATTCGTCGATCCCCTTCGCTTTATCGTCGAACTTCTATCCTTCGGCTTGGCATGCGTTTGCGGCAATGCTGGTGTCGACGCTCGGCATCCCGGTGGCGGTTTCGGCGAACGTGGTCAACGCGCTGTTCGTTTCCCTGGTGTTCCCCTGCGGCATATGGTGGCTTTTGAAAGGCGTGTTTGGCGACGATTGGAAGATCGTGGCTTGCGGAATCCTTTGCGCGTTTGCCTTTGCGGCGTTTCCTTGGAAGCTGACGTGGTGGGGGCCCATCTTCCCGAATATGGCGGCGTTGTGTCTTTTTCCGATTTCAGCTGCGACGTTTATCGCGCTGCTTCGTGACCGCGAGCCTGTTTCGCGCCGTATCTCCTTCGCTGCGGTTTTCGCCTTGGGCCTTATCGCGATGCTTCTCATGCAGCCTAATGCTGTGTTCACTTGCGGGGTTTTCCTTGTCCCGTTCTGCATCCGCCGGATTTGGACAGCACCCCTGCTGAAGACGACTGGGGCTTCGAGCGGAAAAGCGCGTGCGGCTGTGGGCGTTGCGGTGTTTTCGGCATTCGTGGTCGTCGTCTGGGCTTTCGCGTTTAACCTGCCCATCATGGCTCCGACGGTCGAGTTCTCTTGGGGATCGTTTGCGGGAAAGTCCCAAGCGATAGCGAACGTGCTGCTTCTCTCGTTCAGGGAGACTCCCGCTCAACCGGTGCTGGGGGCTTTGGTGATCGTGGGCGCCGCCCATATGATCAGGAGCGGGAAGGGCCGCTGGGCGGTTGCGAGTTATGCCATCATGTGTTTGATGTACATCGTCAGCGCATCGACCGATGGCGCCATCAAACAGGTTCTCACGGGTTTCTGGTATACCGATCCTATGCGTCTCGCTGCGAACGCCGCGATTTCCGGCATCCCCTTGGCGTGCATGGGACTGCTGGTTTCCATCCGCTCCTTTGCAAAGATCTTCGCGCGGTGGTGCAGCAGGGGGCTGCCTTCCGCGAGAATGCGCACCGGCTCCGTTGTTTTCATGGCTATGCTGGCTGCTGTTTTGCTGTATTACCCGAATTTCGCAGTGCAAGGCATCGGCTCGGTTCAGACGGGGATCGGCGCCGCGCGCACCAGCCTTGAGGCAGCCTATAGCACCAGCGCCGATAACGTGCTGAACCCCGAAGAGCGGGAATTCCTGCAGAAGGTCCAAGAGGTGGCTGGGTCCGAACTGGTTGTTAACGAGCCCAACGACGGATCGGCGTTCGCCTACGGCATATCCGGGCTCAACCTGTATTATCGCGGATTCGATGGCTATGGCGGTTCTAATGAAACGGAAGCAAGCAGGCTGATTAGACTGCATTTGAACAAGATGGGGGAGGATCCTTCCGTCCGCGACGCCTTGGATGCGATAGGGGCAGCCTATGTCCTGCAACTTGATCAGGGCGATGATGATCGTTCCAACAGATATTTTTTCACGTACGACGAAGCAGTGTGGGCGGGAATCGACGCCGTCGACGACGGCACACCGGGGCTTGAGACGGTGCTGTCCGAGGGTGATATGCGGCTGTATCGGATCGTGTAGGCGATGAAGGGTCAGCGCAACGTCAGCGTTTCGCAGGAACCGCCTTGTCGAACAGATGCTGCACAGGCTTCACAATGACCGTGTCGATTACGGCGGCGGTGGCAATCGAGCATGCGAGCACTATCGCCACGACCGCAAGGTAAGCCGCGATCGAGGCGGGTCCGGCGAACATGCCAGATAGGGCGTTTGAGATGGGCATGAGGAACATCATGTGCACCAGATACACGCTGAACGAGTGCTGTGCAAGGAAGGAGACCGCCCTGTTCGGCTTAAGACGCTTAACGCCGGCTATCACGAGGAGGTAAATTCCCACAGCGAGGATCGTGTAGAAGGGGGAGATGTCGTGGAGGCCCGCCATCCATCCCTCCCGCGCACATAGCACGATAGCTCCTAGGCAGACGAGCGATGCTACGCCCAGCCAAGTTAGGGAGCGCTTGCTTGGGAAGAGGTCCTCGACGAATCCGCCAAGACAGAAGGTGAAGGCGAATCCGCTGAACAGGTACCCCCAGGAAAAGTCGATGGTTAGGTTCGCGAAAGCGAACAATACGGCATGGTAGGCGATCCCGATGCCGAAGAAGATCTTGCGGGAAAGCGGCGTCAGTTTGCCGATCATCGGTGCGAGGAACGGGGCGACTATCAGGTATCCGAACAGATTGAAAACGAACCAGTACTCCATTCCTCCGAATATTGCGATGGAGTTCCTAAGGTATTCCCATCCAATGTGATAGAGGCTCCCGAAATGGGGATACAGGTTGTAGAGGGTTCTGATGAAGAATAGGATCGCGATGGGGATGAGGAAGTTTCGGACCCTTTTTCGGTAATAGTCGAGCATCGCCCGGTCGTCTTTTCGTTCCCGGAGATTGAATTTGCCCGACAGCATGAAGAAGAGGGCATTCGCCGTGAAGAACAAACCTTGCCCCGCAGCGAACAGATACCAGCCGAGACCCCAAGACGTGTCGATCACTCCCAACGAATGGACGGCTATCACGAACACCATCGCCACCACACGTACGACATCGTAGGGATATTGGCGATTTGCGGTTCCGTCGTTTCGGCGAGATTCGATACGATTCGGTCCAGAGTCGGCCATCTGCCCTTCCTTTCGTTCGACGCGATGCCGCCGCATTATAACGTACAATATGCGGTGCTAAGTGCATGGGGAGGGTCGAGGGTATCGAGGCGGTGCGCGAGCGTGCCCGGTCCGATTATGCGGCTCGTTGGTATTAAGATCGTCTCGAAGGAAGGGGATATGAGGCTGCGCAGAATAGAGTTCAAAGCTAATCGGGGCAGTATCCTCTGGGTGCTCGAGTGCCTTGCCACGCTGGTCTCCGCCGGGTTTCTTACTGCCTATCTTCGTTTTGCGCCTTTCATGGTCGGGCTGTTTGTGTTTGGCATCCTAGGGATCGCTTCGCTGTTGAAGGTTCGCAAGGGGGCGGACTCCCTTTCTAGGCGCACGAAAGTTCTCCTTGCTGTTTTCAGTGCCCTTTTCGATCTCTCGCTGGTTCTTGGTCTTCACATTGTCCAGTCGGGTAGCGGTTATTCCGGCCTGATGGATGCGAATTACATTTCGGGCTATTCGGCGATCGACGTCGTTGCGTTTGTCTTCATGTTCGAAGCGATACTGCTGATGGCAACCGCGCTGCTGCTTGCAATGAAAGAGAAACGCTCCCATAATCCTATTGTCGTGGAATACGGTAGCGACATCCCGCTCGGCAGGATAAACGCCAAGTACGCGGTTGTGATCGCGGCTTTTCTCTTTCTAGCGTGGCTTCCTTATCTAGCGGTGTATTACCCAGGATTTATCTTTGGGGACACGATGATGTCCGTAATGCAGATCGAGCGTTTGTCCTCGTTCAGCAACCACCACCCGCTCGCTTTCACGCTGTCTCTTGGGATCTGCATAAAGGGAGCGAATCTGTTTGGATTCGGGATGGCGGCAGGTTGCGCGATCTTCTGCGTCGTGCAAATGATGGTCCTTGCCGGAACGTTTTCGTATCTGATAGCTTGGATTGTCGGGAGGCTTCGATTTGCCGGCATGAAGAAACGGATCATTTCGATCTTGCTTCTGCTGTATTTCGGAGCCTCGCCTTACTTCGCTTCGCTTTCCATTGCGCTTTGGAAAGACCCCCTGTTCTCTGCCGGCTTGGTGATCGTTACGCTCTATTTGGCTGATTTGATCGTGTTTCAGGAGCATCTGCCCGAGCTGGTTTCAGCGAAGCGGATCGCGGTCGTTGTAACATCCACCCTCTTCGTTGCCTTTTTCAGGAACAACGGAGTCTACATTCTGACTTTGACCGCCATAGCGCTGCTTATCGTAGCGATAAGGAAGACGGGCAAATCGGATGTTTTTCGGAGGCGTGCGAAGCAGCTTCTGCTTACTGTCACCTCAGTTGCCATTTCCTTCTGCGTCATCACTGGACCGGTGTTCAAGCTGTTGGGGATCGCCTCCTCTCCGAGTGTCGAGAGCCTCGGCATTCCGTTGAATCAGATGGCTCGCGTCGCTGCATATGAGGGCGATATGACCGACGAGGATCGAGAATACCTCGACTCCGTGTTGCCTTTCGAGTTGTATCCGACCACGTATCGGCCCTGTTGCACGGATCTATTGAAGTGGGATGAGCATTTTGACACAGGGAATTTCGAAGAGGGATTTCTCTGCCATTGGCTTTCGATGCTTGTCAGGAATCCTATGCTCTATTTCGAGTCATGGGAGCTTCAGACATTCGGGTATTGGACGGTTAACCAGCCGACGGATTATTCGTATGACAACATCATGGCGGGCGATCCTCAAAACGGCAAGGATTGGGTTGCCGGATTCGGAGTGGATCCGTCTGCGGGCATTCAGAACGAAGCCGTTCGTACCGCATTCCCCCATACCGGCGTTTCGGTGCCGATCGGGGTGCTGTTTTGGATGATGCTGTACCTAGCTGTAGTTTTGATCGATGCGCGTAAAGCGAGTTGGCTTGCAGTCCTCGTTCCCTCGATCGGCCTTATTGCGACATTGCTGATAGCTTCCCCAATATGGTATTGGCCACGATATGCAGTGGCTGCGCAGATGCTCTTTCCTCTTTATCTCGCATTATTCTATTGCGCCGCACGCTTGCATTCCTGCCAGAATGATGTTGCGGAAAGAGGGAAGTGAATCAACTCTTCGCTTTGCATTCGACATTGCTCGCTGTGGGCAGAGGCAGAGGTGCCCGGTAGAAGATTTCGGTGGAGTCTTTCTGTGGGGTCCGCTAAGGGAAAAATGGCCCGATCCGATGTGGAAGCGGTGCTGTCATTCTTGGTTGCAGGACCGGTTTTTTCATAGCCTTTGGTGTCATGCATTCTATGAACGTAGAGACGATGGGGATTCCCATCAACCAGATGGCACGAGTTCCTGTCGCCGAAGGACAGATGAGCAATAGCGATCGGGGGTTCCTCGATTCCGTTTTCCGATCGAGCAGTATTCCGATAAGTACCGACCTTACTGCGTTGATTCGCTGAAAAGGAATAGTGAGTTCGATTCGATTGCTTTGAGCAATGGGCTCGTAGATCATTATCTTTCTTTGCTGGTCAAGAATCCCATCATGTATTATGAGGCACAAGAGTTGCAGATATGCGGGTTCTGGACGGTGAACGTCCCTGTCGTCCATTCTTTCTGCAATGACGTAAGGGATTTGTTTCCCCCGGAAGAGTTGTCGATCCTCGTTGGACAGCTCTTCTGGATGTTCGTGTGTCTCTGTTTCCGCGTTGTTCTAAGGGGGGGCAGTTGGGTAGTTGCGCTTGTTCCGGCTATGGCATTGCTAGGGACGTTGTTGGTTGCGCCACCGATCTGGTATTGGCTTCGCTCCACCGTCGCGATCCAGTTGCTCCTGCCGTTTTGCATTGCCATGATGTATTGCTTGCAGCTACGGAGCATTAACATTTTGGATGACCGTAAGAGGCTAAAGACCTCCTGAAAGGTGCTTTCAATCTACTCCAAGAGAAGCTACCCGTACTATTCGGAAGGTGTTTCGTACGAGACCGTGCCAGATGCAGTATCTGACAAATGAAAGTTTTCTATCGTCAGAACGTAATTCGTGCGCTTGTGTTTTACTTAAAGTTGCACGAATTACAACTTTGCATTCATGGAAGGCATTCTTTGCATGAAAGTATCGGTTATCGTTCCCGTCTACAATGTGGAAAAGTACTTGCGTCGCTGTATCGACAGCCTTCTTAGCCAGTCCTTTTCCGATTTCGAGATCATATGCGTCAACGACTGCAGCCCAGACGGTTCTGCCGATATCCTGAACGACTATGCGATCAAATACCCTGAGCTCATCAAGGTTTTAACCAACGAGAAGAACCTTGGCCTCGGTCTCACGCGAGAACGTGCTTTGGAGTATGTTCAAGGCGAGTACGTGATGTTCGTGGACAGTGATGATTACGTGAAGCCGGACTATGTTGAAACCTATATGAAGGCTGCTGGTGAGGGGGATTTCGACATCGTTGTCGGGGGCTACATCCGGGATTGCGCCGGCAAGCTCACTGAGCACATTATGTCTAATACGGTTTGGAGTTTGACAACTTACGCGATGGCGTGCGCAAAGCTCTACAGAACCAGCTTCATTCGAGACAATCATCTTGCATTCACGGATGTTGGTTGCGGCGAGGACATTTATTTCAGTCTCTCTGCGTTCTATTGCGATCCGCGGTTCACCGTGATCGACTATGCGGGGTATTACTATTACTTCAACAACCAATCGATTACGGGTGCGATGGATTATTCCAAAAACCACGAAAGGTTGATGCAGGAGCTGTTCACCACTTTCCTCAAGAATCATGACGTATCCAAACTGCCTGAAGAACGCCAGAGGGTGATCGAGTACACCTATATGGCGAATATGGTGAACGCGCTTGTCGTCTTCAATCGCGGGTGTGGGGTTTCTTTGATGAAGGAGAAGTACCGTTTCGTTATGGATGATCTGGAGTCGAAGTTTCCCAATTACGCAACCAATCCCTATGTTGGGCTTACGAAACCCAAAGGGCAGACCTCAAGGGTGAGGTTGGGTGTGGGCGTTCCCATGGCGCTGCGTAAAGTGCATCTCGATAAACTGTTGTTCTACTTTTTTGCGCTTATCTAGATATGATTGGCTAGGGTAAAACCGGTTGGGTTCGGCTTGGTTGGTTCTCGGTAGGGAAGAGGAAAAGCGTGAGTAGTTCTGAAAAGCTTCGTGTTCTGCTTGTGTTCGGGACAAGGCCGGAAGCTATAAAAATGTGCCCTCTCGTTAATGAGCTGAGGAGCCAACCTGATGATTTTGAAGTCAAGGTATGCGTGACGGGTCAGCATCGTGAGATGCTCGATCAAGTTCTTTCCGCATTCAGGGTGGCTCCAGACTACGATCTGTCGATCATGAAACCGAACCAGACTCTTTTCGATATCACCTCCAATGCTCTTCTCGGGTTGAAAAACGTCATCGAGTCAGCGAATCCGGACATCGTTCTTGTTCACGGGGACACGACGACGAGCTTTGCCGCTGCGCTTGCCGCGTTTTATTTGGGTGTTCCCATCGGGCATGTGGAGGCGGGGTTGAGGACAAGAAACCTCTCTAGCCCGTGGCCGGAAGAGATGAACCGGCAAGCGGTCGATGTGATGTCCAGCATTTATTTCGCTCCCACCGATCAGGCAAAACGGAATTTGTTGAACGAGAGCAAGCCCATCGAAGCGATATATGTCACTGGGAACACGGGGATAGATGCGCTTAGGACGACGGTTCGGGAGGATTATCAAAACGAGATACTTGATTGGGCGGATGGAAGTCGTTTGATCTTGATAACCGCCCATCGCCGTGAGAACCTCGGTGCTCCCATGCATAGCATGTTCAGAGCCATAAGGCGGGTCATAGAGGAGCGCCCTGATGTGAAAGCAGTCTATCCGATCCATATGAACCCCGCAGTTCGAAAAGCCGCCCATGGGGAGCTTGATAGCTGCGACAGGCTTCGGATCATCGACCCGCTCGAGGTTCTCGATTTCCATAACATCATGGCAAGGAGTTTCTTGATCCTGACCGATAGCGGTGGAATCCAAGAGGAGGCGCCGAGCCTTGGCAAGCCCGTTCTTGTGATGAGGGATACGACCGAAAGACCCGAAGGCGTTGCTGCAGGCACTCTGAAGCTCGTCGGCACCGAGGAAGATGCGATATACCGCTCTGCTGTCGATCTTCTTGATGATGAGGCGGCATATCGCGAAATGGCCAACGCGTCCAACCCTTATGGGGATGGATTCGCTTGCAGGAGGATTGCTTCGATTTTGTCGTCCTGGGCAGCGGGAACCCGGCAATAGGCGTGCTGGCTGTGCCGTGTGCTACAATGTCGCCTGCTTTTCGTCCTTGCACTGAAGAGTGTCGAAGGGTTTCATTTTCGAGTGTTGTCGAGGGGGCTAATCGATGAAAGCGCTTTCGGTCATCATTCCTTTTTACAACACCCAGGAACAACTGTTTCGCAAATGCCTCTCCTCCTTAATGTGCGAAAGGGTTGCCGAAATCGAGATTATCGTTGTGGATGATGGCTCATCGACAGATTTTGCTAAAACGCTCGACGATGTTGTTGGCGCATTCGATGTCCCTATCTCCGTCTTTCGAAAAGCCAATGGAGGACAGAATTCCGCTCGCTGCTATGGTGTCCAGCATGCCACGGGCAGGTATTTGTTCTTCGTTGATTCGGATGATTGGGTCGACACAAAAGCTTTGGATGAGGTTCTTGACATTCTCGTTAAAAGGGAGCCCGAGATTCTTGCGTTCAATTACTGCGTCGTTGACGGAGAAGATCGGGTTATTGAACGTCATGACAGGTGGTCTCTGGAATATGCTTCGATGGATGTTAAGAAAGGCGTCCTTGTCACCGATTCTCTCTGCACTCAGATTTACCGCGCCGATTCGATACGTGTAGCCGACTTCGTGCAGGGGGTTAGGATCGGAGAGGATCTTGCTTCTGCGGTGAGGATTCTCCTTTCCATCGGAGAGGCGTCCACGGTGGGCATTTCGCTGTATCGCTATGTGAAAGGCCATGCGAGCGCGTTGTCTCGTCCTGCGGACGATTCGCTCTTCGATGTGGCTAAGGCGTTTGAGGCGATAATGAGCTTGCCTCGTGAAGCGACTTCTCCCTTTGGCGAGGAGATAGAGTGGCTCGCGATTTGTCATGTCTTATTTTGGAATGGGGTGCGCATCGTGCAATGCTGTGGCCCTGACGATCGTCTGAAGGAAAGGCTTTTCGCCTGGATGGAGCAGGTTTTCCCGTCTTGGAGGAACAACAGCTATTTTGAACGTGATCGAAAGTCTCGCCAGCTTGTTTTTCGCCTGATCGTCAGTGGAAAGTGGAAGGCGTATTGCCGCCTATGGCGCGCGAAGTCCGTTGCGGGGCGCCTTCTTGGGGCGGTGCGGAAGTGAAAACGATGGGAAAGATTCTCTCTAAACGAGCGACTGAGGACACGGAGGAGAGGAAAGCGAAGAGACGGCGGGACGGCGTTCTGGTTTCCTATGCATATACCTTTGCTGAGGTTGCGGTTAACCTGATCTACGTCCCCCTCCTTCTTGCCACGATAGGGAAGACCGAATATGGGCTCTACCAAACGGTGGGTGCCATTATGTCCTACATCATATCGATCAACAGTGTGCTCTCTGCTGGCGTTAGCAGATATTACTGCATGTACAAGGCTGAGGGCGATGAGAGGATGATGGAGAGCACGCTCGCCATCGCGAAGCGTCTCTATTGGGGCATATCGGCGGTTGCCGTTGCAGTCGTTTTGCTTCTTATCCCCCTCATGAGGATGGCGTATGCCTCCTCGTACACGGAATGGCAGCTCGATGAATGCTCCGTGATGCTTGTTGTTCTCGCGGTGAACATGGTGGTGACCTTCAACAATACGATCAACATCGCAGCGATCAACGCGAACGAGCGCTTCGTCTTCCTTAAGGGAACTCAGCTGATAACACTCGTATGCCAGCCTGTTCTCATTATTGCATTGGGGCACATCTTTCCAAGCGCTGTGATGATCACGCTTGTCGTTTTGGCAATGAACGTGCTTTGCTCCACCTTGCAAAGAGTCTACGCCCAGGGATTCTTGGGAACCAAGTACACCTTTCATGGTTGGGATAAATGGCTTCTCAAAGGACTTTTGGGCTTCTCGGCGACTATTGTACTCGTGACGATTGCCGACCAGATTTTTTGGAATTCCGGGAAGCTTCTCATCGGGTACTTTGCTGGCGCTGATCTTGTCGCTGTATTTGGGGTTGGCTCTCAGATATATGGCGCATACATGGCGGCTGGCATGGCGATAAGCGGTGTTTTCTTTCAGCGTGTATCCGAACTTGTTCATGCAAGACACGACATGAAAGCGGTTTCCGAGTTATTCGCCCGTGTGGGAAGGGTGTCGTTTGCTGCGCTTTTTCTCATCCTTGGAGGGTTTTTGGTTTTAGGACGCGATTTCGTCGTTCTGTGGGCGGGAGAAGATTTTGGCGTTGCGTTCTGGGTTGCGATACTGGTTATGGTACCCATGACTATCGACCTTGTTCAGAATCTGGGTCTCACCATCCTGCAAGTCCTCGATAAGTATTTCTTTAGGGGGGTTGTGTATATCGGACTCTCCATTGCCAACATCGCCGTTTCATTTGCCGTGATTCCCGGATGGGGCGTTGTGGGCGCAGCCGCATCGAGCGGGTTGTGCATGCTTATCGGCAACGGATTCATTATGAACTGGTATTACGGTGCAAAGGTAGGGGTGGACATAAAGATGTTTTGGCGGGAGGTGCTTCGTTGCGGCATTCCGCTGATTTTGGCTGCTGCCGCTATGGTGATAGTGAGGGAGGTCCTTCCCGTTGATTTGCTCAACTGGCCGGAGTTGATCGGCATGGGACTCGTCTACGTGCTGCTTTATTTTGTCGTCTACTGGAAAATTGGCTCCAACGAGTGGGAGCGTCGGGCTATTGGGTCTCTGTTTTCGAGGTGATGCATCCATGGAAACGAAAACTTTTGCAACCTTTTTAAATGGGGGGGGGTGCGAGTATCTTCCAGGGGTGGTGGCCTTGGCGAGATCCTTGCGTCAAACGGGCGCCAAAGCGCCTCTCACGGTTTTCTCCGACGATGCGCTAAACGAGCGCGCCGCTAAGACGCTGCGAATGCTTGATGTCGAGGTTGTTTTGCTTCCGAAGGTTGAGGTGCCTTCCGGGGTGTTGGCGATGAATGAAGCGAGTGGCTTCTCCCATTGGAATCGAACGTTTTCAAAGCTTCAGGTTTTCTCTCAGACTCGGTGGGATAAGATCGTTCTGCTTGATTCCGATATGATGGTGGTTCGCAATATTGATGAGCTTTTCGAGCGGTCTCATATGTCGGCTGTTGTGGCGGGACGGTGTGTTCATCCTGATTGGATTGATTTGAATTCCGGTCTCGTGGTTATCGAGCCGGAAGAAGGGCTTACGAGCAAGATGCTCGAGGTGCTGCGCCGGCTTGATGATGTGACATTGTCGGAATACCGGGCACTGGGCGACCAGGATGTCGTCCAGATGATGTATCCAGATTGGCCTGAAATGTCCAAACTGCATCTCGATGAAGGCTTCAATATGTTTTCTGATGCTCTCCTTGATTATCTGGCTCAAGGCCATAAGTTGGAGAAAGTGAAAGTCATTCATTTTGAAATGAATCCCAAGCCTTGGGATTACACCGCTGCGCAATGGCTTCGCGTTTATGCCAGAGCGTTGCGACATCGTTCGTTTGAGGAAGCGAGATTGCTGCATAAATATAGGTCTTTGGCAAATGCGCAAGCGATCCTGTGATGGCATCTATGGATTGCGCGATTCGGGCACGCGTCTGTTTCAGCGCTTTCTCCCAATGGTAAACAGCACCATTTTTTTGAGTGGTTCGAAATCCCTATGACGGATGCCGTAGCGCACGCGTGTGCATAATCCTGCAACAAGGCTTGGGATCCAAGGGTGCCTTCTGATCAGCTCCTCTTTGTTTGCGCGAATTTCCTGCTCGGACTCGTCGAGCCATGATCCTTTGAAGTGGTGAATGGCGCACGTGTTTTCCGTTAGGTTGATGATGCCGGTGTCGTGGCTCTTTGGGCAGAACCAATCGCTGGGATACAGCGTGAAATCGGAAATGGTTTGGAATTGGTTATTGAGTCTGAGACCTTTTTTCATCAAAAGGTTGGTGATCGTAACGACGTTCGTGGTCTCGTCGAAAGAGCCGTCGGGTTTGATGAATGCTCGATTGCCGTAATCTTCAAGCAGTTCAGCGAAGAGGGGGAATCCTTTCTCGCAACCCATTATTCCGGTTGGCACGCTTGAATTGGATTCGAATCCGGAGAAGCCCTTGTTTGAAAGAGCGAAGTCGAGTGGTTTCGTAACCTCCACGTCCGTATCCATGTAAATGCCGCCATGTTCGACAAGCGCCCAGAGGCGAACGTAGTCGCTGACGAATGCCCATTTCTTTGACTCGTAGGCCTCCTTGACGTAGCGGTTCACGGTGACGTCGAAATTCGTCTCGTCCCATCGCCGTATGGTGAAGTCGGGGCAATGCATCTTCCAGGACTCGATGCACTGCTTGGCGTCATCGGGAAGCTCCTTGCCGCCGAACCAAATGTAGTGGATTACCTTGGGGATCATGGATGCTCCTAGTTGCTTATCGATGGGCGCTTGCGCTGTTCGCTTGCTGGCATGCCCGAACAACGCTGTCGGCCGTTTTGCGCCACGAGAAATTCGATTCGATATGATTAGCTGCTTTCGCTTTCAGCTGTGAAAGCGCATCGGGGTTGTCGTAGAGGCGGAGTAGGGCTTTTGCGATGTCGTTTGGCTTGACGCTTTCAAGGACGATGCCGTGCGAGGCGTCGGGGACGATTTCTTCAGTTCCTCCGGTGTCAGTAACGACCAAGGCGTTTCCGCATGCCCCTGCCTCAAGAAGGCTTGTCGGCATTCCCTCGGCATAGGAGGTCGGGAAGCAGAATACGTCGCTTTCCTGCAGCAAGGCGGAAACATCGCCTCTTTGCAAACGCCCGAGAAGGTGGACGCGGGCTAAATCGCGGGTCATTTCGGAGGCCTTTGCGGCCAAGGGCCCATCGCCTGCGATGAGGAAGTGGATGTCGCAATGCTGGAGTGTTTCTGCGGCCTTGATAAGCTCGATTGCGCCCTTTCCTTCGACGAGCCGGCTGACCAGTGAGACGACCATAGCGTTTTCGTTGATCGCAAAACGCGCGCGGAAAGAGGTTTCGGTCCTTGCTTTTCGAAACTCGGCAGCATCTATGGCGTTGTGGATTTCGCCACGGGAATCAATGGAGAACGTGCTGAGCCAGGCGCTTGATTTCTTGGACACTCCGTAGAAATCGATCCCAGTTATGCTCGTCAGTCTTTTGCTCGCAGCATGTTCGGCAATCGTTATCGCCTTGGAAATCAATGGGTTGCTGGAAGGTATGTAGGAGGAGCTGTGATCAAGAAGGATGGGGCGGATACCCAGCTTCTTTGAAAATACGGCGCCGATCTGCGAGAGCAGGTAGTACCTTGCATTGATCATAACATAGTTGGGATCGCTGGCCATCACGCGCTTGAGCGCTTTTTCCGATTTGGGAGTTGGGAGCGGAATCGGGAAGCGTCCGCCCAGCATGCTTCGGGAGTTGAGCCGGACGACAGCAAGGTGCTCGTTGCGCCCAAGGGAGTCGCAGTGGCCGTATCCGTCCGTTGTGACGATGGTGACATGGTGCCCTCTGCTGGAAAGCTCTTTGGCGAGGCTGTCGGTAAACGTCTCTATGCCGCCCATAGAGGGGAGGTAGCGGGAGAAGATGACAAACCTTTTCGGCCCGTCAGTTTGATCCATGGCTGCGCACCTCCCTTCGCAAAACAAGGGAACACCCTTTCCGATGCATGAAAACGATTGTCTCTAGTGTATTCGAAATGGGGGCGTTTAGAACCTTGAAACGGTGGATATATAGTATTCTTCTGGTTGCGCACCGAGCGGATGCGTGCCGGATATAATAGCTGGGATTCAAGGTTGCAGCTTGTCTGCGCAATGACATCTGGCAAAGTGCGATTTGCGAAGAACGAGGATTGGCGTTAGAAGAACTGTTTATGGGCGAAAAGACGCTGGCGATTATCCCAGCTTACAACGAAGAAGAAAACATAGTCTCCACGGTTGAGGATCTTGTGGCGAATGCGCCTGGGGTTGATTACGTTGTGGTGAACGATGGTTCGGCGGATAGCACAGGGAAAATCTGCCGTGACCGTGGGTACAATCTGATATCTCTCCCTGTCAATACGGGGCTCGCCGGCGCATTCCAGACCGGAATGAAATACGCGCTGCGCAACGGATACGACTACGCCATTCAGTTCGACGCGGATGGGCAGCATTCTGCATCTTATGTGGGGGAGATGGTGAAAACCGCAAAGGAAACCGGTGCGAACATCATCATAGGCTCGCGGTTCGCTACCCAGAAGAAGCCGTTTTCCGCTCGCATGGTCGGTTCGGCGCTTATCACCGCAATGATTTTTTTGACCACGGGAAAGAAAATCCAGGACCCCACTTCCGGAATGCGCCTTTTCGATTCGAAGATGATACCTCTCTTTGCTCGGGAACTCGATTACAGTCCTGAGCCCGATACCATCTCGCTTTTGATGAGAAACGGATTCTCCGTTCGCGAAGTGCAGGTCGAGATGCGCGAGCGCGTTGCGGGCGAGAGCTATTTGAATTTCACCAAATCGATTTCCTACATGCTCAGGGTTTGCATATCCATTCTGTTGGTTCAGTGGTTTAGGAAGAAAAAATGAGCAGCGTCTTCAGAGTTGCCCTGGTTGCAGGTGCCATTCTTGTTTTTGCGTTTGTGCTGAGAAAAATTCGTCACTCTGAGATCAAAGTGGCCGATTCGACGTTTTGGTTTCTTTTCGCTTTAAGCTTCGTGCTGCTTGCGGTCTTCCCTCAAATCGCCTTTTTCTGCTCCGATACACTGGGGATAGAATCTCCGGCCAATTTCGTGTACCTCTATGTCATAGCCGTTCTCGTGCTGCACAACTTCTCTCTTGGCGTCGAACTCTCGAAAGTCAGGTCTAAGCTGGTCTTGCTCATCCAAGAAGAGGCGCTGAGCAAGGCTGAGGGATCGCGCGACGAGACCCAATGACGGCTCTTCTTTTCTAGAGTGTTCGGGCTTGTCGGGTCTTGACCGTGGAGACAAGCAGGGCGGATGCTACCGCTTGCCTTGGGCTGCCTCGCATGCCTTGATAGTCTTTTCCGCTGTTCTGCTCCATGAATAAGATTCGGTGACAAGCTCCCTGCACTTCGCTCCTTGCAGCGGAAGCGCTTTCCTCCCCTCGATGGCTTCATCTAGCGCTTTGGCTATGGTGCTTGGAGAAGCATCGGGCAGTATTGTGCCGAACGAAGGATCGGGGATGAGCTCTTTCACTCCTCCCACGTCAGTTGTCATTACTGGCGTGCCGCATGCCGCCGCTTCCAGCAGGACGGTGGCGAATCCTTCGGAGCGAGAGGGCAGGCAGAGAAGGTCGGTTTGTTTAAGCAAAGCCGCCACATCAGGACGGCTTAAGCGTCCGAGGACTATGCAGTTTTTCTTTCCGAGGTTTTGGACGGAGCTCTCAAGCGGTCCTTTGCCGGCAAATGCGACAACGAAGTCATCGCGATCGAGCATCTTGAGCGCATTCAGCAAGGGAATCACGCCCTTTTCCGGTACCAGCCTGCCAACGAAAGAGACGAGAAAGGAGTTTTCAGGCAAGCCCAGCTCCGCTCTGTAGTCTCGCCCAGAGGAGCTTTCCGCGAATTCTCTTGCGTCGATGGAGTTGGAAAGCTCCCCTTTGGAAGTGATTCCGAAATGGCGAAGCCAAGCACTGGCTTTTTCTGACACGGCATAGAAATCCACTGGATAACGCTTGCACTTTGAGGTCAGGTGGTGCTCGACTTGCCTGACGAAAACATCGAGGAAGCGATTGCCCAAGGTCAAATGGGCGGAGCCGTGCTCGATCAGAATGGGAACGATTCCGATGTCCCTTGAAAAAGCCAGCGCTGAAAGCGAAAGCGGGTAAAAGCGGGTGTTGACGACGATGTAATCGATTGCTTGCCTCCGAAGGTGCGACCATAGTTCTCGCACTTCGGAGTTTCCGCGAGGGATGGGGTAGCGGGTTCTGAGGGGTTGAAGGCAGGGCAGACGCACGATTTCAATGCCGTTTTCGATTTGCTTCGACGCGAGTTCCGCTATGTTGCACGTCACGACTATCACGCGATAGCCCTTCCTCACAAGGGCTTTTGCGAGATTGGCGGTATATGCCTCAACCCCGCCGATGCTGGGCAGGTAGAGTGAAGCGAATATGCATATGCAGGGAGTGCGGTGCATACCGGCCTTCCGTGTAGCTAGCGTCTTGCGAAACGCTATGCGTGCAGATCTATAACTTATCATTTTATACGATGGTGATTTGGTTTTCGATGACGGCAGCTTGCGATTTTGTCCGTGAGCGGGATCGGGGTTGGATGATTGTTGTTGAATTTAGTGTCACTGTTCGAGCTTTGAATGATTATGAATTACCATGAATCAACGGAACGACAATCGGATTGATCGAACATGACGAAGGACCACGTTGCTTGACTTGCTGTTTATCGCGGTGATCGATGCCGCGTTTATCTTCATTCCTGGATATTGCGCTCTGAGGGCTTTCGCCTTTTCTCGCGTCGAAGCAATGAGCTTCTCGCCCTTTGTTGCTGTTGCGGCCTACAGCATTCTTGCTGCGGCGTATGCCGTTGCTGGCATTCAGTCTTCGTGGTTTTCCCTGATCGCCCCTGTTGCTGCGGTTGACGTTGTCTTGATTGCTTTGAGGGCGGTTCGCCTTGGCCGTGGTGGATGCGGTTTCGGTTCTTTGCCTTCTCGTTCGACGGTGCTGGTCTTTGCTCTGTACGTCGTTTTTGGCGTTGCGGTTTCTTTAATGGTCTTCATCCCTTCGATTTGCGAGCCCGATGCTTTCGTTCGGGAGTATGACAACATCCACCACCTCGGCATCACGTACGGCTATCTGCATGGAGGCGATTGGTCTTCGTTCGACAATACGCTCTATCCCACAGCGGATGACCAGGCGATGTCCCCCTTCGATTATTCGGGATATTACCCTTCGGCTTGGAACTGCATTGCCGCAATGGGGGGTCAATTGGTGGGAGCATCCGCTGCCGTCTCGGTTAATGCAATGAATCTAGCAACGATCGCTTTCGTTTTCCCTCTCTGCATGTTCTGTTTCATGCGGGTGGTGTTTGCCGCGCTTCCGTCCGTCATTCCCTTCGGTGCGCTGCTGTGCCTTGCGTTTGGGGGGTTCCCTTGGGCGATGCTGGTGTATGGGCCTCTGTATCCCAATATGTTTTCGTTTGCGATGCTTCCCGCTATGCTCTCCGGTTTCATCCTGCTCACGCGTCCGGATGCGCCAAGATGGAAAAGGGCGGGTTTAGCAATTTCGTTTTGCACAGCTCTATTGAGCTGCGTGTTCTCTCAGCCGAATTCCGTTTTTGCTGCTGCTGCGCTTTTGATCCCGTTCTGCGTCTACCGAATAGCCCAATTTGTTGACGGAAAGAAGGAGATGGGGAAGAAGGCGCGCGTCCTTCTCAAGATGGGAGCATGCGCTGCTTTCCTTGCGTTTGCCGCTTGCGTCTGGCTCGCATTCAATAAAGCGTCTTTCATGCAAGGGGTTGTTTCCCATAATTGGCCGGCATTTCGGACGTTGGGCGAAGCGTTGGCCGATGTCGTGACGGGGTCTTACCGTCTTGATGTTCAGCAGGGTGCGCTCATGTTTTTCGTGGCTGTCGGCATTGTCGCAGCGTTTTTTGATCGGCGTTTTCTATGGATTGTTTTTTCCTGGCTGCTTTCCGTCATCATCTACATCGTTGGTGTTTCCACGGATGCCCCGATCAAGCAGCTGCTATCGGGGTTCTGGTATAACGACTCTTTGCGCGTTGCGGCTTTTGCCGTCGTGGCCGCCGTTCCGTTGGCGTCGTTTGGGCTCTGGACCGTTTCCAGAGGGACCGCCTCGCTTGTGAAAAGGATCACGCGCCATTCGTCGGAGGGTTTTGCGTTTCGCTGCGTGTCGACGGCTTTGCTGCTTGTTGCGGGTTTGTGCGTCTTTCGCCCGTTTGAAACCGTATCGCTTCAATATTCCGACAAGGAGCTGTTCCCTCATTTGGCGGTTACCCTCAACGGAATGTACAACCCGCAGGGGGGCAGCGTATACGACCGTTGTGAAAAGGAATTCGTAGAGGGGGTGAAGAGCGTTATCCCGGAAGGCGCCCTTGTGATTAATGTCGCCGATGATGGGAGCGCTTTCGCCTATGCGGTGGATGGCCTTAACGTCTACTACCGCTATCTCACCGACTATGACAGCGAATACGAAACCGCTGACAGCCAGCTGATTCGCAACGGTTTGGCGAATATCGCATCCGATGTGTCGGTCCGAGAGGCGGTGGCGCGATCGGGGGCGGAGTACGTGATGTTCTTGGACTGGGGGGAGGACGGGCTCTCGCCTCTTGGGAGGAGCTTTTTCTTCACCTATGGCGACGGGTGGAAGTGGCGGAACATGCTTTCCGTCAACGATGAGACCCCTGGTTTTGAATTGGTGTTGTCCCGTGATGATATGCGCCTATACCGCATCGACGTCACGGGCTAGTGGTATATTGAGGAATCTTGTTTCGAGAGGTTGCGAGGAGGTGATCCTGCGATGGGCAGAGTGGCCAGCGGTGTTGTGGCAAGCGAGGACAATCGCGATGAGCGGCTCGAGACGCTTCACGCCATCATATTGATGATGCTTCGGGATTTCTCGCTTGTTTGCGAAAAAGAGGGCATACCTTGGATCGCTTCGTTCGGAACCGCTTTGGGAGCTTTGCGAAACGGGGGCTTCATCCCTTGGGATGACGATGCCGATATCTGCATCATGCGCTGCGACTTGGAGCGCCTTAGTGCGGCGGTTAGGCGAGATTTTCCCGAAAAATACGACGTGATCAGCGCGGAGACGCATCCTCGCTATCCTATGCTCACGGCGCGTTTGGCGCTGAAGGGTACCGAGTTCCGCGATGACGCCCTGGCGACCATGGATTTTCCTTCGTGCATCTTTCTGGATCTTTTTCCTCTCGACAACCTGGCAGATGATGATCGGGCGTTCCGCAGGCAGGCATGGAGATCGTGGCTGTTCAACAAGCTTGCAATTTGCAAGCTTGTCAAGCGACCTTGCATTCTTGCGCGTGGCGTTCGGGGCAAGGTGCTCAAAATGGGGACGACTGCCATGAGGGCTCTTCTCAATCTGCCGGGCGTTCGCTCCATCGACCTTAACGGGAGGGCCTACGCATGGCACACGCGCTATGACGGGACTCCCACCAAGCGCGTCGGGTTTCTTTGTGATACTGATCGCTTCTGGAACGTCTACGAGCTGGACGATCTTTTTCCGGTGCGCATGGTTCCCTTCGAGTCGATGACCGTCCCCATCGCCAACAAGGCGGAGAAATTGCTTTCCAACCTTTACGGCGACTACATGACCCCGCCGCCTGCGGAGCAGCGAACCATCCACTATCCCGAGATCCTTGACTTTGGGCCGTATGCCCATCTGACCTTGGATGATGTTGCCCGCTAGCCAGCGCTGCGCGCCTGCCAAGCACGAAGGTCGCCCCATGCTCCGCGAAACCGCATCACGCAAACGGATCTACCTGTGGAACGGCGCGGGCAGCGCGGTGTACGCGCTGTCGTCGTTCCTGCTGCTGCTCGTCGTCGTGCGGGTGTGCGGCAGCGAGGAGGGCGGCGTGTTCTCCATCGGCTACGCCATCGCGCAGCTCATGCTGACCGTCGGCGTGTTCGAGGCCACCACCTTCTTCGCCACCGACGCGCAGAACCGTTTCACCTACGCGCAGTACCTGGGCTTCAAGATCGTCACCTGCGCGCTCATGGTCGTCGTCAGCATCGTGTACGTGCTCTCGTTCGGCTACGACGCGCACAAGGCGCTCGTGGCGTACTCGCTGTGCGCGTACCGCCTGTTCGAGGCGCTGGCCCAGTACTGGTTCGCCGCCTTCCAGAAGGAGGAGCGGCTTGACATCGCGGGCTTCTCGACGGTGTGGCGCTCGGTCATATCCATCGCGCTGTTCGTGGCGGTGCTTCTCGCCTGCGGCGACGTGGTGGCGGCGATGATCGCGGCCACGGCAAGCGAGGCGGTGTGGATCGCCTGCTACGACATCCCGCGGCTGCGCAGGATCCGCACGGTGGGACGTCCCGATTTCTCGTCGCGCGCCCTCGGGGGCATCTTCCTTGCCTGCCTGCCGCTGTTCATCGGCTCGTTCATGTCCATCTACCTGGGCAACGTGTGCAAGTACGCCATCGACGCGGTGGGCACCGAGCACATGCAGACCGTGTTCAACATCCTGTTCATGCCCTCGTTCGTCATCAACCTGTTCGTGAACTTCTTCATCCGCCCGTCGCTGACCACCTTGGCCGCGCTGTGGGCAGGCCATGACGCGCGCGGCTTCGCGCGCATCATCGTGCGGCTTTTGGGCGTCGTGGCGGGCATGACCGCGGCGGTGGAGCTTGCCTGCCTGGCGGTGGGCATCCCGGTGCTGGAGCTGTTCTACGGCGTCGATCTGGAAGGCTGCCTGCCTGCCCTTGCGGTGCTGCTTGCGGGTGGCGGCCTGCTGTCCGCCTCCAACGTGTTCTACAACGCGCTGGTGGTGATCCGCGCGCAGAGCGGCGTGCTCATCGGCTACGCCGTCGCCATCGCCGTCACGAGCCTGGTGGCCTCTCCGCTCGTCGCCGCGTCGGGCGTGCAGGGGGCAAGCGTGGCCTACGCGGCGTCCTGCGCGGTCCTTTTGGCGGCGTTCGGGATCGTCTTCTTCCTGTTCGCCCGGGAGAAGATGCGGTATTGGAAGCATGAGGGAAAGGCGCGGTAGGGAAGATGCCTGACGAAGCGACGGGCCGCTACGACGACGAGACGCTGCATCATCTGCAGCGGGTGGAGCTGAAGATCCTGGAGGACATCGACCGCGTATGCGCGGAGCACGGCATCGCGTACTTCCTCGATTCCGGCAGCGCGCTGGGCGCCTTGCGGCATGGGGGCTTCATCCCCTGGGACGACGACGTGGACGTGGGCATGCTGCGCGCCGACTACGACCGGTTCCTGGAAGTCGCGCCCGCGGCGCTGGGGGAGGGGTACTGCGTGTCGGAGCCGGTGGGCAACCCGCGCCAGTCGGCGCTGTTCGCCAAGGTTTGGCTGGTCGACACCAAGTTCTACACCGACGAGACGCTGCGGGCGGGCATCGCGCAGGGCATTGGCATCGACGTGTTCCCCTACGACGCGCTGAGCGCCGACGCGGCGGTCGCCGCCAAGCAGCTCAAGGCCTGCCGCTTCTGGCAGAGCGTGATGTACGTGTACCATTCGGCTTCCGTCGCGGTGCCCCACGGCGGCGCGCTGGGAGCGCTTGAGCGCGCGGCGGTGCGGGCGGCGCACGGGGTCCTCCGGCTGGCTTCCAGCCACGAAGCGCTGCTTCGCCGGTTCTCCGCGGCGGCTGCCAAGGGGGCGGAAAACCCCGGCGACGAGGTGTTCTGCGGCTCCTACGCGCAGTTCGGGTCCTACCCGGCATCCATCTTCCTGCCGACGCGGCTCGAGCCGTTCGAGGGTCGAAAGCTTCCCGTGCCGGGCGGGGCGGAGCGCTACCTGGAGATCATGTTCGGCGATTGGCGGCAGCTGCCCCCGGTCGAGCAGCGCCGGCAGCACCGGCCGGTCGAGCTGGACTTCGGGCCGCACTGAGGCGAGGGGCCGCCCCGGCGCGCCATTGCCGCGGCGGCCCCTCGCCCTTTTCCCCGCCTTGAACTATACTTAGGCGTCTTGCCACGCGGGCCGGATGCCCCGCGCCCAGGGAACGGGAACCCGCGCTAGAAGGGGCTTTTTCGCCATGGAACTGCTCGCCCAGGTGCTCAACCTCATCATGCAGCCGTGCTACCAGCTCACGGGCAACTGGTGGCTCGCCATCCTGCTGTTCACCGTCATCGTGAAGGTTATCCTTCTGCCCATGAGCCTGTGGTGCCAGAAGAACAGCATCGTCATGGTGCAGCTGATGCCCGAACTCAACCGCATCAAGGTGAAGTACTTCGGCGACCGCGAGACCATCGGCGACAAGCAGCACGAGCTGTACAAGCAGCGCAAGTACCACCCGCTCCTGAGCCTGGTGCCGCTGGCGGTGCAAGTGATAATCCTGTTCGGGTTGGTGGACGTCATCCACGGCGTCACCGACCACGGTGCGCCGGGCACCGAGCTTCTGGGCATGGTGCCGGTGGAGGACGGCGGCGTCTCGTGGCTCATGCCGCTGGCCGCCGGGCTGTCCGCCATCGTCATGGGCTTCGCCCAGAACCGCATCAACCCGCTGCAGAAGGAGCAGTCGCGCGCCGAGAAGAACATGACCAACGGTCTGTCCATCGCGCTGTCGTTCGTGCTGGGCATCTTTGTGGCCACGGGCATGGGTTTCTACTGGGTGTGCTCGAACCTCACCTCCATTGCCATCCAGGCGCTGTGCAACGTCATCATCAAGCCGTCGAAGCACATCGACTACGCGGAGCTTGCGGCCAGCCGCGTCGAGCTGGAAGAGCTTGAGGCGCTGGACAAGTCCGACCGCAAATGGTGGCAGCGCGACCCGAACGCCAAGCGCGAGAAGGCCGACTACAAGCGCTTCTTCAACGTGGTGGGCAAGCATCTGGTGTTCTACTCCGAGGGCAGCGGCTTCTACAAGTACTTCCAGGGCATCATCGAGTGGCTGCTGGCGAACTCCGACGCCGACATCCACTACGTCACCAACGACCCCGACGACCAGATCTTCCGCATCGCGGAAGAGCAGCCGCGCATCCGCCCCTACTACATCGGCCCGAAGCGCATCATCACGCTGATGATGAAGATGGACGCCGACATGGTGGTGGCCACGCTGGAGGATTTGGACACCTACTACATCAAGCGCTCCTACGTGCGCAGCGACACCGAGTACGTGTTCGCCTTCCATCACATGACCAGCACGCACCTCACGCCGACCAAAACCGCTTTCGACAACTACGATGCGGTGCTGTGCGTCGGGCCGCACCAGATAGAAGAGCTGCGCCGCGCCGAAGAGCTGCACGGCACGCGGAAGAAGACGCTCGTGCCCTGCGGCTACGACCTGCTCGACCGCGTGATCGCAGGCTATGAGCAGCTGCAGGAGCGCCGCGCGCGGGAGGGCGCCGATGCGGGCCGCAAGCCCACCGTGCTCATCGGGCCGTCGTGGCAGGAGGGCTGCATCCCCGACTCCTGCCTTGACGAGATGCTGGAAAGCCTGCTGGGGCGCGGCTGGCGCGTCATCGTGCGTCCGCATCCCGAGTACGTGAAGCGCTACCGCCCGCGCTGGGAGGCCATCCTGGCGCGCTACGCGGACGTGCCGGAAGACGAGCTCTCGTTCGAGCGCGACTTCTCGTCGAACGAGACGGTGTTCACCTCTGATGTGCTGATCACCGACTGGTCCACCGTGGCCTACGAGTTCGCGTTCTCCACGAACAAGCCCTGCATCTTCGTGAACACGCCGATGAAGGTGGGCAACCCCGACTGGCAGGAGCTGGGCATCGAGCCCACCGACATCTCGCTGCGCGATGCGGTGGGCGTCTCGCTGGACGTGGACCAGGTGGGCCGGATCGGCGACACGGTGGCGGGAATGCTGGACGAGCAGGACGCCTGGCGCGACCGCATCGCACAGGTGACGCGCGAGACGGTGTTCAACCTGGGGTCGGGCGCCGAGGCGGCGGGCGCGTGGGTGCTCGACCGCCTGCTGGAGCTGCAGCGACAGCGGAAGGAGCGCGAGGGGGCGGCAGCTTCCCGCTCCGACGGCGCGCCGGGCGCCGGCGGGACGGAGGAGCGGCCGGCGAAGGGGCGCGCTGCGAAGAAGGCGGCGAAGGCGAAGGGCGCGGCGGCGAAAGCGCTCTCGTGGGCGCCCGAGGCCGCGTTGGCCACGGCGCTGGCCTTCCCCTTCCTGGCCGAGCCCGCCTACGCCTACGTGGACCCGTCGGTGATGACCTACACCATCCAGGCGCTGGCCGGCGTGGCCGTGGCGCTGTCGGCGGTGGCGGGCGTGGCGCTGCGAAAGACGCGCAAGAAGCTGTTCGCGCTGCTGAAGATCGACGAGAACGCGCGCAAAGAGGTGGAAGGCGACCTCCACCGCGTGGTGGACGGGCTCATCGTTCCCAACGAGGGCGAGGACGCCGACGCCCGTGCGGCCTTGCCGGCGGCCCGGCGCACTGACGGGGCCGCTGCTGCGGGAGCCGTGCCGCCGGTGCGCGGGCGGGGGCGTGCGGCGTCGCCCGACGAGCGTCTGCGGTGGCGCGCGCGGCTGGGCTACGGCTTCGCGGCGGCGGCTTTCCTGGCGTTCACCCTGTTCATCGTGGCGCCGTTCGAGCTGGTGGCGGCCAACGCCGACAGCCTGCTTCTGGGCGTGGGCAGCATCTGGCAGTGGATGGCGCTGTTTGCGCTGGCGGTGGCCGCTGCGCTTGCGCTGGCGCTGTCGGCCTTGCGCGGCAGGGCGTTCACCGTCGGGTTCGTCGTCGTGCTGGCGGTGGGGCTGTGCTGCTACCTGCAGGCGCTGCTCATGAACCAGGGGCTGCCCGCCGCAGACGGCAACGCCGTCTCGTGGCGCGATTTCGCGCCCATCGCCTACGGCACCGGCGCGGTGTGGCTCGTCGCCATCGTGGCGGCGGTCGTCGGCAGCCGGTTCCGCCCGCGCTTGTGGCGCGTGTGCGGCCTTGGCGTGGCGGCGGCCCTGGTCGTCGTCCAGGCCGTCGGCGTCGCCAGCCTGGTGGCCAGCCCGCAGGCGCTGGGGGCGGCGCAGGCGCGCGTCGATCTGACCGAAGAGGGGCTCTACGACCTCTCGCCAAAGCGCAACGTGGTGGTGTTCGTCTTGGACACCTTCGACACCGCCTACATGGACCAGACGCTTGAGGCGTACCCCGATGCGCTGGACGCGTTCGAGGATTTCACGTACTTCCGCAACGCCACCGGTTCGATGATACCCACGCGCTACGCCATCCCCAGCATGCTCACCGGCCAGACCGTGGCGAGCCTGGGTTCCTACGACGAGTACTTCTACAACGCCTACGCCCATGGCGCCTACCTGGACGACATCGCCGAAGCGGGCTGCTCGATAGGCGTCTACTCCGACTCCGCCGGCTTCAACGACGCGCCCGCCGACGTGCGCCAGCACATCGTGGACGAGACGCTCAACGTCCGCCGCGTCGACGTTCCCGTCGATCCGGCGGGCACGGTGTCCATCCTGGCGCAGTGCGCCCTGTACCGCGACGCTCCGTGGCTGCTGAAGCCATGGTTCTGGTACTACACCGACGAGCTGAACGGCGCGATGGTCGCCGACGGCGAGCAGTCGGGCGGGGAGGGCGACTCCGCGGTATCTGATCCGGACGCCGCCGTCTACCGCATGGACGACGCCGGCTACTACACGGAGCTCCAGCAGCGCGGCATCGCCCTTGACGATGCGGCGGAGGGCGGGGCGTTCCGCTTCATCCACCTCACCGGGCCGCACTACCCCTACGTGCTGGACGAGAGCGCGCGCTACGTGGGTGACGGCAACAGCTCGCTCGTCCAGCAGGCGCGCGGCTCCCTGGAGATAGTGGAAGAATACCTCAACCAGATGAAGGAGCTGGGCGTGTACGATTCCTCCACCATCATCGTGACGGCCGACCACGGCGAATGGTACCTTTCCGAGAGCATCGACGGCCCCTCGACGCCCCTGATCCTGGCGAAGCCTGCACGGGAGGCGGGCGAGCGCGCGGCGGTGCAGGTCAACGAAGAGCCGGTGACCCACTTCGACATCCAGGCGACGGTGGTCGACGCGCTGGGCGGCGACGGCTCGGCTTACGGCGAGAACCTGTTCCAGCCGCACGACCCCGACCGCGTGCGCCGCTACCTCATGACCGCCGTGCAGCCTGACGGGACGTACGTGGCGTACAAGGAGTACGAGATCGTCGGCGACGCGCTCGACTTCTCCAACTGGCATCTGACCGGCCGGGAATGGGAGATCCCCGACGAGTAGCGGCCGCTTCGCGGCAGCGGCAGGGCAACGGAACGCAGGGCCGCGCGCCCTGCCTCCGGCTGCCCCGCATTCTGCCGTTGCGATGTTCATAGTTTACATGCGCTTTACAAAGATGAACGCAACGTTCATAATGCTCCAGGCTTAAGCGAAACTTGAACGCTTCAGCAGGGAAACGGCACCCCCGCAGGCTCTGCGCGGGTGGAACCGAAGGAGCATCATGACGTTATCCAAGCAGGAGTTCGCCGTCTTGGCCGCCTTGGCGAAGGACTCGGGCATCGCCAGCCAGCGCGACCTCGCCGCAGCGTGCGACGTGTCGCTGGGGGCGGCGAACAAGGCGTACCGCGCCGTCGCCGAACGGGGCGAGGTGGACGGCTTCGCGCTGACCGACGCGGGATGGGCGGCGCTTGCGCCCTACAAGGTGGACAACGCCGTCATCATGGCGGCGGGGCTGTCCTCGCGCTTCGCCCCCATCTCCTACGAGCGCCCCAAGGGCGTGCTTCGAGTGCGCGGCGAGGTGCTCATCGAGCGCCAGATCCGCCAGCTAAAAGAGGCGGGCATCGACGACATCACCGTGGTGGTGGGCTACATGAAGGAGGCCTTCTTCTACCTGGAGGACCTCTTCGGCGTGAAGATCCGCGTGAACGAGCAGTACGCCGCGCGCAACAACAACTCCACGCTCATGCTCGTGCGCGAGCAGCTGGGCAACACCTACATCTGCTCGTCGGACGACTACTTCACCGAGAACGTGTTCGAGTCCTACGTCTACCAGGCGTACTACGCGGCCGTGTTCTTCCCGGGCGAGACCGACGAGTACTGCCTGACCTGCGGTGCCGGCAACCGCATCACGCGCGTGGCGGTGGGCGGCCATGACGCCTACGGCATGCTGGGGCACGCCTACTTCGACCGCGCGTTCTCGCGCCGCTTCGTGGAGATCCTGGAAGCCGAATACGACCGCCCGGAGACCGCGCCGAAGCTGTGGGAGGACATCTTCGCCGACCACGTGCGCGAGCTCGACATGGTGATGCGCGCGTACCCCGAGGGCGTCATCCACGAGTTCGACTCGCTTGACGAGCTGCGCGAGTTCGACCGCGACTTCATCCTGAACGTCGATTCGAAGATCCTCGACAACATCTGCGCCGTGCTGCACTGCGACCGCGCGGACATCTGCGGCATCGTGCCCATCAAGCAGGGGCTCACCAACCTCTCGTTCCGCTTCACCGTGGATGGGCGCGCCTACGTTTACCGTCACCCGGGCGCGGGAACCGACGAGATCATCAACCGCAAAAGCGAGGCGTTCTCGCAGGCGATAGCCAAGAAGCTCGACGTGGACGACACCTTCATCTACGAGGATCCCGAGCTCGGCTGGAAGATCTCGCGCTACGTTCCCGACTGCGTGGAGTTCGACTACCACGACCCAGCGCATGTGGAGAAGGGGCTGGCGCTCGGGCGCAAGCTGCATGCCTGCGGCGAGACGTCGCAGTGGACCTTCGACCTGTACGACCAGGCATGCGGCATCGTGGGTTTGCTGGGCGCCCGCACCTACCCGACGTTCTCGGACTTCGACGACCTGAAGCGCCTCGCCGCGCGGCTGGCCGAGGCCGTGCGCGCCGACGGGGTGGCGCCGTGTCTGTGCCACAACGACTTCTACGCGCCGAACTTCCTCGTCCACGGCGAGGAGGTGACGCTGATCGACTGGGAGTACTCCGCCATGTCGGATTACGCCAGCGACCTGGGCACCTTCATCTGCTGCTCGGACTACACCGTGCCCGAGGCGGAGCGCGTGCTGGCCGCCTACTTCCAGCGCACGCCCACGCGGGCGGAACTGCGGCACTGCATGGCCTACACGGCGCTGGCCGCTTACTACTGGTTCGTGTGGGCGCTGTACAAGGAGGCCACGGGCGACCCGGTGGGCGAGTGGCTCTACCTGTGGTACAAGGCCGTGAAGGTCTACGGCGCCTACGCTTTGGAACTGTACGAATCCGACGCTGCGCTGCACTAGCGGCCGTCCGTCCTACCTGCTGAAAGGAAACGCATGGAACTCATCGGAACCGTCGTCGTCTACATCATCATGGCGTGTGCGCTGGCCGGCGCCATCGCCTCGGCCATCAAGCCGGAAAGCGAGCTGGGCCAGCAGTTCGTGGCCGGCATCGACACCGTGGGCCCCATCTTCTTGCCCGTCGCGGGCATCATGGCCTCGGCGCCGTTCCTCACCGCGTTCGTGAGCACGGTGTTCGGGCCGCTCTACAGCGCTGTGGGAGCTGATCCCGCCATGGCCGCCACCACTTTCATCGCCATCGACATGGGCGGCTACCCGCTGGCCGAGGCGCTGGCCCAGACGAAGGAAGGGTGGATCATGGCCATGATGACCGGTTACATGGCCGGCGCCACCATCGTGTTCACCATCCCCGTGGCCCTGAAGATGCTGGAGAAGCGCGACCGCAAGTACCTGGCACTTGGCGTGATGAGCGGTCTGTTGGCCATTCCCATCGGCGTTCTGGTGGCAAGCGTCATCATCGCGCTGTCACACCCGATGATCCGCGAGGCGGTGTCCACCAACGGCGAGGCCACCTACCAGCTGATGCTGGGATTCGGGCAGATCGGGCTGAACCTCGTGCCGCTCATCATCATCTGCGTGGCGCTGGCGCTGGGCCTGAAGTTCAAGCCCGACGCCATGATCAAGGGCTTCATCGTGTTCGGCCGCGTGATGGAGGCGGCGCTGAAGATCGTGTTCGTGCTGGTGGTCATCGAGTACTTCACCGGTATCTTCACCACGCTGTTCGGCTCGTTCGGGTTCGATCCCATCATCGCCAGCGAGGGCGACCCGGAGGTGTTCCGCGCGCTTGAGACGGCGGGCGCCATCTCCATGATGCTGTGCGGCGCGTTTCCCATGGTGTACCTCATCAAGCGCTACCTGGCCAAGCCGCTCGCGAAGATCGGCGGCGTGTTCGGCCTGAGCTCGGACGCCACGGCCGGCCTGCTTGCCGCCTCCGCCAACGTGCTGGCGGCGCTGTCCATGGTGAAGGACCTGAAGGCGCGCGACAAGGTCATCGTGATGGCGTTCGCCGTGTGCTGCGCGTTCCTGTTCGGCGACCACCTGTCGTTCACGGCGAACTTCCAGCCCACGCTCATCGTCCCGGTGCTGGCGGGCAAGTTCTGCGCCGGCATCTGCGCCATCGCGTTCGCGAACCTGCTGGCGGTGAAGAAGGCCCAGCAGCTGGAGGCGGAAGACGCCGCCGAGCTGGCGCAGGCCGCCAAGGCGCCGGCGCTTGCCGACGCGGCGGCTGCGCAGCCTGCGGCGGAAGTGGCTTCGGATGCAGAGCCGGCTGCGGGCCGCGGCGCTGAGGGCGCGGCGTCCGATGCTGCATCCGACGCGGGCAAGAAGGAAGCGCCGGCGACCGCCTAGCGCTTCCGCGAATCCGCTTGAAACGGTCGAGGGCCGCCCGGCGTCGCGCTGCCGGGCGGCCCTCGTTGCTTTCAGGGGATGGGGGAACGTAAGGGAAGGAAGGGAAGGGCGGCTCCGCCTACTTCGCCCGCCCGTCGGTTCCGGCGGCCCGCTTGCCGCCTTCGGCTGCCTGCCCGCCGTCCTCGGCGGCTTCCGCGCCTTCCACGAACACGCCCTCCTGCTTGAACACGGTGGCGAAGGTGCGGAAGAACACCTTGGCGTCCAGGGCGAAGCTGACGTTGCGCACGTAGTAGACGTCCAGCGCCAGCCGGTCGTGCCAGGGCAGCGAGTTGCGCCCGTACACGGCGGCGTAGCCGGTGATGCCGGGCTTGACGGAGAGCTTCTCACCCTCGTCGCCCTGGTACAGCTCCGTCTCGCGGCGCAGGTCGGGGCGTGGCCCCACCACGCTCATGTCCCCCTTCAGCACGTTGAGGAACTGCGGGATCTCGTCCAGGCTGGTGCGGCGCATGAACGCGCCGATCTTGGTCATGCGCGGGTCGTCGGCGCCGTTGTAGGTGGAGCCGTCCTCCATCACCAGGTCGGGAGCGTTCACTTTCATCGAGCGCAGCTTGTACATGGTGAAGTCGCGCCCGCCCTTGCCCACGCGCGGCGCGTTGTAGAACACCGGGCCCTTGTCCTCGAAGTGGATGAGGGGCGCCAGCACCGCCATCACCAGCAGCACGAACGGCAGCGCGACGATGCCGATCGCCAGGTCGCAGAGGCGTTTTCCGAACCGTTGGTACATCGCCTATGCAACGCCTTCCGCCTCGAGCGCGCGGTAGGCGTCATGGAAGCGCGCGACCACGTAGTCCACGTCGGCGTCCGAGAGCTTCGTGTGCAGCGGCAGCGTCACCTCGTTTTGGAACTGAGCCAGCGCGCAGGGGAAGTCCTCGATGGAAAAGCCCAGGTTGCGGTAGGCGGAAAGCAGCGGCAGCGGCTTGTAGTGCACGTTGGCCGCCACACCCGCCTCCGCCAGGCGCTCGATGAGCGCGTTGCGGAACGCCTCGCTTTTGCCGGGCATGCGCACGAGCATGAGGTGCCCGCTTGACGAGCATCCGTCCTGCGCGGCGCGCACAGCGGCGTCGTCGGCGTGCGCGGCGCTTCCGCCCGCCGCGTCCTCGTAGTGACGCAGCAGCTCGACGGGGAGGTCGGCCAGGCCGTCCTCGTAGCGGGCGACGAGCGCGCGGCGGCGCGCCAGCAGGCCGGGGTAGCGGCGCAGCTGGGCCAGCCCGAGCGCAGCCTGGATGTCGGTCATGTTGCACTTCCAGCCGGGGAAGGCGATGTCGTACTCCCATGCGCCGGCTTTGGTCTTGGCGAGCGCGTCCTTGGTCTGGCCGTGCAGGCTCATCAGCATCACGTCGCGGTAGAGCGCCTCGTCATCGAAAACCCCTTCGCGCCAGGCCAGCGCCCCGCCCTCGGCGGTGGTGAGGTTCTTCACGGCGTGGAAGGAGAACGTGGTCAGGTCGGCCAGCTGGCCCGCATGCGCGCCGCGCTGGGTCGCGCCGAGCGCGTGCGCCCCGTCGGCGACGATGGCGATTCGGCCCAGGGCCTCCTGCCGCTCGTTGGCGGGGCGGAAGCCCGAGCGCGTCGATTCCGCCACGGCACGCAGGCGCCCGTAGTCGCACAGCCTTCCGGCGATGTCCACGGGGATGATGGCGCGGGTGCGCGGCGTGATGCGCGCGGCCAGGGCGTCGCAGTCCATCTCGTAGCTGCCCGGCGCCACGTCGGCCAGCACGGGGGTGGCGCCCACATGGCAGATGGGCGAGGCGGAGGCGGTGTAGGTGTAGGCGCTCGTGATCACCTCGTCGCCGGGCCCGATGCCCAGCGCCCGCAGCGCGCACTCCAGCGCGGCCGTGGCCGAGGACAGGCAGACCATGCGCGCTGCGCCGGTGAAACGGGCCAGCTCGGCCTCGAGGCGCTTGGTCTTGGGGCCGGTGGTGATCCAGCCGCTTTCCAGCGCGTCGACCACTTCGTCGATTTCGGCGCGGGTGATGTCGGGCGGCGAGAACTCCACGACGCGGCGGGTCCCGTCCTCGCGCGCGGTGCTTGTGGTTTCGGTCACGGTTTCGCTCCTTGCGCGCCCCCGACGCATCGGCGGGCGATCGGCGTTAGGCGGCGCGCCGGGGCGGCCGCTCTCTGCAAACACTGCATTATGCGCCTGCGGCCCGCCGCGCGCCGCGCTGGGCGGGGAAATTACAGAAGATCAGCGCGCGGCGGCTGCGGGCGGGGCGGGGCGTGGCGTGTCGGCTTCAGGTCGCAGGCCCGCCCACAGCGGCGCTGGCCGGTTTCCGCCGCCGCGTCTGTCCTAGGCGAGCTTGCGGATGAGGTCCACGATGGCCTGGTAGGAGCGTGGCTGGTCGAACTCGCGCTCAGCCACCGCGCGGCCCTTCGCGGCCATGATCTTGCGCAGCGACGCGTTGCGGGCGAGCTCTTCCAGCGCATCGGCCAGCGCGCCTGCGTCCTCGGCCGGCACGTTCAGCCCGAAGCCGTCCGAGGTCACCTTCGCGCGGAACTCCGGACTCGAGCCGGTGTTCACCAGGGCGCTGCGGCTGGCCAGATAGTCGCCGATCTTGGTGACGATGCTCTGCGCGGCGGACTTCACCAGCGAGTTCACCACGATGTCGGACGCCGCCAGCCACGCCGCCATGCGCGGATGGTCCTGGTAGCCCAGAAAGTCCACCGGGGCGTCCAGCTGAGCGGCCAGCTCTTCCAGCTTGGTGCGGTCGGGCCCGTCGCCGAGGATCTTCACGCGCACCGCCGGCGTGCGCGACCCTCCCGCCGACCGCCGCGACTTCAGCTCGGCGGCCGCGCGCACGAGGGTCGCCAGGTCGTAGCTGGCTCCCAGGGTGCCCGCGTAGGCAGCCCACACCTCGCCGGCGGGCTTGTCTATCTCGCCGGCGTGCTCCCGCACGCCCTCGTCGAAGGCGGCCAGGTCGTTGCCCACGTAGACGGTCACGCGCGGGTAGGGGGCCTCTCGGTCGGCCGCGGGGCGCGCAGCGTACTCGTCGGAGGTGCCCACCGCGCCCGACAGCAGCTGGTAGACGATGCGCGCGTCGCGGGCGAAGGGATAAAACGCGATGTCGCTCACCACGGGCACGTCCACCACCATGCGCATGGCCTCGGGCCACAAATCGTTGATGTCGGCGACGAAGGGCACGTCGTGTGCCTGGGCCTCCTCGGCGCACACCCGCGCCACGTCGTTGGGCGGGATCTCGGCGTACACCAGGTCGAAGGCCCGCGGGTCCTCCGCGAACCGCTCGCGCAGCAGCGAGCGGAGGTTGCGCGCGGCAACGCGGTGGCTCTTGATGCGCGACAGGTCCAGGTTCTTGCGGTAGCCGGGCTCGTCGATGAACGTGATGCGGTAGGGTTGGCTTCGGTAGCACGGCAGCGACGTGTCGCGGTGCGCCTTCTCCCAGTGCTGGAACGACGAGGTGAACAGCTCCACCTCGAACCCTTCCCGCACCAAAAGCTCGGAGAGGAAGCGGAAGCGCGTGTAGCCCTTCGTCTCGTCGCCCAGCTTCACGCCCATCGTCACCACGGCGATGCGCTTCTTCCGCCGCGCTCCGCCATGCCGAAAGCGGGAATCGTCTGCGGCGGCGGTTTCTAGAATGTCGTTTGAGTGTTCCATGCAGCGCAGTATAGCAGGGAAGGGGTCCCAAGGGCGGCGGCGTCGCGCATCCCGTCCTTCCGCCGCGCTGCAGGCCCGTGCGCGGGGGTGCTGCCGGATGGCCCCTCGACAGTTCGGGCCGCTTACCGTATTATTTGCCGGTATGGTTATTTCGCTCGGACATATCATGGACTGCATGCCCAAGCCCGGGTGCTTCCGCGCGGATGCGGGCGCCTGGGCGTAGTTTCGGCGCGGAGGTCGCCGGCGCGGCGGGCCCTTCCGCAGGTTCTGTGACGGTACGAGAAGCGTTAGTGGGATACAAACAGCCATGATAGAGATACAGCACCTTTCCAAGACCTACGATGCGGGGGCCGACACGCCGCATCATGCGCTCGACGACGTGAGCCTGACCATCAACAACGGCGATATCTTCGGCATCATCGGCGCATCGGGCGCGGGCAAGTCCACGCTCGTGCGCTGCATCAATCTGCTGGAGCGCCCCACGGCAGGCAAGATTCTCATCGACGGGCGCGACGTGACCGACTTCTCTGGCAAGCAGCTGCTTGAGCTGCGCGCCTCCATCGGCATGATCTTCCAGAACTTCAGCCTGTTCCAGCAGCGCACGGTGCTGCGCAACGTGACGTTTCCGCTGGAGCTGCGCCACGGGGCCAAGGCCGACAACGAGAAGCGCGCCCGAGAGCTTCTGGACGTGGTGGAGCTGGCCGACAAGGCCGACCGCTACCCCAGCCAGCTCTCCGGTGGGCAGCAGCAGCGCGTGGCCATCGCCCGCGCGCTGGCGAACAACCCCTCCATCATGCTGTGCGACGAGGCCACCAGCGCGCTTGACACGCGCACCACGGTGTCCATCCTGAAGCTTTTGAAGGAGATCAACGCCAGCCTGGGCGTGACGATGGTCGTCATCACGCACTCGCTGGCCGTGGCGCGCAAGATCTGCAACCGCATCGCGGTGATCGATGCCGGGCGCATCGTGGAAGAGGGCGCCACCGAGCAGGTGTTCAGCAACCCGCAAAGCCCCGTCACCCGCGAGCTCATCCAGAACGACAGCCTCTCGGCCGTGCCGGACGACGAGGATGCCCCCGCTTGGTCGGGTTCGGACGCGCAGCCGGCGGGCGACGATGGGGAGGCGAGGTAGCCCATGGATTTCCTGGCATCGTTTTTCGACGAATACGGTTTGCTTCTGGCCCAGGGCACGTGGGACACCGTCGTCATGACGGTGGCGGCCACGCTGGGCGCCTACGTCATCGGCATCCCGCTGGGCGTGCTGCTGGTGGTCACGGCTCCGGGCGGGCTGCGGCCCCACAAGGCACTCAACGCCGTGCTGGGCTGGATCGTCAACATCGGCCGCTCCATCCCGTTCATCATTCTGCTGGTGGCCCTGATCCCGTTCACGCGCTGGGTCGTGGGCACCTCGCTGGGCGTGCCGGGCGCCATCGTGCCGCTCATCGTGGCGGCGGCTCCCTTCGTGGGGCGCATGGTGGAGCAGAGCCTGGCCGAGGTTGACGGCGGGCTGGTGGAGGCCGCGCAGAGCTTCGGCGCCAGCGTGCGGCAGATCGTCGTGAAGGTGTTTCTGCGCGAGAGCCTGCCCTCGCTCATCCGTGGCGTGTCCATCACGTTCATCACGCTGTTCGGCTACTCGGCCATGGCGGGCACCGTGGGTGCGGGCGGTCTGGGCGACATCGCCATCCGCTACGGCTACCAGCGCTACCAGGACGACGTGATGATCGCCGCGGTGATCCTGTGCATCGTTCTGGTGCAGGTGTTCCAGAGCGCCGGCGACGTGCTGGCCCGCAAGATCGACCGCCGGAACCGCTAGTTCCGCCGTTTTGCCGGCCGACGAAACGCGCCGGCGCATCCGATGGTAAGCTGAGCCATCCGTTTTTTCTTGAAGGAAGGGAAGGGGAATCCGAATGAGAAATCTGAAGATCGCGAAGGCGGTGGCAGGTGCGGCTCTGGCCGCGGCCGCGCTGGTGGCCCTGGCGGGCTGCGGCGGCGGCGGGGCGCAGAGCGTCCAGATCGGCGTGCCGTCCGACCCCACCAACGAGGCGCGCGCCCTGCTGCTGCTGCAGGACGAGGGGCTCATCACCCTGGAAGAGGGCGCCGGCCTGCAGGCCACCAAGAACGACATCGCCGAGAACCCGTACAACATCGAGATCGTGGAGATGGAGGCGGCGTCGCTGCCCACCTCGCTGCCCGATCTGGACATGGCCGTGATCAACGGCAACTACGCCATCGGCGCGGGGCTTGACACCTCCAGCACGCTGGCGCTGGAGGCCACCGACTCCGAGGCCGCCGCGCAGTACCAGAACGTCGTGGCGTGCCGCGCCGGCGAAGAGGGCTCGCCGAAGATCCAGGCGCTGGTGGCTGCGCTGTCCACCCAGACCGTGAAGGACTACGTGGACGCCACCTACACGGGCAGCGTCGTGACGGTGTTCGACGTGGTGGACGAGGCCGACATTCCGCAGGCGGAGGGTGATGACACGGTCATCACCGTGGGCGCCTCGCCGGCTCCCCACGCCGAGATCCTGGCCCAGATCTCCGACATCCTGGCCGCCAAAGGCTGGACGCTCGAGGTGACCGAGTTCAACGACTACATCCAGCCCAACGTGGCCGTCACCGATGGCGAGCTGGACGCGAACTACTTCCAGCACATCACCTACCTGGACGACTACAACGCCCAGAACGGCACCGACCTGGCCAACGCCGGCGGCATCCACTTCGAGCCGCTGGGCCTGTACCCGGGCAAGACCGCCTCGCTCGACGAGATCATGAAATAGCCTGCGCGCCCGTTTGCGAAGGCTTCCGACGGCCCCGGCACCGCGCCGGGGCCGTCGGCGTTTTCGGGGCGGTGCGGGCGCGGTGCAGAGGGCGGGCTCGGGCGCGGCGCAGCGCCGTAGCGGGCGGACCCGCACGCGTCCGCCGTCCCGTCCAGCGCCGCCGTCCTGTAACGTCCTCGCAAAGAATCCGCGGTATACTGACCGGGTTGTATCGGACGATGGAGGAGGACGGCATGACGCCCAACCCGCAACATGATTTCGTGCTGAAGACCATCAAGAGCCGCGACGTGCACTTCGTGCGCTTCTGGTTCACCGACGTGATGGGCGCCATGAAGTCGTTCGCGGTCATCCCCAGCGAGCTGGAGAACGCGTTCTCCGACGGCATGGGCTTCGACGGCAGCTGCATTGAGGGCTTCGCGCTGGAGCGCGAGTCGGACATGCTGGCGTTCCCGGACGCCTCTACCTTCCAGGTGCTGCCCTGGCGCCCCGAGTCCAACGCGGTGGCGCGCATGTTCTGCGACATCCGCACGCCCGACGGCAAGCCTTTCGAGGGCGACCCGCGCCACGTGCTGGCGCGCATGTCCGAACGCGCGGCCGACATGGGCTACGTGTTCAACGTGGGCCCGGAGCTGGAGTACTACTACTTCAAAGACCCGCACGGCACCGAGGTGCTGGACACCGGCGGCTACTTCGACCTGACCACGCTCGACTACGCCAGCGACCTGCGCCGCGACACGGTGTTGACGCTGGAGAGCATGGGCATCCCCGTCGAATACTCCCACCACGAGATCGGGCCCTCGCAGCACGAGATCGACCTGCGCTACGACGAGGCGCTGGCCATGGCCGACGCCGTGATGACCTACAAGATGGTGGTGAAGGAGATCGCCATCAAGCACGGGGTGCACGCCACGTTCATGCCCAAGCCCATCGCCGGCGCGCCCGGCAGCGCCATGCACGTGCACCAGAGCCTGTTCGACTTGGACGGGCGCAACGCGTTCTTCGACCCGAAAGACCCGGAGGGCTTCGGCCTCTCGGCGCTGGCGAAAAGCTACATCGCGGGCCTGCTGAAGTACGCGCCCGAGTTCTGCCTGGTCACGAACCAGACCGTCAACTCCTACAAGCGCCTGGTGGGCGACGAGAAGGCCCCGGTGCAGCTGTCGTGGGCGCGCTCGGACCGCACGAGCCTCGTGCGCATCCCCGGCTACCGCCCCAACCGCGCCGGCGCCTGCCGCGTGGAGCTGCGCTGCCCCGACCCCGCCGCGAACCCGTATCTGGCCTTCGCCGTCATGCTGGCGGCCGGCCTGGCGGGCATCGAGGAGGGCCTTGCGCTGGAGCCCCCGGCCGACGCGAACGGCGCCGGCGCCGCGGACGCGCGCCTTCTGCCGCAGTCGCTCGGCGAGGCGGTGGAGCTGTTCGCCGAGTCCAAGCTGATGCGCGAGACGCTGGGCGAGCACATCCACGGCTACCTGGTGGAGGCCAAGCGCGCCGAATGGAACGAGTACCAAAGCTCCGTGTCCCAGTGGGAGCGCGACCGCTACCTGGCGGTGCTGTGATGGCGGCGGCGATGGAGGCGGGGAGGCGAGCGCGATGAGGAAATCGGTCATCTTCATTGCGGACAGCCTCGACAACGCCCACAAGTTCCAGAAGGTGCTGGCAAGCCTGGATGTGGAGGTGGCGGCGGGCTCGTCGCTGCAGTTCAAGAACCTGCTGGTGAAGCATCCTGGCTACGATCTGGTCATCTACGAGGTGCGCGGGGACGTGGCGGCGGGCGTGTCGGCCGCGGAGGATCTGCTGGTGGCCGACGGCAACGGCTCGCTTTTGGTCATCCTGGCCGAAGAGCAGCTCTCCGAGTTCTCGCTGCCGGCGCGCGTGCGCTCGGATTTCGTCATGCGCTCCGCCACGCCGGAGGAGTGCGCGGTGCGCGTGCGGCAGCTTCTGTGGCCGGGCACCGACCAGGCGGCGGCGTCCTGCGTGACGGTGGATGCGATGACCATCAACCTGGCCACCTACCAGGTGGAAGTGGACGGCGAGCCGCTGGACCTCACCTACCTGGAATACGCGCTGCTGGCGTTTCTGGCCACGCACCCGGGGCGCACCTACTCGCGCGACGCCCTGCTGCGCCACGTGTGGGGCTTCGACTACTACGGCGGCTCGCGCACGGTGGACGTGCACGTGAGGCGCATTCGCGCGAAGCTGGGCCCCGAGCTCTCCCAGCACCTTGAGACCGTGCGCGGCGTGGGCTATCTGTGGAACTAGAAGGTTCCGGCGGCCCGTCGGCTGCCGGAACCGGACAACGCTGCGAGCGGCTCCCCCTTGGCGTCCGCGATGCTCTATACTAGTCGATCGGAAACCGACCAGTGAGGATGCACCATGCCCAAGAAGATCGCCGTCATCGACGGCAACTCGCTCATGCACCGCGCCTACCACGCCATCCAGACGCCGATGAGCGCGCCCGACGGCACGCCCACCAACGCGGTGTTCGGCTTCATGTCGATGTTCCTCAAGTTCATCGAGCTGTCGAACCCCGATGCCGTGATCTGCGCGTTCGATGCGGGCAAGCCGAAGTTCCGCATCGAGGAGCTGGGGACGTACAAGGCCCAGCGCCCGCCGATGGACGAGGAGCTGCGCGTGCAGTTCCCCGTGATCGAAGAGCTGCTCGGCTCGATGGGCGTGCCCGTGGTGAAGGTGCCCGGCTGGGAGGGCGACGACATCTTGGGCACCATCGCGGCGCGCGACGAGGCGCACGGCTTCGAAACGCTGCTGGTCACCGGCGACAAAGACGCCTGCCAACTGGCAACCGACCTCACGCGCATCGTCACCACGAAGCGCGGCATCACCGACGTGGTCATCTACGGCCCCGCCGAGGTGTTCGAGAAGTACGGCGTCACGCCCGAGCAGTTCCCCGACTTTTTGGGCCTCATGGGCGACAGCTCCGACAACATCCCGGGCGTGCCGGGCATCGGCGCCAAGACGGCGGCGAAGCTGCTGCAGCGCTTCGGCTCGATGCAGGGCATCTACGACAACCTGGGCGAGCTGAAGGGCAAGCAGCTGGAGAACCTTCAGAACAACGAGGACATGGCGCGCCTGTCGCGCCGCATCGCCACCATCGTGACCGACCTCGACTTCCCGCTCGACGTGGAGGAAGTGGCGTTTCCCGCCTTCGAGCCCGCCGACGTGGAGGCGGCGTTCGGCAAGTACGCGCTGTCGCATGCGCTCGCCCGCGTGCTCGCGCTCGTGGGCGCGGAGGCCACGGCGGCCGAGGCCGCGATCAGCTTCGAGCCGCTGGTCGCCGACGAGGCCGCTGCGCGCGAGCTTGTGGAAGCGGCCATCGCGGCGGGCGAGCGCATCGGCGTGGCGTTCGAGGAGCCCGAGCAGGCCTCGCTCTTCTCGGAAGGGGCCACGGGCGCGTTCGCCACGGCGAAGGGCACGGCGGTGCTCGAGGGCGCCGCGGCGCTGGAGGCCATGGCGCGCATCGTGCGCACGGGCGCTTTCGCAGCGCTTGACGTGAAGGACGCGGCGCACCAGGTCTACCCGGCCGACACGGCGCAGGAGGCGCTCGTGGACGAGGCCGACCTGGCGGCGATGGACGCCTTCGACGCGGGTCTGGCCGCTTACGTGCTCAACTCGTCCACCTCGGCCTACACCTACGAGGGGCTTGCCGAGATGTATTTGGGCGGCGCCGTGCCCGAGGCCAAGACCGACGCCGAGCGCGCCGCCGTCCACGCGGCCGTGGTCCGCGCGCTGCCGGCGGTGCTGGCCGAGGCGCTTGAGAAGGACGGCAGCGACGCGGTGTACTACGAGATCGACCTGCCGCTCGTGGCGACGCTCTGCGCGATGGAGCGCACGGGCGCGGCCCTCGACGTCGATCTGCTGGCCCGGCTCGGCGCGAGCACGCAGGCCGACCTCGACGCCATTTCCGCGCAGATCTACGAGCTGGCGGGGGAGACGTTCAACCTCGACTCGCCCAAGCAGCTCGCGCACATCCTCTTCGAGGTGATCGGCCTCACGCCGCTCAAGAAGAACCAGCGCGGCTACTCCACCGACGCGAGCGTGCTCAAGGAACTGTCGAAGGTCCACGAGCTGCCGGCGCTCGTGCTGCGCTACCGCGAGCTCGCGAAGATCAAGTCAACCTACATCGACGCGCTGCCGCGCATGCGCGCGGGGGACGGCCGCGTGCACACCCAGTTCCACGAGACGGTTACCACGACGGGGCGCCTGTCCTCGTCCGACCCGAACCTGCAGAACATCCCCGTGCGCACCGAGTTCGGCCGCCGCATCCGCGCATGCTTCGTGCCGCTGCGTGCAGGCGAGGTGTTCCTGTCGGCCGACTACTCGCAGATCGAGCTGCGCCTGCTCGCGCACCTTTCGGGTGACGAGCACCTCGTGGCGGCGTTCAACTCCGGCGCCGACTTCCACGCTTCGACGGCGGCGCGCGTGTTCGGCATCCCCGTCGAAGAGGTCACGCCCGAGCTGCGCAGCCGCGCGAAGGCGGTGAACTTCGGCATCGTGTACGGGCAGCAGGCCTACGGTCTCTCGCAGAGCCTCGACATCCCCTTCGGCGAGGCCAAGGAGATGATCGACCGCTACTTCGAGGCGTACCCGGGCGTGCGCGCCTACCTGGACGACACGGTGGCCCAGGCGAAGGAGAGCGGCTTCGCGACGACGATGTTCGGCCGCAAGCGCCACATTCCCGAGCTGAAGTCGAGAAACGCCCAGCAGCGCGGCTTCGGCGAGCGCACGGCGATGAACCACCCCATGCAGGGCAGCGCCGCTGACATCATCAAGAAGGCGATGAACGAGGTGATGCGCCGCCTGCGCGAGGAGGGCTTCGAAGCGAAGCTCATGGTGCAGGTGCACGACGAGCTGGACTTCAGCGTCCCCGAGGCCGAGGCGGACCGCCTTGCCGCCATGGTGCGCGAGGTGATGGAGAACGTGGTGGAGCTGAAGGTCCCGCTGGTAGTGGACGTGCAATCCGGCGCCAACTGGGCCGAAGCGCACTAGGGGGCGTTTGCTGCCGGGTGATACGTGCGGGGCGGTGGCCGCTAGGTGTCAGGCGGCGCTTGCCGCCCGCAGCCCCAGTCCTCGCGCAATCTCCATATTGTTTCCCTTGCATCGGGTGGGCGGTTCCTCTATCATTCTCTAGGTTGCGCCCAGAGGGGGCGCGGCGCAGGAAGAGTGCGATGATACACGCCGGCTGTGCATCCGACCCGTTTGGGCTTGCGACGGCGGCGTCGAAAGTTATCGCCTTGGGCAGGATTGCAAGGAGACACTCATGTACGCAATCGTGAAGACCGGTGGCAAGCAGTACAAGGTTGCCCCCGGCGACAAGCTGAACGTCGAGAAGCTCGACGCGGAGGTGGGCTCGCAGGTTGAGCTGCAGGCCATCTGCATCGTCGACGGCGACAAGGTTGAGGCGGATCCCGCCAAGGCCGCGGCCACGAAGGTGACCGCCACCGTCATCGAGCAGTTCCGCGGCGAGAAGCAGCTCGTGTTCAAGTTCAAGAAGCGCAAGAACTACAAGAAGATGCGCGGCCATCGCCAGTACCTGACCCGCATCCAGGTCGAGTCCGTGGGTTCGGCCAAGGCCGAGTAACGAGGGAGGTAGTCTCATGGCTCATAAGAAAGGTCTCGGCTCCAGCCGCAACGGCCGCGATTCCCGCGCTCAGCGCCTGGGCGTGAAGATGTTCGCCGGCCAGCAGGTGCGCACCGGCAACATCATCGTCCGCCAGCGCGGCACGAAGTTCCATCCCGGCGACAACGTTGGCCGCGGCAAGGACGACACGCTGTTCGCCCTGTGCGACGGCACCCTGGAGTTCACGCAGGGCGTGAAGCGCCGCGTGCATGTGCGTCCCCAGGCGTAACCGAGCCGGCGGGGCATCCCGCACGACGCATCATCGAGGTTAGACTATGCCCTCTGCCGGTCAGAGGGCATTTTCATATGCAAGTGAGGTCACATGTTCATCGATAAAGTGCGCATATTCGTGAAGGGTGGCGACGGCGGCGCGGGCTGCATGTCGTTCCGCCGCGAGGCCCATGTGCCCAAGGGCGGCCCGGACGGCGGCGACGGCGGGCACGGCGGCAACGTGGTGCTTGAGGCCGACGCCCGGCTGTCGTCGCTGATCGACTACCGTTTCAAGCACCATTTCAAGGCGCAGCGCGGCACGCACGGCAAGGGCAGCCGCATGCACGGCGCCACCGGCGAGGACCTGGTGCTGAAGGTGCCGGTGGGCACCGTCGTGCGCGCCTACGACGACGAGCGCAAGCAGACCGGCGAGATGATCGCCGACCTGACCCACGACGGCGAGCGCATCACCGTGGCCAACGGCGGCATGGGCGGCCGCGGCAACATCCACTTCGTCACCTCCACGCGGCGCGCGCCCGCGTTCGCGGAGCTGGGCGAGCCGGCCGAGGAGCGCTGGGTGGAGCTGGAGATGAAGCTGATGGCCGACGCCGCGCTGGTGGGCGTGCCCTCGGCGGGCAAGTCGTCGCTCATCGCGAAGATCAGCGCCGCGCGGCCCAAGATCGCCGACTACCCCTTCACCACGCTCGTGCCCAACCTGGGCGTGGCGCGCACGGGCGACTACAGCTTCGTGGCGGCCGACATCCCCGGGCTCATCGAGGGCGCGCACGAGGGGCGCGGCTTGGGGCACGAGTTTTTGCGCCACATCGAGCGCACGGCGCTGATCGTGCACGTGGTGGATCTGACGGGCGGCCTGGAGGGGCGCGACCCGCTGGAGGACTACGAGATCATCAACCGCGAACTGGCGCTGTACGCCGACGAGCTGGAGGCCCGCCCGCGCATCGTGGTGGGCAACAAGATCGACGCGCCCGGCACCGAGGACGCGGCGCGGCGGCTGGCCGAGCGCGTGCGCGCCGACTCGCTGGCGGCGGCCGGCGGCGACGAGTTCGCCAAGAGCCGCATCGACCCGAAGCTCTACCTGATCAGCGCGCTTACTGGCGAGGGCGTGGAGGGGCTGAAGGCCGCCATCGGCGCGAAGGTGGCCGAGCTGCGCGACCAGGCGCGCGAGGATGCCGCGGCCGCCGACGTGCAGTACGACCACGTGTGGGAGCTCAAGCGCGAGGCGCGCGAGAAGTCCTTCAAGGTGCGCAAGCTCTCCGACGGCGTGTTCCGCGTGGAGGGCGTGCAGGTGGAGCGCATGGTGGTGCAGACCGACTGGGACAACGAAGAGGCCCTGGCCTTCCTGCAGCACCGCTTCAAGCGGCTCGGCGTGGACAAGGCGCTTGAGAGCGCCGGCGCGCGCGACGGCGACGAGGTGCGCATCGTCGGCCGCTCGTTCGCGTTCGAGTCGGCCATGGGCGGCGACGACCCGTACCGGGAGCTGGAGCTGTGAGCGCCGACGACGCCCGCGCGGCGGACGGCGCGGCCCGCAGGCCGCTCGTCGTGAAGATCGGCTCGTCGACGCTGACCACGGCCGACAACCGCATCGACCGCGCCTATCTGCGCGAGGTGGCCGCCCAGCTGGCCCGCGTGCGGGCGGCGGGCTGGGCGCCCATCGTGGTGACCTCCGCCGCCATCGCCTGCGGGCTGGAGGCGCTGGGCATCGAGCGGCGCCCCGACGACATGCCCAGCCTGCAGGCGGCCGCCTCGGTGGGGCAGAGCGCCCTTTCGGCCGCCTATGCCGAGGCGTTCGCGCCGCACGGCATCGTGACCTCGCTCGTGCTGCTGACCCGGCGCGACACCGCCGACCGATCGGCCTACCTGCACGCGCGCGACACCTTCGACCGCCTGCTCGATTTGGGCGTGGTGCCCATCGTCAACGAGAACGACACGGTGTCGGTGGAGCAGATCCGCTTCGGCGACAACGATACGCTGGCGGCGCTGGTGGCCTGCCTGGTGGATGCGGAGCTGGTGGTCATCCTCTCCGACATCGACGGGCTCTACGATGCCAACCCGCGCCGCGTGCCCACGGCGCGCCTCATCGAGCGCGTGGAGGCCATCGACGCGGGCATCCTGTCGGTGGCGGGCGAGGCCGGCTCGGCTGCGGGCTCGGGCGGCATGGTGACCAAGGTGAAGGCCGCGCGCGTGCTGATGGTGGCGGGCATCCCGCTGGTCATCTGCCACGGGCGGCGCGCGGGCGCCATCGAGGACGCGGCGGCCGGGCGCGCGGTGGGCACGCTGTTCTGCGCGTCGGCGCGCCCGCACGAGATCACGCCGAAGAAGCTGTGGATCGCCCTGGGCGACGCGGCGCGCGGCTCGCTTTCCGTGGACGACGGGGCGAAATCGGCGCTCATCGAGCGGGGCTCGTCGCTTCTGGCGGTGGGCGTGCGCCGCGTGGCGGGCAGTTTTCGCGCCGGCGACATCGTGGACATCCTCGACGGGGCGGGGCACCTGTTCGCGCGCGGGCGCGTATCGGCCGACTCCGACGAGGTGGAGCTGGCCGAGGGGTTGGACCAGAAGACGCTCGCGGGCAACCGCCTGCTGGCGCACCTGGCCGACCGGCCGCTCGTGCACCGCGACGAGCTGGTAGTATTCGAATAGACGCCCCGCCGGCCTGCCGGCGGGCGAGCCCTCGCAGGCCCTGCATCGGATGGGAGGTTCCACCCAATGGGAAACGAACGGATCAAAGCCGAGGTTTTGGAAGTCGCCCAGGCGGCCAAGCAGGCGAGCGTGGGGGTGGGGCTGGCTTCGCGGCAGCAGCGCGACGCGGCCCTTTCCGCCATGGCGGCGGCCCTGCGCGCGCACGTCGATGAGATCGTCGCGGCGAACGGGCGCGACATGGAGGCCGCGCGGGCGGCGGGCACGAAGGAGAGCTTGCTGGACCGCCTGATGCTGGACAGCGCGCGCGTCGAGGCGATGGCGGCCGCCCTGGAGGACCTCACCGCGCTGCCCGACCCGCTGGGGACGGTGCAGGAGGAGCGCACGCTGTACAACGGCATCCGGCTGGAACGCATCAGCGTGCCGCTGGGCGTGGTGGCCGTGGTCTACGAGGCGCGGCCGAACGTCACGGCGGACGCGGCGGGCATCTGCCTGAAGGCGGGCAACGCCTGCGTGCTGCGCGGCGGCAGCATGGCGGCCGCCTCCAACGCGGCCATCGCGCGCGTGCTGCACGACGCGGCCGTGGGCGCGGGCATGCCGAAGGGCTGCATCGGCTCGATCGCCTCGACCGACCGCGCGGCCACCGACGAGCTCATGCAGCTGCACGGGGTGGTGGACGTGCTGATCCCGCGCGGCGGCGCAGGGCTCATCCGCCACTGCGTGGAGTGCTCGAAGGTACCGGTCATCGAGACGGGCACGGGCAACTGCCACGTCTACGTGCACGCCACGGCCGATTTTGCGAAGGCGCGCGCCATCGTGGAGAACGCGAAGTGCCGCCGCTACGGCGTGTGCAACGCCGCCGAGACGCTGCTGGTGGACCGCTCGATCGCCGAGGAGTTCCTGCCCGGCATGCTGTCCGCGCTGGCGTCCCACGGCGTGGCGCTGCACTGCGACGAGGCCGCCTTCGCCGTCGCGGAGCGCCTGGCGCAGGACGGCGCGGACGTCGTTTTCGACCGCGCTGACGAGAGCGACTGGGAGACGGAGTACCTCGCCCCTGAGATCGCCGTGAAGTGCGTCGCAGACGCAGACGAGGCCATCGCGCACGTCAACCGCTACGGGACGCACCACTCCGAGGCCATCGTGGCCGACGGGGGCCAGGCGGCGGGCGCGGCGGCCATCGAGGCGTTTTTGGCGCGCGTGGACGCCGCGGCGGTGTACGCCAACGCCTCGACCGCCTTCACCGACGGCGGGCAGTTCGGCATGGGGGCCGAGATCGGCATCTCCACCCAGAAGCTGCACGCGCGCGGGCCGTTCGCGCTCGAGGCGCTGACCTCCTACAAGTACGTGCTGCGCGGCGACGGGCAGGTGCGCGCCTAGCATGGCGGCGCTCGAAGAAGGAACGGCCGCGCCGCAGGCGGCGGGCGCGGCGGCCCCCGAGGGGAAGCCCGTTGTGTGCACCCGTTTCGACTCCCTGGGCGCCGACGGGCGCTCGGCGCGGTTGGGCATCATGGGCGGCACGTTCGACCCCATCCACATCGGGCATCTGGCCGTGGCCGAGCAGGCGCGCGAGGAGATGGGCCTGGACGCGGTGGTGTTCATCCCCGCTGGCAACCCCGTGTTCAAGCGCGACCGCGCGGTGACGCCGGCGGCCGACCGGCTGGAGATGTGCCGGCTGGCGGTGGAGAGCAACCCGTTCTTCGACGTGAGCTCCATCGAGATCGACCGCGGGGGCGACACCTACACCGTGGACACGCTGCGGCAGCTGCGAGCGCACTACCCGTCCAACGTGGAGCTGTGCTTCATCACGGGCGCCGACGCGGTGGCCTCCATCGTGAAGTGGCGCGAGAGCGCCGCCATCGCGGGGCTTGCCCGCCTCATCGCCGTCACGCGGCCGGGGTTTCCCCTTACGTGCGCCACGCGCGACCAGATAGCCGAGGCGGGACGCTTCGACGTGTCGTACATGCAGGCCACGGCGCTGTCCGTGTCATCGAGCGACCTGCGCGCCCGCGTGGCGTCGGGCCGCTCCATCCGCTACCTCACCATGGCGCGGGTGCGCGACTACATCCAAGAGCGCGGGCTGTACGCGCCTGTGCCGGAAGCCGGGGAAGGGAAGGGGGCGAGCGCCCGATGATCGATGCCGCCTGCGACGAGGCGCTGACCGAGGCGTTCTACGAGGCGCGTCGCGCCGAGCTTGAGGCGCGGCTTCCCAAGAAGGGGCGCTTCCGCCACTGCCTAGGCGTGGCCGACACCGCCTGCCGCCTGGCGCGCCGCTACGGCGCAGACGAGCGCAAGGCGCGCCTGGCGGGGCTTCTGCACGACTGGGACAAGGGCTACGACGACGAGGGCATTCGCGCCCGCGCGCGCGAGCTGGGGTTGGAGGTGGATCCCTTCGTAATGGAGCGCATGCCCCAGCTTCTGCACGGGCCCACGGCGGCCGCGGCGCTGGGGCGCGCCTTCCCGCAGCTGCCCGCCGACGTGCTGCGCGCCATCGAGCGGCACACGGCCGGCGCGGCGGGCATGACCGATCTGGACATGGTGGTCTACATCGCCGACGTCATCGAGCCAGGACGCGACTTCCCCGGCGTCGCGGGCCTGCGCAAGCTGGTGGGGAAGGGCACGCTCGAAGAGCTGTTCGTGGAGGTGTCCGGCCACGTGCTGGCGAACCTGGTGGAGCGCCGGCGCTTCGTGCATCCCGGCACGCTGGAGGTTTGGAATTACTACATCGCCCGCCGCAAGGGGCTTGACGGCTAGGCCCCCTTTCAGCAACAGTGGCGGGGAAGGAAGATACCATGCAGGAAACGGAAGGAACGTTCGTGGAAGAGCAGCAGACCGCCGGCGCGCCCGCGTCGGACAAGCAGGCGTTCGCGCGCGAGTGCGCCCTCATCGCGGCCCGCGCCGCCGACGGCAAGAAGGCCGCCGACATCATGGTGCAGGACGTGCGCGAGCTGGTGAGCATCACCGATTACTTCGTCATCGTGACGGCGGGCAACGCCCGCCAGGTGGACGCCATCATCGACGAGATTGAAGAGAAGCTGCGTGAAGAGGCGCACGTCAAGCCCAGCCACACCGAGGACAGCCGCGACGGCTCGTGGTCGCTTCTGGACTACGGCGACGTGGTGGTGCACGTGTTCATGCCCGAGGCGCGCGAGTACTACCGCCTGGAAGAGCTGTGGAACGACGCGCCCGTAATCGACCTGGCGGCCGAGGCCGGCCTTGTCGACGTGCAGTACTCCGACCGCATCTCGAAGCTGATGGGGAAGTAACCTCTCGGCTTCGTTCGCTTGTCTGTCCGCCCGGCCGTCCGGGGCTGCTAGCAGGTTCCCAGGTCGCGGGCGGCGGGGAGGCCGTAGGCGCTGGTGGCTTGGGTGGCGGCGCGCTCGATGGCGCGCTGCATGGCCTCGCATGCCAGCACCGACACGGCGTCGGGGTCGGCCGCTTCCTCGCCGGAGGCCATGACGAACACCGTGTCGCCGTCGTTTTGGGTGTGGACGGGCTTGATGGCGCGGGCGTAGGCGTCGTGGACGCACGAGGCGCTCTTCGCGGCCTGCGCCTTGGTGAGGCGCGCGTTGGTCAGCACACAGCCGATGGTGGTGTTCGTCGTCGGCGCCCCGCCGTCCTCTGCGTTGGGGGGCGCCAGCGCTGCGGCGCGCGCGAACGCCTCGAGCGGGTTCATAATCGTCCCGTCGTCGGCGCGCGTGCCGGCAAGCGCGCGCCCGTCGGCGCCGTTCACGTGCCCCAGCGCGTTCACTGCCACCAGCGCCACGCAGACCAGGCTTCCCCAGCGCAGGCCGGCCAGGCCGAAACCCGATTTCATGGCGCGCTCGGCGCCCAGCAGCTTTCCCACGCTCGCGCCCGTGCCGGCGCCGATGTTGCCTTCGGCCAGCGTGCCGCCGCCGTCAAGGGCGCGTTCGGCGGCCAGACAGCCCATGGCGGCGTCGGGGTGGGTGTTCTCGCCCACCAGCAGGTCGAACAGGCAGGCGCCCACGACGATGGGCACGTGCGCGCCGGCCAGCTGGAACCCTATCCCGCGCGCGGCGAGCGCCTCCATCACGCCCGATGAGGCTTCCAGCCCGAAGGCGCTGCCGCCCGAGAGGACCACGGCGTGCACCTTCTGCACCATGTTCTCGGGGCGCAGCAGGTCGGTCTCGCGCGTGGCCGGCCCGCCGCCGCGCACGTCCACGCCGCAGATGGCGCCGTCGGGCGCCGCGATGACGGTGCAGCCGGTTCCCGCCGCGTCGTCCTGCGCATGGGCGCAGCGGAAGGCGGGCAGGTCGGCGAGGGAGGCGGGTTCGAGCATGGCGGCTCTCCTTTCCTGGAAGGGGGCGGACGCGGCGCCGAAGGGGGCGAGGATCCCGTTGGCGTCCATTGTACTGCACGGCGCGCGCTTGGCGCCGACGTGGCCGACGGCTGGCGCGGAGCGGGTTCGCCGCTCGGAGCTGCGAGGGGCTTGCGCTCTTTGCTGCGTTGCCGCTGGCTGTTTCGGCTGCTTCCTGTCGCGCTTCCTCCGGCTGCTTCCGCCCGCCTTCCGTCTGAGCTCTCGCCCGCTCCCGCCGTCAGCCTTCCCAGCGGCCCCGCAACCCCTCTCTTCCCGATGCGCCCCTAGCGGCGTATAATCGGGTCTGCTGGTTGCGCGTCCCGCGAAAGGACCGCGCCATGCCGACCTTTCTTGAAGCGGCCTCTTGCGAAGGCCGCCGTCCCAAGCACCTCGCTTCGCTGCGCTGCTACTCTCGCCCCGACCTCATCGCCCGCTTGCTGCGCGACCGCCAGGTGGCCCGGTTCGTGGTGGCTCCCGACGGCTTCGGCAAGACGAGCCTGGCGTTCGGCTATGCTGACACGGTGTTCTCGTTCCAGCACGTCGCGTGGCTCAACGGGCGCAGCCCCTGCTTCCTGCGCGACCTGGACGCCGGCGTCATCGCTGCAGGGCTGCGCGCGGCCGACGAGAAGGTGGCCTTGGCGGTGATGGACGACCTGCCGCCGCTGGGGCCTGAGCGCGCGGCGGCGCTGTCGGCCCAGATGGACGAGCTTTTGGCGGCGGGCTGCGAGGTGCTGGCCTGCTGCGCGCCTTCCTGCGACGCGTTCTCGGCCCTGCAGCGCGACCGGCTCAAGCTCGACTCGGCCGACCTGCTTCTGGCCGACGACGAGCTGGCCCTGGGCGCGCATCCCGTTCCGGAGGGGCCCGTTCCTCCGTCTTCCCGCGTGGCGGCCCTGCACTGGAGCGAAGGGTCCGCCGCGCCGGCGTTTCTGGAGGGCGTGGCGCGCGAGGAGCTTCCCGCGGATCTGGTGCTGGCCATGGCGGTGATGCTGGCGCTGCGCGAAGGGGCGCTGGAAGAGCTGTCCGTCTTCGGCGAGCTGGGGGACGAGACCCTGCAGATCCTCGCGCAGAGCTACCCCTTCCTGGGCATCGATGAGCGCCGTGGCTCCTTTTCCTGCCCGCCCTTCGAAGCGGCCGCCATCGCGCGGGCGTTCGGGCCGAAGCTCGACGCCGCGGCGGCGCGCTCGGCGTTTCTCGACAAAGCGGCGCTGGCGTGCGGGCTGGCCGACGCGCTTCTGGAGCGGGACGAGGGCGGCCGCGCCTGCGAGCTGGTGGGGCTTTTGTGCCCGCGGCCCCAACGGGCGGCGTGGCTGGAGGCGCGCGCGGTGGAGCTGGCGCGGCGCTGCTGCCTGCTGCCGGCGCGCGACCTGGCGCATCTGGCGGGCCGGGGCGCGCAGCGCAGCGCGCGGGCCGAAGGCGATGAGGCCTGGCGGGCCGCGCTTCTGGGCGACGTTGCCGAGGCGCTGCGCGCCGCGCGGCGGGCGGCGGCGTCGAACGCGGCGGAGCCCCAGGTGCTCGGGCTGCTGGTCCTGGCGCGCTGCGGCCAGGCAAACGAGGCGGCGCGGGCGGCCGAGCGGCTGGAGGGATGGGCCGCCGCGCCGCGCCCTGGCGGCGACGACGAGGCCGCGCGCCGCTTCAACGCGCGCCTGGCCCCTTTGGCCGCCCTGCAGGGCCTGGCGGCGCAGCCCGTCGACCAGGCGCGGGAGCGCTGGGCCGCATGGAGCGGGCGGGCGCACCCCGACGCGCTGTGCCTTGCGGCGAAATGGCTGTTCGAAGATGCCTGCTCCCTTGCGCAGCGGCAGGCGGGGGAGGGGGCGGCCGGCCGCGTTTCGGCGGCGCGCGACGGGCTTCTGCTGGCGCGTGCGGCGCAGGCGGTGGAGGACGCGCTTCAAAGCGCCGGCGCTTCGGCGTTTCCCGCCTTGGCCTTCCTGGCGTGGGAGGAGCTGCGCCGCGTGGAGGGCCGTCCGTTGCGGGACGCCGGCTCGCCCCTTGCGGTGCGCGCCCGGCGCTTCGGCGCGCTGCTGGCCGCGCAACGCGCCGAGCTGGCCCGGCGCATCCGCGCCCGCGACGCCCGGCGCGCCGAGGCGGCGGCAGGCAACCCCGCGGCGTTCCTCGACGGGCGCTACCGTCCCGCGCCCGTTTCAGCCGACGCGGGCGCGCCGCTTCTCACCGTGAACCTGTTCGGCGGGATGGACGTGCGCATCGGCAGCGTGCCGGTGGACGCCTCCAAGCTGCGCCGCCAGAAGGTGAAGGCGCTTCTGGCTCTGCTCGTGCTCAACCGCGGGCGCGATTTCTCGCGCGACCGGCTCATCGCGCTCATCTGGCCCGGTTCCGATGCGGTGACGGCGCGCAAGAACTTCTACTCCATCTGGTCGCGCCTGCGCGCCGCGCTGTCGCTGCCCTCCGGCGCCTGCCCCTACCTGGTGCGCCAGCAAAACGTCTGCCGCCTGGAGGGCAGCCTGCTGCGTACGGACGTGGCGGAGTTCGACCAGGTGTGCCGCACGCTGCTGTTCGGTGCGCTGGACACCGACGGCTGGGCGCGGCTGTCTTCGGAGGTGCAGGAGCGCTTCGCCGACGACCTGCTGCCCGGCGAGCGCGGCACCGACGCCATCGCGCGCATGCGCGCGGAGTGCCGCGCCCGGCTGGTGGACGCCCTCGTCGCGGCGGCGCGGCGGCTGGTGGAGGCCGGAAGCCCCCAGGAAGGGCTGTGGTTCGCCCGCGCGGCGCTGGCGCGCGACGGCTCCCGCGAGGACGCCTACGCCGCGCTCATGCGCGCCCAGATAGCGGCGGGTCAGCGGGCCGCGGCGCTGGAGACGTACTTCCGCTGCCGACGCTTCCTGGCCGACGAGCTGGGCATCGACCCGTCGGTGGAGGTGGTGTCGCTCTACCGCAGCGTCATCGAGGCCGAAGAGGGGCTGGAATGAGGGGCGCGCGGCGGCTGCGGGGCAGGTCGCGGCGTTGTATGGAGTTCCCTTGGGAGGTCGCTCGTTGTGATAGAGTAGGGCGTGCTTCTGCAACCCCCGCGCCGCCTGGCGAAACGCCCGGTCCGCGCGGCTCATCCTCATAGGAAGGGACGGACCCGATCCATGGCAGGATTCCTCTCCAAACTGCTCACTTTCGGCGAAGGCAAGCAGCTCAAGCGCTACTACCAAATCGTCGACGCCATCAACGCGCTCGAGCCCTCCATGAAGGAGCTCGACGACGCGGCCCTGCGCGGCCTTACCGCGCGCTTCCGCGAGCGCCTCGACGCTGGGGAAGACCTCGACGCGCTTCTGCCCGAGGCGTTCGCCGCCGTCCGCGAGGCCGGCGTGCGCGCCCGGGGCCTGCGGCACTTCGACGTGCAGCTGATCGGCGGCATGGCGCTGCATGATGGCCAGATCGCCGAGATGAAGACCGGCGAGGGCAAGACGCTCGTCTCCACGTTGGCGGGCTACCTGAACGCCCTGCCGGGCAAGAACGTGCACATCGTCACCGTCAACGACTACCTGGCCCGCCGCGACAGCGAGTGGATGGGCGCCATCTACCGCTTCCTGGGCATGGAGGTGGGCCTGATCCAGAACGGCATGCGCCTGGAGCGCAAGAAGCCCGCCTACCAGGCCGACGTCACCTACGGCACGAACTCCGAGTTCGGCTTCGACTACCTGCGCGACAACATGGTCACGCGCGCGGAGGCCCGCGTGCAGCGCGGTCACCACTTCGCCATCGTGGACGAGGTGGACTCCATTCTCATCGACGAGGCGCGCACGCCGCTGATCATCTCGGGCGCGGGCACGCAGGCGGCCGGCACCTACAAGAAGTTCGCCGCCGTCATGCCCGGCTTGCAGGAGGGCGTCGACTTCGAGATGGACGAGGCGAAGCGCACCATCAACGCCACCGAGAGCGGCCTTGAGAAGATCGAGGCGATGCTGGGCATCGAAGACATCTACGCTGACCCCTCCGGCCAGCTGCCCAACCACTTGCAGCAGGCGTTGAAGGCTCAGTTCCTGTTCCACCGCGACGTGGACTACGTGGTGGTGGACGGCGAGGTGAAGATCGTCGACGAGTTCACGGGCCGCATCATGGAGGGCCGCCGCTACTCCGAGGGCCTGCACCAGGCGCTCGAGGCCAAAGAGCACGTGCTGGTGCGCGAGGAGAACCAGACGCTGGCCACCATCACGCTGCAGAACTACTTCCGCCTCTACGACAAGCTCTCGGGCATGACGGGCACCGCCATGACCGAGGACGCCGAGTTCCGCCAGATCTACAAGCTGCCGGTGGTGGCCATCCCGCCCAACAAGCCGGTGATCCGCGACGACGAGGACGACCTGGTCTACCGCACCATCGAGGCGAAGTTTCAGGCGGTGGCCGACGAGGTGGCCGCGCGCCACGGAAACGGCCAGCCCTGCCTGGTCGGCACGGTGTCCATCGAGAGCTCCGAGCGGTTGAGCCGCCTGCTTGACAAGCGCGGTATCCGCCACGAGACGCTGAACGCGAAGAACCACGAGCGCGAGGCGCACATCATCGCCCAGGCGGGCCGCGTGGGCGCGGTGACCATCGCCACGAACATGGCCGGCCGCGGCACCGACATCCTGTTGGGCGGCAACCCCGAGGTGCTGGCCGACGACGCCCTGCGCGGCAAGGGGCTCGACCCCGAGCGCACGCCGGAAGACGACGCGAAGCTGGCGGCGGCGGTGGAGGCGGGCGAGGAAGGCGCCGAGGAGCTTGCCCGCAAGACGATGCCCGCGCCCACCGACGAGCAGCGTGCGGCCGCCCTGGCCGAGGCCGAGCAGACCTGCGCCGCCGAGCGCGAGCGCGTGCTGGCCGCCGGCGGCCTGGCCGTCATCGGCACCGAGCGGCATGAGAGCCGCCGCATCGACAACCAGCTGCGCGGCCGTTCGGGACGCCAGGGCGACCCCGGCGTCACCCAGTTCTACCTGTCGCTGGAAGACGACCTGATGCGCCTGTTCGGCGGCGACCGCATGGATTCCATCGACCGCATGATGGCCAAGATGAAGATGCCCGAGGACATGCCCATCCAGGCGTCCATGGTGTCCAAGGCCATCGAGAGCGCCCAGCGCCAGGTGGAGACGATGCACTTCGCCGCCCGCAAGAACGTGCTGGAATACGACGACGTGATGAACCTGCAGCGCGAGGCCATCTACGCCGAGCGCAACGCCATCCTGGACGGCAAGGACATGGACGAGCGCATCCCCTCCATCATCGAGGACGCGGTGGAGGCGGTCGTGGCCGAGAACTGCCCGGAGAAGCAGCCCAGCGACGACTGGGACATGAAGGCGGTGGACCTGTGGGCCGCCGAGATGACGGGGCGTGCGGACTTCCACTGCGCCGAGACGGACCACGACGACGACCCCGAGGTTCTGGCCGAGGCCCTGCGCGCCTACCTGCAGTCGGTCCACGACGAGAAGGAGTCCGCGCTGGGGGTGCCGGCCATGAAGGCGCTCGAGCGCCAGGTGATGCTGCGCATCATCGACACCCGCTGGATGGCCCACCTCTCCGAGATGGACTACCTGAAAACCGGCATCGGCCTGCGCGCCTTCGGCCAGCGCGACCCGCTGGTGGAGTACAAGAACGAGGCCTACCGCGCCTTCCAGGCCCTCACTTCGTCCATGTATGCCGACTACCTGCGCACGCTTCTGCGCCTGCAGGTGGCGGTGAAGAAGGAAGGGCCGGCGTTGCCCGAGCAGCGCGACGTGCTGGCGGGCAAGGTGAGCTACTCGTCGCCCGAGGCCGCCCTCGACTCGACGGGCGTGGGCGCGGCCGTGCGCGGCTCGCAGGCCGCCCGCGCAGCCCGTCCGGCCCCCGGCGCCGCCGGCGGGCAGGCCAAGCGCCCCCAGGAGGTGCGCAAGCCCCAGACCTACGTGAAGGACAAGGACGATCCCTTCGCCAACGTGGGCCGCAACGATCCCTGCCCCTGCGGCAGCGGCCTGAAGTACAAGAAGTGCCATGGGAAGTGATCCTTTCCGGCGGCAGGACGGCGGCGCTTGCGCGGCGCCGCGGTGCGGAAGGTTGGACGAAGGGGACGGCGAGGCATGGCTGACAAGGAAACGCTCAGGGAGCTGGAGGAGGCGGCGCGGCGCGTGGGCGACGCGCACGCCTACCTGCACATAGAGGAGAAAGAGGCCCAGCTGGCGGCGCTGGACGAGCAGATCGCCAGCCCCGGCTTCTGGGACGACGCGGCTTCGGCGCAGGCGGTGTCGAAGCAGGCCAGCAACGTGCGCGCCGCGATCGGCGACTACCGGGACGCCTGCGCGCTTCTGGAGGACGTGCGCGCGGCCTTCGAGCTGGCCGACGAGGACGAGGCGTTCGCCGCCGAGGCGGCGGAGGGCCTCTCGCGGCTGCAGAAGATGCTCGACGGGCTGGAGCTGGCCTCGTGGTTCTCGGGGCCCTTCGATTCCGGCGACGCCATCCTGACGGTCAACCCCGGCCAGGGCGGGCTGGAGGCCCAGGACTGGACCGAGATGCTCTACCGCATGTACACGCGCTACGCCGAGTCGAAGGGCTGGAAGGTCCACGAGCTGGACGTGGTGCCCGGCAACGACGCGGTGGGGCTTGACAAGGCCACCATCCAGGTGGAGGGCCGCAACGTCTACGGCATGCTGACCAGCGAGATGGGCGTGCACCGCCTCGTGCGCATCAGCCCCACCGACGCCAAGGCCCGCCGCCAGACCACCTTCGCCAGCGTGGAGGTGCTGCCGGTCCTGCCCGACGACATCGAGGTGGACCTGAACCCCGCCGACGTGCGCGTGGACGTGTTCCGCGCAAGCGGCCCGGGCGGCCAGTGCGTCAACACCACCGACTCCGCCGTGCGCCTGACGCACCTGCCCACCGGCATCGTGGTGACCTGCCAGAACGAGAAGAGCCAGCTGCAGAACAAGGAGGCCGCCTTCCGCGTGCTGCGCGCCAAGCTCTACGAGCTGGAGGAGCGCAAGCGCAAGGAAGAGCTCGAGGCGCTGCGCGGCGAGCGCATGGAGAACACCTTCGGCAGCCAGATACGCAACTACGTGCTGTATCCCTACCAGATGGTGAAGGATCTTCGTAGTAATATTGAGACGGGCAACGTGGAGGCGGTGCTTGACGGCGAGATCGACGAGTTCGTCGTCGGCTACCACCGCTGGCGCGTGTCGCAGTAGACGGAAGCGGGCGCGCCCGCACACGCACGATCGAGGCGCCGCGCGAGGTGGCGGCGGGAAAGAGGAAGGAAGCACCGTGGACCTTGAGGCATTGAAGCAGAAGGCCAACGACATCCGCATCGACATCGTGAAGATGGTGGCCGAGGCCGGAAGCGGCCATCCGGGCGGGTCGCTGTCGAGCGCCGACATCCTGGCCGCGCTGTACTTCGGCGGTGTCTTGGAGCACGACCCGGAGAACCCCCAGGACCCCGCGCGCGACCGCTTCGTGCTGTCGAAGGGCCACGCCGCGCCGGTGCTCTACGCCGCGCTGGCCGAGGCGGGCTATTTCCCCGCTGACGAGCTGCTGACGCTGCGCAAGCTGGGCAGCCGCCTGCAGGGCCATCCCGACTGTCGCAAGCTGCCGGGCGTGGAGGTGTCCACCGGCTCGCTGGGGCAGGGCCTGTCCATCGCCGCCGGCATGGCGTGCGGCTTGAAGCGCCAGGAGTCGGCCAGCACTGTGTTCGCGCTTCTGGGCGACGGCGAGTGCCAGGAAGGCCAGGTGTGGGAGGCGGCCATGTTCGCCGCGCACCGCGGGCTGGACAACCTGGTGGCCATCGTCGACCACAACCACCTGCAGATCGACGGCAGCATCGAGGACGTGTGCTCGCCTGAGAGCCTGACCGCGAAGTTCGAGGCGTTCGGCTGGACGGTGCTTGCCTGCGAGGGCAACGAAATGGAAGCGGTGCTTTCCGCGCTTTCCGAAGCGAAAGCGCTGCGCAGCGGCGCGCCGAAGGTCGTGGTGGCCGACACCACCAAGGGCAAGGGCGTGTCGTTCATGGAGGGCCAGGCCGGCTGGCATGGCAAGGCCCCCAGCGCCGAGCAGGCGTCTCAGGCGCTCGAAGAGCTGGGCGCGTAAGGGCGCCCGCTTCCCATCCGACGTTTCTGCGGGCCGCCTGCAAGCGCGGCCCGGCGGGGCGATGAGCGCCCCGCACCGCTTACGACAAGGAGCAACCCCATGGCAGACAAGAAAGCGACCCGCGCGGCCTACGGCGAGACGCTCGTCGAGCTGGCGAACGAAGGCGTGCCCGTGGTGGCCGTCGAGGCCGACCTGTCCGGTTCCACCACCACGAAGAAGCTGGGCGACGCCTGTCCCGACCGCCTGTTCAACACCGGCATCGCCGAGCAGGACATGGTGGGCGTGGCCGCGGGCCTGGCGCTGACCGGGCATGTGGCCTTCACCGGCTCGTTCGCCGTGTTCGGCACCGGGCGCGTGTACGACCAGATCCGCAACACGGTGTGCTACGCGAACCTGGACGTGAAGATCGCCCCTACCCACGCCGGCGTGTCGGTGGGTCCCGACGGCGGCAGCCATCAGATGGTCGAGGACATCGCGCTGATGCGCGTGCTGCCCAACATGCGCGTGCTCGTGCCGGCCGACTACGCGGCCGCCAAGGCAGCCATCCGCCTGGCCGCCGAAACCCCCGGCCCGGTGTACGTGCGCATGGGCCGCGCGTCGGTGCCGTGCGTGTACGGCGAGGACGCCTCCTTCGAGCTGGGCCGCGCGCACGTGCTGCGCGAGGGCTCCGACGCCACGGTGGTGGCCTGCGGCGTGGAGATCGACGAGGCCCTGCGCGCCGCCGAGGCGCTTGCGGCCGAGGGCGTCTCCGTCGAGGTGATCGACGCGTTCTCCATCAAACCGCTCGACTCCGACACCATCCTGGCCTCGGTGCGCAAGACCGGCTGCGTCGTCACCGCCGAAGAGCACTCCGTCATCGGCGGCCTGGGCGGCGCGGTGGCCGAGCTTCTGGCCGAGCAGCTTCCCGCTCCGCTCGAGCGCGTGGGCATGCGCGACGTGTTCGGCACGTCGGGCGAGTTTGAAGAGCTGATGGCCCACTTCAAGCTGGATGCCGCGGCGATTGTCGAAGCTGTGAAAAAGGTTCGGGAGCGCAAAGCCGTCTGCTAGAATGCCTGCAGTCTCAGTACATCGCTATTTGAACGGAGCACTCTGTGACGAACGACACTAACCGCGCGCCGGCCCCGCGGCCGGCGCAGCGTCAGCGCACCCGCGCCGCCCATGGCGCGCACTCGCGCCAGGCGCAGATGACCGCGCAGCTGTCGCAATCGCTGCCGGTCGTGGAGGTGGCTGACGCGCCTCAGCAGTCCGGCACTCCGGTCATCACCTTCGACCACGTGACCAAGGTGTACCCCGCGCAGCCGAACCGCCCGGCGCTCTCCGACATCTCGCTGCAGATCTACGCCGGCGAGTTCATCTTCCTGGTGGGCCATTCCGGTTCGGGCAAGTCCACCTTCATCCGCATGCTCATCCGCGAGGTGAAGCCCTCCGAGGGTCACATCTACGTGGCGGGCGAGGATCTGGGCGCCATGCGCAACTGGCGCGTGCCCTACCTGCGCCGCAACATCGGCTGCGTGTTCCAGGACTTCAAGCTCCTGCCGAACAAGACGGTGTTCGAGAACGTGGCCTTCGCGCTGGAGGTCATCGGGAAAAGCCGCCACGTCATCAAGACGCAGGTGCCCGAGGTGCTGCGTTTGGTGGGCCTGCAGGACAAGCTGAACAAGCTGCCCGACCAGCTTTCCGGCGGCGAGCAGCAGCGCGTCTCCATCGCCCGCGCCATCGTGAACCGCCCGCCGCTTCTGGTGTGCGACGAGCCCACGGGCAACCTGGACCCGCAGACCTCCCGCGGCATCATGGACTTGCTCGAGCGCATCAACCGCACGGGCACCACGGTGCTGGTGGCAACGCACGACCGCGAGATGGTGGACAACATGCGCCGGCGCGTGATCGCGCTCGACCACGGCTGCCTCACCCGCGACCAGGACCGGGGGGTGTACGGTTTCGATGTCTAGCATCTTCTACTTCCTCAGGGAATCGCTCACGGGGTTCTCGCGGCATCTGTCCACGGCCCTGGGCTCCATCATCACCATCTTCCTGTCGCTTCTGATCATCGGCATCTTCCTGGTGGGCGGCCGCATGGTGGAAAACGTCATCTCCTCGGTGGAGAGCGAGGTGTCCATCACCGCCTACGTCTCCGACGACGCTTCGCAGTCCGACATCGACGCGGTGCAGGACTACCTGCGCTCGCTGGACACCGTGGCCTCGGTCGGGTTCACCACCAAGGAGCAGGCGCTCGAGAACTTCCAGCAGTCCACCAGCTCCGGCATCGTGGACGCGCTCGACGGTGACAACCCGCTGCCGGCCTCCATCGAGGTGGAGCTGTCCGACCCGCAGGAGGTCGAAGCGGTGGCCGCCGACCTGGCCACCAATGCGGACTTCCAGCAGATCTGCGACGACCCGGCCGATCCGTCGGAGTCCATCCGCTATGGCGAGAAGTCGGTCGACCGCCTGTTCTCGCTGACGAACTACGTGCGCTACATCGGCGTGGCGCTCATCGCGCTGCTCATCTTCATCGCGATGGTGTTCATCAACAACACCATCCGCCTGGCCATCCTGGCGCGCCGCAAGGAGATCGCCATCATGCGCCTGGTGGGCGCGAGCAACGGCTTCATCCGCGGGCCCTTCCTCATGGAAGGCGCGCTGCACGCCATCATCGGTGCGGTGCTGGCCATCGGCTGCTTGGAGCTTTTGCGCAACGTCGCGCTGCCGCAGGTGCAGGGAGCCCTGGCGTTTCTGCCCTTCGACCTGAGCCTGAACACGTTCTTGGTCATCTACGCGGTGCTGCTGGTGGCCGGCCTGATCATCGGCCTCATCGGCTCGGCGTTCGCGATGCGCCGCTACCTCAAGGTGTAGCGGTCCGGCAGGCTTCCTATGGCCAAGCATGGCGACAACAAGCAGGTTGCGGCTTCCGCGCGCAAGGCGCGGGAGCGCAACCTGCGCCTCATCAAGGCGTTCCTTTTCGTCATCTCCCTCGCCGTCGCCCTGTGCGTCGGCTTTTTCGTTCGCGGGGATGCCAAGCTGCTCGGCGCGCTGGGCTTCGAGTCGCTGGCCGGCAGCTCGGACGCCACGGCCGCGGGCGAGCAGAAGAACGTCTACAACTCGCTTTCCGAGCGCGTGGACGAGGTGGAAGGCATCTTGTCCGAGGAGAGCCTGGATTCGTTCGACCTGGACCAGGCGACCTCCAGCATGCTGACCGCGCTGGCCGAGGCCACCGAGGACCCCTACCTGCACTACTACGACCCGGCGCACTACGCGCTGCTGGAGCAGGACGGCGGGCAAGGCTACGAGGGCATCGGCGTGCTGTTCGGCGAATACGGCGGGCACGCCTACGCGGTGGACGTGTTCGACGGCTCGTCGGCGCAGGCCGCCGGCGTGAAGCAGGGCGATTTCGTCGTGGCCATCGACGGTGACCGCAGCCGCGAGTGGTCGCAGTCCGAGGTGGTGGCGGCGCTCGACCGCGAAGAGGGGTCCACCGCCGTCGTCACGTGGCGGCGCCCCGAGACGATGGGTGCCGAGGGTGGCGAGGAGTTCACCACCGTGCTGACGTGCTCGGAATCCGACGAGGTGAACGTGGAGGCCACTCTGGAAGAGGGCGCCGTGGGCGTGGTGACCCTGCGCCAGATCTCCGCCAACTCGGCCGATCTGGTGCGCGAGGCGGTGGAGAGCCTGGAGGGGCAGGGGGCGCAGGCCTTCGTGCTGGACATCCGCGACACCCCGGGCGGCTACCTGTCGCAGGCGGTGGAGGTGGCCAACCTCTTCGTGCGCAACGGCACCATCGTTCAGATCCAGACCAACAGCGGCGTGAGCACCAAGCAGGCAAGCGGCGAGGTGCTGACCGACAAGCCGCTGGTGGTGCTGGTCAACGGCAACACGGCGGCGGCGGCCGAGGTGCTGGCCGCGGCGCTGCAGGACAACCAGCGTGCCACGCTGGTGGGCCAGACTACGCTGGGGAAGGGCTCGGTGCAGGTGGTGCGCGAGCTGAGCTTCGGCGGCGCGCTGCGCTACACGGCCGCCTACTACCTGAGCCCCCAGGGCCGCGGCATCAACGGGCTGGGCGTGGCGCCTGACATCGTGGTCGGCCAGCAGGACGACGGCTCCGACACGCAGATGACCCTGGCGGTGGAGACGGCGCAGTCCTCCATCCCCTCCTAGCGCATGGCGCGTTCCCGCTCGCATACCCGCCGCCCGGCGCGCAGCCTTCCGCGCGGCGTCCTTCTGATGCACGCCGGCGGCTACGGCTTCGTGCGCACGGCGGAAGGGGAGTGGTTCATCCCCGCCGCCAAGCTGGGCGGCGCCTTCGACGGCGACACCGTGGAGGTGGCGCCGCTCCCCGCCGCCTCCTCGAAGGCCCGCCGCGCCGAGCGGCGCGAGGGGGCCGGCGCGGGACGGCCGGCCGCGCGCGTGGCGCGCGTGGTGGAGCGCGCGCACGAGACGGTGGTGGGCCGCTACGAGGTGGCCGACCCCTTCGGCGTGGTGATCCCCGAGGACCCGCGCATCCCCTACGACATCTTCACGCAGCGCGCCGAGGCGCCCCAGGTGCCCGACGGGGCGCTCGTGCGCGTGCGCATCACCGGCTACCCCTCGCGCCGCACCGCGGCGACGGGCGTGGTGGAGGAGGTGCTGGGCGAGGCCGACGAGCCGCGCTTGGCCGTGGAGTCCGTCATCGCGCGGCACAAGCTGGCCGCGCGCTTCTCGGATGCGGCGCTGGCGCAGGCCGACCAGGCGCGCCTCGACGTGCTGGGAGCCGTGGTCCGGGGCTACCGCGACCTGCGGGGCCGCCTGACGTTCACGGTGGACCCCGTTGATGCGCGGGACTTCGACGACGCGCTGTCGCTGGAGCGGGTGGAAGGCGGCCGCGTCACCGACGCTGCGCCGGGCGAGGGGGCGGAGGCGGAAGCGGGGGCTTCCGGCTCGGACGCGCCTGCCGGCCCCGTGCTCTGCGGCTCTGGCTGGGAAGGGGCGGGCCGGCCGGCGTGGCGGTTGGGCGTGCACATCGCCGACGTGTCGGCCTACGTGCCGTGGGGCAGCGCGCTGGATCTGGACGCGCGCGAACGCGGGACGAGCGCGTACCTGGTCGATCGGGTCATCCCCATGCTGCCGGCGCGGCTGTCCGACGATCTGTGCTCGCTGGTGCCCGGACGCGACCGCCTGGCGATGACCGCCGATTTGTTCTTGGACGAAGCGGGCCGCATCGCGCGCTTCGAGCTGTACCCTGCCGTCATCCGCTCGGACGCGCGGCTCGACTACGGGCGCGTGCAGCAGGCGCTGGAGGCGAACGGCGCAGAGGGCGCCGCAGCGGAGGAAGGCTTTGCGAGCGCTGCAGCCGAAGCGGCGGGCGCTGCGGAGGGCGCCGCTGATGGCGTCGCGGGCATCGCGTCCGCGGTGCTGGAGCGGCTGGGGGCGCTCGACGTTTTGGCTCAGCGCCGGGCGGAGCTGCGGAGGGCGGCGGGCGGCATCGACTTCCCCTCTGCCGAGGCGAAGGTGCGCCTGGACGCGCAGGGGCGGGCGGTCGGCGTGGACGTGCGCCGCAAGACGCGGGCGACGGCTCTCGTGGAGGAGGCCATGCTGCTGGCCAACGAGGCGGTGGCGCGCTGTCTGCGCGATGCCGGATGCCCGGCGCTGTTCCGCGTGCACGAGCGCCCCGCCGCGGACAGCCTGTCCGCGCTCACGCCGCTGCTTGCCGAGTTCGACTGGTTCGCGCGCATCGATCCCGCGCGGTTCGTGCTGGCCGAGCCCTCCGCGCTGCAGGCCGCGCTTGCGGCCAGCCGCGGCCGCGTCGAGGAGGAGCTGGTGGGCAACCTGCTTCTGCGCGCGATGAAGCGGGCCGACTACCGGCCCGCCTGCGAGGGCCACTACGGCTTGGCGAGCGCGGCCTACGCGCATTTCACATCGCCCATCAGGCGCTATCCCGACCTCGTGGTCCACCGCATGCTGAAGTCGCTGCTGTTTGGGCGAACCGAGCTGCACGACCAGCAGGCAGCGGCGCTGCCGTGGCTGGGGCGGCACTGCTCGCGGTGCGAGCGCGAGGCCGAGGCCGCCGCGCGCGAGTCGCAGGAGATCAAGCTTGTCGAGCTGATGGAGGGCCAGGTGGGACAGGCGTTCTCCGCCGTCGTGTCGGGTGTGGCGCCCTACGGGCTCTACGTGCGGCTGGGCAACACTGCCGAGGGGCTTGTGCCCATCCGCCAGCTTGGGCGCGAGTACTTCTCCTTCGACGCCGAGCTGCGTCGGCTCGTAGGCCAGGACACTGGCCGCATCTGGCGGCTGGGCCAGCGCGTGGCCGTGGTGTTGGCCCGCGCCGACGCCCGCACCGCCACCCTCGACTTCCGCCTGGCGTAGGGCGGGGCGGGCGCGCGGGGATCAGGCGGCATCCCGCACGGGGGCAAAACGCGAAGCGGCCCCTGCCACGTTGGCAGGGGTCGCTCGACCAACAGGGCCGCGAAAGCATTCGAACGGAGCTCGGCGGCCTGCCGAAGCCCCGCTCGATTACAGGTGGGCGCTACGCGGTGTAGATTGCGCAGTGTCGCCCCTCGGCTTCCTTCGCCATTTCGGCAAAGGTGCCGATCTTCAGCGCGCCGGCAGGGCAGCCGCTCACGCACAGCGGCTCATGCTCACCGTCGTAGCAGGCGGCGCACTTGTCCAGCACGGGCGCTACCAGGTGGTACTGGCGCAGCTTGCCGTCCACCACGAACGGGTCGCGCCGCACGGTGCGCATCCAGTCCTCATCGTAGGCGTAGCGGTGCGTTTCGCGGCAGGCCGCCTCGCAGCTGAAGCATCCGGTGCAGTCGTCCAAATCGAGCAGCAGCGCGATGCCGTTTCCCTTGACCCTTCCCATTACAGGTCACCCCTTCCCGCTTCGATCTTGCACAGCGACGAGCGCATGGCCGTGGCGCCGTAGCCGGGCTCGGCCGGCGTGGACGGCACGAGGATGTTGCCGTTGGCCTTGTCCCATCCGTATCCGGGCAGGCCGAGCTCGGGGCATTCGTCCCGCCAACCGGGGCGGGGAACCGCCACCACGCCCTTCTTGATCTCGCGCGTCACGCGCGCCTTCGAGATGATTTTGCCGCGCGGCGAGGAGATGGTGATCCACTCGCCGTCGGTGATGCCGTGCTCGCGCGCGTCATCGGGATGCACCAGCGCGAACGGGTCGGGATAGAGCTTGCGCTGCGCGGGGACGTTGGTCCATGCGGAGTGGAAGAACGAGTACAGGCGGTGCCCCGTGATGACCGTCAGCGGGTACTCCTTGGCAAGCTCTGGTTGGCTGATGGGGCTCTCCATCGGCTCGGTGTAATCGGGCAACGGGTCGTAGCCGAATGCGGCCAGGGCGTCGCACCAGAACTCAATGCGGCCGGTGGGCGTGGGGAAGCCGGGTTGGCCGTCGGGGCGCATGAGGCCCTTCTTGTACTTCTCGTACACCACCTCGCCCATCTCGCCGCCCGGCTCGGTGGAGCGGACGTTCTTCGACTGGAACTCGTCCCAGGTGAGGTCGAACCCGTAGAACTCGCGCAGGCGCCACAGCACCATGTCCTTCTCGTCCTTCCACTGCCAGTGCTCCGGGTCGATGCGCCGGCCCCACTCAAGGAAGAACTTCCAGTCGTCCCAGCACTCGCCGGGCGCGGGCACGGCCTGGTCGAACGTGAGGATCATGTTGCCGTCGATCTCCTCGTCGTAGGTGCAGCGCTCCGCCCAGTCCGACGAGGGGAACACCAGGTCGGCCAGCTTCGCGGTGGGCGAGAAGTAGAAGTCCTTCACGGCGATCATGTCCAGGTTGGGGCTGGTCATGGCCTGGTAGGTGAGGTTGGTGTTCTCGTAGCACAGAAGCGGGTCGTCGGCGATGGCGATGAACGCGCGCACCGGCCGCGGCTTCTGCGTGATGATGGCCTCGAAGGTGGCGTGGGGGTCGTTGGAGCGGCCGAAGCTCTTGTAGAGCGGGTGCTCCTCGCCGCCGAAGGTGAACAGCTCGGGGCGGCCGGGATCCTTGTCGTCCCACAGGGTGATCTTGTCGTCGAGCATGACCGAGAACGAAACCGGCACGCTGATGCCGCCCTTGCGGTCCACCCAGCCCAGAAGTCCTTGCAGGCAGGCGACGGCGCGGCCGTTCTGGATGGCGTTGGTGTGCATGCAGCCCGGGCCCAGGCCGATCTTCATGCCCACCGGGCCGTGGGTGCCCAGAATCTCGGCGATGGCGCGGATGTCGTCGGCATCCACCTGGGCGATTTCGGCCGCGCGCTCGGGCGTCCAGTCCTTCACACGCTCGGCAAGCTGGTCGAAGCCGTAGGTCCACGCGTCGATCCATTCGCGGTCGTACCAGCCGTGCTCGATGACCTCGTGGATGAGCGCCAGCGCGATGGCCGCGTCGGTGCCGGGGCGCGGCTGGATGGCGATGTCGGCGTGCTTGGACATGTCCTGGAAGCGCGTGTCGATGACGATGAGCTTGGCGCCCTGGCGCTGCCGTTCGAAGATCGTGCGCGTGATGGCGCGCTCCATGGCGGGGTTCTCGCCCCACAGCACGATGGTGTCGGAATTGGCCAGCTCGCCGTCGGCGGGGCTGTAGACGCCCAGGGTGAACGCGTTGGGCAGCATGTGGGGCATCAGGCACACATGCGTGGGGACGAGCGACCAGCCCTCCAGGCCCAGCGACGAGTTCAGGCGGATGTGCCAATGGTTGGACGTGCGCCCGGTTCCCTGGCCGGTGATGATGGCCTCAGGGCCGTACTCGTCCTTGATGCGCAGGCACTCCTCGGCCAGGATGTCGAGCGCCTCGTCCCAGCTGATGCGCTCGAACTCGCTCTTGCCGCGGTTTTCGACGTTGCGCTGGCCGTGCGGGTCCCAGTCCACGCGCTTCATGGGGTAGAGGATGCGCCCCTCGGTGTTGTTGTGGATCTCGCGCTCGGACATGCCCATGCCGCAGCACACGCCGTGCGACTTGGGGTTGTCGGGGTCGCCTTCGATCCGCAGGATCTTGTCGCCTTCGGAGTACACGAACACACCACAGCGCGCATGGCAGGTCGTGCACTGGGTCCTTGTTTTCTTAACCGCCATTGCCATGCTCTCCTTCCTCTCGCCTGGGCGGAGGGGATGCCTGCCGTTTCCGCGCGAGGCGCTCCCGCCCGCCCGTTGCGCCGCCTGTCCGGGCGGCCCTTCGCGTTGATGGTACGGCGGAGGGGCCGCGCACGTCCAACAGGCAATGGTTCGGTTTCCACAACCGTTGGTTTCCGTTTCGCGCTACGCGGGGTTTCAGGAAAGCGGTACGTTCGATGCGGAGGGCGGGGCGTTCGGAGCGTGCCGGGCGGGCGGGGCTTTGCTATCATGGAGGCGGCGAAGCCGGGCGCGGCGGCGCCAGGGTGCCGGAGAGGATGCGCGAAGGACGGCGTATGAGGGTCGAATCGCTGCGGTATTTTCTGGAGATAGCCCAGCTGGGCTCGTACTCGCGTGCGAGCCGCAAGCTCTACGTCTCGCAGCAGGGCCTAGGCAAGTCCGTCCATGCCTTGGAGCGCGAGCTGGGCGTGGTGCTGTTCGAGCGGTCGGGCCGGCGCGTGCACCTCACCGAGGCGGGCCGCGAGCTTGCGCCGCTCGCCCGTGAGTGCGTGGAGGCCGACGAGCGCCTGCGCGAGGCGATGCGCCGGTTCGCCCGCCGGGACGAGCCGGTTCCTCCCGTCAGGCTGCTGGCCACGCCGTTCGTGTCCACCGCGCTGTTCACCCTGATGAAATCCAGGTTGGAGCAGTGGGATTTGCGAGACCCCTTGCTGGAAGAGGGGTCGTTCGAGGCGGTGTCGGCCTTCGTCGGCACGCCGGGAGAGCCGGTGCTGGCGCTGGTGACGGCGGGAAGCCGCCAGCGGGAATGGCTGGCCGGGCAGCCCGACGCCGCGTTCGAGCCGTTGGTGGAGTCGGAGATAGGCGTGCTGGGCACGGCGGAGCTGCTCTCGCCGCGCAAGCGCGTGCTCGCCCGCGCCGAGGCGGCGAAGCTGCCTTACGCCATCTACGGCGAGCCGTTCTTGGAGGAGATGGCCGCCGGCCTGTTTCCCGGCGGCGCGCCCGAGCACGTGATGGTGCGCACCACCAACCTGGGGTTGATCTACGAGCTGGTGGACGCGGGCCGGGCGGTGATGATGTGGGATTCGCTGAGCGGCTTCCTGGACGAAGAAGCCGGCGGCAGGATGTTCGTCCCCGTGGAGGGGGCGCCGTCGTTCACCGTGGGGTTTTTGCATTCGCGGCAGCGGGGGCTTGGCGACGAGCAGCGGCGCTACGCGGAGCGGTTCGCCCGCTGCGTCGCCCAGACGTGCGCGCCCTACGTCGCCCGGCACGCCCTGCCGGCGGCCGACGGGGCGGACGCGCGCCCGTGAGGGCCGAAGGCCGAGAAAGGAGAGGCATGGAGGAAGGGCGAGAGGACCGGAAGCGGGCGGGCGGGTGCGACCGCCAGGCGATAGACGACCTTCTGTCGGGGACGTTCAACTCCATCCTGCGCATCGAGGAGCGCTCGCTGGACAACCGCCTGACCAGCGGACTTACCATAACGGAGGTGCACACCATCGTGGCGGTGGGGCTCTATGAGCGCAACCCCATGAACGTGGTGGCTGCGCGCCTGTCGGTGACCACCGCCACCCTCACCACGGCGGTGGGCAAGCTGGAGCGCAAAGGCTTCATCGAGCGCACGCGCGCCGCCGACGACCGCCGCAAGGTGCTGCTGTCGCTCACGAAGAAGGGGCGGCTGGTCTACCGCGCGCACAGCCTGTTCCACCGCCAGATGGTGGACGAGGCGTTGGAGGGGCTGACGGACGAGGAGGAGCGCGTGTTCACCGAGGCGCTGATAAAGGTGAAGGCGTTCTTCGACGAGCGCGCGTGAGGGAAGGATCCCGCGCTCCGCGCCCCCGTTTTCGCCAACGCCGCAGAAATAATGGAGGGGGCAACGAAGGTATTGCATTCGGGAAGGCGTCCCCATACCATACTAGAGACAGTCATTACTTAGACTATCAAACTAATTTCGACGGAAAGGAACGCACATGGCCACGATCGACACCGTTAAGGACGTGCTCGCCGAGAACCTCGACCTGGACAAGGACCAGATCACCGAGGACGCCACGATGGAGGCGCTCGGCATCGACTCCCTGGACATGATGGAGCTCATCTGCGACCTGGAGGAGAAGTGCGGCATCGAGTTCGGCGAGCCCGAGGGCATCGAGACCATCGGCCAGCTGGTCGCTCACATCGACTCCCTGAAGTAGGGAGACCCGCAAGGGACGCGAGGGGGCTGCGCGTGCAGCCCCCTCCGGTTTTTCAGGCCGCCTGAACGCGGCGACGACGAGAGGGAAAGGGCATCATCGGCATGAAGACGAGGGTCACGGAGCTGCTGGGCATCGAAGCGCCCATCATCCAGGGAGCCATGGCGCGCATCGCGAACGCCAGCTTGGCGGGCGCGGTCAGCGAGGCGGGCGGCCTGGGCATCATCGCGTGCGGCGGCGCGCCGCTGGACTGGGTTGAGGACCAGGTCAAGCAGGCGCGCGCGATCACCAGCAAGCCCATCGGCGCCAACGTGATGCTGATGGACCCCAACGCCGGCGAGCTGGCGCGCCTCCTTGCCGAGCTTCGGGTGGACGTCATCACCACCGGCGCGGGCAGCCCGGCGAACTACCTGGACATGTGGAAGGAAGCCGGCATCAAGGTGATCCCCGTCGTGGCCTCCACCGCGCTGGCCGTGCGCATGGAGCGCCTCGGCGCCGACGCCGTGGTGGCCGAGGGCACCGAGTCGGGCGGGCACGTGGGCGAGCTGACCACGATGGCGCTGATCCCCGCGGTGCGCGAGGCGGTGTCCATCCCCGTCATCGGCGCGGGCGGCGTGGCCGACGGCCGCGGGTTCGCGGCGGCGTTCATGCTGGGCGCCGAGGGCGTGCAGATGGGCACGCGCTTCCTCACCGTGGACGAGTGCACCGTGGCCGACGCCTACAAGGAGCGCGTGCTGGCCGCGAAGGACTCCGACACCATCGTCACCGGCCGCGGCAGCGGGCATCCGGCGCGCTGCCTGAAGAACAAGTTCTCCCGCAAGGTGCGCCAGCTGGAAGGCGACATGGCGAAGAACGGCGAGGCGCTCGAGCAGATGTACCTGGGCAGCCTGCGCCGCGCCGTGGAAGGCGACGTGGAGAACGGCTCGATGATGGCCGGCCAGGTGGCCGCCCTCGTGCGCGAGCGCAAGACGGCTGCCGACGTGATCTCCGAGATCGTGGCGGAGGCCGAGGCGCTGTGCGGGATGGGCGTCGAGGACGTGGCGGCGCTGAACGCGCGCGGCGGGCGGATGCTCGGCCGCGCCGACGCGTAAGGGGGCCGGCCATGCAGGTTGCCGCCGCCCCCCGCGCGCTTGGGCCCATCGAGCCGGGCGCGAGCGTGTTCATGCTGTCCGGCCAGGGCTCGCAGAAGCCCGGCATGGGCGCCGACCTTCTGGACGTGCCCGAGGTGGCCCAGGCCTTCGAGCGCGCCTCCCGCGCGTTCGGCTTCGACGTGGCGCAGCTGGTGGCCTCCGGCGACGCCGAGCGCATCAACGACACCCGCTTCGCCCAACCGGCCCTCTGCGCGCTGTCGGTGGGCATCGCCCGCGCGCTTGAGGCCCGCGGCGTGGCGCCGTCGGCCGTGCTGGGCTTCTCGCTGGGGCAGATCGGCGCTCTGGCGGTGGCCGGCATGCTCTCCGACGACGAGGTGTTCCAGCTCGTCCGCGTGCGCACCGACCTCATGGCCCAGGCGGCCGAGCGCCATCCCGGCGCGATGAGCGCGCTTCTGAAGGGCACCGACGAAGAGGTGGAGCAGCTGTGCGAGCAGTGCGCCCAGGGCGGCGTGCTGGTGCCGGCGAACTACAACAGCCCCGGCCAGGTGGTCGTCTCGGGCGACGTGGAAGCCGTCGCGCGCGCCGAGGAGGCGTGGGCGGCCCAGGGGAAGAAGGCTTCGCGCCTGAAGACCTCCGGCGCCTTCCACAGCCCGCTGATGGCCGAGGCGGCGGAGGGGCTGGCGGCCTACCTGGAGGGCGTGGAGTTCTCCGAGCCGCGCATCCCGCTTGTCTGCAACGTGGACGCCGCCCCGCTTTCGGCGGCCGTGGCGCGCGAGCATCTGGCGCTGCAGGTGACGCATCCGGTGCGCTTCGTCTCCTGCGTGCGCGCGCTGGCTGAGGCTGGCGCCGACACGTTCGTGGAGGTGGGCTTCGGCGGGGTGCTGAAGAACCTTGTCAAGCGCATCGAGAAGGACGCTGCGCGTGAGTGCGTGCAGGATCGGGCCAGCCTCGAAGCCTACGCTTCGGCGCATGGCCGACCCCAGGACGAGGCGGCCGCCGAGTAGGCGCGCCGCTGTGCGAGAAAGGCGTTTCATGGCAGAGGGAACCCAGTCCACGCGCCGCGCGGCGGTGGTCACCGGATCGAGCCGCGGCATCGGGCGCGCGGTGGCGGAGAAGCTGGCGGGCGCCGGCTTCGACGTGTGCATGAACTGCTCGAGCGAAGGCGGGCTCGCCGCCCTCGAACAGGCGGCGGAGGAGCTTTCGCAGCGCTTCGGCGTGCGCGTCATCGCTCGTGTGGCGAACGTAGCGTCGCCCGAGGCGGCGACGGAGCTCATCGAGGCGGCATTCGCGGAGTTCGGGCGCATCGACGTGTTGGTGAACAACGCCGGCATCACCCGCGACGGGCTGCTGGCGCGCATGAAGGATGACGACTTCGACGCGGTGATCGACGTGAACCTGAAGGGCACGTTCAACTGCTGCCGCGCCGCCGCCAAGCGCATGATGAAGCAGCGCTACGGGCGCATCGTGAACATGAGCAGCGTGGTGGGCGTGTCCGGCAACGCCGGGCAGGCGAACTACGCGGCGTCGAAGGCCGGCGTCATCGGGCTGACGAAGTCCATCGCGCGCGAGCTGGCGGCCCGCAACATCACCTGCAACGCCGTGGCGCCGGGCTTCATCGACACCGACATGACCGACGCGCTGTCCGACAAGCAGCGCGAGGCCATCGGCGAGCGCATCGCCGCGAAGCGCTTCGGCACCGCCGAGGAGGTGGCGGCGCTCGTCCGCTTCCTCGCCAGCGAAGGGGCCGGCTACATCACCGGCCAGGTAATCTGCATCGACGGAGGGATGTCGCTATGAGCCAGCAGGACGGATTCACGCTGAGGGGCCACCGCCCCGCCTCTCCCGAGGGGATCGAGACCCGCCGCCCCGACGGCACGCACCGCGTGGTCATCACCGGCGTGGGCGCCATCTCGCCGGCCGGCGTGGGCGTCGAGGCGCTGTGGGAGGCCGTGTTCGGCAAGCGCTGCTGCATCGCGCCGGTCGAGCGCTTCGACACCGAGGGCTTCGACGTGCACATCGCCGGCGAAGTGCGCGGGTTCGACCCGGTGGAGCACGGCATGACGAAGAAGGAGGCCCGCCGCTTCGAGCGCTTCGTGCAGTACGCCATCGTGGCGGCTGACGAGGCGCTGGCATCCTCGGGCCTGGACGTGGCCGCGGAGGACCCCGCGCGCATCGCGTGCGTGTTCGGGTCGGGCATCGGCGGCATCGACGAGCTGCAAAGCGGCATCACCACGCTGGTGGAGAAGGGCCCCAAGCGCGTGAACCCGCTGTTCGTGCCCACGATGATCAGCAACATGGCCGCCGGCCAGCTGGCCATCCGCTACGGCATCAAGGGCGAGTGCATCGACATCGTGACGGCCTGCGCCACCGGCGCCCACTGCATCGGCCAGGCGGTGCGCGACATCCGCCACGGCTACGCGGACGCGGCGCTGGCCGGCGGCACGGAGGAGAGCATCTCGCCGGTGTGCCTGGCGGGATTTTCGAACCTCAGCGCGCTGACCAAGGCCGAGGACCCGCAGTGCGCCTCGCTGCCCTTCGACGCCCGCCGCGCGGGCTTCGTGGCGGGCGAGGGCGCCGGCGCGGTGGTTCTGGAGTCGCTGGAGCACGCGCTGGCGCGCGGGGCGTCCATCATCGCCGAGGTGACCGGCTTCGGCAGCACGGGCGACGCCTACCACATGACGGCCCCCTCTCCTGACGGCGAGGGCATCCGCCGCGCGATGGCGCAGGCGCTGGCCGAGGGCGGGTTCACGCCCGCCGACCTGGGGCACCTCAATGCGCACGGCACGGGCACCCCGGCCAACGACTCCACCGAGTCGCGCGCGCTTCTGGACCTGTGCGGCGAAGAGGCGGGGGCCAAGGTTCCCGTCACCTCGGTGAAGGGCAGCACGGGGCACACCCTCGGCGCGGCCGGCGCGCTGGAGGCCATCGTCACCGCGCTGTCGGTTGCCAACGACTGCGTGCCGCCCACCTGCGGCTTCGCAGAAGCCGACCCGGCGTGCCCGGTGAACGTGGCCACCGAGGCCATCACCGGCTATCCGCAGAAGGTCGCGCTGTCCAACAGCCTCGGCTTCGGCGGCCACAACGCGAGTTTGGCGATTTCGCCGTTCAAATAGTTCCGCGGTTCTGCCGAACCGCGGAACGGGCCGACGCTGCGGCCGCCGGAGGCACCTCGCCTCGCGGCGATCCCAAGGACTCTCGTACCGAAGTACGCTTCGCCCTTGCGATCCCCATGATTCGAGGCGTCTCCGGCGCCCTCTGACGTTGGCTCGACCAGGGGTTGCGCTTTGGTTGAGGGGTTGGCGGATCTGGCTTGAAGTCGGATGCTTCGGCCAGCGGCTTTTGGCCGCAAGCTTAGATGAGGAGAGCATGATGGAATTCGAATATCCTTGCGGGAAGGACGCGGTGGAGGCGGTGCTGCCGCATCGCGATCCGTTCGTGTGGGTGAGCCGGGTCGTGTCGTGCGAGCCGGGCGTGGAGGTGCACGCGCAGCTGGACGTCGATCCCGCGCTGCCGCTGTTCGCCGGCCATTTCCCCGACTACCCAGTGCTGCCCGGCGTCATCATCATGGAGGCGCTGGCGCAGGCCGCGTCGTTCTGCCTGCTGGTCGAGCGCGGCGCGGAGGGGGCGCTGGGCTTTCTGACGGGCATCGACAAGGCGAAGTTCCGCCGACAGGTGCGCCCCGGCGAGACGCTGGACCTGAAGGCGCGCATCGTGAAGGCTTCGGCGCGCCTGTGCGTGGCCGAGGTGGAGGCGAGCGTCGAGGGCCAGGTGTGCGCCCAGGCCACGCAGAAGTACGTGCTGGCGCGCGCCCAGGAGGCGCCGGGCGCGTAGGGCGGCCGGCGTGCGGCAAGGAAGCAGGGGGATCGCGTTCATGAAGAGCAGGAAGCAGAACTACATCACGTTTTCGGCGGAAGGCCGCCTGGTGGCCGAGGGCGCCCCGCGCCCCGAGGAAGCGGCGCCGGCTCCGGAGCGCGCCGAGGCGTCGGACGTGGCCTACCGTCCGGCGCGCGTGGCGCAGGAGGCCGCCGGTGCCGAGGTAGCGCCCAACGCGGTGGACGCCGCGGACGGCTCGGCCTACGTCGAGGGCGAGGCGTCCGGCGAGACCGCCGCTGAAGTGCCGGAGGGCCAGCGCCCCCGCGTGCTGGTCATGGCGCGCGGCCGCCAGGCGCGCCAGCTCATCCAGGAGGCGCAGGACGCCGGGTTCTCGGCCTGGGCGCCGCTGACGCGCGAGCGCCGCTTCGACGTGAACCTGCGCGGCGCCGACGGCACGGTCATCCTGGGCGAGCGCTACTCCGACGCCCTGTTCAGCAACGGCCATGCGGTCCTGAACGCGGCCAAGGAATGCGGCGCTTCCACCATCCTTCTGTCCGGCGAGGCGCTGCCTCTGGCCGAGGTGGACGTGTTCCTGGCGCGCGCGGCGGCCTGCGGTCTGCGCGTGTTCCGCCCCGTGTCACAGGACGTTCCCGGCATGGGCTGGGTGCTGTGCTCCACGGAGCGCGTGGCCCCCGAAGAGGCCGGCTGGCGCACCTGTCGCCACTGCGGGCTGAGCTTCGAGCGCTCCAGCCTGGCCGCGGCCCACTACGTGTGCCCCTCGTGCGGCGGCTACTTCCGCATGACCTCCGACGAGCGCATCGCCGATCTGCTGGACGCCGGCAGCTTCGAGGAATGGGATGCCGACCTGCCCGAGCGCGACCCGCTGGACTTCCCCGGCTACGTGGAGAAGATCGAGGGCCTGCGCCAGAAGACGGGGCTGCAGGAAGCCGTGCGCACCGGCTGCGGCGCCATCGCGGGCCTGCATCTGGCCGTGGGCGTGATGGACTCCACCTTCCTGATGGGCTCGATGGGCACCGTGGTGGGCGAGCGCGTCTCGCGCCTGTTCGACCGCGCCACCGATCTGCGCCTGCCCGTGGTGGTGTTCACCGCCTCCGGCGGCGCGCGCATGCAGGAGGGCCTGATGTCGCTCATGCAGATGGCGAAGGTGTCGTGCGCGGTCGAGCGCCACAGCGCCGCAGGGCTTCCCTACATCGTCGTGCACACCGACCCTACCACCGGCGGCGTCACCGCCTCGTTCGCCATGCAGGGCGACATCATCCTGGCCGAGCCGAAGGCGCTCATCGGCTTCGCCGGCCAGCGCGTCATCCGCGACACCATCAAGCAGGAGCTGCCCGAGGGCTTCCAGACGGCTGAGTTCGCGCTGGAGCACGGCCTGATCGACGGCATTGTGGAGCGCTCCGAGCTGCGCTCGACCCTCGCGCACCTTCTGGCGCTGCACGCCTCGACGGCGCTTCCGGCCGAGCCGCAGCCGGGCGACCGCGCCATCGTGGTCGACTACGCCTCGGTGTGCGCGAACCTGGAAGAGGGCACGGGCACCTACAACTTCATCACCTACGGCCTGCTGCCGGTGGAGGCGGCGGACGAGGGGCAGCAGAAGCCCCGCTTCTCCTTCCCGTTGTTCTCCGGCGGCAAGGGGGCGGGCAAGCGCATCGAGCGCGCGGTGGCCGCGGGCGGCTTCGACGCGGAGGACGGCTCGCTTCTGGGCGAGGACGCCTCCTACGGCGCCACGTCCGACGCGCGCCCCGGCGCGGAGCAGGCGGAAGAGGCGTGGAGCCACGTGCAGTTGGCGCGCAACACCCACCGCCCCACGGCGCTGTCTTACATCGAGCGCATGGTGGACGGCTTCATCGAGCTGCACGGCGACCGCGCCTTCGGCGACGACGGCGCCATCGTGGGCGGCATCGGCTGGATCGGCGGGCGCGCGGTGACGGTCATCGCGCAGGAGAAGGGCGCCGATCTGAAGGAGCGCATCAAGCGCAACTTCGGCTGTCCCCAGCCCGAGGGCTACCGCAAGAGCCTGCGCCTGATGCGCCAGGCCGAGAAGTTCGGCCGCCCCGTGGTGTGCCTGGTGGACACCCAGGGTGCGTTCTGCGGCACCGAGGCCGAGGAGCGCGGGCAGGGCAACGCCATCGCCGACAACCTGTTCGCGCTGGCGGGGCTGCGCGTGCCCGTGGTCAGCGTGCTTCTGGGCGAGGGCGGCTCGGGCGGCGCGCTGGCGCTGGCCTTGGCCGACAAGGTGGCCATGCAGGAGCACGCGGTGTACTCGGTGCTCTCGCCGGAGGGCTTCGCGTCGATTTTGTGGAAGGACCGCACGCGCGCGCCGGAGGCCGCCGCGGTCATGAAGATGGGTGCGGCCGACGTGGCGCGCATGGGCATCGTGGACACGGTGCTGTCCGAAGGCGACGGCGCCGCGCATGAGAACCCCGAGCAGGCGGCCGAGGCCGTGGCGTGCTACGTGCGCGGGGCGCTGGACGAGCTGGCCGGCGCCGATGCCGACGAGCTGATCGCCCGCCGCCACGAGCGCTTCGGGCGCTTCTAGCGCCCGGTTCGCCGGCGGCGTTCCCGCCGCGCAGGAGCCGTGAAAACAGCGAAGGCCCGTGATCTGCGGGCCTTCGTCGTTTCGGGCGGGGTCGGGGGCGGATGGCCTTTCGCGGTGCGCTCCCGCCGGGGCGAGGCGTCTTCCGCTTCCGCTTGCGCGGCTAGGCCGTGGCCGCCTTCTGCGTGAGGTAGGCGATGATGTCGTCGGATTCGTAGAGGGGCTTGCCCTCCACCACCAGGCACGGCACCTGCTTCTTGCCGCCGATGCGCACGAGGTCGTCCTGGTTGCCCGGCTGCAGCGTGTCGCGCGTGTCCAGGGTGATCTTGTTCTCTTCCATGAAGCGGAGCACCTTCTGGCAGTACGGGCATGCCTTCTTGTAGTACAGGAGGTGGTGCGGGAGATAGGCCATGGGGAAGCTCCTTTCGCGCGAAACGGCGGCGCCGCGGGCGCCTGCTGAGGTGTCCGGTTGGCGGCGACCCTGCTGTGGGGGAATGGAACCATGCTAGCGCATGGGGCGGCCCGTGCGGCCCGCGGCGGGCCAAGCGTTGCCAAGGGGTTGCTTTCCGTAAGATGCGGGTAAGGGCTTGCGCTGCGCAAGGGGCCGTTCGGACAGAGCCGCGCGATTGCGGCGGGCGCGGGCGCTGCTGCTGCGCCGCCCGCGTCTTCGCATCTGCTACACTAGCCCCAAACGGCACCGGATGACGGGAGGCGGCCATGCGCATCATCCATCGCGAGGACCAGGAGCAGCGCGAACGGGAGCTTCTGTCCGAGGACGCCGCGCGCGCGTCGGAAAGCGAGGGGCGCGACCGCTCGGCCGCCCCCGACATCCTGCGCAACGACTTCCAGCGCGACCGCGACAAGATCCTCCATTCCAAGTCGTTCCGCCGCCTGTCCCACAAGACGCAGGTGTTCCTGGCCGCCGAGGGCGACCACTACCGCACGCGGCTCACCCACACGTTGGAAGTGGCCCAGATCGCGCGCACCATCGCCCGCGCGCTGGGGCTCAACGAGGATTTGGCCGAGGCCATCTCGCTGGGCCACGACCTGGGGCACACCCCCTTCGGGCACGCCGGCGAGCAGGCGCTGTCGCGCTGCCTGGCGCGCCACGGCCGCACGGCGCCGATGGGCGCGGGCGACGGCGAGGGGCGCGGCGGGCTTTTGTACCGCCACAACGAGCAGAGCCTGCGCGTAGTGGAGCGCATCGAGAACGGCGGGCGGGGCCTCAACCTCACGCCGGAGGTGCGCGACGGCATTCTGCACCACACCGGGCCGGTGCGCGCCGAGACGCTGGAGGGCCGCGTGGTGGCCGTCGCCGACCGCATCGCCTACGTGAACCACGACATCGACGACGCCATCCGCGCAGGCATCCTGGGCGAGGACGACCTGCCCGCCTCCACGCACGAGGTGCTGGGCCCCGACCATTCCGCCCGCATCGAGACGCTCGTGCTGGACATGGTGGAGACCTCCGCGGCCTGCGACGACATCCGCATGAGCGCGCCGGTGTGGGACGCCATGATGGAGCTGCGGTCGTTTTTGTTCCGCGCCGTCTACACCGCGCCCGTCGTGCTGCACGAGACGGAGAAGGCGGGGCGGCTTCTGGAGGCGTTGTTCGACTACTACGTGGAGCACACCGACGAGGTGCCCGCCGAGTACCGCGGCATCTCCGAGGGCGACGCGCTGCTGGCCGCCTGCGACTACATCGCCGGCATGACCGACCGCTTCGCGAAGAGCCGCTTCAAGGCGCTGTTCGTTCCCTCGGCCATCCACTACTAGCCGTTTTGGCCTTCGCGGGAGGTGCGCCCGGCGGGGACAGGGCGGCAGGTGCCGTCGCGGCGGTGGGGCGGATGGCGCGCCCGCTTCGATGACGCGGCCGCGCGGGCCTTGCATCCGGCGGGGGTACCGGTATAATCGTCGGGCTATGTCTTCGAGAGGCTACATACGCGATGCGTTCGGCGCGGCGGTGCCCATCATGCTGGGCTACGTCGCCATCGGCGTGCCCTGCGGCATCCTGTGCGCCTCCATCGGGCTGGACGTGGTCCAGGTGGTCATGATGTCCGTCCTGTTCTACTCCGGCGCCGGGCAGTTCATGATCCCCAACATGTGGCTGGCCGCCTCGCCGGTCGCCTCCATCGTCGCCAGCGTGTCGCTGGTGAACACGCGCCAGATGCTCTACGCCGCCTCGTTCGCGCCGCGCTGCGCGGGGGTGCCCAAGCGCCTGGCGTTCCTGTTCGCCGCCACCGTCACCGACGAAAGCTACGGCGTGAACACCGCCCGTTTCGAGCAGGGCGGCTGGAGCGTGGACCGCGCGCTGTTCGTGAACCTGTTCTCGCAGGCCTCGTGGACGGCCTCCAACGTGGTGGGCGTGCTGGTGGGCTCGGCGGTGGATATCCCGCTGGCCATCGCCTCGTTCGCCATGACCTCCATCTTCATCTGCCTTTTGGTCACGCAGAAGCTCACCGTGGAGAACGCGGTGGCGGCCATGGCGGCCATGGCGGGCGTGTTCGCCTGCAAGGCGGCGGGGCTTTCGGGCCCGGCCATCCTCGTGGGCGCCGTGGTGGGGGTGGCGGCGGCCCTGGGCGCCTCGGCGCTGCGCCGCCGCGCGCGCAAGACGGGGAGTGGCACGGCATGAGCTGGGGTGATTTCCTTGTCGTGTTCGCGTGCTGCGCGCTGACCATGCTGGCGTGCCGGGTGATCCCGCTGTTCGCGCTGAAGGGCCGGCAGCTGCCGGAGGGCGTGGAGCGGGCGCTGGGCTTCATCCCGCCCGCGGCGTTTGCGGCGCTGGTGGCCAACGACCTGCTGTCGCCGGGCATGTTCGACGCCGGGCTGTGGCCAGCCGCGGCCCCGCTTCTGGCCTCCGTCGCCGTGGTGGCCGTGGCGTGCTGGACGAAATCGCTTCTGTGGAGCGCGGTCACCGGCGTGGCGGCGTACTTCCTGCTGACGCTGGTGTAGGGCGGCTGCGCTGCGGGGCGGGCCAGGCGGGGCGCGGCCCCGTGTTCGACGGCCCAGCTTGCGCTGCAGGGCGGAAGGGGGAGTGCCCGTGCGGCCGTTCGCTTGCGCGGCGCCGTCGGAGGTGCTTTCCGGGAAGTGCGGAGGCGCTCGCCGCGGCGCGAGTTTTGCTCATTGCGTGGAGCGAAGCGCCGCGAAACGGGTTTCGGCGGACCGGTTTGCAGTTTCGCCTTGCGCTTCGAGGTCCGAGGCGATATACTGTCCAATCGCGTCTTTAACCGAACAACGCATGCGTTGACCTGAGGGATAGAAGGAACGAAGAACCATGGATATCATCCGCGCCATCGAGCAGCAGCAGATCAAGAGCGACCTCCCCGAGTTTCACGTGGGAGACAACGTGAAGGTGCACTACCGCATCACCGAGGGCAACCGCGAGCGCATCCAGGTGTTCCAGGGCGACGTCATCCGCCGCCATGGCCACTCCGCCCGTGAGACCTTCACGGTGCGCAAGGTGAGCTTCTCGGTGGGCGTGGAGCGCACGTTCCCCGTGCATTCCCCCAAGATCGAGAAGATCGAGGTCGTGCGCCGCGGCGACGTGCGTCGCGCCAAGCTGTACTACCTGCGCGACAAGGTGGGCAAGGCCGCCAAGATCAAGGAGAAGTCGTTCCGCTAGGAGCGCCGTTCTCCCAGCGCCCGCCCCTGCGGCGGTGCGTCAGCGATGAGCATGCCCCTCGCCCGTCATCCGGGCGGGGGGTTTCGCGTTTTCGGGGCGGTTTTGGGCATCAGAGAAGGGGAAAGCCATGGCGACGACGGTCGCAGAGATAAGAAAGCGGCTCCAAGAGGCCGACGAGCGCGAGTTCGCGGTGCTGGAGCGCTCGCTGGTGGCCGACGCGCGCAAGGGCGTGCGCGCCGCGCTGGAGACGGCGCGCCGCCGCTTGGACGCCGAACGGGCCGAGCGCGAGCGGCTGGCGGGGCTCTACGAGCTGGAAGAGCGCCTGATGGTCGAGCGCGGTGCGCAGGTGGCCGCCGGCCTGGACGAGGTGGGGCGCGGGCCGGTGGCGGGGCCGTTGACCGTGGGCGCGGTCGTGCTGCCGCGCGAGCCGCGCATCGCGGGGCTCAACGACTCGAAGCAGGTGAGCCCCGCCGAGCGCGAGCGCATCGCCGCGGAGGTGAAGCGCGTGGCGCTGGCGTGGACGGTGCGGTTCGTGGAGCCGCGCGAGATAGACGAGCGCGGCATGGCGGCCTGTTTGCGCTCCGCGTTTTCGGACGCGGTGGCGGACCTGGAGCAGGCGGGGGTGAGGCCTGACCTGCTTCTGCTCGACGGCAACCCGCTGCACTTTGACGAGCGCGAGGAAAGCCTCGTGCACGGCGATGCGCGCTGCGCCTCCATCGCGGCGGCCTCCATCGTGGCCAAGGTGGAGCGCGACGCGTTGATGGTGCGCCTGGACGCGCGCTACCCCGGCTACGGGTTCGCCTCGAACAAGGGCTACGGCTCGGCCGAGCACATCGACGCCATCAAGCGGCTGGGGCTGTGCCCTGCGCACCGCGAAAGCTTCTGCACCGCCTTCACCCAGCCCACGCTGTTCTAGGGGTGCGGGCTGTGCGGCGCGCGGTTCGAGGGCAGATCCGCGCATCATCCGCGCAAGGTTTCGGCGGCGTCCGCGCAGCATCTGGGAAAGATGCACGCCAGGGCGCGGCGGCGATCGCGCAACCGCCGTGCAAGGTCGCGGCGCTACCATGCGGCCACCGAGAGAAAGGTGGTTGCCATGAACGAGAACGCCGCAGTGTTGGAACGCGTCCCCGACCAGGTTGCCGAGGGCGTCCGAGAGCCGGATCGCACGCCGCCGCGCCGCCGCCGCGCGGATGAGCCGTTCCCGTTGGACGAGGGCGCCTGCGCGCGGGAGCGGTCCGATGAGGACGGGCCTTCCGTGCCGCGGGGCAAGGCCAACGACGATCTGGGCCGGCGCGGCGAGGACGCCGCGGCGCGCTACCTGTACCGGCGCGGCTACGAGATCGTCGAGCGGAACTGGACCTGCGCCGCCGGCGAGGCGGACATCATCGCGCGCGACGGCGAGGCGGTGGTGTTCGTGGAGGTGAAGACGCGCACGAGCACTGACAAAGGGCTGCCCTCCGACGCGGTGGATGCGGAGAAGCGCCGCCGCTACGAGCGGATAGCCGCGCTGTTTTTGCGCGACTACGACGCGGTGGACGTGCCGGTGCGCTTCGACGTGGTGTCGCTTCTGGTGTCGGCGCCCGACCGCGCGCTGGTGCGCCACCACATCAACGCCTTCGGAACGGAGTAGCCATGGCGGGGCAGTGCACCGTCCGCAGCGCCACGCTGCGTGGCGTGGAGGCGGTGCCGGTGGACGTGGAGGTGGTGGTGGGCAACGGCATGCCCGGCTTCTTCATCGTGGGGATGCCCGACGCCGCCATCCAGGAGTCGCGCGAGCGGGTGCGCGCCGCCCTGCGCGCGAGCGGGTTCTCCATGCCCAACGAGCGGGTAGTGGTGAACCTGGCGCCCGGGTCGCTGCGCAAGACGGGATCGGGGTTCGATCTGCCCATCGCGGCGGGCATCCTCATCGCCACCGGGCAGGTGGACCCGCGGCGCGCCCGCGGCAGGCTTTTAGTGGGCGAGCTGTCGCTGGAAGGGGCGGTGCGGCCCGTGGCCGGTATGCTGGCCTACGCGCTGTGCGCCCGCGCGGAAGGGCTGGGGGTGCTGCGCGGCGCGGCCGACGCGGGCTTCGTGGCGGTGGAGGGCGTGGAGCAGGAGGTGGCGCCGTCGCTTTCCGCTCTGCGTGCGGGCGCGTTCTCGCGCCCGCACGCCGTCGCCCGCGCCGAGCGGCCGCCGCAGCCCGACTTCGCCGACATCGCAGGGCACGACATGGCCAAGCGCGCGCTGCAGATAGCCGCCGCAGGCTCTCACGGGCTGCTGATGATGGGCCCGCCGGGCTCGGGCAAGACGATGCTCGCCTCGCGGCTGCCCTCCATCCTGCCGCCGCTTTCCGATGACGAAGCGCTGGAGACGGCGCTGATCCACTCCGTGGCGGGCGAGGATGCCTCCTTCGCGCTGGACGGCGTGCGGCCCTTCCGCAACCCGCACCATACGGCCAGCTCCGCAGGGCTCATCGGCGGCGGATCGCCGCCGCGCCCGGGCGAGATCTCGCTTGCGCACAACGGGGTGCTGTTCCTGGACGAGCTGGCGGAGTTCCGCCCTTCGGTGCTGCAGGGGCTGCGCCAGCCGCTTGAATCGGGGCGGGTGGTCATCACGCGAGCCGACGGCAACGTGGCGTTCCCCGCGCGCTTCATGCTGGTGGCGGCCTCCAACCCCTGCCCCTGCGGGCACCTGGGCGACCCGGAGCGCGCCTGCTTGTGCGGCGTGCCGCAGATCAGGGCGTACCGCAACCGCATCGGCGGCCCGCTGATGGACCGCATCGACCTGCACATCGACGTGCGGCGCATCCCTCCCGCCGAGGTGCTGGGCACCGGCGGCGGCTCGTCGTCGGCCGAACTGCGCGCGGGCGTGATGCGGGCACGGGAGTTCGCCGTGCGCCGCCGCATGCGGCAGGGAGGCGGGACGGGCACCCAGGCGCTCGTGCGGTCTTG
>DVIW01000012.1 GCA_018710945.1 Candidatus Aphodovivens avistercoris | reverse complement strand
GGGGGGCATGGAAACGATCAAGCCACATGACACCGGAGCCGCCGTCGAGGACGTGCAGCAGCGCCTCGCCACCGTGGGGCTGCTTGCCGACGCCGACGTGAGCGGCGCGTTCGACGACGCCACCGTCGCGGCGGTGCGCGCCTTTCGCGCGCAGGAGGGCCTTCCCGCCGCCGACGAGGTGGACGAGAAGATGTGGGCGACGCTGGTGGACGCCTCCTACCGCCTGGGCGACCGCACGCTGTACCTGCGCATGCCCTACTTCCACGGCCGCGACGTGAAGGAGCTCCAGCAGGCGCTCGGCGCGTTGGGTTTCGCCTGCGGCGGCGTGGACGGCATCTTCGGCGCCTACACCGAGGATGCGCTGCGCACCTTCCAGATGAACCTGGGCCTGCCTTCCGACGGCATCGCCGGCGCCTACACCTACGCGGCCATCCGCAACCTGCACCATTCCTGGGAGGGCAAAGAGCCCATGCGGGAAGGCGCGCATCTGGGCTTCGCGCGCGCTGCGGAGGTTTTGGAAAGCACGGCGCTGTGCCTGTTCGGAACCGGCGAGTTCACGCGCAGCGTGGCGTCGCGGATGTCGAACCTGGCGCTGGCCACCACCCCTCTGTCGAAGATGGTGAGCGCCGACAGCCTGCTGGTGGCGCCTGATGCGAGCATGCTGATGGTGCACATCGTCCTACCGGACGAGGTCACTGCCGCCGGCGCGCCGCGTGTCGCCTACACCGACGACGACTCGCTGGCCCTGCGCCTGCACTCGGCCTTGGGGGCCGCTCCCGCCAAGCCGGCGCGCATCGCCGTGGAGCTGCCCGGCACGATGTGGGAGGACGCCGGCACCGGCCGGTCGGCCCAGCATTTCGCCATCACGCTGCTCGACGCGCTGTGCTCGGCGCTGTCGTAACCGTTTCCTTCCAACTTGCTTGCGAACGGGCGTCCTGTGGGGCGCCCGTCCTCTATACTGGGTCGAAACGACCGGAACCCGACGAAGGCAGCGAGGTGCGCCATGACAGACCAGAGAAGCGAACACGATCAGAACCCGACGGGCCCCGCGCCCCAACCGCAACCCGGGCAGGCGCCCGGCGCGGCGCCGGCGGGCCCAGCCGTCGAACCGGACGCCGCGCCCCAGCCGGCGCCGGCCCAGCCGCAGCCGCAAATGCCGCAGCAGCCCGCTTCGGCCGCGCCGTCCTATCAGCCCCCGTTCCCGCAGCAGCCCGGCCGGCCCTACGGCGGCATGCCGCCCCAGCAGCCCGGGCAGGCGCCCGTGCCGCCCTATGGCGCGCCGCAGCCGCCCTACGGCGGTCCTGCCTGGCAGCAGCCGGCGCCCGGCCCTGCCGGCTATCCGTCCTCCCCGGCGCCGCTTGCGCAGCTGACGGGCGGGCTGAAGTTCGCGTGGCTGGCCGTGGGCGTTCTGCTGAGCCTCGGCGGCGTGCTGGTGGCGTGGCTCGCCAACTTCGACCGCGCGCCGGAGCTGAAGCGCGAGATCATCAAGTGGGCCGCCATCGGCTTCGCCATCCGCTGCGTGCTGAGCATTCTGAGCACCGTGTTCCTGTACAGCAGCCTGGGGCTTTTGGGCGGCACGTCGATGGGATCCAGCAGCTTCATGTGGTAGCGGCTGGGACGCGCCGGACGCGCTGCTGCTGCGCGCCGATGCGGAGGCATCCTCCGTCTGCGGCGCGGCGGCGGCTCCGGCGCGTCCGCTCCTTGCGCGCGGCCTGAACCCGGCGTTTCCCAATCGAAACAATCCGATGCTAGAATGAACGGCGCTTTTCAGGGATGCGGGCGGCCCAGCGGCCGCGCGCATCGGCAGTGCGGTCCACCGCCGCGCCGCATGCGAGGCGCCTCGCTTCGCCGGCGCCGGCCACGATGAGGGGAGGATGCCATGGCGCGCCCCATGACGATGGCGGAGAAGATCCTCGCCGCCCACGCGGGATTGGACGAAGTGAGGCCCGGCCAGCTGATCGAATGCGATCTGGACCTGGTGCTGGCCAACGACGTCACCGCGCCGATCGCCATCAAGACTGTCCGTCGGATCACCGATGAGGTGTTCGACCCCGACAAGGTGGTGCTCGTTCCCGACCACTACGTTCCCAACAAGGACATCAAGAGCGCCCAGCAGGCCAAGATTGTGCGCGATTTCGCGCGCGAGCAGGGCATCTCCCATTACTACGAGCTGGGCTGCATGGGCATCGAGCACGCGCTGCTGCCCGAGCAGGGCATCGTAGGCGCAGGCGACCTTGTGATCGGCGCCGACAGCCACACGTGCACCTACGGCGCGCTCGGCGCGTTCTCCACGGGCGTGGGATCCACCGACGCGGGCGTGGGCATGGCCGTGGGCAAGGCGTGGTTCAAGGTGCCCGAGACCATCCTGTTCAAGATTGACGGCCAGCTGGCCCCGGGCGTCTCCGGCAAGGACGTCATCCTGCACATCATCGGCCTGATCGGCGTGGACGGCGCGCTGTACAAGGCCATGGAGTTCACCGGCAGCGCCATCGAGGGCCTGCCGATGGACGAGCGCATGACCATCTCCAACATGGCCATCGAGGCGGGCGGCAAGGCGGGCCTCATCCCCGTCGACGACGTGACGCGCGCCTATCTGGACGGCCGCACCGAACGCCCCTACACCGCGTACTATTCCGACCCCGACGCCGAGTTCGCGCAGGTCATCGAAATCGACGCCGCCGACATCGTGTCGACGGTGGCCTTCCCGCACCTGCCCTCCAACACGCGCCCCGTCGCCGAGGCGCGCCACGTGAAGATCGACCAGGCCGTCATCGGCAGCTGCACGAACGGACGGTTGGAGGACATGCGCCAGGCCGCGGCGGTGCTGCGCGGGCGCACGGTGCACCCCGACGTGCGCTGCATCGTGATCCCGGCCACGCAGAAGGTGTACCGCCAGTGCATGGAAGAGGGCCTGATGGAGGTGTTCCTCGACGCGAACTGCGCGGTGTCCACCCCGACGTGCGGCCCGTGCCTCGGCGGCCACATGGGCATCCTCGCCGCGGGCGAGCGCGCCGTCGCCACCACCAACCGCAACTTCGTGGGCCGCATGGGCGACCCTGAAAGCGAGGTGTACCTGGCCTCGCCGGCCGTGGCCGCGGCGAGCGCGGTGCTGGGGCGCATCGGCCTTCCCGAGGATCTGGAACCCGTCGGCGCCGATGCGGCCGATGCGGCAGACGCGGAATAGGAGGAGCGCATCATGAAGTTCAAGGGAACCGCGCACCGCTACGGGCGCGACATCGACACCGACGTCATCATTCCGGCGCGCTACCTCAACACCTCCGACGCGGCGGAGCTCGCCAAGCACTGCCTGGAGGACCTCGACGCTGAGTTCGTCGAGCGCGTGCAGCCGGGCGACATCATCGTGGCCGAGGAGAATTTCGGCTGCGGCTCGTCGCGCGAGCACGCGCCGCTTTGCATCAAGGCGGCGGGCGTGGATGCGGTCGTCGCGAAGTCGTTCGCGCGCATCTTCTACCGCAACGCGATCAACATCGGCCTGGCGATCCTCGAGTGCCCCGAGGCTGTGGACGCCATCAAACAGGGTGACGTGGTGAGCATCGACGCCGACGCGGGCGCCATCACCGACGAGACGACGGGCAAGACCTTCCAGGCTGAGCCCTTCCCGCCGTTCATCCGCGAGATCATCGAAGAAGGCGGCCTCGTGAACCGCTGGAAGAAGAAGCTGGGGGAGTAGCGATGGCGAACTGCAAGATCTGCCTTTTGCCGGGCGACGGCATCGGGCCGGAGATCATCGCGGAGGGCTGCAAGGTGCTCGACGCGGTGGGCGCGAAGCGCGGCATGACGTTCGCGTACACCGAGGCGCTCATCGGCGGCTGCGCGATCGACGCGTGCGGCACGGCGCTTCCGCAGGAGACGCTCGATGCGGCGAACGTGTCCGACGCGGTGCTGCTGGCCGCGGTGGGCGGCCCGAAGTGGGACACGACCGACCCCGACGCGCCGCGTCCCGAGCAGGGGCTGCTCGGCATCCGCAAGGCGCTCGGCCTCTACACGAACCTGCGCCCCGTGCAGATCTTCAGCGCGCTGGCCGACGCCTCGACGCTCAAACCCGAGATCGTGGACGGCGTTGACATGATGATCGTGCGCGAGCTGACGGGCGGCCTGTACTTCGGTAAGCGCGAGCGCTTCTACAACGAGGAGGGCGCCGGTACGAACGGTGCCGCGGGTCAGCGCGCCTACGACACGCTCGAGTACCGCGAGTACGAGATCGAGCGCATCGCGCGCCAGGCGTTCGAGGCCGCGCGCAAGCGCCGCAACAAGGTGACGAGCGTCGACAAGGCGAACGTGCTCGAGACGAGCCGCATGTGGCGCGAGATCGTGCACCGCGTCCACGACGAGGAGTACCCCGAGGCGGAGCTTGAGGACCTGCTTGTTGACAACGCCGCCATGCAGCTGATCAACCGCCCCGCCGACTTCGACGTGGTGATGACCGAGAACATGTTCGGCGACATCCTCTCCGACGAGGCCGCGCAGATCACGGGCTCGCTCGGGATGCTGGCGAGCGCAAGCCTTGGCGACGGGGTGGCGCTGTACGAGCCGAGCCACGGCAGCGCGCCCGATATCGCGGGGCGGGGCGTCGCGAACCCGCTGGCGCAGATCCTGTCGGTGGAGATGATGCTGCGATACAGCTTCAACAGGGGCGACGCCGCCGACGACATCCGCCGCGCGGTGACCGCCGTGCTCGACGAGGGCTGGCGCACCGGCGACATCAAAGACGCCGACACCCCCGCCGACCACGTGGTGGGCACCGCGAAGATGGGCGACTTGGTGGTGGAGCGCCTGTAGGGGGTTGCAGGATCGCAGCGAAAACGGGGAGGGGCCGCCCCAGCAGGCAGCCCCTCCCCGTTTTCGCTTCTGCCGGGGGCGCATTGCTGCAGGCGCGGGCGTTTGCCGCGATGGCGCGCCCGCGCCTTCTCGTTCGCCGCCGCTATTCGGCTGCGACTGCCTCGATCTCGTAAAGGCGCATGTCGCCCTCGCTGAGCAGCAGCGTGAACCCGGGCGTGTCGGGCGTGATGGACTCGATGCCCGCCCATTTCTCCGCCTCGTAGCGCGAGGAATCCATCGTCGGGTCGCTGCCCGAAGGGTCGTCCAACAGGATGACGTAGCGCGCGTCCACCTGGCGCAGCGCCTGCTGCACCTCCGGGTTGGAAGCGACATCGGCCAGTCCGGTGCGGATGAGCGCGTTGGTTTCTTTGGGGAAGGAGTTGCCGCCGTTGTCGCCCGTGCGGCGGAACAGCACGTCCAGCCCGTCGGTGCCGTAGCACCAGGCCGTGCCGTCGTTGGGCACGTTCACGACCAGCCCGTCGCCGACGAGCGCGGCGGCTTGCTGCACGAACGCGCGCTCCTCGGCGGTGTAGGTGGTCTCCCAGGTGTAGAGGTTGGCGATTTGCTGGCGCTGGTAGGGGAGGCCGGCTGCCACTGTGCGTTCACCTATCTTGAACGAGTAGCTGACGGTCTGGCAGGCGGCGAACGCGGCCGTCAGCACGACGGCCGCAAGCACGGTGCAGGCTGCCTCTCGCGGCTTCAGCGCTGGGATGCGCCCCAGAAGGCCGGAAAGCAGCTTCACGAGCCAAGCGAAGCCGAACGCCGCCAGAGGAATGGCGAACAGGGCGTTCATGGCGCCGGTGCGGTAGTAGTCAGCGTACCAGAAGCCGGCCAGAAGCTGGCGCGCGAAGCCGTCGGTCGCCATGTTCCCCAGGTAGATGATCAGCGTGACAAGGTAGGCCACCACCAGCCACAGGTAGCGGCGGTCGCGGAAGACGGCGATGGCGCCGAACAGCACGACGACGGAGAGGAACGGCTGGAGACCTCCCCATTCCACGTACATGAACGACAGCCCTGACAGCACGGCCTCGGGAAGCGACAACAGCGTGTCCCATTGCCCGTAGGTGACCACGCTGCGCAGCGGCGGGGCGAAGAACAGCGCGACCCACAGCGCGCAGAGCGCCGCGACAAACACGACGGCCGCGCCGATGCGCCGGGGGGTGAAAGAAGCCTTCTTGTCGTCCGGTGCGCGGAAGATGCGGCAGAGGGCGTAGGCGGCCATTCCAATGACGCAGGTGAACGCGCCGTTGGGCTGGCACAGCGCGATGGCGGCAAGGGCCCATGCCGCGCCGATGCCCAGGGCTGCGCGATGTTTGCCCTGCTGCGCCTCGACGGCTGCGATGAACAGCGCCAGCGCGCCGGGGATGAGCGCGTAGGATGCCAGGTTGGGCAGAAGCTGGCCCTTGGTGAGGAAGCCCCAGGGCATGATGGCGAACGTGGTGGCGAACAGCGAACCGGCCAGGACGACGGTGCGCTTTTCGGGAAACACGCTGGCCAGCAGCAGGCAGACGCCCAGGGGCAGCACCACGGCGATGAACGCCAGGGTGACGGCGTTGTTGGCCGGCGCCACCCCGTCGCCGATGAACGAAGCGGCGATGGCGGCGACGATGTGCCAGACTGAGGGGTAGTAGGCCCCTTCCGTTCCCTGGCCGAGGAACGCGTTGCTGTGGAGGGTCGAGTAGGTGCCCGTGTCGAGGAAGGCGCGGATGATGGACAGGTGCACGGTGGTGTCGTCTTTGCGCGCGAAGGAATCGAGCCCGTCGATGGCGGAGAGGAACATGCCGGCGCACACGACGAGCGCCACCGCCACGTACAGCGCGAACGCGCCGATCAGGAAGCGGGAAGGGACTTGGCGCGGGAAGGGCTCGGGAGCGATCGCCGCGCCGGTTGCGCGCCCGCGCTGCCGGCGGATGCCGGAGGCGGCGGCGAACACGGCAAGCGCGACGGCCAGCGCCAGCACCAGCAGCACGGGCGCGGGGCAGGAGAGGGAGGCTTCGCTTAGAACGACGCCCAGCGCCACCAGCACCGGCAAACCGAAGGCGGGCGCCAGCGCCAGCGCGGCGGGGCGTTGCAACGGGAAGGCGCGTCCGATGAGGTAGCCGGGCGCGTAAAGCGCGACCAGCACGACGATGAGGGCGAGGGCGAAATCGAACATGATGCTCCCAAGACGATGGCGGGTTGCTGCGGCGGGCGAAGGGCCCGAACCTTTTCAGTATAGGGCATCCCGCCTGTCTTGTGGCCTTGCGGACCGGTTGGGGCGGGGAAGGCGGTTCGCGGCGCATGGGCGCTTTCGCGCTGCGGCGATCGTTTGCTGCTCCGTTGCCCTTTGCGGGTGGTGCGCGGCTGCGGGGCGCGTTGCGCCGTTCGGGACCGGCTGCGCCTTGGCGTTCGAGTCCAGCCGCGCCGCCGGCCGCGTGGACGCGCAGTGCGCAACCGCTCCGCCAGCGCCTGGCGGCGAGGGCGCGAGAACGCTCTATAATGGACGGGATGCCAAGGGGCGAAGCGCCGGGTGCGCCGGGGTGCCGGTGCCTGCGGCAAAGCGGCGCGGGAAAGGAGGGCGTGCGATGGGCGGGGACGAGAGGCCGGGCGCGGACGCGGCTGCGGCTGCGGCGGCGGGCCCGCCGGGCGCATGCCCGGGCCGTCCGGCGCGGCGTCCGTGCTGCCGTCGGCGCGGCGGCGGGGGCGGGGCGCTTGTGGAGCCGGCCGCCCTGGCGGCGCTGCTTTCCGCCGGGGGCTACGGCTACGACATGCGGCGCACCATCCTGGAGATGTCCGACGGCGCGGTGGACGTGGACACAGGCGGCCTGTACCGCAGCCTGCGCCGGCTTGAGGACGAAGGCGCCGTGGCGTCGCGGTGGGTCGAGGACGGCGCGGGCCCGCGCCGGCGCGAGTACGAGATCACCGAGGACGGCGTGCGCCTGGCGCGGCAGTGGCTCGAGGCGCTGCAGAACCGCAAGCGGCTGGACGAGCTGCTGGTGGGGCTTTTGGAAACGGGGCTGTCCGCCGCGGACGAAGGCGCGTGCGGCAGCGGCGGGAAAGATTCGGACTAGGGCCCGCGCGGCGGGCCGGGAAGCGAGGGGTGCGGGATGGCGCGCGACGCAGAAACGGAACGCGCAGGAGCCGACGAGGGCGTCTACCGCGTCTCGGCGCTGGACGGCCTGCTGGGCATCCGCCGCGAGCTTCCCAACGCCGTGCCGCCCCTGCCGTCAGACGCCCCGGTGCTGCCGTGGCTTTCCGGCTCGGCGGAAGGGGCGCCCTTCGGCCTGCAAGAGGGCCTGCTGGGTCCGTCCGACATCATGTCGGTTCTCGCGTCGTGGGGCATAGCCGCTTCCGCGGAGGACGCGCCGCCGGCCGCCGAGCCGGATGGCGGGCCGTCTGACGCGGCGGAAAAGCGCTACGGCTGGGTGCGCGGCTGGTTCCCCGCCCCCGAGCCGGGCGGATGCTACGTCGTGGAGTTCGTCGGCAAGCGCGCGGCCAAGCCGCTGGCCTACGTCGATCGCTACGGTCGGGCGTTTTCCACCGACGAGCCGCTGGACATCCCGCCTGCCCGCGAGCCCGACCTTTGCGCTTCCCGCGACGCCGACCAGCCCGATTCGCAGGCCGTCCGCGGCAGCGTTGAGGTGCGTGACGACGACGGGTCGTGGCGCGAGACGGCGCGCTTTCGCAGCTCGGGCGGCCTCTACACGCTGTCAGACTCGTGGTTCGATTTCGGCAGCAACGGCAACGGCCTGTCCTACCGCGATTTCATGGCGCGCTGCTACCTGGCGTTCGTCCACCGTCCGTCGCTGGGCGCCCCCGCCGTGCCGCCGCGCGGCTTCGACGGGATGGAGTCGGCGCTGAGCAGCCTTCCTGCGGCGAAGGCGCTGCGGCGCACGTCCTACGCCATCGCCTCCGCCCAGCACGATCCCGCGCTGCACGTTCCGGCGCTGGCGCGCTGCCTGGAGCGCTGGCTTGCCGAGGCGGGCGTCGACGGCTTGCTTGCGGTGCCCGACGACGCGCTGCGCCTGGTGCGCACCGCCCGCTACGCCGACATCTTCTACGTGGGCGTGGGGGAATCGGGCGACGACCTGCCGCTGCGCCAGGTCTGGGCGCTGCAGAACGCCCTGAACCGCTACCTGCTGGCGAAGGAGTCCTTGGGCGAGGGGGCTTCGACGGCCTCCGCCGCCGACGTGCTGCAAGAGGACGCCCGCCTGGTGGAGGGCGTGGCCGCAGGCGCGCTTTCCGCCCCGCCCGCTTCGTCCGAGAACGAGGCGCAGGGGGAATGGGGGCTGCGTCGGGCGCTGTCGCTGGCGGCGGAGCTGCTGCGCGCCCCGTTGCGGTTCGAGCTGGATTTCCGCGTTGACGTGGAAGCGGGCATCGTGGCGTTCAAGGCCATGGTGCCCGATGCCGCGCTGATGCCGCGCCAGCGCTGGGACGATGAGGCCGCCGCGCCGGCGGAGACGACGGCGGCCGAGCGTGCGGCCCAGGCCGTCCGCTACGCCGAGCATCTGGGGCTCCTGTTCGCCGCTGAGGCGTTTCTGCGCTGCCCGCGCATCCAGCGCGTGGAGTTCGCCGCCTACCCGCCGGCCGAGGAGCGCGCCATCACCTTGGGCGACGTGCTGGCAGCCGAGGGCGAGCAAGGGGCGAAGGGGGCGGCTGCGGACCTGTCGGAGCTGCTGCCGAAACCGCATCTGTTCGTCGCGTTCGCGCGCGGGCGGTTCCTGGAAGGGTTCGCCGCCGCACTGGACGACGATCCGCGCCCGTTTTTTGAAGCGATGGGCGCCCAGGTGGCGCCGGGGGCGCTGGAGGAAGTCGAGGCCGGTCCCTTCGCCGCGGCTCTTGCCGAGGAGCGCGGCGTCGATGCGGACTCCTACCGCGGCCTGGCCTCGCTGCCTTCGGCGCGCCGCCGCCGCGACGCGCCCGAGTTCGCGGGCGGCCCCATCCCCGAGCCGCTGCGCCCGGCGCTGGGGGCCGATGACCTGCGCGACCTGCGCATCGACGCGACCGCCTTCAACCAGCGCGAGGCCGAGCGCCTGGCCAACCGCCTGGCGCCGACGGCGAGCATCTCGGCCGCCATGGACGTGGTGCGCCGGCTGCAGCGCCGCACGGACAACCCCTTCACCGCCCAGGCGTGCACGCGCCTGATGACGGCGCTGGCGGAGGGCACCGCCGACCCGCAGGACCAGAACACCGTGGTGCGCAGCTACTTGGGGGAGGACCCGTGCCGCGACGCCCTGCGCCGCGCCCAGGAGCTGGCGGCGCAGGGCCAGCCGCTTCCGGCGGCGCGGCTTTTGTCCGATGCGGCGCGCAAGGCGGAGAAAGGCGGGCGCTTCGCCGACGACGCGGAGGTGGTGCACCGCTTCTTCGACGCCTATCCCGCGCGCCTGCGCTACAACCTGGCGCGCTCGGGCGCCCTGTCGACGCCGGGGCCCGCCGCGTCCGACGCCGCAGGTGGGAAGGCCTCAGGCGCATTGCCGTCCGCCGGTTCCGCCGCGCCCGAGGCGGCGGGCTTCGGCGAGGCCGACCGTGGCCGGCGCGTCGAGCTGGTGCCCGACTCCCTCATGCGCTGCCATCTGGAGGCGGCGCGGCTTTTGGAGCACTCGTTTTCGGGCATGGACGACGCGCTGGCCCATGCGCGCCGCGCCGTGGCGCTGGCGCCGTCCCTCGCGCCGCCGCGCTGCCTGCTGGCGCGCGTGTACATGCTGTTGGGCGACATGACCAGCGCCGAGCGGCTGCTGAAGCAGGGCCTTGCGCTGGCGGTGCGGCCCGACGACATAGCCGTGGCGTACTACCAGCTGGCCTACGTGCTGTGGAAGGCGGGGGACGCGCGCGCGGGCGCCGCCTGCTACCTGCGCTCCATCGGCACCTCGCCCGCGATGGCCGTCCAGGCGGTCTCCGAGCTGCGCCAGCTGGTCGAGCAGGAGCATCCGGCGCTGCTGAACGCGGCGGAGGTGAAGGCGGAGCTGCGGCGCGCCGGCGTGCCCGACGCTCCCGACCCGGCGTTTCTGGACGCGCTTCTGCCGGCGGCCGCGGCGGCCACAGAGGCCGGCGCGTTCCCCGTGGCGCGCTCGCTGCTTTCCGCCTACCAGCAGCACCGCTCCGACGACGTGCTGATGGGCGTGCTGCGCTCGCTCGCCGACCTGCGGGCGTGAGGCCCCGCCGCCGCGCGGGCGCCCGCCGCCGTCCGGCGCGGCCGGCGGCTCGGGCTGGGGCCGGCTTCCCGCCGCTTCGGCATCCGCCCGCGCCCGCCGTCGGGCGTCCTGCGCTTGCGATGGGCTCTGTTGCGCGTTCCTTGCGCCGCAAAGCTGCGCTACAATAAAAAGGTTGAACGCACACGGCGCGGCCGCCTTCCGAAGCGTGGCCGCCCGTCATTTGAAAGGACAGGCAATGGCATTGCGAGCACCCGAGGGCACGAGGGACTTTCTGCCCGACGAGCAGCGTTTCTGGACGCACTTCAAGCGCACGGCGGCGTCGATCTTCGGCCGCTACGGCTACCAACCCATCGAGACGCCCCTGTTCGAGCAGACCGACCTGTTCGTGCGCGGCATCGGCGAGGCCACCGACGTGGTGTCGAAGGAGATGTTCACCGCCATCTCGGGCGAGAACCTGAAGACCCTGCTCGACGGTGGCTCCATCAAGGCGAAGAGCCGCCTGTCGCTGCGTCCGGAGGGCACGGCCGGCGTCGTGCGCGCGGTGGTGCAGCACGATTTGGTGCCGCAGGGCGCGGCTCCGGCGAAGCTGATGTACGCCGGCCCGATGTTCCGCGCCGAGCGCCCGCAGAAGGGCCGCCAGCGCCAGTTCAACCAGGTGGGCATCGAGTGTCTGGGGGCGGAGGAGCCCACGGTGGACGCCGAGGGCATCATCATGCTCATGCGCTTTTACGAGGCCATCGGCATCCCGCGCGCCAACATGCGCCTTCTGCTGAACTCCATGGGCTGCGCGCAATGCCGTCCCGCCTACCGCGACGGCGTGAAAGCCTACATGGACGAGCACGCCGACGGCCTGTGCGACGAGTGCCGCCGCCGCTCCGAGACCAACCCGCTGCGCGCCTTCGACTGCAAGAACCCCGACTGCGCGGCGGTCATGGACGGCGCGCCGAAGATCGCCGACTACCTGTGCGACGACTGCCGCTCCCACTACGACGCCGTGAAGCGCTACGTTGAGCTGGCGGGGCTTTCCTTCGAAGAGGATCCGCGCCTGGTGCGCGGGCTGGACTACTACACCCGCACCGTGTTCGAGGTGCAGGTGGTCGAGGGCATGGGCAGCCAGAACGCCATCGGCGGCGGCGGGCGCTACGACAAGCTGGCCGAAGAGGTGGGCGGCCGCCCCACGCCCGGGTTCGGGTTCGCGCTGGGCTACGAGCGCTGCCTTCTGGCGCTGCAGGCGGCGGGCATGGAGTTTCCCGGGCGCCCGCCGTGCGACGTGTTCGTGGCGTGCGTGGACGACGCGGTGCGCGAGACGGGCTTCCGCATCGTGCAGGCGGCGCGCGACGTGGGGTTGACGGCCGAGCTGGACCACCAGCATCGCAGCCTCAAAAGCCAGTTCAAGCTTGCCGATAAGCTGAACGCGGTTCTGGTTTTGGTGCTGGGCCCCGATGAGCTGGAGGCGGGCGTGGTGACGGTGCGCAACATGCAGACGCATCACGAGCGCACGGTCGAGCTCAAGGCGCTGCGCTCGCTGATGGAGCGGTTCTTGGGCGCGTCCTCCGATGCGGGCGCGACGGGCAAGCTGTTCGACTAGGGGCGGCTCCGCCCGCTTTTCTGCATTGCGGCGGGCCTTTCGGACGGGGTCGCCCGGTGCGCGCAGCGGGCGGCGTTCTCGAAGGTAACGGAAGCGAAACGGCGCGGAGATCGCGCCGTTTCGCTTTGCCAGCGTCCCCATCATGGGTACGTTGCACCCATCGACGAACGGAGGGGAGGAGCTGTGGGCAACGTGTTTCGCGTGTTCGCCCGCGACGTCAAGCGCGTGGCGAAAGTGCCTGCCGCCTGGCTGGTGGCGCTGTTCCTTATCGTTTTGCCCTCGTTGTACACCTGGTTCAACGTGGTGGGGTTCTGGGATCCCTACGGTCATACGGAAAACCTGCGCATCTGCGTGGTCAACGAGGACGCGGGCGCGCACGACGCGACGCTCGGCGACCTTGACCTGGGAGGCCAGGTTGTCGAGCAGCTGAGATCCGATCATCAGCTGGGTTGGGATTTCACCGACCGCGACCAGGCGATGGAGGCGGTCGAGTCGGGCAAGGCGTACGCCGCGTTCGTCATCCCCTCCGATTTCAGCGCCGATGTGGCGACGCTGCTCTCGGGCGACCCCGAGCCGCCGCAGCTCCTGTACTACGTGAACGAGAAAACCGGGCCGGTGGGGCCCAAGATCACCGACACGGGCGCGAGCACGCTGGACGCGACGATCAACGATGCGTTCGTCTCGCAGGCGAGCGTTGCCGTGGCAGATGCCGTCGACGACGGGCTGGCGACGGCGCAAAGCCAGGTCGAGACGGCGCGCGACGATGCGATGCGGCGCCTTTCCCAGGCATCCGACGCGATGGGGGCCGCGCGCGACGCGGTGGCAGGGCTTTCCGCATCCGCCGACGACGCCGTCGCCAAGGCCGACGAGGCGCGCGCCTCCCTGGAGGACGCCAAGTCGCGCGCCGCCGAGCTGTCCGACGCGCTCGAGGACGTCTCGGCGCTCACGGGCGAGGCGGGCTCCGGCATCGCGGGGCTGCCGCTGGCGTTCGGAGGGGCGCTCGACGACGCGTCGCGCCTGCTCTCCCAGTCGTCTACGCAGGCGAACGGGGCTATCGCCCAGACGGCGGCCGGGGTTGTTGCGGCGCAGGGAGGCGTGGAGGCGGCGCTTGCACGCGCCGACGCCGTGGCCCAGGGCAACGCCCAGGTGCTCCAGGAGCTCTCGAGGGTTTGCGAAGGGCTGCCCGAGGGCGCGGCGAAAGACGCGCTCGCGCAGGCGATCGAAGCGCTCGAGCGGGACAACGCCCAGGCGTCCGATGCCCTGGAGGAAATGGCGGGCCTGTCGGAGAGCCTGGCGGCGACGGCGGAGTCGACGTCTGCGGCCGCGGACTCGCTCGACGGGGCGGTGCAGGACGCTCTGGCATCGGCGGATGGGTTACGCGGCACGCTGGAGGCCGAGACGATTCCGTCCCTCGGCGACGCCCTTGCGCGCATATCCGCGGCGTCGAGCGAGCTTTCGGGCGCCGTTGCCGCCCAGCAGGCCCTCATCGATCAGACGCTGCTGTCGCTTGACCAGCTCAAGGGGACGCTCGGCACGGCTCAAGAGGCGCTTGCCGGCACCGAGGACGTGCTTGGCGGGCTTGCCTCCGATTTCGAAACCGCACGCGTCGACATCGCCGCCTTGGGGTCCTCCGACGCTCTCGCCGACGTGTTCGGCGGCCAGATAGATTCCGACGCCGTTGCGGACTTCATGATGTCGCCTACGCGGGTGGAGACCGAGGTGCTCTATCCGCTGAACTCCTACGGATCCGCCATGGCGCCGCTGTTCATCAACCTGACGCTGTGGATCGGCGCGTTCATGCTGATGGTGATCATGCGCCTCGAAGTCGACGGCGAGGGGGTCGCGGGCCTCACGGCGGCCCAGCGCTATCTGGGCCGCTGGCTTCTGCTGGCGGTCATGGCGGCGCTGCAGGCGGCGGTGTGCTGCGTCGGCTGCCTGGTCATCGGCGTTCAGACCGCCAGCACGGCGCTGTTCTTCCTGACCGCCGTCGGCGCCTCGCAGGCGTACCTCGCCATTCAATACGCGCTTTCGACGCTGCTGCAGCATGTGGGCAAGGGTCTGTGCGTGGTGCTGGTGTTCGTGCAAATTCCTGCGGCGACGGGGCTGTACCCCGTCGAGATGACGCCGGCGTTTTTCCAGGCGGTGTACCCGGCGTTCCCCTTCACGTACGGCATCAACGCCATGCGCGAGACGATCGGGGGCCTGTACGACGGGGCGTGGGCGTCCGACATGGCGGTGCTGGCGGCGTTCTTCGCGGTTTCGATGGCGCTGGGCATCCTGCTGCGCCCGTACCTGGTCAACCTCAACCGCATGTTCGCGCGCGAGATCGAGGAGAGCGGCATCATCAACGGAGAGCGCGTGGCTTTGCCCGAGCGGCGCTTCCGCATGGCGCAGCTGCTTCGCGCGCTTTCGGACAAAGAGGAGTACCGGGCCGATATGCTAAGGCGCGCCGGGCGCTTTCTGCGCTGGTACCCGCGGATGAAGACGGGGGCGCTCGTCGTCGGCATCGCGGTGCCGGTCGTCGCGGCGGTCGTGCTTTCCGTCACGCAGGCCGAGAAAGTGGTCTTGCTGACCGTGTGGCTGGTGTGGCTCGTCGCGGTGATCGCGTTTTTGGTGGTGATCGAGCACGTGCGCGACGAATTGGACCGTCGGGCCGTTCTCGGGTCGCTTGACGACGACGAGGTGCGCACGCTCTATCGCGGGCGCGGCGAGGAAGGTGCGCGATGAGAAACGTCATGCGCCTTGCCGCGGGCGATTTCAGGCGGCTGTTCTCCAACGTGGTGTCGGTCATCATCGTCTTGGGGCTGGTGCTGCTGCCATCCATCTTCACGTGGTACAACGTGCTCGCCTGCTGGGACGTGTTCGGCAACACGGGCAACCTCAAGGTGGCGGTCGCCAACTCCGACGAGGGCTACCAGAGCGACCTGGCTCCCCTGAAGGTGAACGTGGGCGAGCAGGTGGTGTCGGCGCTGAGGGCAAACGACCAGATGGATTGGGAGTTCGTCGACGAGCAGGAGGCGATCGACGGCGCGCGTGCGGGCCGCTACTACGCCGCAGTGGTCATACCGCCCAGCTTCAGCCGCGATATGATGACGTTCTACTCCGACGACATGGAGCACGCGAGCATCGTCTACTACTCGAACGAGAAGAAGAACGCCATCGCGCCCAAGGTGACGGGGCAGGGGGCCGATCAGATATCCGACCAGGTGAATCGCGTGTTCGCCGAGACGTTGTCGGAAGCGGCGCTGGGGATTTCGCAGGCGCTTCTCGACTACATGGACGAAGCCGACGCGTCCGGCGCGCTGGCGAAGCTGGCCGACCGCGTCGGCGACGTCGGCGCGCGCATGCAGGAGGGCGCCTCGGTCCTGCGGCTCCATGCCCAGGTGCTTGGATCGGCCCGCGGGCTCGTGGAAGGGTCGGGGGGCTTGCTCGCCCAAGCGGGCGACCTTGTGGGCGAGGCGACGGCGTCGGCCGACGAGGCGCGCGCCGCCGCCGGCTCGGTGGCGGGCACGATGGGCGATGCCGCCGATGCGCTGTCGCAGGCGCTCGAGCAGGGGGCGGCGGGGTTCGACGGGGTGTCGGCTTCGTTGGATGCGGCGTTCGGCTCGGCGTCCGGGACGGCTTCGGATGCGGCGGCTCAGCTGCGGTCCTCGGCCGAGGCGGCAGACGGCCAGGCGGCTGCTTGCCGCGACGTCGCCGCGCGCCTGCAGGAGGCGCTGGGGTCGCTGCCCGCGGAGGCGCAGGCGGGGGTGCAGGCGCTCGTCGACCAGTTGAACGCTTCGGCGGCGCTGCAGGAGCAAGTGCGCGATTCGCTTGCCTCCGCGGCCGACGCCGTCGAGGCGGGGGATGCCGACGCGCAGGCCAAGCGCGCCGAGGCGCAGCGGCTCGCCCAGCAGGCGAGCGACAGCCTGCGCGATGCCCGCGCCGATTACGACTCCGATCTGGCTCCGGTGCTGCAGGACCTTGCCGAAAACGTGGGATCGCTCGCTTCGGCGCTGCCTTCCGTGGCGGCCTCGCTCGAGGAGGCGGGCGACGACCTGTCGGGCGCCGCCTCGTCCACCGCGCAGCGTTTGGGCGCTGCCGAACAGCGGCTCGAGCAGGCGGCGGACGAGCTGGACGCATCCGGCGCGGAGCTCGACGGCCTGTCCCAGCGCATCTCGGAGGCGCTGCAGTCCGGCGATTCCGAGGCGCTGCGCCAGGCGATCGGATCGGATCCCGCGTCGCTGTCGCAGATCCTCTCGGCGCCGGTGCAGCTCGACCGCCAGGCGGTGTACCCCGTGAGCAATTTCGGGTCGGCGATGGCGCCGCTCTACACGACGCTCGCGCTGTGGATCGGCGCGCTGCTGATCATGGTGGCGCTCAAGACGGCGCCGTGCCGTCAGGCGCTCGAGCAGCTGGACGAGCCTACCGCCGGACAGCTGTTCGCAGGGCGGTTCGTCGCGGTGGGCGCGCTCTCGCTGCTGCAGAGCACGTGCATCGGGCTGGGAAGCTTGCTGTTTTTGAGGGTGCAGGCAGCGGATCCGCTGCTGTACCTGGTGAGCCTGTGGGTGGCGGGCCTGGTGTTCGCGTTCATCGTCTATGCGCTGGTCGCCTCGTTCGGCAACTTCGGCAAGGCGCTGTCGGTGATGCTGCTGATCGTCCAGGTGTCCGGAGGCGGCGGAAGCTACCCGTTGGCGCTTCTGCCCGACTTCTTCCAGGCGGCGAGCCCGTTTTTGCCCGTCGCGCATGCGGTGAACGCCATGCGCGCGGCGATGTTCGGCGTGTACCAGGGCGATTTTTGGATCGAGATCGGCGTGCTAGTCCTGTTCGCGCTGCCGTTCGCGCTGCTGGGGTTCGTGCTGCGCAAGCCGCTCATCAAGGTGGTCGACCGTTTCGTCGAGAAGGTGGAGAGCACCCGGGTCATGTGAGGCGGTGCGGCCGTTTCGCCCTTCGGACCCGGTGGCGCGCGAATCGTGCGCGTTTTGGGATTATGCGGCGGCGCTCTTTCCCGCTGTAGTAAACTGGCCCAGTTTGGAACACGAAAACCTGCGAGGGACGAATCACGATGACCGACTTCACGAACGAATACTGCATGCACACCGCCACCTGCGGCGAGCTGCGCCGCGGCGACATCGACCGCGAGGTGGTGCTGACCGGTTGGGCGTGGCACACGCGCGACCACGGCGGGCTGATCTTCATCGACCTGCGCGACCGCGCGGGCTACACCCAGGTGGTCGTGGACCCCGATTGCGTCACGCCGGAGGAGTTCGCCGAGGCCGAGCATCTGGGCCGCGAGTACGTGCTGAAGGCCGCCGGCCGCGTGCGCTACCGCGGCGACGAGGGCGTCAACCCCAACATGGCCACCGGCGAGATCGAGGTTCTGTGCACCTCGCTTGAGGTGCTGAACACGTCGGTGACCCCGCCGTTCTCCATCGAGGACGGCATCGGCACCGACGAGACGATGCGCATGAAGTGGCGCTATTTGGACATCCGCCGCCCCGAGATGATGGCGAATCTCATCCTGCGCCACAAGGTGGCCCAGGCCATGCGCGGCGCGCTGAACGAGCGCGGCTTCCTGGAGGTGGAGACGCCCATCCTGGCGAACTCCACGCCCGAGGGCGCGCGCGACTACATCGTGCCCAGCCGCCCGAACCCGGGCAAGTTCTACGCCCTGCCGCAGAGCCCCCAGCAGTTCAAGCAGATGCTGATGTGCGCCGGGGTGGAGCGCTACTACCAGATCGCCCGGTGCTTCCGCGATGAGGACCTGCGCGCCGACCGCCAGCCCGAGTTCACGCAGGTGGACATCGAGATGTCCTTCGTCGAGGGCGAGGACGTGATGGACATGATGGAGGGCGTCATGGCCGAGGTGCTGGCCGCCGCCGGCGTGGAGCACCCCTTCCCGCTTGTCCGCATGCCCTACGCCGAGGCCATGGAGCGCTACGGCTGCGACCGCCCCGACATCCGCTTCGGCATGGAGCTGGTGAACCTGACCGAGATCGTGCGCGGCTGCGGCTTCGGCGTGTTCGCGAAGGCTGTTGAGGCCGGCGGCGTGGTGAAGGCCATCAACGTGAAGGGCGCCGGCGACTGGAGCCGCGGCGAGATCGACAAGCTGGGTGCCATCGCCGCCGCCAACGGGGCCAAGGGCATGGCGTGGATCGCCTACACCTCCGACGGCAAGGAGAAAAGCCCCATCATCAAGTTCTTCGACGAGGAAACCTACGCCCGCATGAAGGAGGCGCTGGGCGTGGAGCCGGGCGATCTGGTACTGTTCGCCGCCGACAAGGCGAAGGTGGCCAACACCGTGCTGGCCGCGCTGCGCCTGCACATGGCCGACGCGATGGACATCCCGCGCGAGGGGCACGCGCTTCTGTGGGTGGTGGACTTCCCGATGTTCCACTACGACGAGGAAGAGGGCAAGTACAGCGCCGAGCACCATCCCTTCACGATGCCCGCTGAGGCCGATCTGGACAAGATCGAGGACGCGCCGCTTGAGGTGGGCAGCCACAGCTACGATTTGGTGATGGACGGCTTCGAGGTGGGCGGCGGCACCATCCGCATCCACGACGCGGAGCTGCAGCGCCGGATCCTGCGCCGCTGCGGGCTTGACGACGCGCAGATCGACGAGCGCTTCGGGCACCTGATCCACGCGTTGGAGCTGGGCGCGCCCCCGCACGGCGGCATCGCGCTGGGCCTCGACCGCCTGGTGATGCTGTTGGCCGGCGCCGACTCCATCCGCGACGTCATCGCCTTCCCCAAGACCAGCTCGGCCAGTGACCCGATGACCGGCGCCCCGTCCGAGGTGTCCGGCCGCCAGCTGAAGGAAGTGGCCCTGCGGCTTCTGTAGGTGTGCGCCTGTCGGACCGGTGCCCGCCTCGGGCGCGTGAATCGGCGCTCCTGTTCGAGATTACAACGCCTGTTCGTTGAATACGAACAGGCGTTCTTGTATACTACATAACGGAAAAAGGAGCTGGATGAAATCTAGTGATGAAAGAGGGCAGGAATCGAGGCCGTTGGCGGTCGATCTTTTTTCGGGTGCCGGCGGTTTGACTCTGGGCTTTGAAGAGGCTGGTTTTGAAGTAGCTGCCTCAGTCGAGTTCGATCCTGTGCATGCGGCTGTTCACCAGTTCAATTTTCCTCAGTCTGCTATGTTCTGCAAAAGCGTTTCCGATATCACGGGATCGGAAATACGGCAAGGTTCGTCTTTGGGCAACCGCGAGGTGTTTGTCGTGTTCGGAGGGCCTCCCTGCCAAGGGATATCGCTAATGGGCAAACGAGATATCCATGATGCACGGAATAGCCTTCTTTTCGAATTCGTCCGATTGGTTGAAGAGCTTGATCCACGTCACTTTGTCATGGAGAACGTGGAAGGCTTGGTTAAAGGGAAATACAAGGGCCTTCTCGACGAAGTTGTCAGTCGGTTTCGCGATGCGGGCTACGATGTCTGCGATCCCTTCGTCCTTCAAGCCGCCGATTTCGGCGTCCCTCAATCTCGCAGGCGCCTGTTTCTCTGCGGGTCGAAGAAAGGTCTTCCTCTTCCTGAAAAGCCCTCTCCTGTGGTGACGCCGCGGTCTGTTCGCGGTGAGGTCAAAGCTGGACGACTCCCGATCGGCCCGAGTGTCGTTGACGCGTTAGGAGATCTGCCGAATGCGGACGACTTTCCGGAGCTTGAAGAGGGGGACGCTGTTCAAGCGTCTTTTGGGAAGCCTTCTTCGTATGCGATGAAGCTGCGTGACGATGCGTGCGACCCGGACAATTTCGGTCATTCGCGAATTTGGAAGAAAGGCCTGCTCACCTCCTCGGCTCGGACGAAGCATACGGAGCGTTCAAAAAGAAGGTTCTCGGAAACGGCGCCGGGCTCGGTCGAGCCTGTCAGCAGGTTCCTCAGACTGCACCCCAAGGGGGTATCGAACACCTTGCGGGCGGGAACGGCTTCGGATAGAGGCGCCTATACTGCTCCGCGCCCTATTCATCCCAGATACCCTCGAGTTATTACTGTCCGCGAGGCGGCGCGGTTGCATGGATATCCGGATTGGTTCCGCTTTCATACAACCAAATGGAACGGTTTTCGAGAGATAGGGAACAGCGTGCCCGTATTCTTGGGGCGCGCGGTAGCGGCTCAGCTCTTGAAGGCTGAAGGGCTGGAACCAGTCAAAGGAGAACCTCTTGCAGTGGGGGATGAGAGCCTGCTGAGTTTAAGTCAGGACGAGGCAAGCTGGTATTTTGGATTGAAGCGCAAGCCTATTGCAGGAAGGGATGCAGGCATGGGGTCTGGGCAGAAAAACAATCGGTACAAGCGCATCATTGAGTGGGTCTTTTTCGATCATTACAAAAAGGGCGACAGCTCCGTTTCTTTTGATCGGAGCGATTTCGAAAAGGCTATCGATGCGTTGGATTTGAAGCGCCCGAAAAACCTTGGCGATATCATATATTCGGTCAGGTTTAGAACGCCTATGCCCGATTCGGTGGCAGCGGAGGCTCCGCAAGGGAAAGAATGGGTGATACGAGGGATAGGAAAAGGAAGGTATTCCTTCGATCTTGTGGAGCGGGTCCGCATTCGCCCTAACCCCGATATACTGACCATCAAAATACCCGATGCTACTCCGGAAATAGTGAGGAGTTCTGCACAGGGTGACGAGCAGGCTTTGCTGGCATTGGTTCGCTACAACAGGCTTATCGATATCTTTTTGGGAGTGACTGCCTACTCGTTGCAAAATCATCTGAGAACCACGGCGGCTGACATTGGTCAAGTTGAGATTGACGAAGTGTACGTTGCGGTCGATAGATATGGGAGTCAGTGTGTGATTCCTGTCCAGGCCAAAGCGCATCATGATGAGATCGGCGTGACGCAGCCTGAGCAGGATTTTGCCGTGTGCAACGAAAAATGGCCTGACTTGACGGCGAGACCTGTTGCCGTTCAATTTATGGGAAAGGGGACAGAAGGAACCATCGCTCTTTTTGAGCTTTCTCTTGTGGACGGATCCCTTCAAGTAGCTAGGGAATCTCATTATCAGCTTGTGAAAAGCGAGGAGATATCCGAAGAGGATTTGAGGAATGCAAGAAATGTTTCTCAATCTGCAATCGACTCCGGTGAAGGGGATGTCTTGTCTCTTTGATAGGGCAGGATGGACATCTCCTCGTTATGGCGCGCGTGGCAAGCTCTCAAAGGGCTGCCGCGCGTCTTCGTTGGTTGTTTGTTTTTCACTTCCTGTCAGCCTACCGCCGGCCTTGGGCGCGCAGCTTCTGCATGTCGGTTTCGGCCATGCCCTGCGTGGGATCCTGGCGCTTGGCGTGCTGGGGGTCGTCCGGATCGTTCCAGAGACGCTGCGCCACTGGAGCCCAGGCGTCGATGGATTCCGCGCATTTCGCGCATAGGTCGCGCGCATCCTCCGGAGCCTGCAGATCGGTCGAATGCGCGCCGGAGCGCTCTACCATGTCGGCCAGGACGCCTTTGTTCTCCAGGATAGGGCAGGGGCGCAGCAGATTGTCGTTGAAGGGCTGGTTCCGGTAGTACTCCATGAACAGCGGCGAGCGCAGCGCGTCAAGCAGTGAGTCCCTCCGGATGTTCGCGTTGGCGTAGTGCGCGAAAACGCACGGCTCCACATCGCCTGCCGCGTTGATGTGCAGGTAGCGCCGCCCGCCGGCGATGCAGCCGCCCACGAACTCGCCGTCGTTTTGGAAGTCGAGCGTGAACAGCGGCTTCTTTTGGCGCATCTCGCGCACGAAGCGGTAGAGGCGCTCGCGCTGCTCCGGCTTGACCATCAGCTCGGTGGGCGCGTCCACGCCCACCGGGAAGTACGTGAAGATCCAGGCGAACAGCACGCCTTGGCCCACCATCCAGTCGAAGAACCCCTCGCTGGCGATGGAGTCGGCGTTCGCGCTGGTGAAGCAGCACGAGACGCCGAAAGGCAGGCCATGGCCGCGCAGCAGGTCCATGGCTGCCGTCACCTTGCCGAACGTGCCTTCGCCGCGCCGTCCGTCGGTGGCTTCCTCGAAGCCCTCGACGCTGATGGCGGGGACGAAGTTCTTCACGCGGATCATCTCCTGGCAGAACTCTTCGTCGATGAGGGTGCCGTTGGTGAACGAGAGGAACACGCAGTCGGGGTGCGCCTCGCACAGGCGGACAAGGTCGCGCTTGCGCGCCAAAGGCTCGCCGCCGGTGTAGATGTAGACGTGGGCGCCCAGCTCCTTCCCCTGGCAGATGATGGAATCCAACTCGTCGTAGGACAGGTTGAGCTTGCGGCCGTACTTTGCCGCCCAGCAACCGGTGCAGTGCAGGTTGCAGGCGCTGGTGGGGTCCATCAAGATGGCCCAAGGGATGTTGCACCCGTGCTTTTTCCGGTTCTCCTCCTGCTTCGGCCAGGCCATCAGGTTCGCGTCGACGAGGAAGGTGCGCACCAGGGCGTCGCGCACCTCCGGGTTGAGGCCCATCACCTTCATGATGAGCTGGTACCAGTTGTTTTGCTGGTCGATGGCGGCGCGAAACGCCTTTCTCTGGCTGGGGAACAGGTCGTCGGGAGCCACCTTGTCAAGCATGTCCATGATCTTGCGGGCGTGGCTCTCGGGATCCTCCAGCAAATAGTCGATCGCTTTTCCGTAGGCGGCGCGTTTGATCTGCTCGGTTGCTTTCATATGCGATCCCTTCTTTCTGTGCCGTTCGCGAGTGATGTGCGGCGTTCCGGGAAGGATCGTAGTCCTGCGCGGCGGGCCAAAGGGATGTCGCGACGCATTGTAAGCGTATCGTCACAATGGGACGTTTCAGGCGTTCAGGCCCGTCGATCGGCTTCCTTTCCCGTCGTCTGTCCGTCCTCCCTCTCTGCTCGTCTCCGTTCGGATGAGCGGAATCGTGCCTTTAGCGGCGCGTCGTGCAGGGTGCGGGTAACGGCGCGGTGGCGGGGGTGTGTGCATTTTGCTCGCAGGGGCGCGCGGCTGCCCGCGCGGGCCGGCTTTTGGCTATACTGGTGCACGCTGTCAAGCACGATTTCGCGAGTATCCCGGATGGGCCGGGGCGGCGCCATGTTCCGAACCTGGTCAGGTCCGGGAGGAAGCAGCCATAAGGGGCCTCTGGCGAGCGCCCCGGCCTATCCGGGATACTTTCATGTCCGCTTCCGGTTCGGCGGCTTGCCGGCCGGCCGAACGCGTTTCCTCATCGAAGGGTATTGCTGCTCAATGGAGATCATCGACTTCTTCGTCAACCTGCTGTCCGACCCGCGTGGGGCCATTGCGGGATGGATCATCACGCTCGGCCCGGTCATGGTGTACACGCCGCTGTGGCTCATCGTGTTCGTGGAGACGGGCCTGGTGTTCTTCCCGTTCCTCCCGGGCGACTCGCTGCTGTTTGCGGCGGGCGTGTTCTCGGCCGATGGCGGCGGGCTCAACGTCGTGGCCACGCTGCTGGTGTTCTACACGGCGGCCATCCTGGGCAACACGTCGAACTACTGGATCGCGCGCTTCTTCGGCAAGCGCATCATCGATTCAGGCAAGGTGAAGGCGCTCACGCCCGAGCGCATGGCGAAGCTCGACCACTTCTTCGAGAAGTACGGCGGCCTGACCATCGTCATCACGCGCTTCATGCCGTTCTTCAGGACCTTCGCTCCGTTCATCGCGGGAACGGGCCATATGAACTTCGGGAAGTTCACGCTGTTCAACTGCATCGGCGGCATCGCGTGGGTGAGCCTGTTCGTGCTGGTGGGCTACTTCTTCGGCGGCGTGCCGTTCGTGCAGGAGCACTTCGAGGTCATCGTCTTGGGTATCGTGGCCGTGTCGGTGGCGCCGGCGATCATCGGCGCGGTGAAGGCCGCGCTGTCGACCCGCAAGAAGAAGGCTTCCGCCGCGCAGGACGCCGAGTAGGGCCACTCTGCCTGCGGCTGGCGGGCTGCGGACGGCTGCGGGCCTTCGAACCTGGTCCGCGCGGTTTCGCCGGGGGAGGGCCTTTGGCGCTTCGTCCGCGTCGAGCCGGCTTGCGGCGGTAGCGAATTCGCGGAGAGGCGCTGCGCTTGGGGGCTGTGCGCCGCAACCCGGGGTATCATGGAAGGCGTCCTTCGCGGAGGGCGCCTTCCGTCGTTTCGGCTTGATGGCGGCGGAGGCTGGTTGCAGGAAAGGTGGCGTTGATGGCGGAGTCGCTGTACAGGAAGTATCGGCCGCAGATCTTCGAGGACGTGGTCGGGCAGGAGCACATCGAGCGCACGCTGAAGAACGCCATCGAGCAGGACAAGGTGAGCCACGCCTACCTGTTCTGCGGCCCGCGCGGCACCGGCAAGACCACCACGGCGCGCCTTCTCGCCAAGGCGCTTCTGTGCGAGAAGGGACCCACGCCCGACCCGGACGGCACCTGCGAGGACTGCGTGATGATAGCCAACGGCGCGCATCCCGACGTCAACGAGCTGGACGCCGCCAGCCGCACCGGCGTGGAGAACGTGCGCGAAGAGATCATCGGGCGCGTGCAGTTCGCCCCCACGCGCGGACACTACAAGGTCTACATCATCGACGAGGTTCACATGCTGTCGAACGCGGCGTTCAACGCGCTGCTGAAGACGCTGGAGGAACCGCCGAGCCACGTGGTGTTCATCCTGTGCACCACCGACCCGCAGCAGGTCCCCGAGACCATCCACTCGCGCTGCCAGCGCTTCGACTTCCACCGCATCTCCAACGAGGCGCTCGTGTCGCGTCTGGGCGCGGTGTGCGTGGCGGAGGGCGTGGAATTCGAAGGCGAGGCGCTCGACCTCATCGCGCACCGCGCGGAAGGCGGGATGCGCAACGCGCTGACCTCGCTTGAGCAGGTGATGGCGTTCTCCGAGGGCGGCGTGACGCTGGAGGCGGCCGAGCGGATGCTGGGGTCGCTGGATGCGAGCGATCTGGGCGAGATCGTGGGGGCCATCGGTCGGCGCGACGCGGCGGCGTGCTTCCGCTGGACGGCGGAGTTCGTGGAGACGGGCGCCGACTTGGCGCAGTTCTCCCGCGAGCTGGCGCGACACGTGCGCAACCTGTACGTGGCCTCGCTGGCCGGCGCGGAGGTGGCGCTGGAAGTGGGCGGCGGCGAGCGGCGCGAGATAGAGGCGGAGCTGCCCCTGTTCGGAACCGACCGCCTCGCGCGGATTCTGGGGGTTCTGGGCGAGCTGTGCTCGGAGCTGAAGACCTCCACGAATCCGCGGCTGTCCTTCGAGATCGCGCTGACGCGCATGGTGCGGCCCGATTCCGACCTGACGCTGGAGGCGCTGGCCGAGCGCGTGGAAGCGCTGGAGTCGGGGTACTCGGCGGTGGCGCACGTGGTGTCGGCGCCGGCCGCTGGTGGGGCTGCGGCGCCGGTGACGGCGGCGGTGGCGCAGCCGAGGGCGGATGCCGGGTTCGCTGCGGCGGGCGCGGCGGGCCGGGCGGCGGAAGGCTTTGAGGCGGTGCCGGTTGCCGGCCAGGACGGCGGGGCAGCGGCAGGGGCGGCGTTCGCGGCCGGGCCTGCGCGCGAGCAGCGGCGTTCGGGCGGGGCAGGGCCGGTTGGCGCGGCGGCTGCCTCGGCTGCGCAGGGCGGGATGCCCCCGGCGGTGCAGGAGCCGTCCCGAGCTGCCGAGGCGGTTCCTGCGGCGCAGGTGCGCGAGGCGGCTCCGATGCGGGAAGCCGGTGCGGGTGCGGCTGCGGGCAGCGGCGCTGGTGCCGTGACGGGCGCTGCGGCGGGCGCTGGCGTTTCCGCGCAGCTTGCGGCGAGCTTGGGCAACCCCGCCTCGCTCCAGCGCGTCTGGCAGGCGGCGCTCTCCGCGCTGAAGAAGGAGAAGGCGGCCTACGGCGTGCTGTTCCTGAACACGAAGGCCGTGTTTGAAGCGGCTGCGGGCGCGCTGGTGATCGAGTTTCCGGCCGAGAACGCCTTTGCGTTCAAGGCGGCGCAGAAGCCCGAGGTGCAGGACGCGGTGGCCGCGGCGCTCGTGCGCGCCTGCGGCGAACAGGTGGGCTTCTCCTACCAGCAGGGCTCCAAGCGTGTGATGGCGGGCGGGTCGGCGGCGGCTGCCGCAACGCCGGCTGCGGGCGCCCGCCGCGACGAGGCTCCGGCGCAGGCTGGCGGCGGCGCGGCGTTCGCGACGCGCGAGCCGCGTACGGCTGCCCAAGGCGCGGCCGCCTCGGCTGCAGCGAGCGGGCAGGACGCGTTCGCCGCGCGACAGGCGCAGCAGGCCCGCCAGCAGGCCGCTGCGGCGCGCCCACCAGCGGAAGCGCGCCCGGCGGTGCAGGACGCTGCGAGCGGGCACGGCCCGGCAGCAGACGTCAGGCAGGGCGGCTTCGGCGGGGCATCCCGCGACACCGCCCCGGCGCCTTCGGACGGCTTCGCGGACGACGACCGGGTTCCCTACGATGACGACGCAGTGCCCTACGACGACGCGGCGGCGATGTCCTACGACGTGCCGCCGTGGGAAGAGCCCGCGTTCGCGCCGGCCGCGCGCCCGTCCCAGGCGCAGGGAGCTGCTGCGGGCGGACGGGCCGGCTCGGTCGCAGGCGGGTCGCAGGAGCCGCAGGCGGCCGCACCGGTCGGCGCGCATCCCGCTTCGGCCGTGCAGCCGTCCGCTTCGGATCCTTCGCCTTCTGCCGCTTCCGCGGCGCGATCTGCGACGGCGGCGTCCCTTCCCCCCGAGCCGGGGCAGGGGCCGGCGGCCGAGGCGCCTGACGAGCTGCGAGCCATCCTCGAAGCGGGCTTTGGCGATGGCGTGGTGATCGAAGAAATGAGAGAATAACGGGCTGGCGCGGAAACCCGCGCCCCTGGCAATGGAAACCGTGCGGAGCGCGAGGCTCCGCCCAGCAAGGCGCCCTGTGCGGGCGCCGACGACAAGGACAGGAGAGCGACGATGGCGAGACGAGGCGGATTCCCCGGCGGCGGCATGGGCGGCAACATGGGCGCCATGATGAAGCAGGCCCAGAAGATGCAGGCCGAGCTGGCGAAGGCGCAGGACGAGATCAAGGAGATGGAGTTCACCGGCACCTCCGGCGGCGGCATGGTGCGCGCCACGGCGCTGGGCGACCAGACCATCAAGGAGATCGTCATCGACCCGGATGCCGTGGATCCCGAGGACGTGGAGATGCTGCAGGACATGGTGTGTGCGGCCGTGAACGAGGCGTTGCGCGGCATCCAGGAAGCCAGCGCCCAGCGCATGAACGCCGTCACCGGCGGCATCAGCATCCCCGGCCTGATGTAGGCGCGTCGCCGCATGAATTCCGCGCCGTCCATCCAGAAGCTGCTCGACGAGCTGGAGCGCCTGCCGGGTATCGGCCCGAAGTCGGCCCAGCGCATCGCCTATTGGCTGCTCAACGCCGACAAGGCCACTGCGCTGCGCCTGGCAGAGGCCATCGTGGAGGTGAAGAGCGCCGTGCGGTTCTGCGCACGCTGCTTCAACTACGCGGAAGGCGACCTGTGCGACATCTGCGTGTCCGACAAGCGCGACGGCGGGCTTCTGTGCGTGGTCAGCGAGCCGCGCGACATCCCGCCCATCGAGCGCACGGGCGTGTTCAAGGGCGTCTACCACGTGCTGGGCGGCGCCCTTTCCCCCATGGAGGGCGTCGGCCCTGACGACCTGCACATCGCTGAGCTGCTGCGCCGGCTGGGGTCGGAGGACGTGCGCGAGGTGGTGCTGGCCACCAACCCCAACATCGAGGGCGAGACGACGGCCGCCTACCTGGCGCGGCTCATCAAGCCGCTCGGCATCCAGGTGACGCGCCTTGCCAGCGGCCTGCCCGTCGGCGGCGACTTGGAGTTCGCCGACGAGGTGACCCTCGGCCGCGCCCTGGAGGCCCGCCGCCCGCTGTAAGGGGCGGTCTGGCCTGGTCGGCGGCGTGCGAGCTGGCGGGCCGCAAGAGCGGCCGGGGATCCGAGCCGCTGCGGGTCTGCAGCAGGCCCGGCGGCGTCAGGCGTCGCGAAATGCAGAAGAGGGGCGCCGTCCCCTCCAAAAACGGCGTCCCTCTTCTGTGGTCGAAGCAGTTAAGCTTCTCGTGTATGTCCTGGGTAAGTATACCATCACGCCTTCATCGAATCAAAACAAAATATTTCGGCGAAGTGCATTTGCCGATCGTTTCACTCTGCGGGCGCGGTTCCAGTGCCGCACCGTGCCGTCTCTGCGCGGCAGTGCGCCCTCTGGCGCCTTCCCAAGCGCCCGCCTTCGCCTGCGGCTGACTGCCGGGCGGGGGCGTGCGCTTGGGTTCGCCTGGCTCTTGCTCTATACTGGTGCGCTGCAAGCAAGGGGGAGGGGTTCCATGGTCAACGTTCCTAGTCCGGCCGTCGCCGTCGTCGGGCGCCACAACTCGGGGAAGACGACGCTCATCGAGAAGACCATCCGCGAGCTGGTGGCGCGCGGGTGGGACGTGGGCAGCGTCAAGCACCACAGCCACGCCGGATTCGAGATCGACTACCCGGGGAAGGACTCGTACCGCCACCGCGCGGCAGGCGCCAGCGAGACGGTGATAGCCTGCCCGGGCAAGATGGCCCGCATCAAGACCATCGAGGGCGAGCTGGAATGCGCCGAGATCGTGCGCAGCATGAGCGGCCACGACATCGTGGTGGTGGAGGGCTACCGCAAAAGCGGGCTGCCCACCATCGAGATCATGCGCGCGGGCAACATCGCCGACGAGCGCGTGGCCGAGGTGTTCGCGGAAGGCGCGCGCCGCGGCTGGCCGCTTGGCACCGACTTCACCCAGTTCGGTCGCGGCGAGGTGCCGCCGGCGGACGACGAAGAGGCGCGCCGGCGACTGGAAGAGGCCGCCCGCCAGGCCGATGCCGCAGCCGCAGCGGCGAAGGGCGCCGCGCCGGAGCCGGGCGACCCCGACGTGAAGGGGAAGCTGCCCACCGCGAACACCATCGCCGTGGTCACCGACATCCCGCAGGCCGCCGACGCGGCCGCGCGCTATGGCATCCCCGCGTTCGACCTGGACGACGTTGCCGGCTTGGCCGATTTCCTGGAAGGCCACTACGTGCGCCCGCGCGTGACGGTGGTCATCCAGGCGGGCGGCGAGAGCCGGCGCATGGGCCGCAGCAAGGCGACGGTGCCCTTCGCCGGCCGCCCGCTGATCTGCCGGTTGGTGGAGCGTTTGGCGCCTGTGGCCGACGATCTGGTCATCACCACGAACGAGCCGGACAACCTGGCGTTTCTGCACCAGGAGTTCCCGCAGTACAACATCCAGCTGGTCTGCGACGCCTACGATTACCGCGGTGCGCTGCCGGGCCTTTACACGGCGCTGCAGGCGGCGCGCAACCCCTACGTGGCCGTGGTGGCCTGTGACATGGTGTTCGCCAGCGCCTCGCTGGTGGTGGCCGAGGCGCTGGCCCTGAAGGAGAGCGGCGCGGACGCGGTGGTGCCCGTGAACAAGCACGGCTACGAGCCGTTCCATGCCATCTACCGCCGCATGGCCTGCCTGCCGGCGGTGCGCCGCGCGCTCGGCCGCGGCGAGAAGCGCGCGCAGTCGTTCTTCGACGAGGTGAACGTGCTGGCGTTCCCGCAGGCGAAAGTGCTTGAAGCCGAGCCGATGGGCGGCTGCTTCATCAACGCGAACACGCCGGAGGAGCTGCACGCCATCGAGGAGTCGTTCGTAGAGGACTAAGTCCGCTCCTGCCGTCGGTCGCACAGCGCGCGGCGGGCGGCGCGGGACGCGCATGTGGGAAGGAGGCGCCGCGCGGCGGCGCGGCGATGCCATGCCGAACCTGAAGGACATCGTGGATGTGGCCGAGGCTTTGGAAAGCCATGCGGTCGAGGCAGTGGCCGACCGCTGCGTGGTGGTGCGCAACCGCCATGCCGGCTGCCGCCGCTGCGTGAAGGCGTGCCTGGCCGACGCGATAACCATTCGCGGCAACGAGCTTTCCCTCGACCACCAAGCGTGCGTGGGCTGCGGCGCCTGCACGGCGGTGTGCCCGGTGGAGGCGCTCGTCCCGCGCGACCCGACCGACGGCGAGCTGGCGGCTGCGGCGGCGCGCTCGGCGGCGTCGTTGGATGGTGTGGCCGTGATAGCCTGCGCGCGCATCGCGTCGAAGGACGTGGGCGATCCGGCGAAGTACGCCACGGTGCCGTGCCTGGCCCGCGTGAACGAGGGTCTGCTGGTGGAGCTGGCCGCGGCCGGCGTGCGGCGCACCGTGCTGGTGGACGGCACCTGCCGCACCTGCAAGTACCGCGCCACCGGGCCGTTCATCGACGCGGCCGCTGACGAGGCGCGCACGCTCATCGCCGCGCAGGGCGGCGCCATGGAGGTGCAGCGCGCAAGCGAGTTTCCCGCCGAGGCGCTGCTGGAGGACAAGGCCAGCCTGTACGGCCGCGAGCGGCGCGGGTTCTTCTCGCGCTCGCGCAAGCGCGCCACCGAGGCCGGCATGAAGACCGCCGAGGTGATGGTGCTCAAAGAGCTCGGCGAGAAGATGCCCTCGCTGCGCGACCGGTTGAAGGTGTCGCAGACGGGCGCCATGCCGTGGATGGAGGTGCACCGCCGCGAACGGCTGATGGACGCGCTCGACCAGATGGGCGCGCCGGTTGCCGGCGAGGTGCGCTCGCGCCAGTTCGGCAGCGTGTCCATTGATGTTGAGGCGTGCTCGGCCTGCGGCATGTGCGCGGTGTTCTGCCCCACGGGCGCCCTGAAGAAAAGCGACGAGAAGCCGGCCGACCGCGTGGGCAGCTACCTGGAGTTCCAGCTGTCGGATTGCGTGGCCTGCAACATGTGCGCCGACGTGTGCCTGAAGAAGTGCCTGACGGTGGAGCCCGCCGTGTCTGCCGACGAGCTGTTCGATTTCGAGCCGCGCATGATCCACCTGCCCGACCCGCCGCGCCCCGCCGGCATGCTGACGGGCTTCAAGCGGCGCTGACGGCGGCGGGCGGCCAGCTCGCCCGTCCGCTCGGGCTGTCCGAGCCGCCTGCTTGAGCCGTCCGAGCCGTCCGCCCGCGCGCCCGTCCGCTTCCCCAAACGAAAACGCCCCTCGCCCGCAGCGCTCGATGCGCTGGAGCGAGGGGCGTTTCCGCAAAGCCGCTGCGCGCGGCAAGCCGCCAACCGCAAGCGGCAGCGGCTCGCAAGCAGCCGCCGCTACACCGACGCGTCCATCTGCTCGGCTTCCTTGCCGGCATCGGGGTCGTTGTAGGTCTTCAGATCCAGGCGGCCCTCCTGACGCGCCACGACGGTGGTGCACACGGCGTCGCCGGTGATGTTCACGGCGGTGCGCGTCATGTCCAGGATGCGGTCGATGCCCATGATCAGCGCGATGCCCTCAAGCGGCAGCCCGACGGAGTTGAACACCATCGACAGCGTGATCAGGCCCACCGAAGGCACGCCGGCGGTGCCGATGGAGGCCAGCGTGGCCGTCAGGATGACGGTGGCGTACTCGGCCGGGCCCAGCGGCACGCCGAACAGCTGCGCGGTGAACACCACGGCCACGCCCTGCATGATGGCGGTGCCGTCCATGTTGATGGTGGCGCCCAGCGGAATGGTGAACGAGGCGATGGAGCGGTCCACGCCGATCTTCGTGGTGATGGTCTCCACGTTCAGCGGGATGGTGGCGTTGGAGCTGGAGGTGGAGAACGCGAACACCATCACGCTGACGAACTTCTTCAGGAAGGTGATCGGGTTCACGCGGGCGAAGATGGCAAGCAGCAGCATGTACACCACCAGGCAGTGCACGGCCAGGCCCAGAAGGACGCTGGCGATGTATTTCAGCATGGGCAGGAACGCTTCGAAGCCCACGCCGGAGAACGTGCGCGCCAGCAGGCAGAACACGCCGAAGGGCGCCACGTACATCACGGCGGTGGTCATCTTCATCATGATGTCGTTGAACTGCTCGAAGAAGCTGTGCACCGTCTCGGCCTTGCGCCCCATGATTGCCACGATGATGCCCACGAACAGCGCGAAGAAGATGACGGCCAGCATGTCGCCTCCGGCCAGCGCGCCCAGGGGGTTGGTGGGGATGATGTTGAGCAGCATCGTGGTGATGGAGCCGTCCGTCTCGGTGCCGCCCGAATCCAGCGACGAGGTGTCGCCCGTCACGATGGCCGACATGTCCACGCCCAGACCGGGGCTGATGAGGCTCGCCACGCCCAGCGCCACGGCAACGGCGATGGCGGTGGTGCACAGGTAGAACACGAGCGTCTTCACGCCCACCTTGCCCAGCGTCTTGGTGTCGCCGATGGCCGCCGCGCCGCACACGATGGAGCAGAACACCAGCGGCACCACGAGCATCTGCATCAAGCGGATGAAGCCTTGGCCCACCACGTAGAAGATGCCGTCCACGAACACGTCGTCGCGCACGAAGCCTGCAGGGACGCAGTAGTAGAACACTACGCCGCACACGATGCCCAGGCCCAGCGCGATGAAGATGGCCGAGGTCAGGCCGATTTTCTTACGTTTCTTGGCGACGGTTTCACTGTCTTTGACGATCTCGTTTCCCATAGCCTTCCTTTCCTTGGGGCCCGCCGCCAGGCGGCGAGGCCCATCTGCCCGCCCGTCGGATGCGCAGAGGGAGCCCTCCTTCGCTGCGCGCGGCGGGAGGTTACGCCAGCAGCCCGTGGATGCCCAGGTAGTCCTTCAGGTCGTCCTCCCAGGCGGGCATCTCGAAGATGCCGGTGAGGCGCATCATCATGTTGTCCAGCTCGATGCGGTAGCCTTCGTCGGGCACCGCGCGGCTTGCAAGCGTGGACGTGGGGGCGCCGGCCAGCTTGAGCGCGCGCGCGATGAACTCGTGGCGGCTGCACATGCCCTGGCAGGCGGCGTGGAAGGTGCCCAGCTCTTCGGATTCCAGGCATGCGATGACGAAGCGGGCCAGCGTTCGGCACGAGGTGGGGCAGGCGAACTGGTTGGCCGGCACCTCCACGGGCTCGCCGGCGCGCGCCTTCTCGATGGCGGTGACGATCATGTCGTCGGGCAGCGCGGTGTAGACCCACGACGAGCGCACGATGATGTGGCGCGGGTTCAGGTCGCACACGAAGCGCTCGCCGGCCAGCTTCGACTTGCCGAACACGTGGCGCGGCGCGGGGATCTCGAACTCGTTCACCGGATAGGGCATGTAGGCGGGGAACAGGTCGTCAGTGGACAGGTGCACGATGGTGGCGCCCACGCTCTCGCTGGCGATGGCCAGGTTGCGCGCGCCCAGCGCGTTGATGCGGTAGGCGGCGTCGGGGTTGTCCTGCGCGGCGTCGTGGCGCGCCAGGCCGGCGCAGTTGATCACGTAGTCGGGGCGGTTGGCCGCCGCGAACGCGGTCGCCGTCTCCAGGTCGGTGATGTCGATCTCGGCGTCGGTGGTGAGGATGCGGTACTTGGTGTGGCTCAGGTGATGCTCGATCGCCCGGCCCATGCGCCCGGCGGCACCGGCGATCCAGACGGCCTCCTGCGGTCCCATTCTCATGGGCGAACCTCCTTCGCGTAGATGCGGGAATGCTTCCGCTCCGCGCGGGAGCGCTGTCATGCATTCGATGCGGGGTGGAAAATGGAATTTGACAAGTATACCGCATCAGGAGGCTTCGCGTGGAGGCCGTCGGGACGTTGGTTCCGCCTAGCGCATCATCATCTTCACCATCTTCATCTTCAGGTCGTCGAAAGGCGGGTTGCGCACGGGAAGCTCCAGCCAGCTGCCCTTGCGCAGCGTGGACTTGTAGTGCGTGAAGCAGTCGAAGCCCACCTTGCCGTGGTAGGCGCCCATGCCGGAGTTGCCCACGCCGCCGAAGCCCATGTGGTTGTTCGCCAGGTGGATGACCACGTCGTTCACGGTGGCGCCGCCGAAGGGCAGGGTGGTCAGCACGCGGTGCTGCACCTGCTTGTCCTCGCTGAAGATGTAGCAGGCCAGCGGCTTCTCGAACGTGCGCACGATGGCGAAGGCCTCGTCGAGCGTGCGGTAGGTGATGACGGGCAGCACCGGGCCGAAGATCTCCTCGCCCATGACGGGATCGTCCAGCGTCACGCCGACAAGGCACGTGGGTTCGATGCGCAGCGTTTCGGGGTCGCCGTGGCCGCCGAAGGCCACGCGCGCGTTCGGGTTGCGGTTCTCGATGAGCCCCATCACGCGGTCGAAGTGGCGGCGCGTGATCATGTGCGGCCACCAGTCGCAGGTGAGGATGTCGTCGCCGTAGTACTGGTGGAAGCACGCGTCGAGCTTGGCGACGAGCTCGTCAGCCACGTCCTCGTGCACGAGGAAGTAGTCGGGCGCCACGCAGGTTTGCCCGCAGTTGATGCCCTTGCCCCAGGCGATGCGCTGGGCCGCGCGCGTGACGTTGGCGTCCTTGTCCACGATGCAGGGGCTCTTGCCGCCCAGCTCCAGCACCACGGGCGTGAGGTGCTTGGCGGCCGCCTCCATAATGGTATGGCCCACGTTCGGGCTGCCGGTGAAGAAGATCTGGTCCCAGCGCACCTCCAGCAGCCAGTCGTTCATCTGGCCGGAGCCGGGGAAGCCGCACACGAACTCGGGCGGGAACACCTCGGCCAGCATGTCGATGAGCAGCGCGGAGGTGGCCTTTGACGTGCGGGAAGGCTTTAGCGCCACGCAGTTCCCGGCTGCGATGGCGTCCACCAGCGGCACGAGCGCCAGCTGCAGCGGGTAGTTCCAGGGCGAGAGCACCAGCACCACGCCGAGGGGGCTCGGGTAGACCTTCGAGGTGGAGTGGAAGTGCACGAGCGGCGAGGCGGCGCGCTTCGGGCGGCTCCACGCGTTCAGGTGCTTGAGCATGGTGGAGATCTCGTCGTAGACGATGCCCAGCTCGGTGGCGTAGCCTTCGAAGGGCGCCTTGCCCAGGTCCTGCTGCAGGGCGTCCAGCACGCGGCTCTCGTTCGCCTTCAGCCAGCTGCGCAGGCTCTCCAGCGCGGCGCGCCGGTGCGGCACGTGCGCAGGGATGCCCGTCTGGTGGAAGTTGCGCATCCGCTGCGCGGCGGCCTCCACGTCCTCGATGCTGTTGTAGAGGGGCGAATCGCTCATGGCGGGTTCCTTTCTCGTTCGCCGGGGAAGGGGCGGGGAAGGCTCCGTGCTCAAACAGTCCTGGGCTCGCGCGAAGCGTCCGCTGGACGCTTCGGCTCGTGCGGAACTGCGCGCGGAACCTTCCCCGCCCCTCGCAAGCTGCTTAAGGCTGGGCGGGCCGAAGGGGCGGGAACGCTCGAAGGGCGAGGACCTGTTTGAGCACGAGCCCCTCCCCGCCCCTTCGAGCGGACGGAAGCTAGTACACCGCTTCCAGGATCTCCAGCGCGTCTTCCACGGTCACTTCCACGGCGTTGTACAGCGCGGCGCCGTCGTAGCGGGCCTGCTTCGCCACCGCTTCCAGCTTGTCATGCTCGATGCCCAGCTCGCGCAGGGTCAGCGGCACGCCGTGCTTTTCATGGAAGCGCTCGTTCAGGGCGAACAGCACCTCGCAGGCGGCGCGGTCGCGCTCGTCGGCGGAGGCGTCGGCCAGCTGAGCGGCGCGCGCGGGGTCGAGGTGCGCCAAAAGCTCGCCGTAGCGGCCGGCGTGCACGCCGTGGTCGAGGTTCCACTTCACGCAGTGGGGGAGCAGCATCATCATGGCCTGGCCGTGGGGGACGTGGCACAGGCCGCCCAGCGAGTGGCCGATGGCGTGCACGACGCCCACCATCGCGTTGCTGAACGCCGCGCCCGCCATGAGCGAGGCCAGCGCCAGGTTCGTGCGCGCCTCCGCGTCATCGCCCTGCTCGCAGGCGCGGGGCAGGTTGGCGGCGATCAGCTCGATGGCCTTCACGGCAAAGGCGTCGGAGACGGGGTTTTTCTGGATGGAGGTGTACGCCTCCACAGCGTGGGTGAGCGCGTCCATGCCCGTGGTGGCGGTGAGCTTCGGCGGCAGCGACGCGGTGAACGCCGGGTCGAGGATGGCTGCGTGCGGCACGAGCTTGTAGGAGGTGAACGACAGCTTCGCGTGCTTCTTCGTGTCGGCCACCACGGCCACCAGCGTCACCTCGCTGCCGGTGCCGGCGGTGGTGGGCACGGCGATGAACGGCGGCAGGTCGTGGGTGAGGATCTCCGAGCCCTGCAGCGTGGCGAAGTCGACGCCCGCGCACGACAGCGATGCCGCGGCGCCCTTCGCGGTGTCGATGACCGAGCCGCCGCCGATGGCCACGAAGCCGTCGCAGCCGCGCTGCTGGTACAGGTGCGCCACCTCGTTCACCACGTCCATGGAGGAGTCGGGCGGCACCTGGTCGAACAGCTCGTAGGCGATGCCGGTGGCGTCCAGCACGTCGGTCAGCTTCGCGGCGATGCCCAGCTTCACCAGGCCGGCGTCGGTCATCACCAGCGGATGCGCCAGGTTGCGCGAGGCCAGCTCGGCGGGCAGCTTGCCCAGCGCGTGCTGCCCGCAGATGATCTTGGTGGGGCAGTGGAATTCAAATCCTGAAACAGCCATGGGTTCCTTCCCTTCTTGCTAGGCCGTGCGACGGCGGGCTTTCGGGGCGGTGCGGTAGGCGCCGCGCCAGCCGAAGAACATCCTCAGCAGCGCGGTGAACAGGTAGGTGAGTGCCACGCCCGTGTCGTTGGGGCCGCGGGTGGAGAACGCGCGCTCGGCGAGCGCGTCCTTCAGCGTCTCGCCGCCCGAGAAGCAGGCGAACGCGTAGGGCAGCGAGCGGAAGGCGATCACGTAGTCCACCGTGGCGGCCTGCGGGTCGGCCGAGGGAAGGCCGCTGCCCGCCTCCACGTCGCGGGCGATGCGCGCGGGCGGCACGCGCTTGAAGCTGCCGGAGGCGGTGCGGCGGCAGGTGCCGGAAAGATCGGCGCCCTCCACGCGCAGCTGGAACGTGTAACCGGGTTTGAGGTAGGCCACCTCGGCGCGGATCTTCGGCGAGACGTGCCGGAAGATGCTGATGAGCAGCGGCAGCAGGCGCAAGAGCACGCGCACGTAGAGCGCTTGGACCTGCCACGCGGCGCCGCGGCGGACGGCCGGCGCGGATGCGGATGCGGCTTCGGCCATAACGAGCCCCCCTTCGTTTTTTTCCGATGATGCGCTTATCTTAAAGGCGGCTCTGGGGGTGCGCGGGCAGGCCTCGCCACTCGGCGACCACGCATCCGCTAGCGGTTGGGCGGGATGCGGCGCTTGCGGGGCGGTTTCGGCGGCGCGGATGCGGCAGGGGTTAGACGACGGGCGGCGTCCAGTCGGGCAGGCCCTTCGCGCGGCGGTTGGCGCGCCGGCCGCGCATGTTGGCGACACAGCCCTGCATGCCGTGGGGGATGTAGGCCATGTCCTCGATGTTCTCCGGCAGGTAGCTGACGAGGCTTTCCGGGGCCGTCTGCTCGACGTGCTCGGGCGCGGGGCCGGGCGTCGCCTCGAACCCGCACACTACGGCGCCTTGGGCGGTGAGCTTGGCTTCGTAGGCGCTTTCCGGTTCGTCGGGGAACAGGGCGCGCACGTCGTCGGAGTTCCAGACGAGCTCGTAGCCGGCCAGGGCGATTTGCGTGAGCGAGAAGTCGCGGAAGGGGAGGCTGTCGGTGCGCAGCCGCACGGCAGCGCCGGGCGCGAGGATGGCGCGGTAGGCCATGAGCCGGTCGAGGTGTGTGAGCCGCAGGCGCGCCTTCTTCTTTTTCGGGAACGGCGTGGGGAAGTTCATGAGGATGCCGTCCACCTCGCCAGGGGCGAACAGGGTGGACAGGTCGGGGTCGTCGGCCCACACGAACATGGCGTTGGGCACGCCCTCGGCCAGCGCAAGCTCGGCGCCGCGCATGACGCAGACGCCCTCCACGTCCAGGCCGACGAACAGCACGTCGGGGTGCCGCTTCGCGCAGGCGACGGTGTACTCGCCCTTGCCGCAGCCGAGGTCGAGGACGACGCGCGCGTAGGGGGCGCGGGGTTCGAGGGCGGGGTGCGGGGCGGTGCCGCTGGCGGCGAGAACGCTGATGCTGGCGGAGACGGCGGCGCCAGCGGCGGAACCAGTGCCGCTGGCGGCGGGATCGGAGGCGCTGGCGGGGACGGCGCCGCCGTTTTCGGCGGCCGGGGCGGGAGCCCAGGCGTGCCAGCGGCCGCGCCACGTCTCGGGCGCGCGCTCCACCGCCGCCGCGCATCCGGCAAGGCGGTCCTCCAGCGAGAAATCCTTCGGCAAACGGGATCGCGGGGTTCGCACAGGTCCTCCTTTGGGGCGTTCGGTGGTGATGCGGAAACAGTTGCAGCGCTGGGGCTACGCGGTGATGGCGAAGTATACCAGCCCCCGCCGCGCAACGCCAAAGTGCGCACTGGTGGGCGAGTCGACCGCTCGCCCCTTGTTCGCTCTCGACCTGAGAAAACGCCCGCTAAACTGCCACTCTACCGACGGTCGAGCCGATTCTACTGGCGGGCGGTTGAGCGCGCTGCGCTTCTGTGGAACGATGAAGTGGAAGGAAGGCCGCGTTGTTCGACGAGGGAGAAGGAGAAATCATGACACGGCAGAGCTTCGGAAGCATGATCAGCGCGCTGCGCAAGGAGAAGGGCATGACGCAGCTGGAGCTGGCGCAGGTGATGGGCGTCACCGACAAGGCGGTGTCGAAGTGGGAGCGCGACCTGTCGCTGCCTGATGTGGGCTCGCTGCCCAAGCTCGCCGAGACGCTGGGGGTGTCGGTGGACGAGCTGCTGCAGGCGAAGACGGCCGCGCAGGAGAAGCCCGCGACGCGTGCGAAGGCGGCGGCGATGGTCGACCTCGTGCTCAAGGCCGTGGCGCTCGCCATGGGCGTGGGCGCAGCGGCGATTCCCCTTCTCGACAGCGAGGCGCCGGTGCAGCGCCTCTGCGCCATGCTCGGCTTGGGCCTCGCCTGCCTCGCCCTCACCCAAATCGCCCGCGTGAACGGCGACAAGTTCTAGCGCAACGCCCTGCAAATGAGTCCCTCGTTTGCAGGGCTGCATGCTTTTTGCGGGAAAGCGGACAAAATGACACAATAGTTCAGGTTGAAGCAGCGAAAGTGCGGATAAACGTGCGGCGTTCGTGAAGCCCGCCTGGGAAAACGCCAGCAGGCTGGACGCATCGCCGAAGAAAAACCTGAACTATCATACCTTTTTGTCCATTCGAAGCGCGATCGCACGACAGCTCTTGCGCCAGCAGACGCGACGGGCATTCCGACTGTGCGACTACTCGTAGCCGACGGGGAGGCCGAGCTTCCTTCTGAGCGTGAGCTTGCGTGCGTGATAGCGGTCGACGCGCACGCGTTGCCGCTTGCCGAGGTGCTTGAACACGGCCTTGGCGATGGAGTTCATGGCGGCGTAGCTGTCGAGTTCCTCGTTCGTCACGTTGATCACGGTCCACCCCATCGATGCAAGTGCATTCGCGCGTCGCGAGTCCCGCTGTCGGCTGGTTTCGCCGCTGTGCCGTTCGAAGCTCTGGTATTCGACGTCGAGTTGCGCGTCGGGCCAGCACAGATCGCAGCGGAAGCCCGACCTTCCTGAAATCGACTGCGCCTCGGGTGATGCGCTCACCGCGAAGTTCATCTGGGGCATTCCTGCGCCGTATCCTCCGAGGGACATCGGCAGTCCGAGCAAGAGGGCGAGCTTGGTCTCGCGGGGCGACTCGGAGCCGTTGCGCGTGTATTTCAGCAGCCGCGCCAGCCTGCGCGTTCCCGCAACGGCGCTGTTGAGAGAGAGGAATCGGCCGATTTGCCTGGTGGAGGAGAGGGGGAGGAGCTGGTAGGCGGTCTCGCCCGACGCCCCGGTTCGTGCGGTTCGGTATGTCCCGCATGCTTCCCAGAGGTATTCGAGAACCGCGATATCGTCGCGCTCGTCGAGGGCGACATGCGCAAGCGCGAGCGGCGGCACGGCAACGACCGCATCGCCGCTAAGACCGAAAAGAGAGCCGGCGGACAGCGTGCCGGAGAAGAAGTGCATTGCGTAACCGGGCCGGCTGCGTCGTTGCGCGGTGCCGTCGAATGCGAGCTCGATGGGCTTTTCGAGGGCGATTTGCGGATTGGCGCGCTCGAACTCGGCGACAAGATCGTCCAGCACGCGTTTCGGTGGAACGGGGGCGGGCAGGGCGCGCCGCCGGAGAGCTCTCCGCTCTTCCTGCGCGATGCCCCGCGCGATCGTCAGTGCGCTGCGGCCGGTGAAGCAGATGCGATGCGCCATGGATGACCCTCCGATTCGATGAGCGGATGTTTCCGCGCGGCCTGCGCAGCAGCGCGCTCTTCGGGCGAGCGCAGCACCAGCGGGCCGGGTCGAAGGATCTTGCAGGCGTTGCGGATGCGGGCGAACCGCGCCTCTCGGGGCATCTTCGGTGAAGACGCGCCTGCATTGGCTTCGGGAAAATGATACCGCATCGAGAGGGTGTCTGTCGCGTGCTCGGGCTGCGGAAAGCATTCGCGACGGGGGTTGTGCCGAGGCGTGCGGCAAAACGTCGTCAGGATGGACAAAAAGGTGCGATAGTTCAGGCTGAGGGCGTCGAAGCCGCAAGTAGAGGCGCATTCGAAGGCGCAGGGGCGGTTCGCTGTGAAATCCATCTGGGGAAACGTTGGGCGTGTGGGCGCAACGCCGAAGGTGCACCTGAACTATCGTGTGATTTTGTCCGCGCAAGAGGCGATTTTGCGCACGGAGTTCCTCTGGGGCAGCGCCCTCGCTACCTCCGCGCATCCTCCCGTGCCATGCGGCGCAGGGCTATGACGAGGGCTGCGATGCCGAGGGCGTTCCAGAGCACGGTGAAGCCGAGCGCGATGCCGGCGCCGTCGAGAAGCGGCGTGCCGGTCAGCAGCGCGACGGTGACGTCGAGGGCGCCGCCGCACGGCAAAAACGTCGTCCAGCCGGCGAACGTGACGGTGCAGGCCGCCAGAAACGGCAGGATGGGAATGACGAGCAGCGGCACGCAGCGCGTCATCGCGTCCATCTGCGTGCGGCACCCCAGGCTGAGCGCGGTGCCGAGGATGAACAGCGGCAGCTGGGCAAGCGCGCTCGCCACAAAGAACGGCACGAGGATGCCCGCCGGCACGCCGATGGCCGCGCAGCACAGCGCCGACATGACAAGGAACACCGCGAACGCCGAGGCCATGCGCGCAAGCGCCATCTGCGTGCGCGACACGCCCGCGAGTTGCAGCGTGCGGGCGGCGCCCTTCTCCGCCTCCTCCGCCATGGCGTAGGCGACGAACATGTTCGACGCCATCATGGCCTCGAACATCATGGCGTACATGCCGAGGATGGCGTTGGCCGACAGCGCGTCGCGGGTGGCCTGCACGGACGACGGGAACGCGTCGCCCAGCACGAAGCGCATCGCGAAGGCGAGCGCCAGCGGGATGAGCGCGCTCGCCACCATGTTGGGGTTGCGCGCCAGATCGATCAGGTACTTGCCCGTGAGCAGGCAAAATGCACGGCGCGGGCGGGCATGGGGGCGCGCGGGCGCCTGCGGGGCGGCATGCGGGGCGCTCTCGGGGGTTCGCGTCGTCATGGGAGCCTCCTACCAGCCGTACCGTGCGCGCATCTCGTCCGCGCGGCCCTTCGCCAGCGGGATGGAGGTGTGCTGCGGGTCGTTCAGCGTGAGGTTGAAGCTGTTGCGCGTGAATCGCTCCACCTTCGCTACGCGCTGCACGTTCACGATGTAGGAGCGGTGGCAGCGGAAGAAGCCGAAGCCGCCGAGCTGCGCGTCGAGCTCGTCCATCGTGAGCGGCGTGGGGTAGAGGCTGCCGCGCACGGCCACGTAGTTGCGCTTGTTGGCGCTTTCGATGTAGTCGATCTCGCGCGGGTCGAACAAAAGCGTGGTGGCGTCGGACTTCGCGGGGATCTTGATCACGCGCACCTCGTCGCCGGCGAACAGCGGGCCGTCGTCGGATGCGCTGGGGCCGTCGGCGGCGTCGTCCTCGTCGCGCTCGGCGGCGATGAAGCGGCCCTCGTCGTGCCAGAGCGCGATGCCCGGCATGAGCAGCGCCTCGCGCAGGGGCTGCAGCGTGGTGATGAAGCGGCAGCCGGCCTGCTCGGCCTCGGCGATCCAGGTGAGGGCGGCGGTGCGCCCGTCGGCGTCGAGGTCGGACAGCGGGCGCTCGATGAAGCAGAACTCGGGTTCGAACAGGCTCGCGCGGGCGAGCTTCACGAGGGCGCGCTGCGGTGCGGCGAGGTCGCGCAGCTTGGTGTGGGCAACCTCGCGCAGGCCGAAGTGCGCGATGGCGTCCTCGTGGTGCACGGCGCCGCCTGCCAGCTTGCTGAAGAAGCGCAGGTGCGAGGTGACGGTGTCGCGCGGGATGCCGGCGTCGCCGTCGAGCGCGAAGGCGCAGCGCCGCCCCGCGAAGCGCGCGCGGGCGGCGTCAAGCAGGGCGGCGGAGGCCTCGCGGCCGCACTCGATGTGCATGCTCGCGCCGGCGGCTTCCTGCGCGTCGAGCAGCGCGTCGATGGAGGCGTATTCGGTCGGTTCGGTCACGTCGCTCGCTTTCGGGGTCGGGTGCGTCTTGCCAGGGCGGGCCGTGCGTTTCGCTGTTCCGTATTCTACCTGTCTGGACGGCGGCGGTGCGCGTCGAATGCCATGTTCGCGGCGGCCTAGTTGTCGCGGGAGAGGCGGCGGTAGAGCAGGGCGAAGACTGTGGCGGTGACGACGATCCAGGCGAGCGTCACCATCAGGGGCTGCACCGCGTCGGCGGTGAGCAGGTTGCCTGCGGCGGCGAGCTGCAGCAGCTCCTGCATGCCACCCGTGGGCAGCCACGGCGCCACGTCGGCGATGGTGTCGTTGAGCATGGCGAAGCTCGGCACGAGCGCCACGAGGATGATGGGCAGGCTGTACACGCCTGCGGTCATCTGGTCGCGGGCCGCCAGCCCCAGCAGTAGCGACAGCATTACGATGGGCACGCTGCCGAGCAGACCGAAGGCGAGGTAGGGCGCGAGCGCGTCGAGCGGCGCGCGCATCACGAGAAAGCACGCGACGTCAACGACGAGGATGGCGGCGAACGCCACGAGGGCGCGCGAGGCGAGCGTTTGGGCGCCGCTCACGTTCGCCAGCATGAGGGTGCGCAGCGTGTGCTTCTCCTTCTCCTCGGCGATGGCATAGAGGATGGTCATGCTGCCCACCATGCCGGCGGTCATGGCGAGGGAGAGCGTTTGCAGGTAGAGTGACACCGCGCCCGCGGCCTCGCCCGGCACGTCGGAGACGACCTGCGTGTACAGCGCGGTGAACGCGATGGGCAGCAGGCAGCAGATGAGCATCGTGGGGTTCTTCACGAGGTCCTTGGCGTCCTTCCCGATGAGGGCGCTCGTCTTGCGCAGGGTGGCTTCCATGTTAGAACTCCCTTCCGGCCAGCTCGAGGAACACTTCCTCGAGGTTCGGCTCGACCGAGTGGATGGACAGGCAGGTGCCGTCTTGCAGTGCGCGCAGGATGACGGGCGCGCCGGCGGCGTCCTTGGTGGTGCGGATGGTGCGCACGGCGGGGGCGGAGGCGTTGGTGCTGGCACCCGTGGTCGCGTTGGGGCTGCCGCCCGCGACAGCCGCGTCGTCCCGCACGCGCACGATCACCTCGTTGCGCGCGAACCGCAGCTTGAGGGCGGCGGGCGCGTCGTCGGCGATGAGGCGGCCGTCGTTGAGGATGCCGATGCGGTCGCACAGCTCGTCGGCCTCAGCCATGTCGTGCGTGGTGAGGAAGACGGTGGTGCCGGCCTCGTTCAGCTCGCGCAGCATCTTGTGCACCTCGGCGCGCGCGGCGGGATCGAGCCCGCTTGTGGGTTCGTCGAGGAACAGCAGCTCGGGGCCGTGCACGAGGGCGGCCAGGATGGCGGCGCGCTGGCGCATGCCCTTCGAGCAGTTTTTGATGAGCGTGCGGCGGTCGCGCGCGAGGTTCATGCGCTCGAGCAGCGTGGGGATGTTGTTGCCGGTGACGCCGCGGATCTTCGCGTAGAAGCGCAGGTTCTCCTCGATGGTCATGCGCTCGTAGAGGGCGCTCGTGTCCGACAGGATGCCGATGCGCTCGTAGTCGGCGCTCGTGGCGTGCTCGATGGGGCGGCCGAACAGCGCGATGCGGCCGGTGTCCTTCACGAGCTGGCGCGTGAGCAGCTTGATGGTGGTGGTCTTGCCGGCGCCCGAGGGCCCGAGGAAGCCGAAGCACTCGCCGCGCATCACGCGGAACGTCAGGTGGTCGAGGACGCGCTTGTCCTTGAAGCTCAGGCACACGTCCTCCATGGACAGCAGGGCGGTCATGGGATGCTCCTTTCGTGCGGTTCGACAGCGGTTAGTTCGCGGTTGCGTCGTCGGTGGCGTGCCCAGTGCGCTCGAGGCGGGCGAGGCGCTGCTCGAACTCGTCGACGCGGGTGCGCGTCTTCTCGGCGCGGACGTGCAGCATCATGCTGATGACGCAGATGAGGGCGATGGCGCCGACGAGGATGGCGAGCTGGCTCGGTTCGGTCATGGGATGCTCCTTTCCGTAGGGGCCGCGGCGCGGGGTGCGCGGCGGCTGCTTTCGACGGAATGCATCGTCGCCGCCCGCGGCCCGCTGAGCAAGGGAAACGCGACGTGCCGCGCCCGATCGCGACGAGAGGAGCGCTGGCGCGGACGAAAGGAGCACGCGCGGGGCGCCCTTTCCGCGGTTTGCGGTACGCGCTTCGGCGGATCGTCGTCCGTCTCGCGCGCTTGGCGGGCGCTCAGGCGCGCGAAACGGACGACGATGCGTTGGCGGTTGCCGACGGATGGTGCGGCGGCCAAGCGTGGGGAGGGAGCGGCGGTCGGGCGGTGACCTCCCAAGGCTACCCTCAGCCGTGGAAACGAGACGCTCCCCGACTTTTCTCGTTCTCGCGCCGTACACCAGGCGGTGTATTTACGTGACGCGGAGGTGACGATTGGACGGCGGGGCGCGGGGGAGGGTTGCGCGCGTGCTAAGGTTGCTCTCGTAAGAGACGACGGCGGCGCGCAGGGCGCCGCCTTCCCAAGGAGCGTGAGAGACATGACGAACGAGTACGGCTACAACGCCAACGGCAAGCCGCCCGCCTCCGGCGCCCCCCAGTCGCCAGCCGGCTACCAGTCCGCGCAGGGCGCTTCGTCCGGCACCGGCTTCGGGCAGCCCCAGGGCACGGGAAGCAGCGGCTACCAGGCCTATCAGCAGGCGACCGCCGCAACCGCCTCAACCGGCTTCGCCGCAGCTTCGGCGGGCGCGGGCGGCTCCGGCTCGCCGACAGGCGGCCCGTCCGGCGCGCACGGATCGGGCAAGAAGCCCGGCGGCGCGCGCACCTTCCTTCTGGGCTTCGCGGGCGCGGCGCTGGCGTGCGTCTTGGCGCTGGGCGGCTTCGCGCTGTGGCAGGGCGCTGCGGGTCCGTCCGGCTCCACGGTCATCGGCGGCGCCGGGTCGAGCGTGAACGCTTCCGACGAGGACGCCACCTTGGCCGAGGCCGTGGCCGAGAAGGCGCTGCCCTCGGTGGCGGCCATCGACGTGTACACCGAGGATTCCGGCATGTACGGCATGTACGGTTACGGCGCAGGCTCCGGCGAGCTGACCGAGACGTCGCTGGGCAGCGGCGTGGTCATCAGCGAGGACGGCTACATCATCACGAACAACCACGTGGTGGAAGGCGCCGACGCGCTGCGCGTCACCATCGACGGGCAGGAATACGACGCCGAGATCGTGGGCACCGACCCCTCTTCCGACCTGGCGGTGGTGAAGGCCGAGGGCGCCTCGGGACTGACCGCCATCGAGCTGGGCGACTCGGACAACCTGACCATCGGCGAATGGGTGATGTCCATCGGCAGCCCCTTCGGGCTTGAGCAGTCGGTGGCCACCGGCATCGTGTCGGCCACGAACCGCTCGCAGATCATGGACAGCTCCTCCGACGCCTACGGCCAGGGCGAGACGACCGTCTACACGAACATGATCCAGACCGACGCGGCCATCAACCCCGGCAACTCCGGCGGTGCGCTGGTTGACGCCGACGGCAAGCTGATCGGCATCAACACGCTCATCACGTCGTACTCGGGCAACTATTCGGGCGTGGGCTTCGCCATCCCGGTGAACTACGCGGTCAGCATCGCGCAGCAGATCATCGATGGCGAAACCCCCTCGCATGCGCAGCTGGGCGTGACTATGTCCACGGTGAACGCCCAGATCGCCGACCGCTACGGGTTCGCGGTTGACGAGGGCGCCTACGTGTCGGCCGTCCAGCAGGGCTCTGGCGCCGCAGAGGCGGGCATCCAGGCCGGCGACATCGTGACGAAGTTCGACGGCGAAACCGTCACCTCCGCAAGCGACCTGACGCTGGCGGTGCGCTCGAAGAACGTGGGCGACACCGTGTCCGTCGAGGTGAACCGCAACGGGCAGACGCTTGCCATGGACGTGACGCTTGGCTCTGACAGCGCGTCGTCTTCCGCTTCGACGCAGCAACAGAGCGCTTCGGGCGGCAGCCTGTTTGACCAGCTGTTCGGCGGCGGCCAGCAGCAGCGCGACGCGGCGTAGCACCTGGGCGGAAGCGGGCGGCACGACGGGCCTTTCCCAAACGTTCGCCCGCTGATCAGGCGCGGACCCGGTTTCGCATCCCTTCGACAACTCGGCGCCCGGCGGGAAGCCCTCCCCCTTCCAGCTTCCCGCCCCGGCGATGACGGCGGCCCTTCCCCTCGCGCGGGGAAGGGCCGCCGCGCGTTTGGCTCGCGTGCCAGGGGCTGCGTTTGCGCCCTGGGCTCTGAGCCTTGCGCCCCGAGCCCTGCGTCTCGCTCCGTCCGCCTGCCCACCCGCAGCCCGCCCCCTTCTCTTTCCGCAGCGTGTCCCGCTTGGCGCGTCGGTTCGCACGCTGCAGCCCGCATCCCGCCGAGTGCGTCGCGCCCTTTCCGCCCGGCCTTGCGGAGGATTGGCGGGAAACGGCGGCGCGGCGCGCCGGACGAGCCGCCTTTCGGGTATCATGCCAGTAACTGCGTGCGGTGCGCCCCGCGCACCGGGAGACGATGACGCGAAGGGAATGGTTCTCCATGTCTGAAGAGTACAAATACAAGCGCGTGCTGCTGAAGCTGTCCGGCGAGGCGCTGGCGGGCGATCTGGGCTACGGCATCGACCCGAAGGTGGTCGACAACCTGGCCGACGAGATCGCGGAGATCGTGCACGACGGCGTGCAGCTGGCCATCGTCGTGGGCGGCGGCAACATCTTCCGCGGCGTGTCCGGCGCCACCGAGGGCATGGACCGCGCCCAGGCCGACTACATCGGCATGCTGGCCACCGTCATGAACGCGCTGGCGCTGCAGGACGCCTTCGAACGCCACGGCATGGTGTCGCGCGTGCAGAGCGCCATCAGCATGAAGGAAGTGGCCGAGCCCTACATCCGCCGCCGCTGCATCAGCCAGCTGGAGAAGGGCTACGTGGTTATCCTGGCCGCCGGCACGGGCAACCCCTACTTCACCACCGATACCACCGCCGCCCTGCGCGCGTGCGAGCTGGACGTGGACGTGCTGATGAAGGCCACGAAGGTGGACGGCGTTTACGACAGCGACCCCAAGACCAACCCCGACGCGAAGCGCTTCGACCGCATCTCCTACATGGAGGTGCTGGCGAAGGAGCTGCACGTCATGGACTCCACGGCCACCTCGCTGTGCATGGACAACGACATGCCCATGATCGTGTTCGACCTGACGACGCAGGGCAACATTTCCCGCGCTTTGAAGGGCGAAAACGTCGGAACAACGGTAGAATAAAGCGGATGCGGCGCCGCCGTGCGCCGATGCCGCCCGCCGAAGCGGGGCGGCGCGAAAGGGGAAGGGAACTGCCATGGTCAACGACATCCTGCAGGGCGCCGAAGAGCGCATGAAGAAGGCCATCACCGCGCTGGGCGAGAACTTCGGCTCGGTGCGCACGGGCCGCGCAAACGCGATGGTGCTCGATCGCATCAAGGTGGACTACTACGGCGTGCCCACGCCGGTGAACCAGCTGGCGGGCATCAAGACGCCCGACGCGCACCTGCTGGTCATCGAGCCGTGGGACAAGGGCTCGCTGCGCGCCATCGAGCACGCCATTCTGGAGAGCGACCTGGGCGTGACGCCCAGCAACGACGGCTCGGTCATCCGCCTGCCGTTCCCCGCGCTCACCGAGGAGCGCCGCCGCGAGCTGGTGAAGCAGTGCAAGGCGTTCGCCGAGGAAGCGCGCGTGGCCGTGCGCAACATCCGCCGCGACGCCAACACCGCCATCGAGCGCGCGGTGAAGGACGAGGGCCTGCCCGAGGACGACATCCGCCGCGGCCAGGCGGAGATCCAGAAGATCACCGACAAGTTCATCGCCGAGGTTGACGAGCACTTCAAGAAGAAGGAAGCCGAGGTAATGGAGATCTAGAGGTTCCGCCGGCCGGCAGGCCGACTGAACAGGCCGACGCTGCGAAGCGGCGATGCGCCTCTGCCTCGCGCGATCCTGCGGACGTGCGCACCCGTCGTGGGCGGCGCCCGCGCGGTCCCGCGAATCAAAGGGCACCTCGCCGCTTCTCGCTGGCATTGCTTCGACCTGGGGTTTCCTTGACTTTTCTTAACGATGGCGATTCGCCTCCGCCTCTGTTGTCCCCGTCCGATTGCGGGTGCTATGAACAAGCCTCTCGACTACATATTCCCGGATCCGCCGGCAGGGCTCGACCCGGCGCGGCTTGACGCGGAGCGCGTGCCGCAGCACGTGGCCGTCATCATGGACGGCAACGGGCGCTGGGCGAAGAAGCGCGCGCTCAACCGCCTGCGCGGGCACAAGGCCGGCATCGAAGCCGTGCGCGAGACGATCCGCTGCGCGTCCGACGTGGGCGTGCGCTACCTCACCATCTACTCGTTCTCCACGGAGAACTGGAAGCGGCCCCAAGACGAGGTGGTGGGGCTGATGGACCTGTTCGCCAAGACGATGCTGGCCGAAGTGGACGGCCTTGACGAAGAGAACGTGCGCGTGCGCACCATCGGCGACCTGTCGCCGCTTCCCGCCGAGACGCGCCAGGCGTTCGAGGACGCGTGGCAGCAGACGCGCGACAACACCGGCATGACGCTGGTGGTGGCTGTGAACTACGGCGCCCGCCAGGAGCTCGTGCAGGCGGTGCGCTCGTGCGTGGGCCAGGCGCTGCAGGCGCAGGCCGAAGGGCGCGACCCGCTTTCGGCCATCGACGAGCAGGCCATCGCCCGCAGCCTCTACACCGCCGACATTCCCGACCCTGATCTGGTCATCCGCACGTCCGGCGAGATGCGCATCTCCAACTTCCTGCTGTGGCAGATCGCCTACTCCGAGTTCTACTGCACCGACGTGCTGTGGCCCGACTTCAACCGCTACGACTTTCTGCGCGCGCTGCTGGACTTCCAGGGCCGCGACCGCCGGTTCGGGGCGGTGAAGTAGCGCATGCCGAAAAAGCGCGAGGAGGTCAAGCCGGCGGTGCGCCACGCGTGGGGGGAGGAGCCCCCTGCGCAGGAGGTTTCCCCCGAAGAGCGCAGCCGCAAGCAGAAGCTGAAGGACTTCGCGCACGACAAGACCCCTGAGAAGCTGAAGAACCCCACCGACATCCAGGTGCGCTTCCGCACGGGCTTCGTCTATATCGCCGTGTCGGTGGTGTGCATCATGGTGAACGAGTGGACCACGCTGCTTCTGCTCATGCTGACGGCGGGCATCTCGGCCGGCGAGTTCTACTACATGCTGCGCTCCGACGCGAAGCTGCCCAACGAGATGCTGGGCATCATCGGTGCCGTGCTGTATCCCGCCAGCGTGTTCTTCCTGGGAATGGACGGCGTGGTGTACGTGAGCCTGGCGCTTCTGGTGGCGCTGATCGCCTGGTACGTGTTCTGGATGCGGGCGCGCGTGGCCGATGTGGGCGTGAGCTTCTTCGGCGCGGCCTACACGGGGCTTCTGCTGTCCGGCTTGGTGGTGGTGCGCAGCGCGCTGCCCGACCCGTGGGGCGGGCTGCTGGTGCTGGGCATCTTCTTGAGCGTGTGGGCCAACGACTCGTTCGCCTACCTGTTCGGGCGCAAGTTCGGCAAGCACAAGCTGGCGCCGCGCACCAGCCCGAAGAAGAGCTGGGAGGGCTTCTTCGCGGGGCTGGTGGCATCGATGCTGTTCTGGGCGCTGCTTTCGTTCATCCCCGGCGTTTCGATGAGCATCCCGCTGGCGCTTTTGTTCGGTCTCGTGTGCGGCCTTGCGGGCGTGCTGGGCGATCTGGCGGAAAGCCGCATCAAGCGCAATTCGGGGTTCAAGGACTCGGGCACCATCATGCCGGGCCACGGCGGTTTGCTGGACCGCTGCGATTCGCTGTTCCTGGTGGCCATCACCTCGGCGGTGCTGCTGGTGGCGGGAGGTTGCATTCCTTATGCAGGGTAGAAGGCGCATCGTCGTTTTAGGGTGCACGGGATCCATCGGGACGCAGACGCTTGATGTGGCGCGGCGGCATCCGGACAAGCTGGAAGTGGTGGCGCTGGCGTGCGGGACGCGCGCTGCCGAGATGCTGGCGCAGGCGCGCGCGCTGGGCGTGCGGCACCTGGCGGCAGGCGACGAGCGGCTGGCGGGCGAGCCCGTGGCCGACGAGCTGCGCGCCCAGGCGGGCGCGGCGGGATCGCTGGGGTTCGGGCCGCAGGCCGTGGCCGAGCTGGTGCGGCTGCCTGAAGCCGACGTGGTGGTGAACGCGCTCGTGGGTGAGGCGGGGCTGCGCGCCAGCTACGAGACGCTGGCGGCGGGCAAGGTGCTGGCGCTGGCGAACAAGGAGTCGCTCGTGGTGGGCGGCGACCTCATCATGCCGCTGGCCGCCCAGGTTGACGCGGCGCGCCGCGCGGCGGGAACGGCTCCCGAAAACGGGCCGGCGGGCGCGCTCATGCCCATCGACTCCGAGCACGGCGCCATCTACCAGTGCCTCATCGGCGAGGCCGAGCGCGAGGTGGCGCGGCTGTGGGTGACGGCATCGGGCGGCCCGTTCCGCGGGCGCACGCGCGACGAGCTGCGCCACGTCACGGCGGCCCAGGCGCTGAAGCATCCCACGTGGAACATGGGCGCCAAGATAACCATCGACTCGTCCACGCTCATGAACAAGGGGCTGGAGGTCATTGAGGCGCACCACCTGTTCGCCATGCCCTACGAGCGCATCAGCGTGGTGGTGCAGCCGCAGAGCGCCATTCATTCCATGGTGGAGTTCGCGGACGGCAGCGTGAAGGCGCACCTGGGAACCACTGACATGCGCATCCCCATCCAGTACGCCCTGAGCTATCCCGAGCGCTGGGACGCGCCGGTGGAGCCGCTCGACTTCACGAAGCTGGGGTCGCTGGAGTTCGCGGCGCCCGACACCGACACGTTCCGCTGCCTGGCTCTGGCGCGCCATGCGGGCGCGACCGGCGGCACGCTGCCCTGCGTGATGAACGCGGCGAACGAGGTGGCCGTGGCGGCGTTTCTGGACGACGCGATAGGGTATCTGGACATCGCCGCCTGCGTGGAAGCCGCGATGGACGCGCACGAGCGTGACGGCGTGCAGCGGGTCGAGGGGCTTGACCAGCTGGAGGCCGTGGACGCCTGGGCGCGGCGCGTCGCCGGGGAGTGGGTACGCGCGCGGTAGGCGCGCTTTGGCGCGGGGCGCGCGGGCGTGTTCGTTGCGCCTGACTGCAATTTGTGCGCGGTGCCGCTTGCCGTCGGCGTTTGCGCGGTCGCGTCGCGGGCGGCCCGGTCCCGTTCAGTCCTGCCGCTGCGGCCCGTTCTAGCGGTCGCGCAACGGCGCGGTGGGGAAGCCCGCGTCGTAGGGCAGCGCTCCGGGCAGGCGCGCGGGTCCGGCGGTGGCGGCCACCAAGAAGTTGTCCTCGTCAGAAAAATCCTGGTCGGGGCAGGGAATCACCTGCACTGTGGGGAAGACGCGCGAAAGCGTGGCCACGACGCCGCGCAGGAACGACAAATCGGCGCCGCCGTCGCGCGAGACGACGTTCGCCAGGTAGAGGCCGCCGGGTGCCAGACGCCGTGCGACGGCCTGCGCCGCCTCCACGGTGGCAAGCCGCAATGCCGGCTCCTCGCCGCAGAACGCGTCGTTGAGGATGGCGTCGTAGGGCTCGGCACCGCCCTCCAAAAACGCGCGCCCCTCGGCGGCGACGAGGTTCAAAACGCCCCGTCCCGCGCAAGGTCGCTCCAGCTCGCCGGCGAAGAAGAAGCGCCGCGCCGCCTCCGCGATGCGCGGGTCCTCTTCAACCGCGTCCACCGTCAGCCCGGCATGGCTGGCCGCCGCATGCTTCGGCCAGGCGCAGCCTCCCGCGCCCAGCATCAGCACGCGGCGCACGGAGATGCCGGCGGCGAAGACCGCGTCGAAGGCCCGGTAGTAGGAGAACACGGGCTCGAAGCGCCGTTTTCCCAGGTAGGTTGCCGATTGGTAGGCGCCGCCCACGTCCAGCACGCGCACGGGGTCGCCGTCGGGGCCTTCGACCTCGAACACCGCCGCCCAGCCGCGCGCGGTGCGCACCAGGTGGAAGCCGCGCTCGCGCCAGTGTCCCAGCGCGCCGACGAGCCCCTCCGGGCCGAAAAGCGCCCCTGCCGCGCGTCGCCGCGTGCCTGGCGCGCCGCTGCCGCCGCCCGTGCCGCTCCGGCCGCTCTCGTCGCGGCTCAGACCCGTCCGCTTCGCCATGCGCGCCTAGCGCTGGGCCTCGCCCAGCCCCACCACGGCATGCTCGTAGCCCGCAGCGCGCGGAGCCGTGGTGATCTCGAAGGGGATGCGCCCCTCGCGCAGCGACTGCTTCACGAACACGTTGATGGCCGTGGTGAAGCTCATGCCCAGATCGTCGAAGAGCTTGTCGGCCTCTTCCTTCAGGTCCTCGTCTATGCGGATGGTCACGTTGATGTTCGCCATGGCTGGTCCTTTCCCGTTTCCGCCGACGCGCGGCCGCTAGCCCTTCCGAAGGGGCTCAAGCGCCACTTCGCGCAGGTAGCTGCCGTCCTCGCGCGTCTCCAGCACGTTCACCGAGTAGACGGGCTCGACGGGCGTTCCCTCCAGAAGCGGCAGGTAGCGCGTGGGGAATGCCAGCGACGCCTCCTCGTCGTCGGCCAGGAAGTCGGCGCAGCCCGCCTCCGCCAGCACGGCATGAGCCATCTCGCGGTCGGACCCGTACACCTTCGCCGTCTTCAGGAAGAAGTCGCCCTCGTCGAAGCGGTAGCAGGGGTGCGCGTGCGCCGCGCGCTCGTTCATCTGGCGCATCTCGCTGCGGTGCTTGTTGTCCAGCGAGCAGTAGTGCATGCCGAACGACAGCCCCTCGTCCAGGGCGAACAGCATCAGCGACAGCGCCAGCTCCTCGCTGCCGGCGATGGGCAGGCCGCCGGAGTAGCCGTAGTCGTACATCACGTCGAACGGGGGGTTGCGCACCGCGAACCCGCGGCGGGCGAACTCGTCCCAGTTGTGGAAGGGGAAGCAGAACTCCAGCAGGTTCATGCCCTTGATGCCCGCCTCGTCGAAGCGGCGCATGAGCGCCTTCATCTGGTCCTCGGTGCCGGGGACGATGGGCATCTCCACCATCACGTCGGGGATGTAGCGGCCGGCCAGCTGCATGTTGGCCAGCACGCGCTCCTGCACGTCGTCGGGGTCGTCGTTCTTCACGCTGAAGCGGATCTCCTGCAGGCCCGCGTCGCCCAGCTTCCGCGCGGCGTCCTCGGTCAGCAGGTCGCCCGAGGTGTACATGCGCTTGTGGGTTGCGGGGAACAGCTCGCCGGCGCGTTTGAGGAAGCGCAGCGTGTCGTCGAGGTTCAGCAGCGGCTCGCCGCCGGTCAGCCCCAGGCAGGCCAGGCTCTGGTAGGCGTGCGAGGCGCGGTCGAGCCCCTCTTCCCACGGGCAGCCCTCGCGGAAGAACTTCTCGTAGTCGGCCTGGTTGTGGTTGAAGCAGAAGTAGCAGTCGCGGTGGCACTTGAACGTGGTGGAGAACGTCTCGCTGCCGCGGTTGCCCGTGCATTCGACGCAGGCTTCCGACACCCATCCCACGCGGATGCTGGCGCCGGCGTTGCAGAACCGCGCGCCGCGTTGGCGCAGCCTGCCGCGCAGGGCGCAGTGCACGTCGTCGCCCGTGCCGGGTTCGGCGAAGGCGATGCCCTTGTCCTTGAGCGCTTCCACGTAGGTGTCGCGCACGCCGTCGTAGTGGCGCAGCGCGGCCTGCAGTGCTTCGTTTCGCGTTTCCATAGCCTCTTTCCCCTGCGTGTCGGCCGACGCGCACGTCGTCGGCGGCCAAGCGCCGCGGCTGTCCGCGCGCGCAACTGTCTAGTATAGCGAAAAGCCCGGCTCTGCCGTTCCGCGATCGGCGTGGCGGGCCCGGGCGGCGCGTTCCTCCTCCTGCACCAGCTCGTGGTAGCCGCGCAGCGCGGCGAAGGGCATGAACTGGCGCGCCCGGTCGGGATGCGGCACGGCGCGGTGGGGCCGTTGCGGCAGGTCGTCCGCCGGCTGCTCGCGGCAGGCGGCCTGCGGCGCCGCGTTGCGGGCTTGGGCTGCCGCCGGCAACGTTTCGCCGCGCCAGGCCGCTGCGGGCGCCGTCGTCCCGCTGTGCCGCCCCGCCGCGCCCGCCGCCGCGCCCGCCGCCGCGCCCACTGACGCGCACCATTCCTCCCAGCTGCCCGCGGCGCTTCGCCCGTCGGCTTCCTCAGGCATGGTGGCCTCCTATCTGCTCGTTGCGCTCGCGCGCCGTGGCCTTCTCTTTGAGGCTGGTGCCCTTCAGCAGCGCGTTCTTCCCGAACTTCCGCTTCACGGCCAACACGGCGTCCTGCACCCGCCGCTCGGTTTGCTGCCCCTCCGCATCCTCGAACAGGCTGGGTGTGGCAAGCCCTTCGGGGATGAGGTCGGAGAACCCGATGCTGATGCGGCGGATGGGGCGCGATGCGTCGGCTGTCTCGTCGAACAGCGCGTCGAACGCCGCGGCGAGCTGCTTGAACGAGTTCGTGGGGTGGGGCAGCTTGCGCTCGACGGCGCCCGCGCCCGCCCCGAAGCGCCCGTCGGCGAAGCGCTTGCCGTGCTCGCCCTCGAACACCACCGCGCTTTCGCCCCGCCTGCTGCGCACCGCGCCCGCCGCCGTCAGGTCGGCCGCCTGCAGGCCGCCCTCCGCGGTCTCGCGCACGGCGCCCGCTTTCGCGTTCGGGCGCGCGTAGCCCAGGTGCAGCCCGATGCGCCCTGCCGCCACCCCCCGCTGCAGCAGGTCCAGCACGCTGGCGTCCACCATCTCGCGCAGCACCATGCGCGCGTCGGCGGCGGCGTAGTCGCCTGGCAGCACCTGGCCGTTCACCAGGGAATGGCCCTTGGGCCGGTAGGCGTGTATCTCGGCGATGGTGCAGGGCTCCTGCCCCCAGGCGTGGTCGATGAGGAACTCGGCGTTCTTCCCGAACTCGCGGTAGAGGGTGCGCTCGTTCATGCGGGCCACGTCGCGCAGGTCGTGCGCGCCGTACTTCGCCAGGCGCCGCGCGATGCCCGGCCCGATGCCCCACACGTCGGTGATGGGGCGGTGGCGCCAGATGGTGCGCTTGAACGCGGCCTCGTCCAGCACGCCGATGCCGCCGTCGGCGTGCTTTGCGGCGATGTCGAGCGCCACCTTCGCCAGAAACAGGTTCGTGCCGATGCCGGCGGTGGCGGTGATGCCCGTTCCGGCCAGCACCTCGTCTATCAGCATGCGCGCCAGCTGGCGGGGCGTTTTCCCGTAAAGCTCCAGGTAGGGCGTGATGTCGATGAAGCACTCGTCGATGGAGTACACGTGGATGTCGTCGGGCGAGAGGTAGCGCAGGTAGATGGCGTAGATGCGCGCCGACACCTCCATGTAGCGGCGCATGCGCGGCCGGGCCGTCACGTAGTCGATGCCCTCGGGTATCTCGAAGAGGCGGCAGCGGTTGCGCACGCCGCGCCCTTTCAAGGCGGGCGAGACGGCCAGGCAGATGGTGGTGCGGCCGCGCGAGGGATCGGCCACCACCAGGTTGGTGGAAAGCGGGTCCAGCCCGTGCGCGACGCACTCCACCGAGGCGTAGAAGCTTTTCAGGTCGATGCACAGGTACGCCCGCCCGCCGTTCTCCGCCGGCATGCGCATCCTGTCGGCCCACGAGGCTTCGGCCTGCGTTTGGGTGCCGCCGCATGCCGGTGCCTCCGCGCCGCGTTCCGCCGCCGCGCCGCCGCGCGTCTTGCCTGCCTCTCGTTGCATTCCGAAGCCCGCCCCCTTTCTCCTTCCCGTCCATAGTACCAAAAAACGAACAACTGTTCTATATAATGGTGGACGGCGAAGCGAACGACGGCGCGCTCCGTTCACAAAAGAAACGCATCCGATTATTGTTGATTCGGGACAACGACAACGTTCTGACCTGCGGGAATATTAACGAGAAGAACGAGAAAAGCGGGAAAAACGGGCAGTTGGGATATTCCTGGGATAGGGAAACGGGCATGAAAAAGGCGGGGCCGAAGCCCCGCCGACGGGCGCGCATCCCTATCCGATGCCGCCCCTAGACGTACAGGACCTGCCCCGGGTAGATGGTGTAGGGCGCTCCGATCCCGTTGTTGGCGGCGATTGCCGTCCAGTCGATGCCAAGCTTGTCCCCGATCACGCTGAGGCAGTCGCCCGCCTGCACGATGTAGGTGGAGGATCCTGATGCAGACCCGGAGCCGTCGGGGATCGTCAGCACCTGCCCGGCGTAGATAAGATCGGGGTCGGCGATCCCGTTGGCGGACGCGATGGCGCCGTAATCCACCCCGAAGCGCGCGCCGATGCCGGAGAGCGTGTCGCCGCTCTGCACGACGTAGGTGGTGCCGGAAGGGGAGGAGCCGCCGGAAACCCCCAGAAGCTCGTTCACGCGCGCCTGCACGGCGTCGTACATGGAGCCGAGGGACGCCTTGCGTTCGTCCCCGTTCCCGTGGAGGCCCTGGATGACCTCCTGGGCCAGCTGCTCGACCGACTTGCCGCCGCCCGCCGGGGCCTGCGGCGAGCCCCCGCCGATCTCCGCCGGGAAGTCGCGGTAGCACCAGTTGCAGTCAACGCGCCCCGAGATGCCCGCGATGGAGCCGTCGGAGGAGTACTGCCACATGTCGCACCCCATGCCGGCGTCCGAGCTTCCCCACGACGCGATCCATTTGGTGAACCGGTCGAGGTTGATGTAGGACTGGAACCAGCTGCGCGACGCGTACACCCCGCACCAATAGCCAGCCGCTTCGATGACGTCGCCGAACGCCTCGGCGCACGCCCGAGCGACGCCCTCCGTCCCTGGCTGCTCGGAGTCGAAGTACACGGGGTACTGCAGCTTGCGGCCCGCTATCAGTCGGAGGGCGTGCTGCGCCTCGCTGCGCGCCATGCCGGGGTCCGTGGCGTAGCTGTAAAGGTACACGCCGAACGGGATGCCCAATCGCTCGCACTCGCTGACGTTGCGCGCCCATTGCTTGTCGTCCTGGCTGGCATCGTCGTTGCCGTACCCGCAGCGGATGATAGCGCCGTCGATGTGCGGCTTGACCGCCTCCCAGTCGATGGAGCCCTGGTGCTCCGACACGTCGATGATGAACTTGGCCATCTACATCTCCTCCTTCTCCCATGTGTAGAAATACGCCCAGACGGTGGCGGCGAACTCCGCCTCCGACCAGACGCGGCTGCTGTTGCCCTGGCTCGCGGGATCGGCGATCCGCAAGCCGTCCTGCCAGTAGGCGACCACGATGTGCCCCGTGTACACGCTGTCGCCGAGCCTGCCGGGCACGGAGCAGATGACCGCCGCCCCCGCCTTGGCGTCGGCGATGGCGCGCTGCGGGTCGTGGTAGCGGTCGGAGACCCCGATCCCGTAGGCGCCCGCCATGTAATCGCCGAACTTCGCCATGTCGTTGAGGCCGCCGGTGGTGCAGCTGTTGCCAACGGCGTCGAGGAGCGCATCGGGCGGAACCTCGTCCTTCACGAGCCACGACGCCGCCATCGCCGCCGACACCAGCCCGCAGCCGGAATCCGCCATGGTCCCGTACCCGTAGGGCCTCGCAGCCCATTCCGCTTGCCCCTGGTACCATTGGGGCATCTCCCTTGGCTTATCCGTCCATTCCTTGCCGGCTTGCCATTCCGTCGCCGGGATTCCCGAAAGGGCGATGCAGGCGGCCAGCGCCGCGCTAATCGCCGCTTGAAGCATTGGACGAGCCGTGGCCGGCGAGCGCCGAGCCAAGCGGGCTGGACGCGATGGACGGGTTGAGCGCGCACAGGTTCTCGGCGATGCTGACGGCCTCGGTCAGGATGACGAACACGCATACCGCGCCGATAGCCGGCACGTCGATCCCGAGATCTGCGAGGCTGGCGGCGAACTGCAGGGCGTAGGCGAGCGCCATCAGGCCGATGAAGCCCGCTTTGTGCCACAGGCCCTCCCTCATGACCTTCGAGTCAAGCGCGCCCGATTTGGCGCCCTTGGCGATGCCCGTCACCATATCCAGCAGCATGAAGGCGACCGTGACGGCGAGCAGGCCGATTTCTGGGGATTCGAGACCCATTTCCGTTCCTTTCCCTTGGTTGCCCGGTCATGATCTCCCTTGTGTCGCTTGAGGAAATCCCAGGCCGCAAGCAGCTGGAAGGGACAGAATTCGGTCTGGGATTTCTGACCGCTGAAAACGAGAGGAGACGCCATGGCCATGACCATCGCCGAGATCGCAGATCTGTACCTGACCGACAAGCGCCGCACGCGCCGCGAGAGCACCGTGGAGGGCTACGCAAGTGCCCTTCGCCTCCATGTGCTGCCCCGCTGGGGCGGCATGGCCTTGGAAGAGATCGATCCGGACTCCGTCCAGGATTGGGTGGCATCGTTCGAGCTTCCGGGAGCGGCGGAAAAGGCCTACAAGACCCTGCGCCAGGTCATCCGCTGGGCCATCCGCAGGCTGGGGCTGCGTGTCTACGATCCCACCACGGCCGGCATCGAGCTGCCGCGCAAGCCCGCCTACCATCCGCAGGTACTAGACGCCTCCCAGGCGCGCGACTACCTGCGCGGCCTCTGGGGATGCGAGGCCGAGGCGGCGGCTATCTGCTCGCTAACGCTCGGGCTTCGGCGCGGCGAGTCGTGTGCGCTCACGTGGGGGGACGTCAACCTCAAGACCGGCGAGGTACGCGTGTCCAAGAGCCGCCAGGACGTGCGGTCGGGGACGGTGGTGGTGCCGCCAAAGACCGACCGCAGTGACCGCAGCCTGTGGCTCCCATCCTTTGCGCTGCGCCGCCTTCGCCAGCTCGCCAAGGGCCGACGCAAGTCCGATCTGGTCTGCCCGCTGTCCCCAACCGCCACGGCGAGGCGGATAAGGTCGTGGTGCCGCTCGCACGGCCTGCCGCACGTCTCCATGACCAACCTGCGGCACAGCTGGGCCACCATCGCCATAGAGGCGGGCGTGGGCATAGAGACGGTGGCGATGATGCTGGGTCACACAGAGATAGGCACGGCATACGAGCACTACATCGTGCCGCGCAAGAGCGTGTGCGTCCAGGCGCAGCGGGCGTGGGCGGCGCATCTGCAGCGGTCGGCGTGAGGGTATTCCATATCCCAGACGTTCGCTGAGATCGGAGACGCGTCATCGGCTACGCACGATTACCAGTTCATAAGCCCGGTGCGATCTGGCGGAATGGTGATCCTGCAGTTCTACGCCGACTGCACATCGGCCAAGAGCCCCGGCAACGCGCTCCAGTTCGAGTTCCCCGATCTGCCGGCTCCATACGAGGAGCTTCCGTACTTCTGCCTGCCGGGCAGCAACGTGAGGTTCTACCCCCAGGCAGGGGCCGTCTGGGCCACGGGAACGTCCAACGTCGGCGAAAGCGGCTGGGTGCGCCTCGTCTACGTAGCGGGCGAATAGGGGCGGCGCTACCTGCCGACCACGAGAACGCGGACGGTAGGAATGACGCGCACGTCCGAGCCGTTGTACAGCCTGACGGTGACCGTTTCGGCACCCCATTGCGTCGTGGAGACCGACAGCAGTCCGTATTTTGACGATTCCGATGCGGTCGTCACATTGGGAATCGCGAATAGAACCGACTGGAAATCCTCGGTTTCGAACACGAAATCGGAATAGCTGTTGGCCGCCACTTCCCTCCCGGAAATCGTAAGAAGTTTAGTCCGGGATATGGAATGCTATTGCCAGTCAACGGAGCCGATTGCGCTGCTTGTGGTGTTGTCCCACAGCCCGATGCCCGCGCTCGAAGCGTACAGCGTCACGTTGCTGTCATCACCCTCAACCACGATCTCGATAGGATGGTTGCTGCCAGTCTTCACCATGGCCGTCACAGCCGATGCGGTGACGCACCGGGATATGGAATCCCGGAGCGCGTCGATGTCGGCTCCGGACGTGATCAGGTTGCGCTCGTGCGCCTCGCCGTCCTCGCCGTTGTCGTAGTAGGTCGCGCGCTCGGCGAGGTCGAGGATCAGGCACGGCCCCAGGATCGCCTCGCCGTAGGCGTCCTGCGTGGCGGTCTCGCCGTCCTGCAGCACCATGTAGGTGACGAGGCGCTTGGTGCGCAGCTCGTCAATCGCGTTGCAGGCGTTCACGATGCCCTCGTTCATCGCGTTGAGGTGCGCCGCCCTGACGAGGGTGCCGCCCGTGTCGTAGGGCTGGTACTCGATGGGGGCCTCGTAGCCGATTTCGGTCTGCTTCGCCATTCTTCAATTCTCCTTACGATTGGCTTCCAGTGATCAGGGACGGGTCGATGGTGTAGGGCACCCATTTGATTGTGCCGTCGGGGTAGGCTTCGTCCGGGTAGAACTCGTCCGGATAGGTGCCCTTCAGCTCGTAGACCTCAATCTGCTCGATCTGGCGCGTGTCTGGATTCGTCCCCATCCACACCGCCCCCTCGGACGGCTCTGTTGGCCTATCCTCCTGTATGTACAGCCCCGGCGCGCTCTGACCCGGCTCGCCGGGCGCGCCCCTGGGGATGCCGAAGTCGATGTACACCTCCCCGCCAGCCATGATCGGCTTGCGCACGACGACCTCGGGGGTGCTGCCGCTCGGCAGGCTGCTCACCTTACCGACGTTGAGGTTGAACTGGCTGACCGCCGTGTACAGCTCCAGCATGAACGAATCGGTGTCGATGCTCTCGAACGGGGCGGCGACGCCGCACATGGACGGGTCGAGGCGGTAGTCGGTCATGGTTCCGCGCCAGTCGATGCGCGCCAGCACAAGCTCGTAGGTCGATCCGTCGCGCACGGGCTCGTACGCTGGCGAGCTCGTGACCACCGGATAGATGCCGCCGTCTCGGAGCTGCGTCTCGAACCTGCCGGCTATGCAGATGTAGGCGTACTCGCCCGCCCCGATCTCTTCCTGGCCTATCACCTCGGCCGGCTCTTCCACGGGGATGCGCAGGCCGTCGGCCATCGCGATGCCGGTTCCAACTTTCCAGGTTCCGCCGGAAGAGATGACCGCCAGCTCGTCGCCTCTGTCGGCGAACACGCCGCTGGAGAAGAACGTCTTCATGACGTCGCGCAGCGCGTCGGCGTTCGAGCCCCTGTCAGGGATCACGAAGCCGTGCTCGTCAAGGATGAAACCCCCGCTCTCGTCCTTCTTGAAGTCGGAATCGATGGGGTACACGTCTATGATCGATGTGACTTTTGCCATATTCCCCCTATCGCAGGCGCATCAGCGCCCGCGCGACCTTGCTTATCGCCTTCGACCCCAATGAGACCTCAAGTGTCGCTCCCTCCTTCTTGACCACCTCGCGCACCTCCTCGATGCGTGCCGATGCCGACACGCCGGCCTCGGGAACGTCGGCCTCGCAGGTGTCGCCGAGGTCCCACAGCGTTCCGTACCCGTTTCCCATGGCGGTGGCGTCCACCGACAGCGCGGGCATGTGGTCGTAGGCGCGCAGCGCGCCGGCTTCGGCCGCCTCGCCCTCGGTCGGATCGTCCGAGCAGAGCGATGACACGTCCTCGGATGCGATGGCGCGCCACATCGTCTCGGGGTCGAACCCCGGAACGGCGACCTCGACCTCGACGCCCGCCGCGTCCTGGGCCTGCTTCGACGCCGTGGCGACCACGGTCGAGCACGCCACCGAGTAGTCGCCCGAGTACGACACCGCGCTCGCCGTGGCCATTTCCAAACCGAACACCATGACCGGCCTCTCGGACTGCGCGCGCGTCCTGTCCTTGCCATCGATGATCGACAGTGAAAGCGCGCCCGCCTCCCAGTCAAGCGACAGGACGGGGTAGCTTCCCTTTGCCGACGTCACGGCGTAGACCGCCTCCATCGCCGTGGCGCTTTTGTCGGCCTTGACGGCGTAGGACGCGCCGGACGCCTGCTCGGTTCCCGCGCCCATCAGGATGGCGGGGGCGTCCTCAAGCGGCCAAGACTCGAACGCTTCCGTGACCGCCTGGCGCCAGTTCGCCCCGCTGGCCGCTCCGCCGGAAGCGCCGAACCGCCGGCGGTCGAGCAGGCATTCGGCGAACCTGCCCGACATGCTCGCAACGCCGTCCGAGTACTCGACCTTCTCCACGACGGCCGCCTCGGGGCGGTCGCTGCGGGTGAGCAGGTAGCGCCCCGGCCATGGCAGCGGGAACCGGCCGACGAGCTGCGCGGCGAAGTCGCCGCACGTCGAGAGGGAGCGGTTCCATTGCAGGTTGGAGTAGGGGACGTTCGCCGCAGCAAGGGCGACGGCCCCGGACGGATCGACCATGTACAGGCTGATGACTGCTTCGATCATATCCCCGTGTACCTCTCCCTGATGGACGGCACCACGCGCATGGACGCGTCGCCCGCCTCCGCCGACCACTCCACGTCGTAGCGCCCGACGCCGATGCTGGCGGACAGCGTCGATCCCGGCTTGACCAGGTGGCTCACGTTCTCCCCGTTGAGCTCTATCGCGGTGGGGCGCGCGTCGAAGTCGATCACCAGCTCGTCGCCTTCGGCCATCTCGACCAGCACCGTCACGTCCATGGCGGCGTTGCCTGCGGCGTCCGTCACGCGGATCGTCGGGTTCTCCACGTTCCCGCTCGCCGAAACGGCGAAGCGCGGGTAGGTGGGGACGTGCCCGCCGTTCTCCAGGCGCAGTGTGTGGCTGACGATGCCGCAGACGAACCCCGGCACGTACGCGGGGGCCTTGGCGCCGGCGTCGTTCTCCGCCGTCCCCGGCAGGTCGATGCCGGGGAGAAGCGAGACGAAGGGGAAGAACCTCATGCCCTGCGCTTCGGCGATGTCGTAGCCGTGCTCGCCCTCCGACAGCCAGAACGGCTGGGTGCACAGGCACGTCCAGGTGGCCTTGGTCCGCTCGTTCACGCCTCCGAGTTTGACGGCGAAGGCGAGCTGGCGCCCCTTGAAGTGCCGCGTCCGGCCGAACGCCGTGCACCTCACCGTGTATTCGCGGTGGGGGATGAAGAACGCCATCGCCTCGTCGCGTGCCTCTTCGGGCGGGATGCGGGCAACGAACTCCATCGTGCGGTCCTGCTCGGGAGTTCTCTCGCGCATAAGCGACGAGCCGTCGTACTGCGCGTATTCCTGCGTCGAAACCTCGTAGGACACCTCGCCGAAGTTCTCCAGCCCGCCAACGGGTATGCCCCACCTGCTTCCGTCGGCGATGAACGACGGGTTGCCGTCTCCCAGCCCGTCGTCGCGCACGATCTCGATGACCAAGTTGCTCATGACCTCGCCGCCAATCCGTACCTCTCTTTCAGCCTGATCGCCCTGGCGATCTCGTCGGGCGATTCGACCGGCTGGTAGAAGTTGTACACCGTGTCGCCTTTGACCTTCATCCGCTCGCCGATGGCGGCCGCCAAGGCCTCGGCAAGCCCGTCCGACGACGCCCCGCTCTGCGCTGGGGCGGGGGAGGGGAGGTCGCAAAGCACCCACGCCTCCTTGTCGTTCGCCAGGCCCGCGGGTTGGGAGAACGGGGCCTGGGCCTCGGACGCGGCGAACAGCGACGCCTCTTCGATGGCTGGCGCTGCTTTGACGATGCCGCGCGCGAAGTTCTCGACGAGGTGCTCGCCCGAACGCTCGCCGCCGCGCTCCGCACCGGACCACGGACCCTTCTCGGGGACCGAGAACTGCAGGGCGGACGCGATTGTCGACGCGATTCCCGCAGCGGCGTTGTACGCCACGGCTGCCATCGACTCCATGCCCGATTTGAAGTTCTGCACCAAGTGCGAGCCGGATTCGGCCGCACTCGCGTTCTTTGACTCGAGGCCGGATTTCGCCTCGCCGGCAACCGCCTCGCCCGCGCTTTCCGCGGTGCCGCTCTTGCCTATGATGCCGGCGGCGTACCGCTCAACCGCGTCGGCTCCCGTGTACCCGGCCTCTGCAGCCGCCTGGGACAGCTGGTCAACCGTGATGCCCTTGATGGCCGCAGCAGCCGCCACGGTGGGGCTGTAGCCCGCGTTTATGGCCGTGGTGTAGTTGCTCATGGCCTGGTCGCCGCTCACGCCCGCCTGGGCAGCCGCATCCTGCAGCTGCTGGGCGTTGGCCCCGGTCACCGTCGCAAGCGCCGCGAAAGCAGGCTCGTAACCGTTCTGGATGGCCGTCGCGTAGGCGGCCATGGCCTCGCTGCCCTTGATTCCCGCCTGCGTCGCCACGTCCTGCAATTGCTGCGCGTTCGCGCCCGTGGTTACAGACAGGGCGGCTATGGCCGGTTCCGTGCCGTTCTGGATGGCGGCGGCGTAGGCCGCCATGGCCGCGTCCCCCTGGACGCCGAACTGCTCCGCCAAGGCGTAGAGCTGGTCGGTGGAATACCCGAATGCGCCGTCTATCGTTTCCATGGCCGACGCGGCGTGTCCCGCCAGGCCCTCGTCGTATTCGGAGAGCAGGTCGGAGATCGAGTTGATGGTGCCGTCGTAGCTGTTGGCAAGCTCCGTCAGCTGCTCGTCGGAAAGGCTTGCAAGGGCCTCGGTGGAAACTCCCGTGGCCTCAAGCGCATCCCTAAAGCTGGTGAGCGACTGGCCGTTGCCCATGAGCGCGGAGGTCAGCAGCGACGAGTTGCTGATGAACGAGGCGTATCCCGCGTCCATCCCCTCCAGCGCCATCTGCGCGAGGGCCATCTGCTCCTCGTAGCCAGACAGGGCGCCGGCGGCCCCGTCGTAGAGCTGCTGGGCCTCGTCCAGGTTCGCGTTCGCCTGGGCTAGCTCGTAGTCGTACTGCGCCATCATGTCCGGCGTCCATCCGGCAGCAAGGGCGTCGTTGACCTTCTGCTGCGCCGCAGCCTGCTTCTGCTTGGCTTCGGCAAGCGTGGCCGCCGCGTCGGCCTCCTGCTGCATTGCCTCGGCGTAGTCGTCCTGGTACACGTCGAGCTTGGCCTGCATCTTCTGGGCCTCGACGAGCCGGCTTATGTCGTCGGTCGCCACCGCCGCCCCGTCGGCCATGACCTGGTACGCCCCGCCCGCGTCCTGCGCCACGGCGTAGGTCGTGCCGCAGGCGTCGTTCACGGCATCGACGGCGGCCTTCAGCTTGGCCTGCTCGGTGGCCGACAGGTCGGTTCTGCCCGCAAGGTCTTCGATGGCGGCCATGTACGCGTCGAGCGTGCCGTTCGCGGCGTTGAGGTCGGCTTGGCGGGCGTTGAGGTCGTCAACCCACGCGGCCTGCGATTCGCGCAGCTCGTCAACCGACTTCGCCGAGCTTGCCGCCGCGCCCCCAAACGCGCCCACGCCCGAAACGGCCCCCTGCGAAGCGGCCCCAGCGCCGGAAACCGCGTCGCGCAGCCCGTTGGTGGCCTTGTCCAACTCGGCGGCGTCCTCCGCAGCCTCAAGGTACGACACGCCCAGGTAGACCGCAGCGCCCGCCAGCACGCCGAACATGGCCGTCATTGGGTTGACGGCGGAAACCAGCCCGCTGAACTTGCCCTTGGCCTTGCTTGATTTCTTCCCGGCGTCCTCAACGCCGTCGCCCGCCAGCCCTGCGGCCTCGGCGAACGCCTGGAACGCGCCGGACGCAGCCTGCAGGATGCCTCCGGCCCCCTTGGCGGCGTCTTTCACGGCGTTGACGCCCTTGGCAACGGGCACGGCGGCTGCGGCTATCGCCGCGAACGTCACCACTGCCCGCTGCTCGCCTTCGCTGAGGCTCCCGAACCACTCCGCGAACGCCGTCACCAGCTCGGCGGCGTACTCGGCTATGTTGAGCATGGGGTCTCCGAGGCCTTCCAACGACCCGGCCAGGGTGCGCACGGCTGCCTGGGCCTTCTGGGCGAAAGACTGCTCCATTGACGCGGCAACCTGCTCGGACGACCCCGCAACGTCGCCGAACGTGTCATCGACGTTGCCCATGGCGAGGATCATGCTCATGGCGTTGTCCTCGCCCAGGCTCGACCACAGGTCGCTGGCGATGCTCGCCCGCTCCGTCTCGTCGGTCATGCTGCCCAGATCGCCTATGACGGCGTTCAGCACGCCCTCGGCGGTGGCCTTTCCTGCCTTGAAGTTCTCGAACACCTCCTGGGTGCCCTCGGACAGCCGCCCGATGTTCTCTTCCATTCTTCCATCGGAAAGGCTGGTCAGGAACTCGTTCAGGAAGTCGCCTACCTTGTCGAGGTTGTAGGCCCCGTTCGCGGTTCCGGCTTCCAAAAGCGAGAAGTACTGCGATGCGGTCATCCCGGCATCGCCCCAACGCCCGGCGTACTCGGAGAGGTTGTCGCCCAGCTCGTCGGTGTAGTTCAACCCCCGCTGCATGCCGGCGGCCATGAGGTCGGATGCCTCTTCGGCGGTGAGGCCGAATCCCTCCATCAGGGCGTTCGTGCCGCGTATCGTCTCGTTCACGTCCGCGCCGAACACCTTCTCCAGTGCCAGCGCGTTCTCGGTGACCTTCTGCAGGCCGGTCTCGTCGATGTCGCGGATGGTCTCCTTGGTCTGGATCAGCGCGTCGGTCACCTGGTCAAGGCTGTTCCCCCAGCCCTCTTCGTACAGCGACGCCCCGATGTCGCGAAACCGCCCAGCCTCTTCCGCGGACACGCCCAGAGCGGCCTGGATGCGGCTCTGGGCGCCCTCGTAGTCGGCTGCTGCCGCGAAAACCGCCGCTCCGGCGGCTACGGCGGCTCCGGCAAGGCCCACCTGCAGGGCGGTTCCCGCCTTCTCCGCGCTGTCCTTGAGCTTGTCGTGGCCAGCGGAGGACTTGCGGGACTTCTCGCCCGCCTTCTCCGTCTCGTCGCCCGCTTTGGAGGCCTTCTCGGCCTCTTCGCCCAGGGCGTCGGACGCTTTGCCGGCGCCGTCGGCCAGATCGTCGAACGGCCTCGTGCCGATGCCCTCAAGCGCGCCCTCTATGCGCTTGGCGCCGCGCTCGACGCCCGATGCGTCGAGGATCGCTTCGATGGTGACGCTACCGTCAGACACTTCCCACCGCCCTCATCATCGATGCCGCGAAGTCCGCCATCGCGTCGTTCGACGCCTTGGCGGGGTCTCCCCCTCCGTCGATGGCGAACGCCCTCTGCGCCCGCTTGAACGCCGCCACCTGCTCTCCGTTCTTGCCGTTGAACCTGGGGGCTTTCGCCGTCCGGTAGTGGATGGCCGTCCCCATGGGCGTATCGCGCGGCAGCATCCCGATCATCGCGCAGGCGTCCCTGAACGCCGTCTCGCGCGCGAACTGCTCCCAGGTGACCCCGTACACCTGCCGCACGCTCGCCGCGATCCGCTGCGCGTCGGCCTCCCAGTCGATCACGCGCTTCCCACCGCACTCCGATGCGTGCGAGCCGTCCAGATCGATGCCGTACAGCTCCCACGCGGCGCGGGCGAGAAGCCCCGGCCCGTCCTTGGAAGCCGATTCCGCATCGACGAACACGACTCGCCAGGCAACCCACGTCTTGTCGGCTGGGGCCGCCTCTTCGCCGGTGATCTCAAGCAGCCTGAGCGCCGCGACGGCATCGCTGTACGCCTCGTGGCCCTCCACGTCGGCCACGAGCCTGCCGTTGCGCCTCCTAATCGGCTCTGTCAGACGCAAGGTACTTCTCCGCGAGGTTGAGCCGCTTCTGCGTGCACGCGTCCGAGTAGCGGGCGAACAGGTAGGTGACCACCGGGGCCATGTATACCGTCGCGTCCTCCGCGTCGTTCGCCCCGCACGTCACGTAGTCCAGGATGGCGCGGTATGCCTCCTCGCCAAGCGCGGCGGCCACGACCTCCTTGTAGGCGCCGGCCAAAGCCGCAGGATCGCCGCCTTGCCCCTTGGCGAACCGGCTGATGGTGCGGTAGGCCTGCCCGAACGGCACGGACAGGGCCTTGAGCCTGCTGTCGCCCAGGTCGAGCTCGAATTCCGGGGAATCCCGCGAGTCGTCGAGCCTTATGGTCTCCTTCTGGCGCATGAGGTTGAGGGTCGCCATCGTTTCCTCCTTCCGAAAGCGGAAGGGCCGCGAGGGTGCGCCCCGCGGCCCTTGGTGCCGGCATTGTCTCCCGGGTGTCGCTTGCGCTACTTCTCCGCCCGCGCCGCGGACATGGCGGCGCCTGCGCTCACGGTGACCTCCACGGTGGCCTGCACCGTGGGCTTCACGGCGCTCTTGACGCTCACCTTGCAGGTTCCGGCCTTGGCGCCGGTCACGTTGCCCAGGGGATCGACCGTTGCGATCTCGTCGTTGTCAACGGCGTAGACCAGGCTGTCGGATGCGGTCTCCGGGGTCACGGAGGCGTTTATCGCCGAGGTCGATCCGGCCTGGACGGTGACGGCCGACGCGGCGATTTCGTCGGGATGCGTGGTCTTGTCGCCGGGCGAGAACGATGGCATTCCGTTCATGTGGACCTCGAAGTTGAAGTCGCCCTTGGCGTTCGGGTCGCCGCCCTGCGGCTGGACGTTGACGACGGAGCACTTCCCCTCGAACGTCCCGCCGTTCGGGATGACCCATTTGAAGTTGGTCCTGCGGCTGGGGCCGTAGTTGATGAACAGCGACGCGATGTAGTCCTGCGCCGGGTCGCCGAACTTGCGGTGGCCGGAGAAGCTGAACACCGGCTGGCCGCCGGTCACGTCCGACTCCGCCACGCCCTCGCCGTCGTAGTAGGGGTCCTGCGTCACCACCTCGTTGCCGGCGGGGGCAACGTTGTTGATGCCCGCGCCGATGCGCGCCCAGGTGCGCGCGCTCCCGCTCGGCGTGGTGTCGATGAAGTAAAGGTTGGTGTAGTTCTGCGCGAATCCGATGTCTTCCGCCATTTCCTTGCCTTTCTCTAGCTTCTCATGATCTGCACGGCGAGGCGCACGGCCCACACGTGGCGCCTGTCCTCGCCGACGGCCAGCTCCTCCATGTCCCCGTCGGGCTCTGCCGGCAGCACCACGGCATACGAGCCGTTCGCGCTCGACAGGTCGGCGGCGCGCAGCGCATCGGAGGCGCGCTCGCAATCCGCCATGGCGTCGGCGGGGTTGAGCCTTTTGGAAACCACCTGCAGGACGCATTCGACGAGCCTGGAGCCGTCAAGGTAGTGCTCAAGCGTCCTCGACGGCATCATCCGCACCACAACGCCGTCCTTGCCGGTGATGCGGTCGATGCGCGTTCCCAGCGCGTCCATTCCGGCGCCCCTCAGCGCGTCGGCTGCGCGCTCGCATATGTCGATGGCTTCGGTCATCTCTCCTCCATGAGCTTCCGGGCGAACTCCTCCCACGCGCCCAGGCGCTCCCTCTTGGCCTCCGCGGGCCAATGGGATCGGGCGTTGGGGTTCTTGGCCTTTTTGATGCTCGACTGCGGCAGGTCGTGGACGCGCTGGGCGTAGGGCTGGCTCCACTCGATCCTGCCGGCGGCGTAGTCGCTGGCAAGCGGCTCCGAATCCCGCAGCGTTTCCTCGTCAACCGGCACGTAGTCGCGCGCCTCGAACGCCACGCGCCTGGCGAACGCCTCCTGGTTCGCCTTGAGCCGCTCGGCGCCGAACCTGCGCTCCATGCCGGACAGGTCGATCTTGACGCTGCATCCTGCCGCCTTGCTCATGCCACGTCGGCCTCCCAGTGGTGCGGCGTCCCGTCGGGGTGGTCCAGCCTCTTCACTGCCGCGACGGCGTGCCGCTCGCCGTCGAACGAGATCAGGTCTCCTTCCGCCAGATCGCCGCCGTACTCGGTAGCGTCGATGTACACGCGCGCCGAGCACCCGGCGGTGAGCTGCCAGTCGTTGGGCGAGAGCCGGGCTGACCGCTCGACGCGGCAGCGGGGGACGGCAACGGGCTCGCCGAAGCCGCCCTCCTCCTGGCGCTCGACCTCCACCTGCTCGCGCCGGCAGAAGGCGGGGATGGGCGGTATCCTCACGACCCCACCCCCATGAACAGCAGGCCCGTGCCGGCGAGCTCCCCGCGCACGGCCCGCGCCATGTCGGCGGAGTACGACGCCTCGCCGCCTTGGGAGCCGAACCCCATGGACACGGAGCCGACCGTCACCGACTGGAGCGACCCCGCGCCGCCCGTGCAGCCGTAGGCCGCGTCCACCTCGACGGCCGCGCACACGGCCCGCATGTAGGCCGCCTCGTCCAGCGACGGGTCGTTCGGCCACGTGAGGCGCCGCACCTCGGCGAGCGCGTGGGGGAGGGCGGCGTCGAACGACTTCTCGTCGAGGCTCCCGCCGTATTGCTCGGAGTAGAAGGCGTAGTCGGGCCTATGATCCATAGGACACCCCCGACAGGTCCACCTCGTAGGCCGCGCCGTCGCGCTTCGCCTCGGCGTCCTCGCGGTTCTTGAAAACCTGGAACGAGAAGCCGGGCGATCCCTGTTCGACCGCGACGCACCAGCCGTCGGCGCACTCGGACACCGGCGACGCCTTCCAGTCGCCGCTCGGCGTCTCCTTGCCGACGTAGGCGCCCGCATCGCCCGAGAGAAGCAGCGTCAGGTAGTAGCCTGTGCGGTCGCTCTCGCGGTCGCTGAACTCGGGCCATTCGACGCGGCGCAGCTCGCCCTCGACCGTGATCTTCGAGCCGTCCTGGGACACCGTGTAGGATCCCAGCTGCTCGAACGTCACGTCACCGAGCCCCGTGGGGCCGCTCCCGGGCGCGGATGCGGCCACCGTTGCCTGATCGGGGTCGGGCGCTATTTTCCCGCCGCGGTGTGGGAGTAGACGAGGCCCTTCTTCTGCTCGTACACGAGCAGGTCGTGGAAGAGGCGGTACTGCCACAGGTGCGCGTCGCGCTTCTGGTTGGTGTCCGGCGCGAAGTAGCGCAGCTTCTTGTGGCGCTGGATGGCCGCCGCTGCGGACGGGTGCACGATCATGAAGTTCAGCGCCACCGCGTCGTCTGCCGCCTTGAAGCCGCCGCCCTCCTGGCCGGAGGTCGTGCCGTCGAGCAGCGTGACGGCGCTCTGGAAGCGCGCCGTCGGGACGGTCACGATCTTCATCTCGTCCCACATGAGGAAGTTGCCGTTGGGGTTCTCGCCCTGGGACAGGCGGTAGTTCTGCTTCTGGTTCTCGCGGAGCAGGCGCTTGACGGTGGAGGTGCAGTAGAGCAGGCACTTGGACAGGTCGGCGCCCAGGTCCTCCATCGCCTCCTCGCCCAGCGCCACCGCCTTGTACGCCGCGTCCGCCGTGGTGAGGTCGGCTGCGACGGTGTTGCCGGCGTTGGCGGCGAGCGTCGCGAAGCGGATGGCGTCCACCTCGGGGATTACCTTGGTGCGCTCGAACTCCGCCATGGCGTTGGCCGACACGATGGCCGCGTGCTCTTCGTCGTCCATCACGTCGATGGAGAACGCGCGCCCGCGGTCGTAGCGCAGCTTCATCGTCTCCCAGCCGGTGGTGATCTCGCCGTCCACGAAGCCGGTCGCGCGGTCGTAGTTGGCCAGGCCGTCCATCGCGAGCGTGGCGACCTTGATCTCGCCCGCGTCGCTGAACTCGCCCAGCAGGTCGCCGTTCATGTTCAGGTCGTTGGTCAGCGTCTCGCGCTCGATGATCTTGTCGAGGCGCGTCGTGAACTTGGTTACGTATTCGCCGAGTGCCATTCGCTACTCCTTCTTCAGTCCGAAGGCGCGGTCGATCTTCTCGTCCAGCGCCTTGCCGGCGTCCCCGTCCGGTTTGAAGCCGGTGGAGCCGGTCTGCTTCTGCTTGCCGTCGGAGAAGAGGTACGGGCACGCCTCCTTGAGCTTGGCCACGTCGCCGTCGTAGTCCTCCAGCAGCGCCTTGGCCGCCTTCGGGTTTAGGCATCCGGCCATCTCAAGCTTGTGCGTGATGCGTTCGTCCTTCTGGTCGGCCTCCAGCTTGGTGATCTTCTCCTCAAGGGCCGCTCGGCCCTCCTCGGTCTTCGCCGCTTCGGCGATCTGCGCCTTGAGCTTCGCGATCTCCTCGTCTTTGGCCGCCATGTCGCGCTGGTACTTCTCGCGGTTGATGCCGGGGTGGCCGTGCTTGTCCTCGGGCTCGCTCCCGCCGCCTTGGCCTTCGGCTGCGGGGTTCTGGTCGCCGCCCTGGGAGCCTGCGCCCTTGTCGGGTTCGGCCTGCGGGCCGGCGCCCTTCGGGTCCTTCTCGTCGTTGTGCTCGTTCTCCATGCTCTTCTCCTTGCCTAGGTTTGTTTGCGCGCTTCCCTGCGCGGTTTAGGCGGGCCTTTTTCGCATGCCCGGGCGATGGGGAGAAGGTACAGGAGGTGTCGCTTGCATGAAAAAAGCCGCCCTGTGGGGCGGCTTGCGCTCGTCGTGCTCGTATTGGGTCTAGTACCACATGACGGTTCCGGAATCGGGAATGCTCCCGCTCGCCGCGCGATACTCAAGTTCGGATATGAGTTTGGACGCATATCGGGCGTGCCTGATGGAGCCTCCGCGGTCGGCCATTTCCGCCTTTCCGGTCTTGGCGTCGATCAAAACGTGGCCGGCGTCGGACCAGTTGCCCTCTATCGCGTATTCGTACTCGGCGACCGTGCCGTTCGCCCCCGTTTTTCTGTAGTCGAGCATTACGGCTCCACCCCCTTCTCCTCAAGCCAATCATCCAGGGCCTTTTCATAATTGTACCGCTCGTTTGCTTTCTTGTGGGCTTCGCGCTGCGTCATTCCGCCGGCCATGTGCCTGGCCTCAAGCGCCTCGTGTTTGAAAAGCAGCAGATCGTGGGGTAGCGGGTTGCCCGTGTCCACGATCCTCTGGATGGACTGCGCCATGAAGTAGTCGGGCGGAAACCTCATGCGCCCTGCGTCAAGGTCGTGCTCCTCCACGAAAAGATGGCTGAACGCCAAGGCGGCGTCATCGAGGCTCATGCCCGAAGCTTCGGCTATCTTGGCAACGGTGGACTTCCTTTCCCTGTTGGCGATCTCTGCATAATATCTTTTCGCGTGGTCGTTCGCTCTGTCCCTTCCGCTTGTTTCAGGGTGGGATATGGCGCCCGATTGAACCACTTCGCGGAACATTGCCCGCTGCGTCGTTCTGCTCAGGTTCTTGAAGCTGGAGCTCGGAACGCCGCGCCGACCCATTTCTTCTGACAGCGCCTTCTGCGCGGCGGTCTTGGATACGCCGCGCGCCTTGAGCGACCGCTTCACGCCGTCGCCGTCCATGAACTCCTTCATGGTGCGGCGGCTCGCGTCGGACTTGCGGATGCGCGGCATGTCGCCCTGCCACTCGCGGTTCGGGCTGCGCTGCAGCACGGGGGCCTTGCCCTTCGCGTTCGCGTCGGCGATGAACGAGCGCATGCCCTCCTGCTGGCGGCGCAGCTTCGACTTCAGCCGCTCCACCTCGGCGATGTTGGCGAGGCTTGCGTCCTTGTCGGCTATGAGCTGCGCGCCCGCCAGCTCGCGCTTGGTCTGCCGGACGCCTCTCTCCCTCTCGCGCTGGCGCTGGGTCAGCCGGTAGATTTCGCCGCTCGGCAGCCCGCTGGGGTGCTCTGGATCGGGGGAGTACATGCGCGGCGTTCCGGGGAGCCACGGTCCGATGCTGTGGCGGCAGTTCGCTCCGCCCAGCCCGTCTACCCTGCCGTAACCCGTCTCCGCGTAGAAGTCCCTGTAGCGCACGCCGTCGATCTCAACCTCGCCGTTGAGCGAGTAGACGCGCCCCTGCCATCTGGCGTGTTCGGGCCGCGCCCCGCCGTGGCTGGACACCTCGACCAGGCGGATGCCGGACTGCCCGCAGATGTCCAGGGTGCGGCGCATGCCGTCCTGGGCTATCTGCGTGCGCACGTGCCGGCGCACGGCCACGTCGATGCGGTTGGTCACCGTCTGCTCTCCCGTGGACGGGTCGCGGTAGGTGACCGTGGACACGCCCTCGCGCATCATGCGGCGCACGGCTTTGTGCACGGCGCGCTCGGCGGTCTCCGCCCCTGTGTTCACGTTCGTGACGGCCTCCGCAACGCATCTGTTCCACAGGTCGAGCGCGCCCTGCGCCATGTCCACGTTGTCGCGCTCCAGTATGGCGGCTATGCCCCTGGCCGTCAGCTCGGCCTGGCGGGGGAGCGTCTGCGATGCGGCTGCCGCTTCCGCTCCCATCGCGGCGGCGTCGGCCGCGTCGCTCCGCGACAGGGCGTCCTCCACGGTGGCGCGCACCGCATCGTTCACCTCTTCGCGGCGGCTCTCGATGAACGCCATGAGCTGCGGCGCCGCGGACTGTGCGAGCAGGTTGACCGCCGTGATGCCGCGCTGCCCCAGCTCCTCGATGTCCTGGTCGAGCAGCAGGCGGCACAGGTGCGCGAGCATGTCGGCCTCTATCTCGCCGTACACCGCCGCCACCATGTCGCCGGCGCGGTCCAGGTAGTCGGGGTCGAGCATGGCCTAGAACCCCACGTCGAGGACGGCCTGCTCGGGCATGGCGGCCCGCGCCTCGTCCTCGCCCATGCCGTAGAAGCGCACGAGGTACATCCACTTCGGCACCACGCCTGCCGCGATCTCGGCGAGCATCTGCGCCTTGTCGGCCTGCGTGTCGGTGATGATGCTGTCGTCCCATGCCACGGTGACGGGCTCGAAGCCCTCCGCCACGGGCGCCCCCATGTGGATGCGGGCGCATTCGACGAGTGCGGTCAGGAGCCGCCCCAGCTCCTTGCCCAGCGCGTTCTCGTGGTTGCGGATGTTGCGCATCAGGGCCGAGTTGTCCGCGCTCACCTCGGTTGCGGTCTTGAGGCCGCCCGCCTTGTCGGGCTGGAAGTACTGTGAACCGAAACCGCACTCGTCGCCCAGCGCGGCCAGGGCGTCCGCGTACACCTCGTGGATGCTGCCCGTGCGCATCTGCGGGGCGAAGGCGTAGGGCTTGCCCTCCTCACCGATGGAGGCTGCCGTGAGGCGGTACAGGCGCTGCTCGCGGCTGCCGAACGGCACGGCGCGCTTCTCGCCGTCCTTGTCGGCCTCGACGGCGATCATGGTGTCCGGTACCATCAGCACGGCGCGCAGCAGGTCGGTCTCGTCGTAGAGGGCCGTCCACGCGGTGTCGAGCATGCGCATGGCGTCCACGGCGTCGTGGAACACGCTCACCCCGTAAGGGCTGGTGTCCTGCACCGTGTTGTCGATGGCAGGGGAGAGCAGGCAGAAGGTGCTCATGCCGCAACCCGTGTCGAAGTCCTCTATGATCCCCAGCACGTCGGGAGGGACCGGCTTGCCGTCGCGCCACACCTTCGTGACGATGTGGTAGGTGCCCGCCTCCGCGTCCATGACGTGCATCTGCAGCTGGACGGCCTGCTTGCCCTTGACGGACACACGGGTGCAGAAGGCGCACTCTGTGGTGCCGTCCTCGTCCCACGTGAGCGGCAGCGCCATCTTCGCGTCGTAGCGTCGCACCCTGATGGCCGTCCCCTCGTCGCGCACGTCGAACCACAGCGCCATGGCCCCGGTGCCCATGGCGAAGGCGCGCTCTATGCCGCGCTGGAAGAGCGCGTAGAGGCCCGTGTCCTCGCAGTAGCCCTGCACCCACTCGTTCGCGTCGGCGCTCTCGCTTCGCGCCTGCATCTCGTTGGCTATGAGCGACGCCCACTCGCGGCACACCCGGCGGGCTGGGCGCAGCGAGAGCTTCTGGCGCTCGTGGCTGCGCCCGTCCACGCCCAGGTACTTCTCGGTGTAGAACGGGTGCGTCGCCGTGTACCACTGGTACCACTGCTCGATGTGCTCGCCCATGTCCGGCGGCATGGCGTAGCCGCGCGACGTGATCTCCGCCCGGACGTACGCCGGCACCTCGAACTGGTTCTCTGCCATGGTCTAGCCCCTTCCTGCGTTCTTGTATGCCCCGCGCCTCGTCACCACGTCCATGAAGGCGTAGCGCGTCGCGTCTATCCAGTGGTCGTTTCCGTCGGGGTACTCGCCCGAGTACTCGCCTGTCGCCTCGTCAAGCTCGAACTCCGCGGCCCTGACCTCGCGTGCGAGGTTCGGGCACCGCTTCGGATCGATGACCCACGTCACCGACTGCAGGAAGCGGTAGCTCATGGACCGCAGCCCGCCCTTGCCCGCACTTCTGGCGTCCACGCCCTCGTCGCGCTGCGCCTGTATCTGGTCGGGCGCGGCGTCGTCGGAGAGCACGCGCAGGCGGTGGTATGCGGGCTCCTTCGCGCTGCCGTCCGGGTTCTTGCCGTCGCTCCACGTGAGCGAGGCCCTGATGCGCGCCGCCGCCTCTGTCGGCAGCACCTTGTTTCCTCCAAGCTCCGCGAACGTGATGACGCGGTGCTGCCCCGGCTGCCACTCGGAGAGCGTGTAGGCCCACGGGTCGGGGAACCAGCCGAAGTCTTGGCCCGCGTGCAGGCGCTCGAACGCGGCGATCTCCCCGTCGGTCACCTCGCGGAACTCCACGCGGTCGAACACCTGCCCGCCGTAGCCCACGGGCTCGCCCAGGTACTCGTGGCGGTACGCCTGCTCGTCCGTCTGCTTGAGGTTCTCGGCGTCGGCTATGAACTGCGCGCCGAGCCACTCGGGCGGCGCGTCGAGGTAGCAGCTGTCGAACACCTCCTCGCCCGCGTCCTTTCGGCGGTCGGCCTCCTTGTTTGCCCAGTTGTCGCGGGTGCGCGGCGGGTTGTAGGTGTAGACCGTGAACGTGCGCTCGCCGCCTCTGGCGGACGACTGGCGCACGGTGCGGATCTCGGCCATGCCCCTGAACTGGTCGGCCTCCTCGAACCACAGGAAGCCGATGAAGCCGAAGGGCGGCTTGAGGCCCTTCGACTTGTGCGGGTCGTCGCACCCGGCGAAGAAGATGACCTGCCCGGTGGACTTCTTGCGTATCTTGAGCGTGGAGACGGGCATCTCGTACGCGTCATCCAGCCCCAGCTCGTGGATCGCCCAGACCACCTGCGCGTACACCGCGTCGCGCAGGCTGTTCTTGCGCTTCATCACGGCGGCGGCGTGCTCCCCGGGGTTGTCCTCGATGTGCTTCACCAGCTCGATGGACGCCCACGAGCTCTTGAGCGAGCCGCGCCCGCCCTTGCACCAGAACTCGGCCTGCGCGCCCGTCGCCATGAGCATGTGCGGGCGGAAGAAGTCGCGTCCGATCAGCAGCGCGAAGTCGCGCGTGAACTCGCCGCGCTCCTCGGGCCGCTCCTCGGGAAGGGCGTCGAGCAGGGTCTTGCCAAGCTGCGTCACGGCGTTGACCGCCACGTAGTCGAGCGGCTTGCCGTCCTCGGCCTTGCGCACGCGGTCCACGCCCGCCTCGAACGTCTCGCTCATGCCCGCCAGCACCTCGGCGCGGCTCGTGGTCGCCTTTTCGGCGGCGAGCCTCTTGAGCGCGGCCATCCTACCCTTGATCTTCCCGTCGGCCTCGAGCTCGCAGGCGCGCTTGTCGACCGTCTCGGGCTTCCAGCGCGAGCGGCCGGGGTAGGCGGACAGCATGGCCTGCCGCTGCGTCAGCCCCTCGACGCGCTTCTGGCAGTAGAGCTCGTGGCGCGGGTTCGCCAGCGGTATGTCTCGGGTGTTCTCCTGCATGCGGGGGATGATCCCCCATGTGTCGCGCCGGGGCCGAAGTGCGAAAAGAAGGAGCCGTCCCGAAGGACGGCTCCTTGCCCTAGAACGATAGCATGCCTAAGGCCGAGAATATGACGAGTAGAGTTATCCCTGCTACTAATGCGACGTCAACGCCTATGGTGATCCCGATGACCGCCTTGCTGGACTTGTCGGACATCCTGTTCAGGAAAACGAGCAGGGCGACGAGCATGTTGAACGAGACGAAGCCGACGGCAAGGGCGATGACGAGCAGCCTGATGGGGGAGGCCTCCGACACGTTCTTCAGCACCGATTCCGAGAAGATCATGGCCGATGCAAAGGTGATGACGATGGCGGCGAAGACGCCGATGATGGCGATAGTGTCCCTGTGGATGCTGTTTGCCTTCTTCTCGACTTCCTCCAACTGTTTGCTCGATTTCTCGATCCCCCTCTCGATCTCCTCCTGTTGCGCCTCGACTTTCGATATCGCAGATTGTGTGGCGGAGCTTGCTTCATGGATCTTCGGCAGGGAGCAGTTCAATTCGCTGAGTGCTTTTTGCGCCTTTTCGAACGTCCTGTAGTTTTCGCTGAGCAGGTCCGTCGCCTCTTTTATGGCGTCCAATGCATCGAGCGCGGCGGAATTTTGCATCGCGAGCCTCTGCGACTCGAGGTCGACGTGGTCGAGCAGCTTGTAGAAGTGCGGGTTTTTCGACAGGGGCGCCTTCCCGCACTGGCTTCTCCTGCTTGACGAGCAGTCCGCATGGTCGCACAGGGTGTGCAGGTTGTCAGCGAGACACGCGCTGCGCTCGAGGCTCTGCTCGGCGTTCCCTCCGTCGATTATCGCAGACAGGATGTCGGAGTACCTGTGCCGGTAGGTGTCGTCCGAGTACAGGGATGTGAAGAACCCCCACGTACTCGCATCGCTCCTTCTCGCTCGATATCTGCCTCGACGCGAGTCTGGCGAGCGCGTTTCTGAAGAGCCTGTTCCTCTCGTCCCGCCCGGCATCCTCGGGAACGGGGTCAATCCTCACGTGCAATTAGATATCATTCCTTATGGCGTCGACGGGTATCACGTTCTTGTAGCCCGATCCGCTCTTCCCGCCCCTGTTGTACACGCTGTCCCACGCTCCTCCGGGCTTGTGGGTCGACTCGACCAGCTGCCAGGCGGGGAGGAATCCCCACTTGCGATAGGTTTCCGCGACGGAATCGAGTTCGATGCCGTCTACTTTTTCTATCGGCTCCCTCTTCCCGACGAAGATGTTGAAGTCGCGGTATTCGGCCGCTTTGAATATGGGGGATCCCCCGAATATGGAGTAGGACCTGTAGACGGACGGGACGACCGGCCCGTACTGCCACGCCTCGAATGAGTCGGGGAACAGGACGTTCCCGTTGTGGCCTCTGATGTAGTCCCGTTGTGCGAAGTAGAGGATCTTCTGGAGTTGGAGGTTGCTCACTGGTTTGCCGTTGGATATCGCCATGTTGACTATGCAGGCTGCGACATCGGCGGCGCAGTATCTCGGCGTCGGCATAGTCTTCCTCCTTTTCGTTGAACGACTATTATACATTTTCCGATCGGGGGCATCCAGCGTTTCCGGCGATCGGGCCGCCCTGAAGCCCTTGAGGGCGGCCCGTTGCCCCACAACGCGCGGAGAAAGGAGGAAACCCGCGCAACGCCATGCTATCCCGCGTGTCGCGTCATCCGACGAGCTCGACCACCATGTGCGCCGCGCATATGGTGGCGCAGCCCATGCACCACGCCACGACGCACGCCGCCGCCACCATCAGGACGATGCTCGGCTCCCTGTCGCGCCTGATCATTCGACCGCCCCCAGAGCCTCGCGGATGCGTCGGGCGACCTTGTGCATGTGCACGGAGTCGCACTCGTCCGCCAGCGCCAGCAGCGCGGCGCGGTCGACGATCGTCTCCTTCGGAACGATGCTTGTTCCCCATTCGGCCAGCTCCCGGTTGCGAATCGAGCCAAAAGTCTCCCCGCACGCCTCGGCGATGTTCCTCGCGGCATGGAGAATATAGACCGGCGAGACGCTGATCCCTTGTTTTACTGACCTCACGGAGTCCGCAGCCATCACCGTCGCGATCGCCAGCAGCCGTTCTCGGTCGATGCGGTCGTTGTCGTGGTGGACGTTCAGCGGGCACTCTCCGGGCACGCATTCGTAGCCGGATGGCTCTATGAGGTCGGCGAGCATGCCGCACGCGGTTTTCCCGTCCGTGGCAGCGCGAACCCCGAGAGCCTTCGCGATGTGGTACCACAGCAGCGCGGCGCTCCCCAGCTCCTCGCCCGTTTCCCGCAGCCTCCGCGCCGCCTCGCGGCGCTCGTTATCGGTCGGCATCACGCGTCACCCAGCTTTCCGCTCCTCGTCGCCCAGAACGCCTTGCCCTCGGAGACGAGCGCCGCGATGTCACATGACTTCGCTATGAGAATGTCGTCGCTGTCGTCGTACTCGCCCGTGTACTCGATGTAGGACTGGTAGCCCTCGTCATTGAGCCACTCTCTTACATCCCCATCGGACATGAGGGCAAGCTTTTCGCATCCGAGCATGCTCGCCGCAAATTGGCGAAGCACTGCTTTCTGCGATGTTCTGCAAATAGTCACGCTCATTATTCCTCCTTAACGACTCGCGCCCCGCAGTTGGGGCAGTAGACCTCCGCCGCCTCCCAGCCCCTTCCGCAGTTCGAGCACACCGGCACCGACGTCCCGCCGACGCTTCCAGGTACCCATTCTTCTCGGCACGTCCGCTCCGCGCGGCGGTTCCAGGCGTCGCGGTTCATGCCCCGATGGCTGCCATGCATGAGCGCATGGCATCCGGTGCACCTGATGCGCCAGAAGCCCATCCAGTAGCCTTTCCGGGGTGGTTCTATCTCCTCGGCCTCGCCCCCGCAGAACGGGCAGGGTTCCAATTCGCTCACGGCTTATCTCCCTTCCCTTGATCTCGCCCACGCGCAGAAGCCGTCAGGCTCGACCAACCACACGCCCGGCTCGTCGTCGTAGCAGTCCCATTGCGCGAAGTAAACGCAGTTGAGCATTCCAGGCCGGGCTTCCGCCGGCTCTCCTTCGAGCTTGATTGCATGCGCGCAGTCACGGCACCGCACGACCTCCTCGCGGCGCTCCACCGTGCCGCTGTACCCGTCGCTGCCGTAGGGCACGTCCGGGTAGTCGTCGGTCATCTCGCACACGTACTCGGTCATCTCTGCTCCCTCTCCGCCAGCGCCTTGGCGCGGCTCAAAAGGTCGAGCACCCACTCGTCGTTTGGGTGCAGGCCGTCGTCGAGCATCGCCCGCGCGTCCTGCTCGATGCGCTCCCAGCTGTCGGGAGGCTCGGGCTTAGTGTGGGAGAGCTTGTCGGGCGCGTACTGCTCACCCTCGGCATCGTCGTACTTCGCGAGACGCACTACGACGGCCTCCCCATAGGACGGCTCGATGACCACGTACTCTCGACCGGTCTCGATATGCCACACCGGGTCGCCCTCCTTGATGAGCACGCCGTCAGCGTCCAGCACGGGACGCTGGTGGGTGAGGCATGCTCCTTCCGTTCGAACGGCCATGGTCCCGCCGTTCACGTCCGTCGTTTCGTATTCGACAATGGCGAGGACGCCGTCGAAGCCCATAACGGAGCCGCGCCGCCCGTTTCCAACCATGAACACCGTCTGCCCGGCCTCCAGCGGCTCGCCGTCGGCTGCGAGGACGGCAGGGCGCTTGACGCGCTCTCCGTGTGCAGTGAACGGGCCGTTGCTCACGACGAACGTATGCGGCTGACTCGCGTTGAGCACGGAGCGCCCCTCCCTGATGGTGACGCTGGCCACGGCGTGCGTCTCGCCGCACCAGCACTCGAACTCGTCGCCTAGCCTCACCGGCTCCCCATCCTCGAACCTCGGCCACTCCATGCCATCGGGCATCACTCGCGCCTCTAGCTCCGAGAACGCGTCGCGCAGGGCGTTTCGCACGTCCTTGGCCTTGCTCATACCGTCCCTCCGTTCGTCATTCCGCGGACGATCGCCGCGACCAGCAGCAGCGCGAACGCGGCCATCGCCCATGCCGTGTAGTCTTCCTGCCTCATGCGCCGCGCCTTTCGTACATTTCGCACGCCTCGCCGCGCGGGTCTACGGTCCCGTAGCCGTCGGGGTCGCCGTCGATGCAGCAGCCCGCCGTGCAGATGACGACGCGGCCAACCGCCCCGGCGTACCTGCACGTTCCGCACTCGGCGCCGGGGCCGTTCCACGGGGCTCGGGGGTCGCATTCCCACGTCGAATCCGGGTAGTTGCTCACAGCTTCCTCCATCCGTCCATTTCCAGCGCCTCGATGTAGGGCGCCGGCTCGTCCAGCAGCAGGCACTCCAGGTGGCCGCCCTTCGGCCGGTAGCTTCCGGCGCCGTCCCTCGGCCCCTCCTCCGGCACCCAGCGGAAGTGCAGCCGGTTGGCGTGCGCCAGGCCGTGGCAGTAGGGGCGTCCGTCGGAGTCGGACAGCACGCTGCCCATGCCGCACAGCGTGACCGTGGGCTTGGGAACCTCCCTTCCCGCCCGGTAGAGCTTGCCGGCGGCCCTGCGCACGATGTGGTGCTGGTTGAGCGGCGACCTCCTGCCGCACACGGCGCACCTGTCGAGCCTGATGCTTGGCGCCGACATGAGCGGGACGAGCATAGCCGGCAGCGTGTCAACGTTTGCCATTGGACAACCTCCTGTCATCCCCGCCCATCTCCACCGGGGCGGTCATCTCCACGAGCCTCGACGCGATTGAGCGCGCCGTGCCCTCGTCGCATCCCTGCATGAGCCTGCCCGCCATGAGGTTGCGCGCGTAGTTGCTCGTCACCATCAGCGCGCCCTCCCTCTCGTAGCGGTCGTTCACGATCCGGAACAGCAGCGACCCCATGGCCTCTGTCGGGCGCTCCTTGCCCAGATCGTCGATCACCAGCAGGTCGCATCCTGAAAGCCTCCTGAACAGGGCCTCCTGCGTCTCGCTGCCGCCCCACGTGTCGGCGAGCTCGGACTGGATGCGCGCCACGGTGGTGACCTCCACGCGCCAGCCCTTCGCCGACAGCGCCCCGGCCACCGCGTAGGCCGCCGTGGTCTTGCCGGTGCCGTTGGGGCCGTGAAGGTAGATGCCGCACCCGGCCTCGATGGTGCCGGCCATGGCCTCGGCGTCCACCTCGCCGATGGATTCCGCGAAACGCTCCGGCACCTCAACCGACGGCAGCGACGCCGCCCGGCGCTCGGCCTCCCTGCGCTCGATCCCGGCCACCTTCGCGCGGTAGCCGGGGCAGTCGCAGGGGTAGGGGAGGAAGCGTATCCACCTCCCGCGGAACAGCGCCTGCGTCCTGGGGGTGGCCCTGCCGCAGTGCGGGCACTCGACCGGCGGGGAGGAGCGGTCCCAGCGCACGTTGGGCGGCAGGGCGATGCCCGACACGTCCCTAGGCGTACTCATCGAACCTCGCCGCCTTCGCCGGCTCGTCGCGGCGCGCCCAGTTGCGCGCGGCGGCCTTCCAGTCCTTCATCGGGGACCTGCCGACCCGCCAGCCCTTGGAGGCGTAGAAGTCGCAGAACCGCTCGGCGTCGAGGGAGAGGCCCGCGTCCCTGGCGTATGCGGCCACTTCCGCGGGGGCGGGGGCGCGGAAGCGCGCCCTCCCTTTCCCTTCTTCTCCTTCTAACTCTCCTTCTCCTTCTCCTTCTGGGCGGGGTTTCGTCGGGGGTTTCGTGGCCCCGTCCGTTCGCCGTTCTCCGGCGGTTTCCATCGCCGTTTCGTTGGCCGTTTCCATTGGCGTTTCGTTTTCCGTTTCCATCGCGCTTTCGCCGCCTCGGTTGATCGAGTTGACGCGGCTCTGGTGGAGCCTGCCGCGCACGCCCTCGAACACCCTGCGGGCGTTCTCGGACAGCCCGCATGGTTCCGTTCCGTCGAAGTAGAACTCCAGCATCGCGTTGCGCACCTTCTCGCGGTCCTTCTTCGGCAGAACCTTCGTGAGCTCGAATATCGACTTCGGGAACGGCATCGTCCTCTCCTTCGCCATGCCCGGCCCCTAGAACGGGATGTCCTCGTCGTACAGGCCCATGGTCGGCTGGTACTGCTGCGGGGCGGGCGCCGGTGCGGCCTGCTGCGGGGCGGGCGCGGCCTGGCTCGGGGCGTAGGACGGGGTCGCCTGCTGCGGTGCGGGCCGCTGGCGGCCCTGGTGCCGGTTGGGCTGCGGAGGCCGGACGACGCCGATCTCGCGCACCTTCAGGCGCGTCTTCGAGCGGTTCTGGCCCGTCTGGTCCTGCCAGCTCTCGAAGGAGAGCTGGCCCCAGAGCAGCAGCAGCGCGCCCTCCGCTATGTTGGCGGCCTTGTCGTCGCGGTCCCCGGAGTGCCAGTACTCGCATTCGAAGAACTGGGGCGCGCTCTGTCCGCTCTGCCGGTTGTAGTTGGGGCTGTTGACCGAGAAGCGCGTGACGGTCTGGCCGCTGTTGGTCGAGCGCGTCTCGACGTTCTTGGTAACGTACCCGCTGATCGTGAAGTCCTTCATTCCATCCTCCTCACATGCCCTGCCCGCCGCTGTTCCATTCGCGGGTCATCTGGGCGTCTATCATCCTCATGCGCAGCTTGTAGACGTTTATGGCCTCCTGGCTGGCCTTGTATATGGCCTCCGAGCAGTCGCGCAGCCGCTTGAGCTCGGCTATGTCCTCGCGCCCCCGGCACAGGTCGCTCGTGATGGTCGCCGGCGTGCCCTTCTGGCGCTCATCCAAGATGGCGAGGCGGAGGGCCTTTCGATATTCGGCCTCGTTCTCCGCGTACTGGCAGCCGGAGGTCTTGCACACGTCGAGCTCCGCCATCAGCAGGCCGGTGAGCTCGTCCAGCTGCGCGCACAGCTCCTGCATGGCCTACTCGATCTCCCAGGCGGGCGCCGGGCAGCATCCGGGCGCCGCGGCGAAGGCGTCGTACTGGGCCGCACTGTCGAAGCTGTAGCGCGTCCCGCAGCTTCTGCAGCGGGCCGTGAACGGCCCTTCCTGCGGCGCCTTCTTCTGGTCCTTGGCTGGGGCGAGCTGGTCGGGGTCGCTCTCGCCGTCGATGGCGAAGACGCCGCACAGGGCGTACTTGCGGGCGTAGCTCGAAGCCATGCCGGTCACCTGCGCGTCGTCGCTGCCGTTCTTGTGCTCGGCCTCGCGCGCGAAGGCCGACGCGGTGAACGTCTCCCCGGCCCCGTCGGCGAAGAACACGGTCACCGTGGCCTTGACGTAGTAGCGTTCCCTGACGCTCACGATCTCGTCGTGCATGGAGAAGCCGATGCCGGCGTCCTCGCACGGCTTCTTGAGCGCCGCCACGATGTCCTCGAAGCTCCGGTAGCTGAACTTCCCGTATTCGTTGTAGCGGGCCTTGGGCACCACGACCGACCGCTGCACCTGCGCTATGGCGCTCAAGATTCTGCGCGGATTCTCATCAGGCATTGAAACCTCCGATCTGGCGACGTTCCTTCTCGAACGCCTGCTCAAGCGTCCCCGTCACGAACCTGCCCGTCACCCGGGGGTTCAGGTTCCCGCAGAACCGGCCGATCTCCTGCATCTGCTCGATGCTCGCCGCCTGGATGACCATGACGCACGGCACGTACCTGCCGCCGGGGACGGCGACCGGCGCTGCCGCCTGCGGGGCGGGCTCGGGTTCCGGCGTGGGTTCGGGCGCGGGCATGGGCTCCGTCTCCGGCTCGGTGTCAGGAGGAACCTCGCCGTGCCCGTACGCCGCCATCTCGGCGCGCATGCCAGCTATCCGCTCGTCGGCTTCCTGCGCTTCGCGTGCGGCGCTGAGCGCCGCCCCCAGGTCGAGCGTGGCGAAGAACGCGCGCTCCGCCGCGTCGTAGCGCGGCAGGGTTCCCTCCTGGGCCTTCAGCGTCTCCCAGTCGGCGGCGACCCTGCGGCACCGCTCCTCCAGCTCCAGCTTGCACTTCTCGACGGTCGGCTGTTTGTTCATCCACCTGGGGTCGGCGATGGCGCCGTAGGGCACGATGTTGGCCAGCAGCCCGGCGACGGCCTCGTAGTGCTCGCGCAGCTCGCTTTCCTTTGCTTCCCTGCGGGCCGCCTCGGCCTCCTTCTCCACGGCCTGCAGTCTCGCCACCACCGCCTTGATGCGGTCGCGGCGGGCGTTGACCATCCCCTCCAGCTCGGCCAGGGGGCGGGTGTACTCGCGCTTGATCTCCTTCCGGCGCGCGTCCAGCTCGTTGGCCAGGCCGTTGAGGTACTTGCGCTCGCGCGCCACGTGCCTGAGCTCGTCGGCGTCGTCGGGCGAGGGCTCCCATCCCTCGTACTGGGCGAGGATCCCGTCGATGCGGGCGTCCAGCGCCGCGAAGTCGGCGTGGAGCGTGCCGGGAAGCAGGCTCACGGCGAGCCCCTGCGGCTCGTCGATCACCTCGGCCTCGACGGGCTGCGCCCCGGCGTCGCCCTCTTCGAGCGCGGAGACGATCCGCGCCTTCTTCCATCCCTTGCCCAGCTCGACGCCGCGCTCCTCGGCGACGGCGCGCAGCTGGGCGACGGTCATGGCCTCGTAGCTCATCGCCCTTCTCCTTCCGCGAACTCCTTCATGGCGCGGGCAACCGCCGCGCCCGTGCCCGTCGGCTCGTACCCGTCGGCCTCCATCGCCTCTTCGAGCTCCGCGTAGCCCGCCGCCTGCGCCCTGCTCGCCGCCCAGGGAAGCGCCCGGCCTTCGACGGCGGCGCTCACCGCCGCCTGCTCGGCGGGCGCCCACGACAGCGACCACCCGGCGAGGACGAGCGCGGGGGTGGGGGAGAAGTCGGCCCGCGCCCCGGTGCGCTCCGCCATCTCGGCGCACCTGGCCTCGACCCTGCCCGCCAGCAGCTTCGCCGTGCGGCGCATCGAGCGGAGGTCGCCCAGCCGCCCGGCCAGCCACTCCTCGCGCGCCTCGGTCTCGCGCGCCCATTCGTCGGCGGCCTTGCCGGCGCGCTTCTGCCGCTCTTCGCGCTTGCGGCGCTCGTCGGAGCTTGCGGCCGCGTCCTCCGGCTCCTCGGCGCGGCGCAGTGCGATCCACCTGCCTCCCTCGTCGATGGTGTATCGGTCGATGCGCGGCTCGCGCTCGATCTCGTCGGCGACCCTGCCCTCGGCGCTGCCGTCGATGCGGACGTAGGCGCAGAGCACCGTCCCGTCGGAGCCTTCCGCTTCCCGCGCCCCGTGGACGGCCAGGACGGCGCGGGCCGCCTCGACGGCCTTCTCGCGCTCGCGCTCGCCCGCCAGCTCCTCGTACACGCGGCGCCATTCCCTCTGCGGGCAGTCGCGCAGCTGGGCCACGGCTTTCGGGTCGCCCTCGAACTCCGCTACGGCCATCAGGCGGTCGAGCGTCATGTCGTAGGCCGCGTCGCCCGTCGCCCTGGCGCCGCGCCGCGCCTTGCGGACGGCTCCGGCGTCGATGCGCGCCGACGCGGCCACCTCCTCGTCGGGCACGTCGAGCGCGAGCATGGTCTGCACGCCCCGGCTCATCTCCTCCGGCGTCAGGGCGCGCTTGGCGTCGGTCTCCACCATGGCCTTCGCCGCTTCCTGGCGCGCGGTCTCCGCGTCGGCCAGGTCGTCGTACACGTCTGCCCAGAACCGCTTGGTGCCGGCGAGCTTCATGGCCTCGTAGCGGCACTCGCCGTCGATGATCTGGTAGATGCCCCCGTCCCTGTAGAGAATGGGGCGCACGCGCGGCTGCCCGGGGTTCAGGCGGTTGCGCTTGAACTGCTCGGCGAGCTGCGCTATGTACTCCCGGCACTCCTTGCTCGAAACGTCGCGCGGGTTCATGCGCACGTCGCCCTGCTCGTAGGGGTAGACATCCTCGATGTCCACCAGCTCCATGGCCTGCATCAGCCCAGCACCTCCTCGACGGCCTCGTCCTTGCGTCTTGTCATGCCCGTTTCCTCCTGTTGTCGTTCTCGTTTACCTTCTCCTGGATGCGCTCCTTGCGCTTCTGCGCCGCCTTCACGCGGCGTTTGAGGTACGCCGCCGCCCATGCCTCCATGGCGGCGTCGTGCTCCTCGGATGCCTTGGCGCGCTCGTAGCCGTCGAGGCCGTCGGTTGGCCTCGGTTTGGGCATGGGGTCCGCCCTCGATTCGCGCTGCGCCTCCGACTTCTCGTAGACGGCGCGCTGCTCCGGCGTGAGCCGTGCCATGAGGTCGGATATGCGCCACTCGATCTCGGCGAGCTGCCTCTTGAGGCGGCACGGCTCGCATATCCCGTGCTCTTCGAGGGTCGCCCGCCTGCATCCGCAGACCGGGCAGGTGCCCAGCCGCGGCTCGTAGTAGCGCGTCGTGACGTTCACGCCGAGGCTCTTAAGGCGCGTGACGGCGTAATGGAGCTGGTTCTTCGACAGCTTCAGGCGCCTGCGCAGCTCGCGCTCCGGCATGGTGCCGGCGAGCTCCGCCACCTTCTTCAGGTCCCCGGTGGTCCACGTCCTCGGATTCGTCACGCGCTGCGCACCTCCACCTCCACGCGGGGGCTTGCCGCGTCGTACTCGAAGCGGTCGGACAGCCCGGCGACGTAGCGCGGCGTGTCGTCCTTGATGACGCCGGCGCGCACGAGGCCGTCCAATATGAACTTCTTGGCGAACGCCACGTTGTCCATGTCGCGGCGCCGGTTGGGCTCCACCCACGTGAAGGCGACCTCCACGCGGCCGGGGAACTTCGGCATGCGCTGCTCGACGGCGGCGATGCCCGCGCGCTCGGTCTGCTCCCTCTTCATCTTCGAGGCCGCGTAGCGGTTCGCCCTCTCGGCGCGCACGTACTCGTTCAGGCCGGGCATGCGTCCCGGTATGGACATGCGCCCGATCATTCCGCGCCCCGCTGGATGTCGTAGATGCGCCGCGCCTCTTCGAGCGAGGAGGCCACGAACACGTCGTCCCCCACGATTCCGCGCCAGTAGCCCGCGAGGTCCACCTGGTCGATGGGCGTCTCGCGGAAGCTGACGGCCGAAAGCAGCATCGGGCGCTCCATGACCATGTAGCGGGTGAGCACGCTCCACAGGTTGTGGTCGCGCTTGAACTCGCTCGCGAGCCTCACGTCCATGCCGTAGCGGCGTGCCAGCTCGTATACGTTGCCGCGCTGGATCAGGTCGCCCTCCTCCATGAGGTAGCCGCAGAAGCCCTTGAGCTTGCGCCACTTCTCGGGGTTCCTGCGCACCCACCAGCACGCCTTGGCGACCATCTGCCGCGCCCGCTCTACATCTGCCATCGCGACCCCTCCACGATGCCCGCCAGGATCACGCACGCGAAGACGCCTGCCAGCGCAAGGGCGGCTCGCAGCCGCTCGCTCCGCGTTTCTGGTACCATGGGTTCGGCCCCGCAGGCCTCTCGGCGCGCCGTCTGCTTGCCGGCTTCGGCGCGCCATCCCATCCGCTTCATTCCTCCTCCTTCCCGCCCGACGTTCCGCGGGCGAACCAGTCGTCGAACCATTCGCAGCGGACGAGCGTCCCCTTCTTCCGCCCTGGCGGCATGAAGGTGCGCAGCTCCCCGCTCCTCGCCGCCTCCGCCAGGCTGGTGCGCGGCACGCCCGTGGCGTCCGCCACCTCCGAGATCGTGTACAGCGGCTTTCGCGGCAGCCCAGCGGCCGCGGCCATCGCGGCCAGCAGGGTCGCCTCCGTTCTTTCCATCCCAGTCGCTCCTCCTTCCTAGCGGCCCGGGGCCTCGGCCTCGCGCACGCGCTGCATGGTGCGCTTGCGGTTCGCCCAGGCGACCTCGGCCATGCCGTCCTCGCACTCGACCACGACGCGGCCATCCACGCGCGTCCAGCCCAGCCCGAACTCCCTTGCGAGGTTCTTCGCGGTGGCGTCCGTCGAGACCGCCGACGCCAGTGATGGCGTCCAGGTGAGGATCTTGTTCAGCTGGTCGATGGTCATTTCCCTTCCTTTCTGTGGTAGGCTCCCCGTGAGGGGAGTGGTTGACATGGGTCTGATTCCGAAGATGCCGATCGGCGAGCCTGAGACGAGCGACGCGATATGCGGCGTGCCGCACGACGTTGCCGATGAGATCGGCGTCCCCGAGCTCGACGTGTTCCAGATGGGCTACTTGGCCTACTCGGTTGAGGACGCCGAGCGCGGCGGAGACGGCTACCTGCTGAACGATCTCGAGAACCCGTACGACCTCGAGCGGTTCGACCGGCTCCGCGAACTCGGGCTCGTGTGCGACGACATGGAGCGCATGAGCCTGGACGGGGAGAACTTCTTCCAGGTGAGGTACAAGACCTCGCTCGTCGGTCTGGCCGTCGTGCGCAAGGTCGCCGCCTGGAACCGGCTAGAACGCGACAAGCGGGAGTGGAAGAGGCTCCATCCGTTTATCGGCGACCCGAAGAGGGTCGCGTCGGCCAATCGACTCGGCCGCGATCTGGCCATGCTCGCCGTCGGCGCCGTCCTCAGCCAAGGACTGCAGCTAGCAGCAGCCATGCTGCTATGACCGCGATCGGCACGGCGAGACCCGCCCAGAACGGCCACCGGGGCACCCCGGCTCGGCGCAGCCGCGCGATCTCCCGCGCGTCGTGCCCCTCGCGGAACTCGAGAACGTCGATGCGGTCTCTCAGGTTCTCGCAGGCTTGGACGACGTCGGCGACGGTCGGCTCTCGGTAACCCTCCTTCTCTTCCATCGGTTCCTCCTCTCTTTCTGTTAAGTTTAATTACACCCAGAGTAGAAAAAAATATCGGATATATCGACGCCAAGAAAGTCCGCCAACCTCTTGGCCGTCTCAATCCGCATGTGCTCTGGATGCTGCTCATAGTCGTCATAAGTGGGCTTTGATATGCCAAGATGACGAACGATGGCCGCTTTGGTTACTCCCTTACTTTCGCGCAGTTTTCGAAGCGTTTTCATTTCCCCTCCTTTCTTCTCTTAGTGTAATTAAACTTCACCAAACAGTCAATAATAATTTTGCTAAAATCTAAGACAGATTTAACCCACGGAAGGAGGCAGGGTGTCAATCGCACACAACATAAAGAAGTTGCGCGAGATCTTCGATCTAACCCAGGCAGACCTTGCCGAGGTGGCCGGGGTCACGAAGAACGCGGTGTCTCAATGGGAGAATGGCCGAGCTGAGCCCCGTATGGGAGCTATTGAGAGAATGGCGGCGTGCTATGGCTTGCGCAAAAGCTACCTCATAGAAGATGGTGGCATGGATCAGGTTGACCCGGTAACACGGAAGCCGAGAAAGCCTGTGTATATTCCAGACGGCGCCATGCGCGTCTACTCGTCGGGAGAGGCCACCGTGCCGCTGCTCACCCTGGGGCGCGTCCACGCCGGCGCGCTCACCGACGAGGAGGAGGCGGAGAGTCGCGTCGAGGTCCCTGCATCCGTCTGCGCGAGGCACCCGCGCGCCTTCGCGCTCGTGGTCGAGGGCAACTGCATGAACCGCGTCATACCCGAAGGCGCTCACGTTCTCGTGGACCCAGACCGCGAGCCGCACAACGGCTCCATCGCCGTGGTCGAGACGGAGGCGTACCAAGCCGTCATGCGCCGCTGGTATCGCGGCAGCAGCACGCTCATGCTCACGGCGGACAGCTACGAGGAGCAGGAGGACATGGTGTTCGGCATGGACGACGGGCCGGTGCGCGTGATCGGCACCGTCGTGTGGTGGCAGGCGCCGGAGGAGATGGAATAGGGGATGAGCATCGACGTAGGGGAGGTCGGAGCGGAGTGGCTCGTCGTTATCCTAGCCATCGGCGTGCTCATCGCGCTCATCGGTGGGCCGCTCAGGGATGTCGGGTGGCGTCGCGGCATCGAGGCAGAGCTGAGGATAGCCGAGAGAATGCGCGACCTGGCCTCATCCGATGACGACGTGAAGGCGGCGCGCCGCTTCGCGAGCAGGGTCATAAGCAAGGCAGACGACCTTGCGCGACGTTCGAGCAACCTGCATGCTATCAGAAATCTCGCTTTCAGGCTCCCCATAACGCTCGCCCTGTTCGTCATCGCGTCGTGCATTATGCTCTACGCCATCGTGTGGGGCGGCAGGGACCCGTCGAACATCCCGCTCACGTTGATTGCGACGCTCGCCTGCGGCTTGGTGTGCGATCTCACCCGGCCGGCGTTTTTGTTACGAAAACGGCCAGACGGGAACGCCGGCCGCGTGAAGCAAAAACGCGATAAAGAGATAGATCGGAGGGAATAGGATGATAGACAGCAGCGTGTTTCGCGCATTCAGGTATTGTCTTCCTATGGGTGCGTTCTATCGCGGCTTCCTGCCTATCATCGCTTTCGCCATGAGACAGAAGATGGCGCACTTCGCGGCGAAGTTGAGCCACGATCCGATGCGCTCGCCGATCTCGCGGGCTGCTTTCTCGCCCATCACAGGATCCCTGCGATCGCGAGCGTGAAAATGACGAGAGCCGCCAACGCTCCCAGCGCCGACACTGCGAAGCAGGCTATGACGAGCTTGAACAGGGCGTCGATGCTCATGATGCGGCCCCTTTCTTGATAGGAGGACGGGTTGAGTTTCCCAGACATGTCGCTGATCCTTGGATGGGTATCCGCCCTGTCGGCGGTGGCCGCTGCGGTGGGCGCCATAGCGTCGGCGGTCATCGCGCGCAAGGTCTACCTCAGCCAGACGAGCCCGGATGTCATCGTGTACGTCGGCGTGCCGGTGGATGGCAAGGGGGTGATGCACCTGTTCGTAGAGAACATCGGCAACGCGCCGGCCTGGGACACGAGGATCGCCCTCGGGGGCGTTCCCATGAAGGACGGGTCGCGGCCGAGCCTCGACGGCGGCGCGCTGGGGAACGGCATCCCGTTCCTTCCGCCGGGCGGCAAGAGGGTCATCCCCCTCGACGTTTCCCATGAGTTCGTCAGGGAGATGGAGGGGAAGTCGGCATCTGCGGAGGTCACGTTCTTCCGCAGGAAGGGCGGGAAAAGCGTATCGGCGTCGTTTCCCATAGAAGGCGACTCGTTCAAGGGGAGCGTCATCGAGCGGACGGGCAGGACGGTTGCCATCGAATCCGTCGCCAGCGAGGTGGGAAAGCTGAGGCAGGCGGTTTCGAGCAAGTAGGGAGAAGCCCCGCGTCGTCTTGGCGGAGGAAGCGGGGCTTCGGCGATACCAACCGACAAGCGGAAGGCGGAACCATTATGCCACGAAAACGGAGGAAGCGCAGGCGCGCGTGGGGCTCGATCACCGAGGTGGACCCCGGGCGGCGCTACGTGCTGCGCTGGGTCGAGAACACGCCGCAGGGGCGCAAGCGCCGCTCCCGCACGTTCCGCGGCACCTACCGCGAAGCGGATCTCGAGCTGTCCCGGCTGCAGGTGGAGCACGCCGACGGCGGCGACAGGCCCGTGCCCACCGTCGGCAAGGCCTACGCGATGTGGTTCGAGCCGTGGATGGAGCGCCGTGTGGCCGAAGGGAAAGCCAAGGAGGGCACGCATCGCGCCTACGCGTCCGCGTGGGCCAAAGCCGTCGAGCCGAGGTGGGGGAGGGTGCCCGTCGATTCCATCCAGCCCGCCGAGGTGCAGGAATGGCTGCTGGGCCTGTCTGCCGGCGCGGCGGCCCACGCCGTCGTCGTGCTGCGCAAGGTGCTCGACTTCGCGGTGCGCTTCGAGGCGATCCCAGTCAACAAGATGCGCCTGCCCTACGAAATGCCGACGCGCAAGACGCACGTGCGGCGCTCAGACGTCTACGGGCTTGCCGAGGCGGAGAAGGTGCTGGGCCGCCTAAGAGGCGAGGCCGTGGAGGCTCCCTACATCCTGGCGTGCTTCGGCGGAGCCCGCACGGGCGAATCGCTGGGGGTCAGGGCGTCGGAGGTCGGCAGGGCTGAGTCCCACGGGATCGCCTGCGCCATCGTGCCCATCGTGCGGCGGATGGCCGACAAGGGAGACCTGCCGCTGCCGGATGGCGACCTCAAGAACAGGCAGAGCGAGCGGACGCTGGTGATCCCCGAGCCGTATGGGACGCGCCTGCTGGAGATCGCCGAGGAGCGCATCGCCGCCGGCGTGGAGTGGCTCGCCGACCGCGGGGACGGGCTGCCCATGTCCCGCGGGAGGCTCCTGTTCCGCTGGCGTTCGGCGATGGGGCGCGAGGGCGTCCCGTTCGCCAACCTTCGCAACAGCTGGCGCACCTTCGCGCAGTTCGACTGGGGAGTCGAGCCCGACGTTCTGGAGATCCTCATGGGGCATGTGATCCCCACCGTCACTGGCCGCCATTACCTGCGCCCGGGCGTGGACGATCTGGTGTCCGCCGTGGCCTCCGCAGTCGCGTCTTCTCGGGTCAGATAGGATAATTTAGGATATTTCTTAGAAAAACCGCAGGTCAGAGGATATTTCACAAAAGAAACGCTTATGCGGGCGGCGGGTTTCCGCTACCATGAGCGGCTCAGAATGCAGTCGCACCCGGCGGCGGACGCGCCGCCGGGCTGCTTGCGGGCGCGTTCGCGCCGCATCCATGCGCTCATACGTGGGAAGAAGGAAGAGGGGCATTTCCATGCAAGGTGGAAGCTTCGTCGCGCCGCTTGCCGTCCTGTACGGCGGCGCGTTCATGGCGGGATTCAACGAGAACCTGGTGAACATGGCGCTCATGGCGGTGATGGGCGAGTTCGGGGTCGATTCGGTGACGGCCCAGTGGCTGGTGACCGGCTACATGATCGTGGCGACGGTGGTGGTGACGTGCATGGCGTTCCTCTACCGCCGCTTCAAGCTGCGGACGCTGTTCTTCTGCGCGGCGGGGCTGAGCCTGGCGGGCTCGGCCATGGGGCTGCTCTCCTTCAACTTCGCGTTTCTGCTGGCGGCGCGCTTGGTGCAGGCCGTGGGCACGGGCATCTTCATCCCGCTTATGATGAACACCATCCTGGCGGTGGTGCCGAAGAACAAGATGGGCGCCTACCTGTCCATCGGCAGCTGCATGATCACCTTCGGGCCGGCGCTGGCGCCGGTGGCGTGTGGCGCGCTGGTGACGGGGCTGGGGTGGCGCAGCATCTTCGTCGTGCCGGTGGCCGCGATGGCGGTGCTGGCGGTGGCGGGAGCGTTCCTTATTCGCAACGTGCCCACCAGCGAGGCGCATCTGGACGCACCGTCGGTCGCTTTGTCCGCTGTGGCGCTGTTCGGGCTGTCGTTTGGGTTGGCGGAGCTGTCCGCCCTGCCGGTTGCGGCGGGAGCTGCGCTGGCGGTGGCGGCCGTCGCCGTGGCGGCGTTCATCGTGCGGCAGCTGCGCTGCGCGCATCCGCTCATCGAGCTGTCGCCGTGTCGCTCCCTCCTGTTCTGGCCCACGCTCATCCTGGCGATGGTCGCCATGATGACCACGTTCTCGCTCAGCGTGCTGCTGCCGCTGTACTTCGAGGGGGCGCTGGGGCTCACGGCGTTCGCGTCGGGCGTCATCATCCTCGTGCCGGTTCTGGCCAACGCCGCCACCTCGCTTTTCAGCGGGCGCGTGATGGACCGCTTCGGGGCTTGGCCGCTTTTGCCGGCGGGCTTCGCCGTCATCCTGGCGGGCCTGGCGGTGCTGGCCGCCACCAGCGCCTCGCTGTCGCTTCCCCTTGCGTTCGCCGGCGCGCTTCTGGCGTATGCGGGCGTGGGCATGGTGTTCTCGCCGTCGCAGACGGCGGGCTTCCGCACGCTGCCGCCGGCGCAAAACCCCTTCGGCGTGGCGCTTTCCACCACGTTCGTGCAGGTGGCAGCTTGCATTGGGCCGTCGTTGTACATCGGCATCATGTCGGCGGTGCAACAGGGTGCCGCGGCCGGTGGCGCCGATGCGGCTGCAGGCGCGGCGCAGGGGTTCGCGGTTGCCATCGGCGTGGCGGCTGCCGTGGCTGCTGTGGGCTTCGGCGTCGCGTCGGCCTACACGGTCGCCGCGCGCCGCTGGGAGCGCGCGCAGCGTGCAGGAGCCGCGGTGCGCGCGGAGGCTGCGGCCGGCGCGGCTGTTCAGGCGGAGCCTGGCGCCCCTTTGCTTTCCGCCATCATGGAGACCGACCCCTACGTCATCTCCGCTGCAGCGAAGGCGGGCGAGGCCATGCGTGCGTTCGTGGATCTGAAGGTGGGCGGCTTGCCAGTGGTGGACGAGCGCGGGCGCGGCGTAGGGTTCATCTCCGATGGCGATGCGATGCGCTGCTTGGCGGACAAACATGCCGCCGTGAGCAGCGCCTATGCGCTTATCGAAGTGGCGAACAGCCAAAGCTTCGACGAGCGCCTGCGCGAGACGGTGGAGCTGCCCGTCTCCGACGTGGCCACCGCCAAGCTGGTGGCGCTTGACGAAGGCGCGACGCTGCGCGAGGCGTGCGAACTTCTGGCGCAGCGCAAGTTGAAGAAGGTCCCGGTGCTGCGCGACGGGCGCGTGGTGGGCACGGTCAACCGTTCCGACGTGCTGCGCTACGCAATGGGCGCCTTCCTTTCCTCCGAAGCGCCCGAACGTCGTTAGGCGCGATGATGGGCATTGGTCGCGGCTGGCGGGCGGCTTCCATGGCGCGGAGGTGCAGCAGGCGCAAGGCGCGCGGCACCTGATGGCGGCGCGGCAGCGCGGTGCCGGACGTTGGGCGGCGGCGCGGCAGAAAGCAAGACGGTTGAGGAAGGGGCTCGGCGCGTTCGGCGTTGGGCCCCTTTTTCGCGCGAAGGGGCGGTTGGGCCGCTGCATGGCGGGACTGCTGCCCCGTGCTGCGTTCGCGCTTAGCGCAGGCCGAAGAGCGCTTCCAGCTGGGAGCGCTTGTTCACGGCCAGTTTGGCGTAGGCGTTGTAGAGGTGCTTGCGCGCGGTGGAGGCGGTGATGCTCAGCGTTTCGGCCACCTCGTCGTCGGAGCAGCCGCGCGCCACCAGCTCGGCCACCTGGAACTCGCGCGCGGTGAGCCCGTAGCGGTCCATCGCTTCGATGCGGGTGAGCCCCGGCGCGTCGTCAGCGTGCTGTCCGCCCGCGCGCAGCTGGTCGAAGCGCAGCGAGAACAGCGGCGCCAGAAGGCGCCCCACCTCAAGCTCTCGCTCGGTGAAGTCGCCCGCCTCCTTCTCTCTGAATATGCTGTACGACCCCGCCAGGTGGTTGTGCGGCGCCATGTTGACGCGCATGCCGTAGTGCACGCCGTCTCGCTGGTAGATGTCCCGGTACATGCGCAGACCTACCAGCGTGTCCTCGTCTATGATGTCGGAGTCGCGGTAGGCCACGTCGCCGATCTTCAGGCTCATGCGGCTGAAGATGCGGTCCTCTTCCGTGTAGGGCCCGTTGAGGAACGTGTCCAGGAAATGCACGGTGGTGCCGAACGTGAACGCCCGGTCGTACTCGATGCGGTCGGCGGCATAGCCTTTGAACGTGAACAGCATGTACTGCCGTGCGGGAATGAGCGCGGCGAACGCCCCGAGGCTTTCTTGCGCGAATTCGTCCATGGTTTGCGCGCGCAGGATGCGCAACGACGCCTCGTAGACGATCTCCCATTGCTGGATGGAAAGGTTGCTCATCGACTCCCCCTCGATGATCCCTTGCGCGACGGCGCGCAAGAAGGCCGGGTGCTGTTGTTCCGCCTGGTGAATAGGGTTGCGTCCGGGGGATGCCGGACGGCGGCGCCATGCCCTCACCCCATCAGAATAAAATAACCGCCGCCTGGCCGTCCAGAGAAGATTCTAGGCAGGAAGGTTCTCATTTCCTGCTCATTTTCCACTGGCGAAGGACAAGCGCCCTTCCTCTTCGGAAGAAAGGGTGGCTTGGCTTTCCCTTGAATGCGAACTTGGCCGCTGGGTATCGTTTTTCCCAGGATGCAGGCCTGCAGAGAGCGGCCTGCGAAGAGGGGAGGCGCGTTCGGACCGCTTGGTCTTTCGGAGGCGCCGCGCTGCGGGCGATCCCGCGGCGGAAAGCGAAGCCGCGGGCATCCGCGGTGGAAAGGGGTTCGCATGAAAGGTCCAGTCTGGTTCGGTCGTTGGGTCAACTGCATCATGAACATCCTCATGTGCGCGCTTTTGGCCACCTACGTGCTGTGGACGGTGCAGCATGTGCCGGGCAACGAGGCGCTGCCCATCCTCACGCCGCTCAGCTGGTTCGTCAGCTTCATCGACAGCTTCTTCATCGGCATGTTCATCGGCGATTGGATTCCGGCGCTCAACTGGGGAAACAAGCTGGCCGACGGCCTGAAGCTGAAGGGCGGCTTTCTGCGCCACATCGTCAGCGTGGCGGTGCTGGCCGTGGTCATGATCACCTGCGTCAGCTTCCTGGCTTGCTACATCAGCAACATCCAGACGCTGGGCTGGGAGGGCTTCCTGGGCACGTGGACGATGGTGTACCCGGTCCTGCTGGTTCTGGGCTTCGTGCTTGAGGCCGTCACGCTGCCGCTGGCGTTCAAGATCGCCACGGCCATCAGCGGGTTCGATCCCGCCAAGGCTCCGGCGCCGGAGGCGTAAGGGCTTCGCGCCGCCCCGTCCTGTGGGCTCCTTCCGGGGCTGCTCGCTGGGCGGGGCGCGAGGAAGTGGCGGCGTGCGGCGCCTCGTGGCGTCGCAGGGGCCGCAAGGGTTCGCGGCGCGCCTCTTTGCAGGGTGCAGGGGCGCATTGCCAAGAAGTGAAGGAACGAGAAAGGGAAAGGGCGGAGATCGGTGGCAGGCAAGGGCGGCAACGCGGTGCTTTTGGCATCGCTCGCGGCGGCGGTGGCGGGCGCGTCCTACGGTTTGGCGGGCACGGTCAGCCAGCTGTTCGCGGCGCAGGGCTTGAGTGTCGGCAACATCACGGTGGTGCAGTTCGTGGCGTCGGCCATCATCCTGGCGGTGCCGGTGATCGTCCGCTACCATGATTTCCCGTCCGCGAAGGACGTGCTGAAGCTGCTGGTCGTCGGCTTGTTCCAACCGGGCTCGGCCATCTGCTACTACACCGCCATCAGCATGCTGACGGTGGGCCAGGCGGTGGCCATGCAGTTCCAGTACGTGTGGATCGCCGTGGTCATCCAGTGCATCGTGGAGCGCGTGGCGCCCAAGAAGATGGCGGTCGCAAGCTCGCTGCTCATCGTGTTCGGCACCATCTTCGGCAGCGGCATCGCCGACGAGGCGCTGACGGGTGCGGGCGGCGGACTGAGCCTTTTGGGGATCGCCGTCGGCGGCGCCTGCGCCCTGTGCTACGCGGTGTTCCTGTACTTCAACGGGCGCGTTGCCACCGACGCGCATCCCATCACGCGCTCGTTCATCATCAGCCTGTCGGGCGTGGCGCTCTCCAGCGTCCTGTACCCGGGCACCTACGCCGACATGGCGGCCAGCCCGCTGGCGTTCGTGCCGTGCGGCGTGGTGATGGGCTGCCTGACGCTGCTCGTCCCGGTGATGTGCCTGTCGTTCGCCGGGCGCAGCCTGGATGGCGGCACGGTGGCCATGCTGACGGCGCTGGAGCTTCCGGCGGCGGCGCTTTCCGGCTTCTTGGTGCTGGGCGACGCGCTGACGGGCTTCATCGTGTTCGGCATCGTGGTCATCCTGGGCGCGGTGGTGCTGTCGTCCAAGGCCGATGCGCCCTCCGACGCTTCGGGGGACGGCGCGGGCGCGGGCACGCCGGCGCAGCGGGAGCAGGCGCCGGATTCGGTCGGATAGGTTTTTGCGGGGCGGGCGAGGGATGCGGTGCGCCCGCCCCGTCGGTTTTCGGGTTGGGCCCGCCTGCGGGCGGGCGGTTCGGGGGGCCGTGGGCCTTCCGCCTCTTCGAGAAGGGAAGCAACGTTATGACGGTAGCGGATTCTGTTTTCGTGAACGGCAAGATCGCCACGCTCGATGCCAAGGACACCTTCGTCCAGGCCGTCGCCGTGAAGAACGGCTACATCATCGACCGCGGCGACACCGAGCGCATCAAGGGCTACGCGGGGCCCGACACCAAGGTGGTGGACCTGGGCGGCAAGGTGATGCTGCCGGGCATCCACGACGCGCACGTGCACATCTGCGACTACAGCGACAACCTGCGCAACACCTGCGACTGCAGCCGCGGCGCGGCGCCGACGCTGGCGAAGCTGCGCGAGGTGCTGGCGGCCCAGGCCGAGAAGGTGGGGCCGGGCAAGTGGGTGCGCGGCGCCGGCTGCGACGACGAGCAGCTGGAAGAGCTGGCGGCCGAGGGGCGGCGCATCACGCGCTGGGACATCGACGACGCCTGCCCCGACAACCCCGCCGTCATCATCATGTGGGATGGCCACACCTGCGTGGCGAACTCCAAGGCGCTTGAGCTGGCGGGCATCGACGCCGCCACGCCCAACCCGCAGGGCGGCGAGATCATCCGCACCGAGGACGGCGAGCCGACGGGCCTCATGATCGAGGCCAGCGCCCTGCAGCTGGTGTTCACCGGCATGCCGCGCGCGACGGTGGCCGAGCTGAAGGAGAACCTCATCGCCGGCCAGCGCTTCATGAACTCGATGGGCTACACCTCCTACACCGACTGCACCTGCGGCCCCGCCAACACCACGCGCGAGGTGGGCGCCTCCGGCGAGCTGTCGCTGAAGGCCTACGAGGAGCTGCTGCGCGAGGGCAGGCTGACCGCCCGCGTGAACATCGGCTTCTATCCCGGAAAGAACGGCATCCAGTCCTACGAGCTCATCAAGGAGTGCCTGGACACCTTCGAGATGCCCGTCTACGACGACGAGCGCTGGGTGACCATGAACATGCTGAAGATGTTCTGCGACGGCGTGCACATGGGCTACACCGCCTGGATGAAGGACGACTACGCCGACCGCCCCGGCTGCCACGGCCGCTCCACGTTCTTGGGCCCCGACGCCACCGACGAGGAGCAGGAGGCCGAGATCAAGCGCTGCGTGAAGCTGGCGCACGACCGCGGCTGGCAGATCGGCATCCACGCCATCGGCAACAAGGCGGCCCAGGTGGTCACCGACGCCTACATCGAGGCGCAGCGCGAGAACCCGCGTGCCGACGCGCGCCACTACCTGATCCACTCCGACGGTCTGGGCGACCGGGAGGATCTGGCTCGCGCCGCCGAGAACGGCATCGGCATCTCGGTGCAGACCGGGCTTGAGGACTTCGCCTTCGAGGTGACCGCCGACCGCGTGGGCGCCGAGCGCGCCGACACGTTCATGGCCCAGCGCGATCTCATGGATCTGGGCGTGCACCTGGCCAACGGCTCCGACTCCATTGGCGGGCCCTTCGGCACCTGGACTGCCGGCGTGCAGGCCGCCGTCACGCGCCGTTCGCACATCACGGGCAAGCAGTACCGCCCCGACCTGGGCATCAGCGTGACCGAGGCCCTGCGCGAGTTCACGATGGGCGGCGCCTGGCAGGAGCATGCCGAAACGTGGCGCGGCTCCATCGAGATCAACAAGGTGGCTGACCTGTGCGTCATCGACCAGGACATCTTCGAGATCGACCCGGAGCAGATCAGCACAATCAAGTGCGTCATGACCGTGGTTGACGGCAAGATCGTCTACGAGGCGTAACCCCGCCGTCGGGCGGCTGCCGAACGGACGGCCGCCCCGGGCCCCGGATTTCCGCGCCTCCCCAGGCCGCGCGCCTTCGGCGCCCCGCTCTTTCACGGCGGGCGCTGCGGGCGCGCGGCTTTCCGTTTTTTCGGCAGCGGAAAACGTGTGACGAGGGGAAACGTGAAACACGTACAAATGTGCGAAAAATTCCATCGTTTGTTCGCTGTGTTAACCAAACAAAACTTGTCCATTGCTGCTATGATGGCAGCCGAGAAACGACGCGGCGCCTTATCCAAACGCACCTCCATCGAACCTGCGGCGCACGCGAAGCGGACGGCAAGCAAGCACGCGAACAGGCAAGCAAGCGACGACAAGGACAAGGGGCGCAGGCGCTATGGCATTCGTGCATCTTCACAACCACACCGAGTATTCCCTGTTGGACGGCGCAACCCACGTGAAGGACATGGTGAGGCGCGCCGCCGAGCTGGGCATGCCGGCGGTGGCCATCACCGACCACGGCGTGATGTCGGGCGTGCCGGAGCTTTCCGACGCGTGCGACGCGGTGGAGAAGGAGACGGGCGTGCGCGTGAAGCCCATCTTCGGCTGCGAGGTGTACTTCACCACCGACGAGGAGCTGAAGAAGGACGGCAAGCCCCGCCTGTACCACCTGCTGCTTCTGGCCAAGACCAACGAGGGCTACCACAACCTGGTGAAGCTGGTCAGCCAGTCGCACGTGGACAACTTCTACTACAAGCCGCGCACCACCTTCAGCATGCTGCAGAAGTACGGCCACGGCATCATCGGCGCGTCGGCGTGCATCGCGGGCATCATCCCGAAGCTTCTGGACAACCGCCAGTTCGATGACGCGGTGGCCTGGGCGCAACGCTTCGCCAGCTGCTTTGACGAGGGCGACTTCTACATCGAGCTGCAGAACCAGGGGCTGCGCACCGACGGCGGCCTCACGCAGACCGAGCTGAACCGCCAGCTGACCGACGTGGCGCGCGCCGTGGGGCTCAAGACCATCGCCACCAACGACTTCCACTACCTCACGCGCGAGGACGCCCGCGCGCAGGACATCATGCTGTGCATCGGCACGGGCTCGGCGGTCAACGACACCAACCGCATGCGCTTCGAGAACGACCAGTTCTACATGAAGACGGAAGAGGAGATGCGCGAGGCTTTGCGCGATTTCCCCGAGGCGTGCGACGAGACAGTGCTTCTGGCCGAGAAGTGCAACGTGGTGCTGGAGCGCGACTCCATCCTGCCGCGCTTCCCCCTGCCCGAGGGCGAGACGGAGGAGAGCTGGTTCCGCAAGCGCGTCAACGAGGGCATGATCGAGCGCTACGGCGATCCGGTGCCCAAAGAGGCCCGCGAGCGCGCCGACTACGAGATGAGCGTCATCATCCAGCAGGGCTTCCCGGCGTACTTCCTCATCGTGCAGGAGTACCTCGAATGGGCACGCAGTCAGGGCATCGGCGTGGGCCCGGGCCGCGGTTCGGCCGCCGGTTCCATCGTGGCCTACGCGATGAAGATCACCGACTTGGAGCCGCTTTCCAACGGCCTGCTGTTCGAGCGCTTCCTGTCGCCCGAGCGCGTGGAGATGCCCGATATCGACTGCGACTTCGAGGATGAGCGCCGACAGGAGGTCATCGACCACATCCGCCAGGTGTACGGCGAGGACCACGTGACGGGCGTGATCACCTTCGGCAAGCTGCAGGCGAAGAACGCCGTGCGCGACGCGGCCCGCGTGCTGGACTACCCCTACAGCACCGGCGACCGCATCTGCAAGATGATCGGCGACGAACTGGGCATCACCATCGACAAGGCGCTGGAGACCAACCCCGACCTGAAGAAGGCCTACGACGCCGAAGAGGACGTGAAGCAGGTCATCGACGCCGCGAAGTCCATCGAGGGCTTCGTGCGCGGCGAGGGCGTGCACGCCTGCGCCACCATCATCTGCCGCGACCCGATGGACGACCACGTGCCCGTGAAGCGCGACACCAAGGGCGGCGGCATCATCACCCAGTACGACGGCCACTATACGCCCGATTTGGGCCTGCTGAAGATGGACTTTCTGGGCCTGCGCACCCTGGGCGTGCTGTCGCGCGCGTGCCGCAACGTGAAGGAGCGCTACGGTATCGAGCTGGCTCCCGAGGACATCCCCATCGACGACGAGAAGGCGTTCGCGCTGATGCGCTCGGGCAACATGGACGGCTTGTTCCAGGTGGAGGGTGCGCTGTACGTGAGCCTGTTCGCGCGCCTGCCACCGCGGCGCTTCTCCGACATCGTGGCCTCCATCGCGCTGAACCGCCCGGGCCCGCTGGAGTCGGGCATGGTGGACGACTACGTGAAGGTGGCGTCCGGCAAGACGCCCATCCACTACTACGACGACCGCCTGCGCCCCATCCTGGAAGAGACCTACGGCACGATGGTCTACCAGGAGCAGATCATGCAGATCTCCATGGCGATGAGCGGCTTCTCGGCCGGCAAGGCAGACAAGCTGCGCAAGGCCATGGGCAAGAAGAAGATCGACGTGATGCGCCAGCTCCAGGAGGATTGGGACAACGGCGCGGTGCAGAACGGCTTCTCGCTGGAGATCGCCAAGACCATCTGGAACGACGCGGAGAAGTTCGCGAAGTACGCGTTCAACAAATCGCACTCGGCGGCGTATTCCATCCTGGTCATGCGCACGGCGTACCTGAAGGCGCACTATCCCAACGAGTTCATGGCCGCCGTGCTGTCCAGCTACATGGGCAACACCGACCGCCTGATCCGCTACATCGCCAGCTGCAACCACAACGGCACGCCGGTGCTGCCGCCGGACATCAACTCCTCGAACGCGGAGTTCACGCCCACCGACGACGGCATCCGCTTCGGCTTGGTGGGCGTGCGCGGCGTGGGTGCGAACGTGGCCGAGGCCATCATCGCCGAGCGCGAGGCCAACGGCCCGTACACGAGCCTGCACGACTTCGTGAACCGCCTCGACGCGAAGTGCTACAACCGCAAGACGCTCGAAGCT
>DVIW01000011.1 GCA_018710945.1 Candidatus Aphodovivens avistercoris | reverse complement strand
GGCGATCTCGGTCTCGCGGCCCGGCGCCGCGCTGGCGCGCCCGCCGCGGGCCTCGGAGATGATTTCGGCCGTGCGCACGGCGGTGCCCGACGGCGCGTCCTTCTTGTTGCAGTGGTGGAACTCCAGCACCTCGGCCTCGGGGAAGTAGGGCGCGGCCGCCTTGGCGAACTGCATCATCAGCACGGCGCCGGTGGTGAAGTTCGGCGCGTAGAACAGGCAGGTGCCCGCCGGGGCCAGCGCCGCCAGCTCTTCGAGCGCCTCGCCCGAAAGCCCGGTGGTGCCCACCACGCAGTCGATGCCCGCCGGAAGGGCGCAGCGCAGGTTCTCTGCCACCACGGCGGGCTGGGTGAAGTCCACCAGCACGTCGAAGCCGCCGGCCTCAACGGCCGCGGCCACGTCGCCGAACACAGGAAACGCCGCGTCGGCCGGGGCATGCGGGTCGATGCCGCAGGCCACCTCCATGTCGTCGGCGGCGGAAACCGCCGCAACCACCGCCTGGCCCATGCGGCCGGCGCATCCCGAAACGGCCACTCGGATCATGAGGGCTCCTCTCTCGCGTTGGAATCGTGCGTTCTCGCGGACGCCCCGCGGCGTGCGCGCACGCGGAAGGGCGCCCTGAAAGCGGCAAGGGTGCCGGCCTTGCGGCGGCACCCTTGCGCGCGGCTAGTTGGCCTCGTGGCGGCGGCGCGGCGTGCGGCCCGCGCGGCCGGGGTGGTTGTCCACCTTGCCGCCGTTGCCGCGGCCATGGCCGCCTCCGTTGCCGCCGTGCCCGTGGCTGCCGCGCCCGCCGTTGCCGGCAGACTCGGGAGCGTCGGGCTTGTCGAGGCGGTCGAGCGAGATCTTGCCCGTCTTGGGATCGACCTCCAGCACCTTCACCTTCACCACGTCGCCGAGGCTCAGCACGTCCTCCACCGTGGCCACGCGGCCGTTCGCCACACGGCTGATGTGCAGCAGGCCGTCCTTGGCCGGCGTCAGCTTCACGAAGGCGCCGAAGTCCTTGATGCCCACGACCTCGCCCTCGTACTCCTCGCCCACTTCGGGCTCCTTCACGATGTCGAGGATCATCTTCTTGGCGGCCTCGCCCGCGGTGCCCTCGACGGCCGCGATGTGGATGGTGCCGTCCTCCTGGATGTCGATGCTGGCGCCCGTCTCGTCCTGGATGCCGCGCACCACCTTGCCGCCGCTGCCGATGACCTCGCGGATCTTGTCAACGGGGATGTGGATGGTCTCGATGCGCGGGGCGGTGTCGCGCAGCTGCTCGCGCGGCGCGCCGATCTGGGCCAGCATGGCGTCGAGGATGAACATGCGGCCCTCGTGCGCCTGCTTCAGCGCGCGGGCCAGGATTTCCACCGACAGGCCGCGGGCCTTGTTGTCCATCTGCAGCGCCGTGATGCCCTGCTCGGTGCCGCACACCTTGAAGTCCATGTCGCCCAAAAAGTCCTCGATGCCCTGGATGTCGGAGAGGATGACCACGTCGTCGCCCTCCTTGATGAGGCCCATGGCGATGCCGGAGACGGGCGCCTTGATGGGCACGCCCGCATCCATCAGCGCCAGCGTGGAGCCGCAGGTGGAGGCCATCGACGAGGAGCCGTTGGACTCCAGCACCTCGGAGACCACGCGGATGGCGTAGGGGAAGTCGTCCTCGGAGGGGATCACCGGCAGAAGGGCGCGCTCGGCCAGGGCGCCGTGCCCCACCTCGCGGCGCTTCGGGGCGCCCATGCGGCCCACCTCGCCGGTGCAGTACGGCGGGAAGTTGTACTGGTGCATGTAGCGCTTGCCCTCGGCGGGGTCGATGGTGTCCAGGCGCTGCCACTCGTTGAGCATGCCCAGCGTCACCACGCTCATCACCTGGGTCTGGCCGCGCTGGAACAGGCCCGAGCCGTGCACGCGCGGCAGGTAGCCCGGCACGATGTGCAGCGGGCGGATCTCGTCGGGACGGCGGCCGTCGGCGCGCTCGCCCGTCTCGATGACCATGGCGCGCATGGCCTTCTTCTCAAGCGCCTTGCACGCGGCGGCGATGTCGCCCTTCCAAGCGGCGCGCTCCTCGTCGGTGAACTGCTCGGCCTTGATGCGGTCCTTCAGCGCCTCCACCTTGCCCATGCGGGCCTGCTTGTCGGCGTCCTTCAGAGCCGCGGACATCTCGTCCAGGAAGGGGTTGACGCGCTCGGCGATGGAGGGATCGGCCACGTGGATGGGCCACTCGCGCGGCTGGATGTCGCAGCGGTCCAGGAAGCGCTGCTGCGCCTCGCAGAACGCGGCGATGGCCTCCTGGCCGAACGCGATGGCGGCCACCATGTCCTCTTCGGAGATCTCATGCGCGCCGGCCTCCACCATGGAGATGTAGTCGGCCGTGCCGGCAATGGTCAGCTCCAGATCGGAGTTCTTCTCCTCCTCGAAGGTGGGATTGACGATGAACTGGCCCGTCTCAACGTCGCGGCCGATGCGCACGCAGGCGGCCGGGCCGTCGAAGGGGGCCGCGCCCAGCATCAGCGCGGCGGAGGCGCCCATCACGCAGATGGTGTCGGGCGGGTTGATCTGGTCGGCCACGAAGGTGGTGGCCACCACGTGCACCTCGCGCTTGAAGCCGTCGGCGAAGCCGGGGCGGATGGGGCGGTCGATCATGCGGGCGGTCAGCGTGCCCTTCTCGGAGGGGCGCGCCTCGCGCTTCAGATAGCCGCCGGGGATGCGGCCCACGGCGTACATCTTCTCGATGAAGTCGACGGTGAGGGGGAAGAAGTCGTAGTCCTTCTCCTCCTTCGAGATGACGGCCGTCACCAGCACGGTGGTGTCGCCCTGGCTGACCAGCACGGCGCCGGTGGCCTGCTTGGCCAGCTCGCCCGTCTCCAGGCGGTAGGTCTTGCCGTACAGCTCGAACGACTCGACGATCTTTTCCATGGTTTCCTGTTCCTTCTCTTTCGCCTCGCGCGCCCTATTGCCCGCGAGCTTCTTCGACGGCGGGTACTCACGTTTCGCGCCGTCGCGAGCGGCAGCGCCCCTTGCGCTGCCGACCGCCTTCCCAAAGGGGGCCTCCTGCCCCCTGCGGTTCCACGAGCCGAGCGGGCCCTTCCCCGCCCGGATGCGCGGAAGCCCGCGATGCGCGGGCTTCCCAGGTGCCTAGATGTTGTCGCGGATGCCGAGCTTCTTGATGAGCGAACGGTACTCCTCGATGTCGCGCGCCTTGATGTACTTCAGCAGGCTGCGGCGCTTGCCGATGAGCTTCATCAGACCGCGGCGGGTGTGATGGTCCTTCGGATGGGCCTTCAGGTGCTCGGTGAGGTTGCGGATGCGCTCCGTGAGGATGGCAACCTGCACGTTGGAGTTGCCGCAGTCCTTCTCGTCGCGACCGAACTCGCGCACGAGCTCCGCCGTGCGCTCCTTGGTGATGCTGAGCTTGCTAGGCATGTTCCACCTTTCCTTTCGCGGCCGACGCGGCCGCTTCAACGTTTCGCGCTTCCTTCTGGGTGGGCAAGCGGTGGACGCATGCGGACCAAGGGGGAAGCGGCCGCCCGACGGGCAGCCGGTCAATTGTACGCGATGCGGCCCCACCCCACAAGCGCGCCGGCGCGCGGGCTCACAGCATCAGCACATCCGGGCAGGCGGGGCGGCGAAGAGGCGGAAGGAGGCTGCGGCGAGCCGGATGCGGCGAACGCGGCCCCGCGCGGCAGGCGCCCCGCCCCCGCAAGCGCCCTCGCGCCGAACGCGCCGGCCGTCAGCCGAACAACCCGCAGGTGAACAGGAAGTTCAGCGACTTCAGGTTCACGCCGGCGTGCTCGCGCGCCAGCTGCTGGACGAGCCGCAGGGCGGAAAACGCCGCGTCAAGGTCGGGCGGCAGCGTCTCGATGGCGGCGAAGGTGGAGGTCAGAAGCGTCCGTGCGAAGGAAAGCCCCTCGGCGGGAAGCAGCCGGCACTCCGCCTGCGGGCGGCAGCGCCCACACACCGTGCCGCCCTCCGCCACCGAGAACGCGGCCAGCGAGCCAGCCACCAGCGGCACCTCCGCGCCGCACAGCGCGCAGCGGCCGAGCACCGGACGGAAACCCGAGAACGCGAGCGCCTTCAGCAGGGCCGCCGCCGCTGCGGCGGGCGCGGATGCGGCCGGGACGCGTTCCAAGGCGTCGAAGGAAGCGCAGGTCAGATCGAACAGTCGCTCGACGGGCAGCCCCTCCTGGGCCGTGCGCGAAAGCAGCTCGGCCACGGGAGCCGCGCAGGACGCGCGCTCCAGGTTCGCGTGCAGGCCGCCATGGGCCGCCACCAAACGCGCCTCCTTCACGATGTCGAGCGAGCGCCCGCGCGCGATCAGCACGTCGGAGACGGCGTAGAGCTCCAGCCGGGCGGCGAAGGGGCTCTGCGGCTTGCGCGCGCCCTTCGCCACGGCCCGCCCGAGCGAGCCGTCGGATGCCAGGAACGTGATGATGAGGTCCGTCTCGCGCAGCTTGGTCTTGCGCAGAACGACGATGCGCTCGCGCGCGGTGCCGCCCGCCATCGCGCGGCTAGCCCACCGCCACCGACGGCGAGCCCCCGATGACGGCGTTGTCGGCGCTCCACACCAGCGTGCCGGTGACCGCGCGCGCCTCAAGCGGCAGCTTCACGCCCAGAAACGTGGTGTAGGGCGCGGCCGTGATGGAGTAGGCGGTGGTGTCGGATCCCTGGTAGGTCACCGAGTCGCACGACACCACGTCGTAGTTCACGCCGTCGATGACCACCGAGGCGCCCGGCGCGAACAGCGCCTGCGTGGCGGCCACCAGCTCGGTGGCGCGCGACATCGACACGTTGATGGCCACGTCGCTGCCGCTGGCAAGCTTCTCGCCCGCCGCCGGCGTCGTGCCCAGCACCGTGCCGTCGGCCACGCTCTCGTCGTAGATGTGCTCCACGTGCGAGGTGTAGCCGGCCTCTTCCAGGGCCGCGGCGGCTTCGTCGGCGGTCATACCGGAGATGTCGGGGACGGTGTAGGGCTCGGCCACCACCACGGTGACGGCGGTGCCGGCCTTCACCTTCTCGCCCTCCGCCGGCTCCACCGAAAGCACCGTGCCCTCGGCCTCGTCGGACTTCTGCGTGGTGAAGGTGACGTTGTCCAGGCCCTCCGCCTCGATGGCGGCCTCCGCGTCAGCGCGCGCCGATCCCACGATGTCGGGGACGCAGCGCGCGGTGGCGATGTGGATGACCACCTCGGCGCCCTCGTCGGCGCGCCCGCCGCCCGAGGGATCCATCAGCAGCACGAGCCCTTCGGTCTCGTCCGACTTCACCTGGGTGGCGCGCACGGTAAAGCCCTTGGACTCCAGCGTGTTGGTGGCGTCGGCCTGGGTCATGCCCACCACGTCGGGAACCACCTTGCCGCCCCACAGCTCCATGCTGTAGGTGGCGAACGCCGCGATGGCGGCGATGAGCACGAGCGCCGCGGCGATGCCGAGGCCCACCTTCAAGGCGCGCCCACGCTTCTTGCCCTCTTCGGGGGCGATGAAGGACTTCTGGTCCACGGAGCCGGGCTCCTCGATGCGCGGCATCTTCATCGTGCCGCCGTCGCGCCAGCTGGGGGAAGGCGGAACGTAAGAACCGGCGGGCAGGTACTCGTCGAAGCCCGACAGGTCGATGCGGCGCGTCTGGGAGGCCTCGGAGGCCGGGGCGTCGGCGCGCGCGGCGATGACGCCCGTCTCGCCCGCAGGGATGGCGGCGGTCTTTGAAGCGGTGGGAACGTCGGGGGGTTCGGTGCCCGGCGCGTCGGCCGCGACCTCGTCCGCCGACGCTTCGTCGGAGCGGCTCGCGTCCTCCGCCAGCGCAGCGTCGTCGGAAGGAGCGTCCTCGCCCGCACGCGCAGCGGGATCGGCGGCACCGTCGTCCGCAGCGGACGGCGCGTCCTCGGCGGCCAGCTCCGCCTCGTCCAGCTCGAAGGATTCCTCCGTGACGCGGTGCCCCTGCGCATCGGCGTTCAAACCGGCCACGGCGATGACGGGAAGCCCGTCAAGCGGCCCGCTGGAAGCGCCGGAGCGGCGAACCTTTTCCGGGTCCTCCGCATGCTCGGAGCCGCCCTCGCCGGCGGCGGGAGCGGAAGCGAGGCGCGTTCCGCATTCGTCGCAGAACTTCGCGCCCTCGCGGTTGTCGGCATGGCAGTGCGGGCAGATCATTCGTACTCCTCGATTCAAGCGTTCATGAGGGGTATTGTAGCGGAATTCGCGCAGGCCGGGGCCGCTGCGGGGCCGCAGCGCCGCGCCGCGCGGGCCGCCTGCACGAAATCAACAGGCGCGAGCGGCCCTTACGCGCCCTCACCGTAGCCGAACCGCCTGATCTGCGACGCGTCGCGCCGCCAGTTCTTGCGCACCTTCACCTTCAGCTCCAAAAACACCCGCGTGCCCAGAAGCTGCTCCAGATCCAGGCGCGCCTCGGTGCCGATGCGCTTGATGGAGGCGCCGCCCTTGCCGATGATGATGCCCTTCTGGCTGTCGCGCTCCACGTAGATGACCGCCTCGATGCGGTGCAGGTCGCGCTTCTTGTCGTAGGAGAACGCGTCCACCGCCACGCCGATGGCGTGGGGCACCTCGTCGTGGAACGAGCGCAGGATCTTCTCGCGCACGAACTCGGCGACGATCACCTCCAGCGGCTGGTCGGTGTCCATGTCGGGCGGGAACCACGCCGGGCCTTCAGGCAGAAGCGACACCACGGCCTCGACGAACTCCTCGACGCCCGCGCCCTCCTTGGCCGACAGCGCGGCGCAGCCGTCCCAGTCGGCCAGCTCCCAGGCGGCGGCGCGCTGGGCGGCCAACTGCTCGTCGTCAACCAAGTCGGCCTTCGACAGCACGAGCACCTTCTTCGCGCGCGTGCGCGCCAGCTGCGACGCCACCCACTCGTCGCCGCGCCCCACCGGCTTCGACGCGTCGATGAGCATCGCCACCACGTCCACGTCGGAGAGCGCCTTGAGCGCCGAGGTGTTCAACTCCTCGCCCAGCACGTCGTGGGGCTTGTGGATGCCGGGGGTGTCCACGATGATCAGCTGGAACCTGTCGCGCGTCAGCACCGCGCGGAAGCGGTGGCGCGTGGTCTGGGCGGTGTCGGAGGTGATGGCGATCTTCTTGCCCATGATGGCGTTGAGCAGGGTCGACTTGCCCGCGTTCGGGCGGCCCACCAGCGTGATGAAGCCCGAGCGGAACCCTTCCGCGGCCTGTCGGCCGTCGCCGCCCATGGGGTTCTCAGCGAAAAACGCGTCCAAATCCATCCGCTTTCCCTTCCTCGGTAGCGTTTCAGTCGTCATGGCGCGCAAGCCCCGTGCGAGCTGCGCGCGCCCATCATAGCATCCGCGATGCCGCCGTCAGCCCGCAAGCAGCGCGACGATGCGCGGCAGAAACACGATGGCCGCCACGGCCACCGCCCCGAACGCGGCCACGTACACCGCGCCGGCCGCGCAGTCCTTCGCGCGCTTGGCCAGCAGGTTCCACTCCGGCGAGACCAGATCCACCACGCTCTCCACCGCAGTGTTGAGCACCTCCAGCGCCATGACCAGCGCGATGCACACCGCCACCGCCAGCCAGCCCGCCTCGCTGATGCGCAGGGCGAACCCCAACGCCACCGCGACGACGGCGAAGCAGAGGTGGATCTTCAGGTTGCGCTGCGAGCGGAACGCGTAGACGATGCCCTCCCACGCGCAGCCGAACGCGCGCCGCAGGCTGAAGCGGGACGCGCCCGCGGCGCGGCCGTCGTCAGCGTGCCGGACGAAACGGCCCTCGTCCGCAGGGCCCTTGCCGCCGTCCATGCGCGGCCGCCTAGTGCTCGCCGCGCACGCGCACGGCGTCGTCGCACACGCCGCGCACCGCGGGATGCCCCGCGTCGGCCCATGCCTCCAGAAGCGCGCGCTCGCGGGCTTCCATCTCGGCGGCCTCGTCGTCTTCTATGTGGTCGTAACCGCACAGGTGCAGAAGCCCGTGCACGAGCAGCAGGCTGGCCTCGGCCTCAAGCGCGTGCCCGAAGTGCTCGGCCTGCCGCTGCGCCACGTCCGGCGCGATGATGACGTCGCCCAGCTCGAAAGGCGCATCCTCCCCCGCCGGCGCCCCCGCGCTGAAAAGGTCGTCCAGCCCGTCGCACTCGAACGACAGCACGTCGGTGGGGCCCTGCTTGCCGCGGAACTCCTCGTTCAGGCGCGCCATCTCGCCATCGTCCACAAACGCCAACGACACCTCGGCGGAATCCGGCACGTCTTCCCGCTCCAGCACGAAGCGCGCGAGCGCTTCCGCAGGAAAGCCCGCCAGCTCCTTCTCCCCGTAGGCGAAGTCGATGAGGATCTCCATGCCCGTCACCCCTTCCGCGCGGCCTGCTCGTAGGCGGACACGATGGCGCCCACCAGCGTGTGGCGCACCACGTCGGCGCCTGAGAACGTGCAGAACGCGATGTCGTCGATGCCGCCCAGGATGCGCTCCACGTCCATCAGCCCCGACTTGCCGCGTGGCAGATCCAGTTGCGTGGCATCTCCGGTGATGATCATCTTCGAGCCGAAACCCAAACGCGTCAGGAACATCTTCATCTGTTCGGCCGTGGCGTTCTGCGCCTCGTCCAGGATGATGAAGCTGTCGTTCAAGGTGCGCCCGCGCATGAACGCCAGGGGCGCGATCTCGATGACGCCGCCCTCGATGAGGTCACGGGCGCGCTCCATGTCGGTCATGTCGAACAGCGCGTCGTAGAGCGGGCGGATGTAGGGGTCCACCTTCTCTTCCAGCGTGCCAGGCAGAAAGCCCAGGTTCTCGCCGGCCTCCACCACGGGGCGGGTTAGCACGATGCGCCCGCACTCCTTCCGCTTGAGCGCCGCCACCGCCATGGCCATGGCCAGGTAGGTCTTGCCCGTGCCGGCCGGCCCGATGCCGAAGGTGATGGTGTGGCTGCGGATGGCGTCCACGTAGCGCTTCTGGCCGGCGGTCTTGGGGCGGATGGCCCGGCCGCGGTAGGTGAGCAGGATGTCCTCGCGCAGGGCGCGCGGCGAGAACTCGTCGGCGCGCAAAAGCTCGATGGCGCGGCGCACGTAGTCCGCGTCGGGGCGGCCGCCCTCCTCCACCACTTTGATGAGGTCGGAGAACAGCATGGTGAGCGACTGCACGTCGCTCGGGTCGCCCGCAAGCGAGATGAGGTCGCCCCGCACGCCGATGCGCACGTCGAACGAAGACTGGATGATGCGCAGAAGGTCGTCGCCCGGGCCGGTGATGAGCGCCATGTCCACGCTGGCCGGGACGGTGAGTGCGATGTGGGTGCTGTCGGTCATGGTGCGATTGTAGCACGAGGCCCGCGTCGCGCCCGGCTCGCGCGCGCAAGATTCGCGTCAAGCGCGCACGCCCGCTAGCGAAGGGGCGCCTCCGGCAGCGTCAAGGACACGAGCGCGCCCGGCTGCGCGCCGTGCCCCACGGCCACCTCGTAGTAGCTCTCCGTCATGCCCGCGCCCGCGCGCTCCACCAGCACCTGCTCGACGCGTCCCGCGCGGCGGCGGTAGTCGTCTGCGCGCAGCTCATCGCCCAGCGCGCGCAAGCGGGCGGCGCGGCGCTCCTTCTCGTCGGCGGGCACCTGGTCGGCGCGCGCAGCGGCCGGCGTGCCCTCGCGCAGCGAGTAAGGGAAGGCGTGGATCTTCGCGAACCCGCAGCGGCGGGCAAGCGCCAGCGTCTCCTCGAACTCGGCGCCCGTCTCGCCAGGGAAGCCCGCGATGATGTCGGTGGACAGCGCCAACGTCGGCGCCGCGGCGCGCAGCCGGTCCACGAGGCCGACGAAGAGAGCGGGATCGTAGGGCCGCGCCATCTCGCGCAGCACCTTGGCGCTGCCCGCCTGCAAGGGCAAGTGCAGATGGCGGCACACGCGCCCGTCGGCCTCCGCCAGAAGCGCTATGAGGTCGTCGTCCACGTCGCGCGGCTCGATGGACGAGATGCGGAAGCGGCAGGGCTGCCCGTCCGCGGCGTCGGCCGTGGCGGCCAGCAGCCGGCGCAGCAGCTCCGCCAGGCGCACAGGGCGCGCCACGCCCGGCTCTTCACAGCGGTACGAGCCCAGGTTGATGCCCGTCAGCACGATCTCCTTCACGCCGGCGCGCGCGTAGGCGGCGCATTCAGCCGCCACCGCATCGGCCGGACGGCTCGTCGCACGCCCGCGCGCCACGTGCACGATGCAGTAGGTGCAGGCGTTGTTGCAGCCGTCCTGCACCTTCACCCCCACGCGCGTGGGGAACGACCCGCCCACGCGCAGCAGGCCGAGCGCAGCGGGCGCGGGCGCAGGGATGGAGGCGGTGGAAACGGCGGAAGGAGTGGAAGCCGCCGGATCCGCGGCAGAGGCGGAAGCTGAATCGGGCTGGAACGCGCAAACGGCGGCAGGAGCCGCACCCTCCGCAACCGGAGCCGCATCAGGGCAAGCCTCTGCCCGCTCCGTCGCTTGCGCCGCAATGGCGGCCGCAAGCGCCGCGGCGCGCTCTTCCAGCTGCGCCTTGCCCACGCACTCCACCCGCGGCGACATCTCCGTGAACGCCTCGGGCCGCAGCGCCGCCGCGCAGCCGGTCACCAGCACGCGCGCCGCGTCGTTGGCGCGCAGGGCATGGCGCACCGCCTTGCGGGTCTTCTTCTCGGCCTCGCCGGTGACGGCGCAGGTGTTCACGACGATGAGGTCGGCCTCCTGCTCGCGCGCCTCGGCGCACCCCAGGGCGGCAAGGCGCGCGGCCACCGCGTCCGACTCGACGCGGTTCACCTTGCACCCCAGGTTGACGACGGCGAACCTCATCGCTCGCCCTCCGCGCCGCTGCGGCCCAAGCCGCCCAGCTCGTAGAGGACCAGCGCCGGCGCCACGATGCCCGCCGTCTCGGTGCGCAAGATCGACGGCCCCAGCGTCACGAGCGACGCGCGCGGGTTGCAGCCAAGCAGCATCTCCACCTCTTCCGCGTCCAGACCGCCCTCCGGCCCCACCACCACGGCGATGCGCGCGTCGGAGGCGTCGTTGCTCGCGCAGGCGGCAAGCGCGCGGGAAAGCGCGTCGGCAAGCCGCGCCGTGCCGGGCGCCTCCTCCCAGCACACGAGCACCGCCGTCGCGTTGGACAGCAGGTCGCAGGCCTGCGCAAGCGTGCAGGGGTCGGCCACCTCGGGCACGCGCAGCTGCCCCGATTGCATGGCCGCGCTCTTGGCGATGGCGCGCCAGCGCGCCGCCTTCGACGCCGCCCGCTTGGCGTCGAGCTTCAGCACCGAGCGCCGGCAGGCCGCCGGAACGAACGCCGCCACGCCCAGCTCCGTGGCGTGCCGGATGACCGTCTCCATCTTGTCGCCCTTCGCAAGCCCTTGGACCAGCACCACCTGCGGCCCGCCCGCAGGCGCGTCCTCGTGCCGCGCGATGCGCACGAGCGGCACGTCGCCGTCGAACGACTCGATGGCGCACTCGAAGTAATCCTGCGCCGCGTCCACCACCGCGATGTGCTCCCCCGCCGCCAACCGCAGCACGCGCGCATGCTTCGCATCGTCCGCCGAAAGCCGCAACGGAAACACCGCCGCCTCTTCCGCGGCCAAAACCTGCTCATCCAAAAAGAACCGCGCCAACGACAAGAAAAACCTCCCAACCCTGTTCTTCCCCTCTTCCACGGAGTCCGACGCGCTCGTCCCTGCAGAAGCGGACAGGCAAGGAGGGGAAACGGCATTTGGTCCCAGGGCGCGGGGGTCGCCGGGGGGTGCCGCGCGCAGTTCCGCAGCGACTTGAAACGCCCAGTGGGCGTTTCAACAAAGCGAGGACTGTTTGAGCACGGCACCCCCCGGCGACCCCCGCGCCCCATCGGCGGCAAAGCCGCCGATAACCCTACAATTGACTAGTTGAACGCATCCCGAAGCTTCTGCAGGGGCGAGCGCGCCTCGGCGACGTCCTCCCCCATCTCATGCGCGAACTTCTCCAAGATCTCGCGCTGTTTCTTGTTCAGCTTCTTCGGAATGGTCACGTTCACGTGCACCAGCAAGTCGCCCCGCTGCTCGCTGCGGAACTTCGGCATGCCGTGGTTGCGCACGCGCACCACCTGCTCGTTCTGGCAGCCCTCGGGGATGCGCACGCGCACAGCCTCGCCTTCCATGATGCCGTCGATGGTGATCTCGACGCCCAGGGCGGCCTGCGCCATCGTCACGTTGGCGCGCGCGTGCAGGTTGTCGCCCTCGCGCTCGAAGAAGTCATGCGGGTTGATGCGGCAGGTGACGATGAGGTCGCCCGACGCCGCGCCGCGCAGGCCCGCCTCGCCGAAGCCGGACAGGCGCAGCTGCTGGCCGTCGCGGATGCCCACCGGCACCTCAACCGACACGCGCTGGCGGTCGGGCACGCGGCCCTGGCCCTCGCACTCCGGGCAGGGGTTCTGGATGGTCTTGCCCGTGCCGCCGCACGCCTTGCAGGTGGCGGAGGACTGCATGTCGCCCAGGAAGGTGCGCTGCACCGTGACCACGCGGCCGCGGCCGCCGCACTCGGGGCAGGTGACCTCGTGGCCGCCCTCGCCCAGGCCCGAGCCGTCGCAGTCGGGGCAGGGAGCCAGGCGGTCGTAGACGATCTCCTTCTTGGCGCCGGCGGCCACCTCTTCAAGCGTCAGGCGCAGGCCCACGCCCATGTCGCGCCCCTCGCGGCGCTGCTGGGCGCGCCCGCCGCCCGCACCGCCGAAGAACGTGGAGAACAGATCCCCCATGCCGCCGAACAGATCGTCGAAGTCCACGTAGCCCGGGCCGCCGTAGCCGGCGCCGCCCGAGGCCCCGGGGATGGTGCCGAAGCGGTCGTAGGCCGAGCGCTTCTGCGGGTCGGACAGCACGTCGTAGGCCTCGTTGAGCTCCTTGAACTGCTCTTCGGCATTGGGAGCCTTGTTCACGTCGGGATGCAGCTCGCGCGCGCGGCGGCGGAACGCCTTCTTGATCTCCGCCTCGGTGGCGTCACGCGAGACCCCCAGCACTTCGTACAGGTCTTTCGCCATGCTCTCAAACTTCCTTTCCGAACGCGCCCGGCGCGGGCGCCCTTTCTGCGTTTTCCCAGGGTTTCAGGGCGCCTGGCGCCCGGAGGGTTCAGATCACGCGTCTCCCAAGGCGTCGCGCGCGATGCGCACCGCCTGGATGACGCGGGAGTAGTCCATGCGCGTGGGGCCGATGACCGCCACCACGCCCTGCGCCCGGCCGCGCCCGTAGGAGCTGGCCACCACCGACACGCCGGAGAGCGCCTCGTCGGCGTTCTCGCTGCCGATGCGGATGCAGGGGCCGTCGCCGGCGTGCGCCGCCTCGTCGAAGATGTGCAGCAGCACCGTGTCGTCGTCGAGCGCCTTGAGCACCGGCACCACCGACTCGGACTGGCTGAACTCGGGCTTCGACAGAAGCGAGCCGATGCCCAGACGGTGCGCGCGCGAGCGGTCGCTTTCCTGCAGGCAGGAGAGCACCTCGTCCAGCGCCATGCGCACAAGCGGGCTGCGGAACGCCTCGTACATGCCCTGGGCCAGCCCCTCTTCCACTTCGCGGATGGTCTTGCCCAGAAGCACCTCGTTCAGCAGGCGCTGCACGGCGGCCAGGTCCTCCGAGGCCACGTCCTCGGAGAAGTCCATCTGGCGGTTGAACACCTGCCCGTCCTCGGTCACCACCACCACAAGAGCGCGGCGGGCGGAAAGCGAGACGAGGGTGATCTGGCGGATGCGCATGTTCAGCACCGAGGGCGCCAGCACGATGGAGAGGCAGTCGGTCAGCTTCGAGAGGGCCGAGGAGGTTTTCTCCAGCAGGCCGTCAAGCTCGCTGGCGCTTGAGCGCAGCTGCTCCACCACGTGGCGCGAGCGCTCGTCGTCGCAGGCGATGCCGGTCTTCAGCAGGTCGTCCACGAAGGCGCGGTAGCCGAAGTCGGTGGGGACGCGTCCGGCAGAAGTGTGCGGCTGCGTGATGTAGCCGCCGTCCTCCAGCACGGACAGCTCGTTGCGCACCGTCGCCGGGCTCACGCCCAGCTGGTAGCGCTCCGTCAGCGTGCGCGAGCCCACCGGCAGGGCACGCGCGACGTATTCTTCGATGAGCGCGGCAAGCACCCGCTGCCTGCGATCGGAAAGCACGTCCTCACACCTTCTTCCCGCCGAATCGCCGTCATTCCAACGGGCCATTCTAGCAGCCGCAGCCGCAGAGTGCTAAAGGTTTGGCCGAATTGCACGAAATCGTAAGACAACGGGAAGAAACGGCTGGCGAACGCCGCGCGGCAGTGCGGAACGGAGCGCAGCCGCACGGCCCGCGCCAGGCCGAAGCCAGCCGGAACGCAGAGCGCGCGGCCCCCTACGGCGCCAGGTCAAGTAGAGCGCCGTAGAGCTCGTTGCCGCACAGCCATCCGCGCTCGGTGGGACAAAAGCGCCCGCCCTCCCACACGGCCAGCCCCCGCGCCTCAAGGTCGGCGAGCACCTCCGGCGTGCGCGGGATGAGCGCCGTCGCGCGCGCCACCAGCTCTTCGGACACGCCCGCGCTCATGCGCATGCCGAGCATCAGGTCCTCGGCCGCCATCTGCCGCACGTCCAGATCGTCGGTCACCTGCCCGTCCTGCACGCGCATGCGCCGCTGGCCGTTCTGCGTCATCGTGGCCGCCGCGCGCCCGAGCCCCAGGTAGGGCACACCCGTCCAGTACGCCGAATTGTGCCGGCACGAGAACCCCGGCCGCGCGTAGCTGGCAACCTCGTAGCGGGAGAACCCCGCCGCGCCCAGCACCTCGGCGGCGATCTGCATGTGCTCCGCCTCCACGTCGTCGTCGGGCTCCGGCAGCGCACCGCGCGCCACGGCCGAAGCGAACGGCGTGCCGTCCTCGATGGTCAGCGGGTACACGCTCACGTGCGCCGCGCCCAGCGCCGCCGCCTCTTCCACCGACGCGCGGAAGCTCTTCGCCGACTGCCCCGGTATCCCGCACATCAGATCCACGCTGACGTTCTCGAACCGCTCCCGCGCGCACGCGACGGCCCGCCGCGCCCCGTCCGCATCATGCGCCCGCCCCAGCGTCCGCAGCACCGCGTCGTCGAAGCTCTGCACCCCAAGGGAAAGCCGGTTCACCCCCAGCGCCCAGATGTCGCGCACCATCCGCCCGTCCAGGCTCTCCGGGTTCGCCTCCATCGTGCACTCCACGTCCGGCTCAAGCCGCATCGACGTGGACAGCGTGTACAGCAGCATGGAAAGCCGCCCCATCCCCACGTGGCTTGGCGTCCCCCCGCCGATGTAGACCGATTCGACGCAGGCGAGCTCCCCCTCTTTCGCCTTCCGCCGGATCTGCAGGCACAGGTCCTCGATGTAAGCGTCGATGCGCGCATCGTCGCGCGGCATGGCCGCCGTGGCGAAATCGCAGTACCCGCACCGCTTCACGCAGAACGGAACATGCAGGTACAGCGCTTTGTAAGGATCATGAGGCATGCCTTCTCTCCCTCCTGCCAAGAAAAGCCCGAAAACGGATACGACCCGCCGGCGACGCGCCGAAGGCACGAGCCGTCCCGCGGACAGCCCCAAAGACCGCCCCAACAACGAAAGAGCCGTCATCCCAGATGAGCCAGCAGAGAGTCGAACACCGCATCGAAGTCAGCCACGGAAACGCAGGAGTTGATGCGCCCGCGCGCTGCCGAGGCCCCCGGAAGCCCCGCCATATACCACATGGCGTGCTTGCGCATCCGCACGATATTGCGCCCTTCGCGCTGCGCCAGAAGCCGCGCGTGCCGCCGCGCCATCGCGACGCGCTCCGCCGCCGAGGGCGCCGCCGGCTCGGCCTCGCCCGCAAGCGCCGCCTTGCACTGCGCGAACACCCAGGGGTTGCCCTGCGCGCCGCGCGCGATCATCACCGCGTCGCAGCCCGTCTGCGCGACGAGCGCGCAGGCGTCCGCGCCGCGCTTCACGTCGCCGTTGCCCACCACGGGGATGCCCACGGCCTCCTTCACGCGCGCGATGGCGCCCCAGTCGGCCCGCCCACGGTACATCTGCAGCGCGAAGCGCCCGTGCACGGCCGCCGCCGCCGCGCCCGCGTCCTCCATGCGGCGCGCGAACTCCACGCAGGTCTCGTCGCCCTCGGCCCAGCCGCGGCGGAACTTCACCGTCACGGGATGCTCCACCGCCGCTGCAACGGCGCGCACGATGTCGGCCGCCAGCGCCGGGTCCTTCATCAGGGCCGATCCGTCGCCCTTCGTCACGATCTTGCGGGCGGGGCAGCCCATGTTGATGTCCAGGTACGCCAGCGAGGCGCCCATCTCCTGCTCCACCCACGCGGCCTGGCTGGCCATGACGGCCGGCTCATGCCCGAACAGCTGCACGGCCACCTGGTCCTCGCCGGGAGCCAGGCGCAGAAGCCGCCGCGTCTTCTCGTTCGCGTAGGACAGCCCCTTCGCCGACACCATCTCGGTGTAGGTGAGGTCGGCGCCCTGCTCGCGGCACAGCGCGCGGAATGCCTCGTCGCTCACGCCCGCCATCGGCGCCAGCAGAAGGCTGTGGCGCTCGAAGAACCCTTCCAAGGATGCGGCCATGCGCGCCTACACGGCCAGGTTGGACATGTCGGCCAGAAGCATGCCGCCGCCCACGACCGCCAGCACGGCCACGACGACGATGAGCCCCAAGCATCCCAGGCCCACCATCAGCTTCGAGCGCCCGCTCATGCGCGCGTCCTGCTGCGCCTGCGCGGCCTTCTTCTCGTCGAACGGGTCGTCCAGCCAGTTGTACTCTTCATCGCGCGCCATACCGCACCGCCTACTCGTCCACTTTCAGTATCGCCATGAAGGCCTCCTGCGGCACCTCGACGTTGCCGATGGCCTTCATGCGCTTCTTGCCGGCCTTCTGCTTCTCCAACAGCTTGCGCTTGCGGCTGATGTCGCCGCCGTAGCACTTCGCCAGAACGTCCTTGCGCTTGGCCTTCACGGTCTGGCGCGCCAGCACGCGCCCGCCCACGGCGGCCTGTATGGGCACCTCGAACATCTGGCGCGGGATGATCTCCTTCAGCTTCTCGCACAGCACACGCCCGCGGTCGTAGGCCTTGTCCTTGTGCACGATGAACGACAGCGCGTCGATGGGCTTGCCGGAAAGCAGGATGTCCAGCTTCACCAGCGCCGAGGGCTGGTAGCCCGCGAACTCGTAGTCCAGGCTCGCATAGCCTTTCGTGGAGGACTTCAGCCGGTCGAAGTAGTCCATGATCAGCTCCGACAGCGGGATCTCCCACAGCATCTCCACCGTGGTCTGGCTCAGGTAGTTCATGGTGACGAAGGTGCCGCGCCGCGCGACGGTCAGATCCATCACCGCGCCCACGTAGTCGGGCGGGATGAGGATCTTCGCCTTCAAGTAGGGCTCTTCGATGAAGTCCACCTCGCCGGGGTCGGGCATCTCCTGCGGCGAGCGGATGGAGAGCACCTCGCCGCCCGCGCGGTGCACGTGGTACTCCACGGACGGCGCGGTGGCCAGAAGGTCCAGCCCAAACTCGCGCTCCAGGCGCTCCTTGACCACTTCCATGTGCAGAAGCCCCAGAAAGCCCACGCGGAAGCCGAAGCCCAGCGCGTGGGAGGTCTCGGGCTCCCAGGCCAGCGCCGGGTCGTTGAGCGAGAGCTTCTCCAGCGCCTCCTTCAGCGGCTCGTACTGGTCCGAGTCGATGGGGAACAGCCCCGTGTAGACCATCGGCTTCGCCTCGCGGTAGCCGGGCAAAGGCTCGGCCACGCCGCCCGTAGCCGCGGTGATGGTGTCGCCCACCTTCACCTGGCTCACGTCCTTGAGGCCCGTCACCAAATAGCCCACCTCGCCCACCGTCAGGCAGTCAAGCGCCACTTCGGCGGGACGGCGCGCGCCCACTTCTTCGACAAGCGCGGTCACGCCCGTGGCGATCATCTTCACGCGGTCGCCCTTCTTGATGGAGCCGTCCACCACGCGGATGAGCGCCACCACGCCGCGGTAAGCGTCGAAGTACGAGTCGAAGATCAGCGCGCGCAGCGGTGCCGCGGCGTTGCCCTCGGGGGCCGGGATGCTGTAGACCACGGCCTCCAGCAGGTCGTGGACGCCTTCTCCGGTCTTGCCGCTGGCCAGCACCGCGTCATCGGCGGGGATGGCCAGGCCGTCCTCGATCTCGGCGCGCACGCGGTCGGGCTCGGCGGAGGGCAGGTCGATCTTGTTGATGAGCGGGATGATCTCCAGATCGGCGTTCATCGCCATCATGGCGTTGGCGACGGTCTGCGCCTCCACGCCCTGGGTGGCGTCCACCACCAAAACGGCGCCCTCGCAGGCGGCCAGGCTGCGGCTCACCTCGTAGGTGAAGTCCACGTGCCCTGGCGTGTCGATGAGGTTGAACTGGTAGGTCTGCCCGTCGTCGGCCGTGTAGTCCACGCGCACCGCCTGGCTCTTGATGGTGATGCCGCGCTCGCGCTCGATGTCCATGCTGTCGAGCAGCTGCTCTTTCATGTCGCGCTTCGCCACGGTGCCCGTCATCTCAAGGATGCGGTCGGACAGCGTCGACTTGCCGTGGTCGATGTGCGCGATGATGGAGAAGTTCCTGATGTGGGTGGGATCGTGCGTCAATTCGGTTCCGTTGTTCGCCATAGCCTGTCTTTCGGGTTCCTTGCGCCGGCGCGCGAAAAGTCACACCGCGCGCAGCGGATCGTCGGCGCTATTCTAGCGTAAAGACGCGCCGGCGCGCGGCGTCTCCATCCAACGTGCGCGCCCGGCGGCGGGAAGCGTGGGCGGCTAGCCCTTCATGCCGCGGCCGAACAGGGCCTTCTCGATGTAAGGGACGCCCTGCTCCAGCGTGTAGGGGTTCGACGGGCTCATGAAGGCGCGCATGCGCACCGAGCGGACGAAGTACAGCGTCCAGAAGATCGTCCACAGAAGCGCCAGCACCACCAGCATCCAATAGTAGTCCACGCCCCACAGGTATCCCTCGTAGAGCCCCGAGATCTTCAGGAACTCCTTCAGCACGAACACCGCCAGGTTGCCGGCCACCGCCACGATGCCCGCCACCTGGAACGAGCGCAGAAACGCGCTGTTGCGGGTGATCAGCTGCACGAGCGCCATGATGATGAACACCGCGTAGCCCACCAGCGTCACAAGCGACACCACGGTGGCCGCCGCGTACACCGCCGACCCGGCGCGCGTGACGCCAATGGGCGGCTGGAGGATGCCGGTGAAGGAGTCCTCCAGCACGCTGGGGAAGCCCGACAGCATGAAGAAGGAATGGACGGCCTGCAGGATGATGAACGCCAGAAGCGCCCCGCCGATGCGGCCGTAGTCGGGCACGGGCGCAGGCGCTGCGGCCACCGGCGGCTGGGGCGCGCCGTAGCCTGCCGGATGCCCCGCGGCGTAGTGGCCGGAAGGCGGCACGGAGGCGGCGGGCCAGCCGGCCTGCGGGGCGGGCTGCTGCGGCCAGCCGGCCGGAGGCGCGGGCTGGGTTTGCTGCGGCTGCTGCGGCCACGCCGTCGGAGGGACGGAGGCCGCAGGCTGCGCCGCCGGCTGCTGCGGCACGGCGGGCTGGGCCTGCGGCGGGAAGCCGGAGGGCGCTGCGGCGCCGCCGGGGATCTCGGGGTTCGTCCAAGCGCGCTCGTTGCCTTCCATGGCGTCCTCCTTCGCGTCGCGGCGGATGGCGTTTTCGCTTGGTGCCATTGTACGGCATCTGATCCGCGCCGCACCCCGCGCGGCGGCGAAACGCGAGATCCATGGAGGACTTGGGGATTTGCGCCCCGCCGGCCGCCTTGATGTGCTATCTTATGCGCTTGTGTTCAGCAAACGCAGGCGCGGCATGACGCCGCCGGTCCGCAGACGTGGCTGCAGAGGGACTCAAGCGCTGTGCTGGGAGGCCGCAAGGCCGAAGGGCGGAAAATCCTGGTCGCCCCGCATGACCCGCCGCTTTCCAAGCGCGGCATGCCCCACCGCGCACCCTTGCCCTTCCGCTTCCGCTCCTGCGAACCCGGCGCCTCCGCGCCCACCTGATGAAAGGAAGAGCAGGAAATGGCCAACATCAAGAGCCAGAAGAAGCGCATCGTCACCAACGAGAAGTCCCGCATGCGCAACCGCGCCGTCAAGGCGTCCCTGAAGACCGCCACCCGCCACGTCAAGGATGCCGTGGCCGCCGGCAACGGCGCCGAGGCCTACGCCGCCGCCGTGGCCGCGTGCCGTCTGATGGACAAGGCCGCCTCGAAGGGCGTCATCCACAAGAACCAGGCCGCCAACCGCAAGAGCGGCATCATGCGCCTGGCCAACACCGTGGTGACCGACGCCGATCGCGCCGCCTACCAGAAGCCCGAGCCGAAGCCGCAGAAGACCGGCTCCAAGAAGGCCGCGGCCAAGGCCGCCCGCCAGGCCGCCATCGAGGCCGCTGCCGCCGAGAAGGCCAAGCGCCGCGAGAAGCAGCTGAAGGAGGAGAAGAAGGCCGCCGAGCGCAAGGCGAAGGAGGCCGAGGAGGCCGCCAAGGCCGAGGCTGAGGCTGAAGCCGCCGAGGAGGCTGCTGAATAGCGACTGCACGCGATCGCCGCGCGATCCGTCTGCATATCAAGGAGAAGCGCCCGGGATTCCCGGGCGCTTCGCGTTTCTGGGGGCTTGCGTGCGAAGGATGCGGAAGGACGCGGATCAGCGCGCGGGGCGCTCGGCCTGCAGCACGGAGCACAGCCAGTCCAGGTAGGCCTCGCGCTCGTCGGCGCCGCTCTTCATCGCGCGCTCGGCGTCGCGCGCGCGGACGAGGGCGTCCCGCAGCTCGGCGTCGGTGAAGCGTCGGGCCCACTGGCGGTGGTTCTTCACCTGCCAGTCCCGCTTCTTCAGCGCCGCGGCCAGCTGGCCGCCCGCCCCGCGCGCATCGAGCGCCTTGGCGGCGATGAGCTCGCGGATGCGCCCCGTGCCCGACGCGATGAGCGCGTGCGGCGAGGCCGAGGGCATCGCGGCCAGGCAGGCGAAGCAGCGCTTGGCGTTGCGTGCCGACAGCGCGTCGAGCAGATCCCACGGCTTAGCCTCGTTCGTGCGGCTGACGAGCGCCGACACCTCGTGCTCGTTCACCGCGTCGGCGCCGCGGTGCGCCAGCGCGATCTTCTCCAGCTCGGCGTTCAGGCGCACGGTGTCCTCGCCCGCCAGCTCCACCAAAAGCCGCGCCGCGCCCTCGGTGAGCGTGATGCCCTGCGACACCGCCATCGAGCGCACGAGGCGAGGCAGCTCGTTGCGCTTCGGGGACGAGCAGTCGATGGTCGCCGCGGCCCCCAAAGCCGCCACGGCCTTGCCGAGGCGCGTGGCCTTCGACAGCTTCTCGCCCTCCAGCAGAAGCACCGTGGAGGGGCAAGGCGCGCCCAGGTAGGCGGCCAGGGCGTCGGCGTCGGCCTTGCGCAGCTTGTCGATCTGCTTGACGCGCACCATGCGCACGGGGCTGGCGAAGGGGATGGTGTTGCAGGCGCCCACGATAGCGCCCTCCTCCGCCGTCTCGGCGTCGAACTCTTCGTAGTTGAACGACAGGTCGCCCAGCTTCTCCAGGCGCGCGCGCAGGCGCTTCGCCACCGTGTCGCGTTTGAGCGCGTCGTCGCCCACCGCCGCGTAGGCGGACAGCAGTTCCGCGTCTTGTTTCGTCTTTGCCATGCGGCCATTCTAGCGCAGCGTGGAAACCTCCACCGCCTGCGGGGTGAATCTGCACGAAACGTCTCCGCGCTCGTCGGTGCGATACACCGCCGAGCCCACCTGGCGCAGGGCCTCAACCGTCTCGGGCGCCGGATGGCCGTAGCGGTTGTCCTCCCCTGCGCTGACCAGCGACACCTCGGGCGAGAGGCGCTGGGCCAGCTCGGCGTCGATGGCGTTGCGCGAGCCGTGGTGGCCCACCTTGTACACGTCCACCGGCCCCACGCCCTCGTCCATCATGGCCGCAAGCTGCTCGGCCTCCGCGTCGCCCACCAGAAGCGCGTCGGACTCCGCCGCGCCGTCGCCATCCGCATCGCATTGCAGAAGCAGGCACAGGCTGTCGGCGTTACCCCCTTCGTCGGCGTACGCATGCGGCCACACCGCCGTCGCCGTGAACGCGCCCACCGAAAAGCCCTCCCCCGCCGCGATGCCCTGCACACACCCGGGCCCCACCAGCTCGGCCGCGTCTTCACGCAGGCCCGCGCAGGAGGCGCAGGGGCACGACAGCGCGTCGCGCGCGACGATCACCCGCCCCACGCGCACCGTGCCCGCAAGCGAGGCGAGCGAGCCGCAGTGGTCGTCGTCGGCGTGGGTCACCACCACGGCGTCGAGCGCCCACACGCCCTGGCGCGCCAGGGCGCGGCGCAGCAGGCCGTCCTGGTTGCCCGTATCCACCAGCACCGCGTGGCCGCCGCTGCGGACGAGCAGGGCGTCGCCTTGGCCCACGTCCAGCATCACGAGCTCGGTCCCGCGCGCCAGCGGAGCCGCCGCAAACGCGGCGACGGCCGCAAGCAGCGCTGCGGTTGCGGCAAGGACCGCATGGCCTGCCCGCTTGCGCGCGGCAACGTCGCTGGCAGCGGCCCGCCCCGCACATGGCACGGGCCAAAACCGCCACAGCGCGGCGGTTGCGGCGGCCGACAGCCCCAAGGCGGGCATCACGTCCGTCGCCGCCGGCACGCTGGCGAAGGGAAGCGCCGCGCAAGCGCCCACCGCCGCGCACAGGACCGCCGTTCCCGCCGTGGCCGCGCCGACGAGCACGCCTCCTGCCGCCGGCACCGCCACGGCAACGCACGCCGCCACGATGCCGAGCGCGCACAGAGGCGCCGCCAGCGGGGCGGCGACCACGTTCGCCAGCGGCGCGACGAGCGGCAACTGGCTGAACAGGGCGCAGGACAGCGGCTGCGCCATGAGGCTTGAGGCCAGCGTCAGCGACAGCGCGTCACGCGCCAGCCGCGGAACGCACCTCATCCAGCGCGCGAGCCAAGCGCCAACAAGCGGGTGGAACAGCGCTATCCCCAAGGTGGACAGCGCCGAGAGGGCGAACGAGGCCGACACCGCCACCGACGGATCGGCTGCCACCAGCACGGCGACGCAGGCGCCCAGCGCCGAAAGCCCCATGCTGCGCCGCCCTGCGAACTGCGCGCACTGAAGCGGCAGCATCATCGCGAACGCGCGCACAGCCGACACGGGCGCCCCCGCCACGGCCAGGTAGGTCAGCATGAAGCCGGCCTGCAGCAGCGCGCAGGCACCCCGCGGCAGGCGCAGCGCGGCCAGCGCCGCGCCCACGAACGAGCCCACCACCGTCAGATGCGCCCCCGACACCGCCACCACGTGGGCCAGCCCGCTGGCCGTGAACGCCTGCTGCGCGTCGGTTCCCTCGTAGGAGACGGTGTAGCCGCACACAAGCGCCTGGAGCACCGCCGAGGCGTCGCCGTCGCCGGCAAGGGCGTCCACCGCCGCGTTGCGGAAGGCGACGAGCGGCGCTGCGGGCCCAGCCGCCCCGGCAGGCTCCAGCCCGTCCGCAGAGCCGACGGCAGCCGCGCCCTGCTGCCACAGGCGATCGCGCGCTGCGCCCGAAGGCTCCCTGAGCGCCAGGCGAGCGCGGAACGCCTCGCCGTAGCGCGGCAGGGAGGCGTCCTCGTCCAGGTAGACGAGCACGCGCCCCAGCAGCCAACCGTCCGCCTCCACGTCGAAGAGGGCCTGCGAGCCGTACAGCGAAGGCGAGGCGTCCTCGACCGTCGTCATCCGCACCTCGACGGATCCCGCCGCCTGGGCCGCGGCCATCCGCCCCTGCAGCGCCCCGGCGCCTGCCCAGGCCGACGCGGCACCCAGAAGCAGCCCCGCCGCCGCGCACAGGGCCAGCACGCGCCTTCCCCGCAGCAGCGCCGCAACGCACCCAGCACCCGCAACCGCGCACAGCGCGCACAGGGCCAGGCAGCCTTCCCGCGGAACATCCTGCGCAATCGTCCAGACGGCGGCGCCCGCCGCCCAGAACGCCAGGCCCAGCGCCAGCGCGGGCGGAACCGTCGGGCGCACGGGCGCGTCCGGTCCTGCCTCGGCACCCTCCTGGCGCAGCATCTGGTCGGCGAAGCGCGACAGCGCCCCCATCGCCCTACCCCACGCTCACGAGGTCAGCCAGCTCTTCGTACTTCTTGTCGCCGATGCCCGAGACGCGCTTGAGGTCCTCAGGGGAGGCGAAGGGCCCGTTCGCCTCGCGGTCGGCGATGATCTTCTCGGCCGTGGCGGGCCCCACGCCCGGCAACGCGTCCAGCTGCTCCGCCGTGGCCGTGTTGATGTTCACCTTGCCGCCAGCCACGCTTCCTGAGGCTCCCGCCGCACCGGCCTGCTCCTGAGCCGCCTCCTCTTCCACGGTGGGCACGACCACCTGCTCGCCGTCTGCCACCACGCGCGCCAGGTTCAGCGCGTCGGGGCAGGCGTCCGCCGACGCCCCGCCCGCCGCATCGAGGGCGTCCTGCACGCGCGCGCCCTCTTCCAGCTCGTACACGCCGGGAGCCGCCACGGCGCCGCTCACGTGCACCACGACCGCCGGGGCCGGCTCCGCTTCCGCTTCCGCTGCGTCATCCGCCCCCGCCTCCGCATCGGCCAGCGAAGGGGCGTCCGCCGCGTCGAGCGTGAACGACTCTCCCGCCGAACCGAGCAGAGCCCCGCCCACGACGATGCCGACGAGGACCAAACAGGCCAGCGCCGCCCCGATGCCCGCGATGCGCCGGTGCCGCTGATGCTCCTTCTTCCCCGGCGCGGCGAAGGGGATGGGATCTTCCAAGGCCATGGCGCCCTCCTTTCGTCCCCGAAAGGGTAGCGCCGCCACCTTGCACGGCGGTTGCGCAACCGCCGTCAAAACCTTGCGCGCATCTGGCACCGTCCTAACGCGAACGGCGCGCCCTGCTTGCCGGCAGGACGCGCCGTTTCTGCGCGGATCCAACGCGTTTCTTGCGCGACGCCCCTAGGCGTCCTTCTTGCGCTTGCCGAAGGCCGGGCAGGCGTAGTCGTGCGGCTCGGCCGCGTCGGCCAGCTCGGAAACCCAGCGCTCAATGGGCAACCCTTCCTCGGCGGCCAGCACGTCGGGCAGCTTCGCGTGCGTCTCGGGGCTGCGCGGCATGAACAGCGTGCAGCAGTCCGGCGCGTCCTGCGACGAAATCTCGAAAGTGCCCAGGCGCTCGGCCTCGTGGATGATCTCCAGCTTGTCGGTGCCGATGAGCGGGCGGAACACGGGCAGATCCACCGCCGCGTCGGTGCAGCGGATGTTGTCGAGGGTCTGCGAGGCCACCTGCCCCAGGCTCTCGCCCGTCACCAGCGCGCCAGCCTTCTCGCGCCGCGCCAGCTCTTCGGCCACCTTGAACATGAGGCGGCGGTACAGGATGACGCGCAGCGACGGCGGCGCAGCCAGGGCGATCTCGCGCTGGCAGTCGCCGAAGGGCACCACGTAGACGCGCGCGATGCAGCCGGTCTTCTCCAGCACGCGCGCGATGTCGTCCACCAGCCACTCGCTGGCGTCCGAGGTCTGCGGTCGACCCGAGAAGTGCACGCCGATGACCACCGCACCCCGCCGCGCCATCTTCCACGAGGCCACGGGCGAGTCGATGCCCGACGACAGAAGCGACACCACGCGCCCGGAGCTGCCCACCGGAAGCCCGCCGATGCCCGGCTCGCTGCGCGCATACACGTAGGCGGCGTTTTGCACCACCTCCACGCCCACCGTCACGTCGGGATCCTTCATCTTGACCGCCACCTGCGGGAACGCATCCGAGATGCGCCCGCCCACGATGCGGTTCATCTCCAGGGAGCCTACGGGGAAGTCGGTGTGGCTGCGCCGCGCGTGCACCTTGAAGCTTTCCGCCGGCCCCGCCTCGGACATGGCCGCGATGCCCGCTTCCACCATCTGGTCCAAGTCGCGCTCGCACTTGTACCCGCACGACACGCGCGCCACGCCCGGCACCTTCGCAATGACCGCCGCAGCCTCCAAGGCGACCGCAGAGTCCGTGCCCTCCTTCAGGAACACGCACAGCCGCCCCGAGATGCGGTGGATCGTCACCACGGGAAACGGCGCCAGCAGCGCCTCCAGGTTCTTCAGCAACCGCTGCTCGAACGCCGCGCGGTTGTGCCCCTTCAACCCGATCTCATGGTAATGCACCAGGCAGATCCGCTGATACTCCGCCACGCCGCACCCTCCCTTCCAACAACGGGACCAAGGCCCCGGAAAACCGCAAGAAACAAAACCGCCGCACCCAACCGGCGGGTCTCGCCTGTCCAGCAGCCAAACAAACCCCTAACCGAACCCGGAAAGCGCTGCGGTCGAAACCAAACAATCACTCAACGAAAACAAAACCCCAGATGAAAAGGGTCACCTCAACCCGATCCCAACATCCCAGGTAGAACCCCAAAACCCTCCATCAAGAGCCCCATTCAGCGAGAAGCCGCTTTTCAAAACATCCCATCAAGACCCCAAGTCAGCGAGACGCCTCCTGGTGCCGGAGATTCGTGGGATCGTGAAGGCGAAGCGTACTTCGGTACGTGAGCCTTCAGGATCGCGCGAAGATCCGGTGCCAGGAGGCGTCGCAGCGTCGGGCCGTTTCGCGGTTCGGCAGAACCGCGAAACTAGTGATTGTGCACGTCGATCGTCGCCGGGTCGTAGGAGATGTCGCCGCGGGCCACCTCGTTGAACGCGATGGTGAGCGGCTTCTTGTCGGCCGCGCGGGCGATCTCGACGGCGGTCTGCAGCTGGATGGCGCGGTCGCGCTGGCCGCGCATCATGTCGTTGATGTCGTGGGCGCGCTTGGAAGCCAGCGCGCACAGCAGGAAGCGGTCGTTGTCGGTCTCGTCCAGCAGCTCGTCGATCTTCGGTTCGATAATGCTCATCTGTCCTTGCCTTCTTTATCGGTCATCCTCGCCGGCGATGCCGTTGACGTAGGCCACAAGCTCGTCGGTCGCGCGGTCGAGGTCGTCGTTCATCAAAACCATGTCGTAGTCGCCCTTGCGCGCCAGCTCGGCGCTGGCGGCCTTCATGCGCTTGCGCACCGTCTCCTCGGACTCCGTGCCGCGCTGGCGCAGGCGCTGCTCGAGCACCTCAAGCGAAGGGGGCTCGATGAAAATCAGGTGCGCTTCGGGCATCTTCGCGCGCACCTGGAAGGCGCCCTGCACGTCGATCTCCAGCACGATCTGCTTGCCGGCGGCCAGCTGCCCCTCGATGCTCGCGCGCGGGGTGCCGTAGCAGTGGTCGGAGTACTCCGCCCACTCCAGAAAGCCGTCGGCCTCGGCCAGGGCGCGGAAGCGCTCGTCGGAAAGGAAGTCGTAGTGCACGCCGTCCACCTCGCCCTCGCGTGGGGCGCGCGTGGTGGACGAGCGGGACACCCACACGTCGGGAACCCTCTCCGCAAGTCGGGCCACCAAGGTGCCTTTGCCAGCACCCGATGGCCCGGAGATAACGAATAGATTGCCGTTGCGCATGGGGCGACTAGCCCAGACGCTCCAGCAGGGCGGCCTGCTGGCGCTCGCCCAGACCGCGCAGGCGGCGGCTCTCGGCGATCTGCAGATCCTTCATGACCTTCTCGGCCTTGGCCTTGCCGTAGCCGGGCAGGGTCTCGATGAGGGTGGACACCTTCATGCGGCCGACGATGGGGTCGTCCTTCATGCCCAGGACGTCTTTCAGGCTCAGCTTGCCGGACTTCAAATCGTCGCGGACCTGGGCGCGCTTGATGCGGGCGGCCTTCGCCTTCTCCAAAGCAGCCTGGCGCTCTTCAGGGCTGAGTTGAGGGATTGCCATAGTTCGTACTCCTTCTGTAGCTGAAAGCGATTGTGCGATACTAGCACGCCGAACAGCGCAAACGCACGCGGTGCGCGCCAATTCGGAAAAAATCCAACGCACCTGCACACGCGCCGTCGCAATCGACGAAGCCTATTAAAGCCCATCAGGCCAAATGATGCAAGGGCCACCACGCTAAAGGGACGAAACGATGGCGTCGAACGCCGCCGCGGGGTCTTCGGCCTGGGTGATGGGCCGGCCCACGACGATGTGCGAGGCGCCCGCCTCGAAGGCCTGCGCCGGCGTGGCCACGCGGCTCTGGTCGCCCTTGGCCGAACCGGCCGGGCGCACGCCGGGCGTGACGATGTAGGCGTCGGGCCCCAGGATCTCGCGCAGCATGCCGGCCTCCTGCGGCGAGGCCACCACGCCGGAGATGCCCGCCTCCTGCGCCAGGCGCGCCAAGGCGCCCACCTGCTCGGCCATGGGGCGCTCCACGCCGATGCGCTGCAGGGTGGGCTCGTCCATGCTGGTCAGCACCGTGATGCCCAGCGTGATGGGAGCCCCCTGCGCGCCGGCTGCGGCCTCGGCCCCGCGCTGGGCGGCGCGCATCATGTCCACCCCGCCCGAGGCGTGCATGGTCACCATGTCCGCCCCGCTGGCGGCCGCGGACGCCGCGGCGCCCTCCACCTGGTGCGGGATGTCGTGGAACTTCAGGTCCAGAAACACCTTGAATCCGCGGCGCTTCAGCTGCGCCACGATGGCGGGGCCTTCCGCGTAGTACAGCGTCATGCCCACCTTCACCCAGCTCGCCTTGCCCTGCAGCACATCGGCCAGGCGCAGCGCCTCGGCAGCGTCGCAGTCGAAGGCGACGATGATGCGGTCCTTGGCGGGGATTCCCTTGAAATCGCTCAGCATTCCAACGCTCCAATCAGATCGGCTGCGCGCGCGACGCCGTGGCGCTCGCAGTAGTCGGCGATGCCGTCGATCACCTCGACGGTGGCGACAGGGTTGTAGAAGTTGGCGGTGCCCACCGCCACCGCGGTGGCGCCGGCCAGCATGAACTCCACCGCATCGGTGCCGTTGGCGATGCCGCCCATGCCCAGAAGCGGCACCTTCACGGCCTTGTGGCACTCCCACACCAGGCGCAGCGCCACGGGCTTCACGGCCGGGCCGGAGAACCCGCCCACCACGCGCGCCAGCACGGGACGGCGCCGCTCGGCGTCCACGGCCATGCCCATGAGCGTGTTGATGAGCGACAGCGCGTCGGCGCCGGCCGCCTCGGCCGCGCGGGCGATCTCGGCGATGTCGGTGACGTTGGGCGTGAGCTTCACGATGAGCGGGCGCTTCGTGGCCGCACGGCAGCGGCGCACCACCTCGGTGACGCTCTTCGGGTCGGTGCCGATGGTCATGCCGCCCGCATCCACGTTCGGGCACGAGATGTTCACCTCGTAGGCGTCCACCGGCGCCTCTTCCAGCGCCTCGATCACCTGCACGTACTCGTCGAAGCTGTGCCCCGACACGTTCACGATGGCCGTCGCGCCGCGCTCTGCCAGCCACGGCAGCTCGACCTCCTTCAGGTGCGCCACGCCGGGGTTCTGCAAGCCAATGGAGTTCAGCATGCCCGAGGGGGTCTCGGCGATGCGCGGGGAGGCGTTGCCCTCCCAGCCGTTCAACGACACGCCCTTGGTGGTGACGGCGCCCAGCGCGGCCACGTCCACGAAGTCGGCGTACTCCATTCCCGCGGCGAACGTCCCCGACGCCGTGGTGACCGGGTTCTTCATGCCCAGCCCGCCCAGGTCGACGCGCAGGTCGACCAAGGTTTCCTTGGGACGACGTGCAACAGCCATCTACCACACCACCTTCCGCGCGTCGAACACCGGCCCGTCCACGCAGGCGCGCTTCTTGCCGTCCACCGTGTTCACCACGCACGACAAACACGCCCCTATTCCGCAGGCCATCCGCTTCTCCATAGACACCTCGCAGCGCACATCGGCGGCTTCGGCCAGCCCCGCCACGATCTTCATCAGCGGCTCGGGCCCGCACACCGCCACGTAGTCGTAGGGCGCGCCCTCCTTCTGCGCTGCGGCCAGGGCCTCCTCCACGAGCGACGTGCAGAAGCCCGCGCGCCCGTAGGTGCCGTCGTCGGTGGCGCAGGCCGGCTCGGCGCCCAGCACCTCCGCGTAGCGCTCGCGGCACACGAGCGCCGCTTCCGTCTGCGCGCCCAGCACCACGTCTGCCTGCGCTTCGGAGGCCGCGATCTGCTGGCAGAGCATGAACAGGGGCGCCGCGCCCACGCCGCCGCCCACCAGAAGGCAGCGCCCGCGCGCCGGCGGGTTCCACACTGCGCCCACCGGGCCGAGCAGCGCGCATTCCTCGCCAGGCTCAAGCGCGGTCATGTGGTCGGTGCCGAAGCCCACCACCTGGTAGAGGATCTCCACCTCGCCGGCGTCCGCGTCGGCGGCGTACACCGAGAACGGGCGCCGCAGGATGTGGGCCTCCATGCGGGGCACGCGCATGTGAACGAACTGGCCGGGCCGGATGGCGGCCGCCAGCTGCGGCGCGGCCAGCCGCAGAAGCCACAGCCGGGGACCCACCTGGCGGTTCTCCAGGATGCGGGCGGTCTCGTCGAACAGCGCCATGGCTACTCCTTCCCCGCCTGCGGGCCCTCCCACTGCGGAAGGTCCTGCAGGGCGATCACGTTCAGGCCCGTCTCGCGCGACACCTCCATGCCGGCTACGAAGGCTTGCGCGGCCGACAGCGTGGTGACGTAGGTGATGCCGTGGCGCACGGCGGCGCTGCGCAGCTCGTAGCCGTCGGAGCGCGTCTCGTGGCCGAACGGGGTGTTGATCATCAGCGTCACCTCGCCCGAGGCGATGCGGTCAACCACGTTGGGCGAGCCCTCGCGCACCTTGCGCACCAGCTCGCACGGCACGCCGGCCGAGGACAGCGCGCGCTCGGTGCCCGCCGTCGCCACGATCTTGAAGCCCAACCGCGCGATGTCGCGGGCGATGGGGATGATGGCGCGCTTGTCGCGGTCGCACACGCTGACGAACACTGTGCCCTCGCGCGGCAGCTCGTAGCTGATGGCAAGCTGCGTCTTCGCGTAGGCCGCCGGGAAGTTGCCGGCGATGCCCATCACCTCGCCGGTGGACTTCATCTCCGGCCCCAGCACCGTGTCGGCGCCCGGGAAGCGGCCGAAGGGCATGACGGCCTCCTTCACACTGAAGTGCTCCAGGCGCCGCTCGTCGTCGGGAAGGTCCAGGTCGGCCAGCTTCTCGCCCGCCATGATGCGGGCCGCCAGCTTCGCCAGCGGCACGCCCGTGGCCTTCGACACGAAGGGCACGGTACGGCTGGCGCGCGGATTGGCCTCGATGACGTAGATCACCGAGTCCTTGATGGCGAACTGGATGTTGATGAGGCCCACCACGCCCAACCGCAGCGCCAGGCGCCTCGCGATGGAGCGCAGCTGCGCCACGATGGCTTCGGACAGGGCGAACGGCGGGGTGCAGCAGGCCGAGTCGCCGGAGTGGATGCCGGCTTCCTCGATGTGCTCCAGCACGCCGCCCACGTACACGCGCTCGCCGTCGCAGAGCGCGTCCAGATCAACCTCCACGGCGCCTTCCAGGAAGCGGTCGAGGTACACCGGATGGTCCGGCGAGATCTTGGCGGCCTCGCCCATGTACTTCTCCAGCTGGGCGCCGTCGTAGACGATGGCCATGCCGCGCCCGCCCAGCACGTAGCTGGGACGCACGAGCAGCGGGAACCCGATGCGGTCGGCCACCTGGCAGGCCTCTTCGAAGGTGGAGGCGTCGCCGGCGGCCGGGTAGGTGATGGCAAGCTCGTCCAGCACCGCGGCGAAGCGGTCGCGGTCCTCGGCCAGATCGATCGCCTCGGGCTGGGTGCCCATGATGGGCACGCCCGCCTCCAGAAGCGGCTTTGCCAGCTTCAGCGGGGTCTGCCCGCCCAGGGTGACGATCACGCCGTCGGGACGCTCGGCGTCCACGATGTCCATCACGTCCTCGTAGGTGAGCGGCTCGAAGTACAGCTTGTCGGAGGTGTCGTAGTCGGTGGACACCGTTTCGGGGTTGCAGTTGACCATGATGGTCTCGTACCCCGCGTCGTGCAGCGCGTAGGAGGCGTGCACGCAGCAGTAGTCGAACTCGATGCCCTGGCCGATGCGGTTGGGGCCCGCGCCCAGGATCATCACGCGCTTGCGGTCGCCGGGAGCCGTCTCGGTCTCAGCAGTGTCGTAGGTCTTGTAGTGGTAGGCCGTGGCGCTGGGGAACTCCGCGGCGCAGGTGTCCACCGTCTTGAACACAGGCACCACGCCCAGCTCTTTGCGGCGGGCGCGCACGGACAGCTCGTCTGCGCCGGTCAGGTGCGCGATCTGGATGTCGGAGAGCCCGTAGCGCTTGCACGTGCGCAGCGCGTCGGCGTCCACCTGGTCAAGCGGCACCCCGCGCAAGGCCTCCTGCACGGCCACGATGTCGGCCATGCGCGCGATGAAGAAGCGGTCGATGCGCGTGGCGTCAGCAACCTGGTCCACCGTCCAGCCGCGGCGCAGCGCCTCGCCCAGGTAGTACACCCGCTCGGCCGTGGGGCGGCTAACCAGCGCAGCCAAATCCGTATCGGCGGGCAGCTGGCCCTTCCCGTCGGCCCCCAGGCCGGCACGGCCGTTCTCCAGCGAGCGCAGCGCCTTGCCGAGCGCCTCTTCGAAGGTGCGCCCGATGGCCATGATCTCGCCGACGGCCTTCATGCGCGTGGACAGCGTGTCGTCGGTGCCCTGGAACTTCTCGAACGCGAAGCGCGGCACCTTCACCACGCAGTAGTCGATGGAAGGCTCGAAGCAGGCGGGCGTGGCCTTGGTGATGTCGTTGACGATCTCGTCCAGCGTGAAGCCCACCGCCAGCTTCGCCGCCGCCTTCGCGATGGGAAAGCCCGTCGCCTTCGATGCCAGCGCCGAAGAGCGCGACACGCGCGGGTTCATCTCGATGACGATCATGCGGCCGTTTTCGGGATTGACGGCGAACTGCACATTGGAGCCGCCCGTCTCCACGCCGATCTTCTCCAAAATGGCCAGCGACGCGGCGCGCATGCGCTGGTACTCCACGTCGGAGAGCGTCTGCGCGGGCGCCACGGTGATGGAGTCGCCGGTGTGCACGCCCATGGGGTCGAAGTTCTCGATGGAGCACACGATGATGCCGTTGCCGGCGCGGTCGCGCATGACCTCCATCTCGTACTCTTTCCAGCCCTCGATGCTCTCCTCCACCAGCACCTCGCCGGCGGGCGAGAGCTCCAGGCCCTGCGAGACGATGGTCACCAGCTCCTCAGGCGTGTGCGCGATGCCGCCGCCCGCGCCGCCCAGGGTGTAGGAGGGGCGCAGCACCACGGGATAGCCCAGCTCGGCCACGATGGCCTGGGCGTCCTCAACCGAGTAGGCGTAGCCCGAGCGCGCCGTCTCGATGCCCAGCTCCGCCATGCAGTCGTTGAACAACTTGCGGTCCTCGCCGCGCTGGATGGCCGCAAGGTCGCAGCCGATCATCTCGACGCCGTACTTATCCAGGATGCCGGCCTCGGCCAGCTCCACCGCGGTGTTCAGGCCGGTCTGGCCGCCGAGGGTGGGCAGCAGCGCGTCGGGGCGCTCCTTGGCGATGACCTTCTCCACGAACTCGGCCGTGATGGGCTCCACGTAGGTGCGGTCGGCCAGGCCCGGGTCGGTCATGA
>DVIW01000010.1 GCA_018710945.1 Candidatus Aphodovivens avistercoris | reverse complement strand
TTTTTAAGCGCAGCGAGTGCATGCTTACGAGGCAGTCGTCTCCGAGCGGGACGGTCCAGAGGAATCCCTCTCCGAGCGATTTGGGAAGCGTCCCGTACAGCCCGCAGCGGATGGGCTCCATGGCAAGGGAGAGCTGCTCCACCTGCGGCTCGACGAACGTCCGCAGATGCTGCGGCATGCCCGACCGCAATGTGCCCACGCAGATCCCCTCCCTCGTTCGGGTTTCGAAATCGTCCTCGTTCGTTTCGGGAGTGTCTCCGGTTTCCGTATTGGAGGTAGGCTCCCTGTTCGCAATGATAAGTTAACTAAATATAACTATCAAGCGTACGACTAAGGGGCCCAAAGGGATGGGGTAAGGACCCAGAGGGACGGGGCAAACGGGTCGTGCACAGTTGTCGCGCACGACCCGTTTGCCCCGTCCCTCTGGGCTGGTCGTGCGCGGTCTTGGAGATAGGAGGCTTCTATGGACCGGAAAGGGGAAGCATCCCCGCGCAAACGCGGCGCCGTCGCACGGCTGCTCGACTTCGCCGGGCAGCGCAAGGCGCTCACGTATCTGGGCTGCGTGCTCTCGGCGGTGTCGATGGTCGTGGGGTTCGGCCCGTACGTGTGCATCTGGCTGGTGGCGCGCGACCTCATCGCTGTCGCGCCCGACTGGAGTGCGGCGACGGGCATCGCGGCCTACGGATGGTGGGCGCTTGGCTTTTCGGCGGCGTCCATCCTGCTGTACTTCGCGGGGCTCATGTGCACGCACCTGGCGGCGTTCCGCTGCGCGGCGAACATGCGCAAGCGGGCGACCGAGCACCTGATGCGCGCATCGCTCGGCTACTTCGACGCGCACGCTTCGGGCGCGCTGCGCCGCGTGGTCGACGGCTGCGCTGCGGAGACGGAAGGCCTGCTTGCGCACAAGCTGCCCGACACGGCGGGATCTATCGCCATGATCGTCGGCATGCTCGCGCTGTTCTTCGCGTTCGACTGGCGACTCGGGCTTGCGTGCCTGGTGCCCGTCGTCCTTTCGCTTGCCTGCATGTTCTACATGATGGGCGGGCGCGGTATGGACTTCATGACGAAGTACATGGAGTCGCTCGTGAAGATGAACAAGACGGGCACCGAGTACGTGCGCGGCATCCCCGTGGTGAAGGTGTTCCAGCAGACGGTCTATTCCTTCAAGGCGTTCCATGACGCTATCGAAGAGTTCACGCGGCTTGCGCAGGACTACGCCGTCAAGTGGTGCCAGACGCCGCAGTCGCTCTCGCTCACCGTCATCAACGGCGTGGCGGTGTTCCTGGTGCCCGTCGCCATCCTGCTGGCGCCGGGCGAGGGCGATTTCGGGACGTTCCTTGCGAACTTCGCGTTCTATGCCATCTTCTCGGCGGTCATCCCCACGGCCATGACCCGCGTGATGTTCATGTCCGAGGCGTTCCAATCTGCCGCCGACGCCGTGTCGCGTGTCGAGGAAGTGCTTGCGGCGCCCGTGATTAAGGCGCCGTCGAACCCGCAGGCGCCTCAGGGCAACTCCATCGCGTTCGAGGACGTGAGCTTCACCTACGAAGGAGCGGAGTCTCCCGCGCTTAGCCATGTGAGCTTCGAGGTGCCCGCGGGCTCCACAGTGGCGCTCGTGGGGCCTTCCGGCGGCGGCAAGACCACGGCGGCGAGCCTCGTGCCGCGCTTCTGGGACGCGGATGAAGGCCGTGTGCTCTTCGGAGGCATCGACGTGCGGAAGATTGATCCGCACGACCTCATGGATCGCGTAGCGTTCGTGTTCCAGGCGAATCGTCTGTTCAAGCAGAGCATTCTCGACAACGTGCGCGCGGCGCGGCCGGACGCGACGCGCGAGGAGGCGCTCGAGGCGCTTCGTGCTGCGCAGTGCGACGACATCATCGAGAAGCTGCCGCAGGGTGTCGACACCGTGTACGGTGCGGAAGGCACCCATCTTTCTGGAGGCGAGGTGCAGCGCCTCATGTTGGCGCGCGCCATCCTGAAGCGGGCCGACGTGGTGGTGCTCGACGAGGCGACGGCCTTCGCCGACCCCGAGAACGAGGCCAGGATTCAGCACGCGTTCTCCGAGCTCGCGCGCGGGCGTACCGTGCTCATGGTGGCGCATCGCCTGTCCACCGTGCGCAACGCCGACCTGATCGTGGTGCTTGATGGCGGGCGTGTGGCAGAGCAGGGCACCCACGACGAACTTGTAGCAGCGGGAGGTCTGTACGCCCATATGTGGGCCGACTATGAGCGGGCTATCAACTGGAAGATCACGTCCGAGGAGGTGTCCTAGATGTCTATCAAAGAGAAGTACGGGCTCACCGACGAGGGCGTGCGCAACGTCAAGCTGGGAGCTGTTTGGACTGCGGTGTCGAACCTCGCGGTGTTCGCGGGCGTGGGCGCGCTCTTCCTGGCGATGGGCGCGTTCATGGACCATCTGACGGGTGGGGCGGCACTGCCCGACATCATACCGTACGCCATTGGACTTGCCGTGTTCGCCGTCGTACTGTTCGTCACCGAGTACTTTGCCTACTACTACCAGTATGGCGTCATCTACAAGGAAAGCGGACGGCTGCGCATCGGGCTTGCCGAGCGCCTGCGGAAGCTCCCGCTGTCGTTTTTCGGCAGGCGCGATCTGGCCGATCTCACCGAGACCATCATGGGCGATGTGAAGACCATCGAGCACGCCTACAGCCACGTACTGCCCGAACTCTACGGCGCCTACCTTATGCTGGGCGTGGCGGCGGTGGGGCTTTTCGCGTTCGACTGGCGGCTGGCCATCGCGGCGCTGTGGAGCGCGCCAGTGGCGCTCGGGTTGCTGTTCGGCGCGCGTCGGGCGCTCCAGCCCATGATGCACGCCACCCGCATGAGGGGGCTCGCCATCTCCGAGGATATCCAAGAGGCGCTCGAATGCGTGCGTGAGGTGCGCGCGACCAACCAGGAGGAGCGCTATCTCGAGCATATCCGCGCCGACATCGACGCGGCGGAGCGCCAGGCGGCGAAGTCCGAGATTGCGTGCGGCGTCTGCGTGAACGGTGCGCAGATCGTGCTGCGGCTGGGCATCGCCACCACCATCCTCGCAGGTTCGATGCTCGTGCTCGACGGGTCGTGCGGCTTCATGACGCTGTTCTGCTTCCTGTTGGTGGCATCGCGCATCTACGCGCCGTTCGACCAGTGCCTCATGCTCATCGCGGAGCTGTTCTCGGCGAAGACCTCGGCTGCGCGCATGAAGGCGTTCTACGACGAGCCGCTGGCCGAGGGCGCGGAGGCCTTCGAACCGTGCGGCCATGATGTGGCTTTCGAGGACGTGGGCTTCTCGTACGGCGAGGGCGGGCCGAAGGTGCTCGACGGCGTGACGTTCACGGCCAAGGAGGGCGAGGTCACCGCTCTCGTGGGGCCAAGCGGCTCGGGCAAGTCCACCTGCGCGCGGTTGGCGGCGAGGCTCTGGGACGCGACCGAGGGACGCGTGACGGTCGGCGGCGTGGATGTGGCGGGGGTGGACCCCGAGGTGCTGCTGCGCGACTTCTCGGTGGTGTTCCAGGACGTGGTGCTCTTCGACGACACGGTGGCGGACAACGTCCGCCTCGGGCGGCGCGGCGCCACCGACGACGAGGTGCTCGCCGCCGCACGCGCGGCGAACTGCGACGGGTTCGCGAACAGGCTTCCGCAGGGCTACGGCACCATGGTCGGCGAGAACGGCGCACGGCTCTCCGGCGGCGAGCGCCAGCGCATCTCCATTGCGCGAGCGCTCTTGAAAGATGCGCCGATCGTGCTGCTCGACGAGGCGACGGCCTCCCTCGACGTGGAGAACGAGACCGAAGTGCAGGGCGCGCTCTCGCGCCTGCTCGCCGGGCGCACGGTGATCGTGATCGCCCACCGCATGCGCACCGTCATGGCGGCCGATCACGTGGTCGTGCTCGACGGCGGACGCGTGGTCGAGCAGGGCGGTCCCGCCGAGCTCATGGCGCGGGACGGTCTGTTCGCCCGCATGGTGCGCCTGCAGACCGAGAGCGCCGACTGGGCGATCTAGGAGCACAGAAGGCGATTCCGGCAGAGGCCGGCGACTGCAAGAGAACGCTCTTCTGCAGCCGCCGGCCTGCGCAGCGTCAAGCCGACCTTCCTTCAAGCGAGGCGGAGACGCGCAAGCGAAACCCATCAACGCCCGCGGTGCTTCCGCTTGCGCTTCTCCGTCCTCTTGGCGAACTTTTCCCTCCGAAGCTCTTCTTTCAAGGCCCCGGGGGAGGACCTTCTCTCCGCTTTCGCCGCCTCGCGCTGCTCGGCTACAACCTGCTGCGATTTCGTGCCCCGCCGGGCGCTTGCGCGGATCTCCCTCTCGATCATCCTGCGAAGCCGCTTGGGATTGACCCGTTTCGCCTGCTCGAGCTCGATGCGGATGTCGCTTGAGAAGCGAAGCTCCCGCCAGCTGTCACACACAAAACACAGGACCTCGGGCATGGTAGGCTCCGCACCGAAAACATGGCGCGCGACGCGATACGCGCCTTCGTCTTCGACCTCGACAATGCCGACCCAGAACGGGTCTTCGAACCGGACGGTCAGCTTGTTCATGCTCATAGCTCCTCCTTCACACCACATGAATGCATGCTGACGCGCGCGTGCTGTCCGCGCGCGTTCACGTGAAAAAAAAAGGGGGGGGGGGACGGCCTGAAAGGCAGGTTACTGGCGAAAGCCCACGCGGGGCCCGCATCCCGACTACCCAACGGGATCGTGTTTTTACCTTCGATGTCAGCGTAATACGAAAGCACGGCGGTCTCAATACGCTATATTCGGGCGCGTTCGGGCAACGTTTTGCGAAAGGAGGAAGCGCCGTGTGCCGCCATTTCGTGTCGGTTTCGTCGGATGAGGCTGCGGCTGTCGTGCGCTCGCTTCTCTTGCTGCAACATGCGGAAGAGCCGGCGGATACGTGCGGGACGGGCGGCGCGGACGAACCGTGCAGGCACGATGCCGCGCCCGGCGAAGAACCCCGCGAAGGGGCGCATGTGTTTCCCGATGCGCCGGCGTTTCTCGTCGTCTATGCGCGCGAGCAGCTTTCCGTTGCCGAGATGACCTGGGGATACCATGTCGAATGGAAGCGCGGGCCGCTCTTCAACACGCGCCTGGAGTCGGCGCTGCAGCCCACGAGCATGTGGCACGACTCGCTTCTCAACCGCCGCTGCGCCATTCCCGTTCACGCGTTCTACGAGTCGCACCTGACCGAAACCGTGCGCAGCACGCGCACGGGAAAGCCGGCCAAGCGGCAGTACCGGTTTGCGCGTATCCGGCAGGATGCTGACGGGGACGACGTCTCGCGTCCGCTCCTTGTTGCGGGGATCTATCAGGATGACCGCTTCTCGGTGGTCACCGTTGAGCCGGACGACACCGTGGCTCCCATCCACAACCGCATGCCGCTCGTGCTCGACGAGCAGGCCGCGCTTGCCTGGCTCAATCCCGCGAGCACCGTGGACGATCTCATCGAGCTTGCGCGATCATCGGCCGTCGATCTTGCGGCGCAGGCAGAGGACCCGGCACAACCCCGGCAGAAACCCGACGACCAGCTGACGCTGTTCTAGCACCGAGGCAGGTATCGCCATGGAACAACCTTCGACAGCCGCAGAGCGCCGCATCGAGAAGCGACGCGCCCGTGAGAAGAAGACGATCTCGCAGATGATCGCGCTGCACTGCGCAGGCACGCACGCCGACACCGACCGCACCGAACGCGCCTTCTGCGGCGAGGCCGTCTGCCCCTCCTGCGCGGAACTCGACACGTATGCCGTTCTGCGCACCGAGCGCTGCCGCAAGATGCACGTGAAGACGTCGTGCGAAGCGTGCGAGAACCACTGCTACGCGCCCGCCATGCGCGAGGGCATCCGAGCCGCCATGCGCTACAGCGGCCCGCGCATGCTTGTCAGGCACCCCATCGCCGCCATCCGCCACCTCCTCGGCCGCTGAGAGCCGCTCGCCCCGCCTGCGCAGCGGCCGCGTTTTGAACATCTCGTTTCCTTCTTGACCTGGAGCGCGCTCCAAGTGCTTCAATGCCAGAAGGAAACCGACGCGCCGGCACCAACGCCCGCACGTCGACCCGCAGGAAGGGGCACGGAGCAGGCGCCCATCGCAGCGCGCACCGTCCGCGCGCGCCGAGCTCGAGCGCAGGCGCAGGTCGCGCGCCGCCCGGCATTCCGGCAAGCGAAACCGCAAACGCAAGGAGCATCCATGAAGATAGCCGAGGTCAGCAAGCGCTACGCCATCTCCGCCGACACGCTGCGCTACTACGAGCGCGTCGGGCTGCTGCGGCACGTGCCGCGCATGGAAAGCGGCGTGCGCGACTACGCCGAAGCCGACTGCCAGCGCATCGAGTTCGTTAAGTGCATGCGCGACGCCGGCATGCCCATCGAAGCGCTGTCCGAGTACCTGCAGCTGTTCGAGCAAGGCGACGAAACCGCCCCGCGCCGCAAGGAGATCCTGATGGAGCAGCGCGACCTGCTGCAGCAGCGCATCGCCGCGATGCAGCAAGGCCTCGACCGCCTGAACGCGAAGATCGACACCTACGACACCCACATGCTCGAAACGGAACGCCGCATGCGCCAGGCCGAACTGGCCGACGGGCGCTGACGGCTCCGCGCCTCGGCCGCGCCTGCGCTCTCGCCCACTAGCGAGCCGCCGACCCCACGCTCACCGCGCTCGCCCCCGCTTTCGCACGGCCCCCGCACCCGCGTCTGCCAGGCCCGCTGCGCCTGGCACGGCGAGCCGGCCCGCCCCTCCACCGCACCCGCGCTCGCACCCAGCCAACGAGCCCCAGCCCCGCCAACGCAGCCCATCCTGCCCTGTCCCGCCGTCTTTCCGTTGCCAAGCGGCAGCCTTCATGCGAGAATGATCGATTGCGCGCGTCCGCAACCCGCGAAGCCGCGCCGCATCGAAAACCCGCCGCTTTCGCCGTCTCGAACGGCGCTTTTGCAAGGAGCCTCCATGAACCTGCCCGGCATCATCACCGTATCCGCCGACCAGCCCCTTCTGCTCGAGCGCGCCGCGCGCATCCTGGGCGACAGCTTCATCGAAGAGGGATGGACTTCCACCTGGCTGTCGTGCTTGGACCAGCTGGGCGCCACCCGCGCGCGCAAGCAGGAGCTCCTGCGCGCTCAATTCCGCGACGAGCTGGGGAACCACGCCCCCTACCAGGGCGTCTACCTGCTGGAGGACGGCACGGCGGCCACCGGCGCCTACCTGCACAGCGAGCTTCAGGGCCACACCCACCCCGAGCTGCAAAGCGCCTCACGCGAGAACCTGCTGGCCGTCGCCACCCCGCAGGAGATCGCCGCCCTCGACACGCAGGAAGAGCGCATGGCGCCCATTTCGCAATTCGACTGGACGCGCGTCCGCGAGCAGGAGGGCGACCACATCTACTTCTTCGCCTGGGCGGTCGACCGCACGGCCCGCGGCAAAGGCTCGCTGCGCCGCCTGGTCACCCCGTTCTTCGACTACGCCGACGAGCACGGGCTGAACTGCTACCTGGAGTGCTACGCCGACCGCCTGCAGAGCATGTACGAGCACCTGGGCTTCGAGCTGGTCGACGTTCTGAGCGATGCCGCCTTCCCCGTCACCGAGCGCCGCATGATGCGCCGTCCGCGTTAGCCGCAAGACCGAAAGCAACCCCGCAGGCGCACCCGCACCGCAGACCGCCACGCGAGCGCGCGCCCACGCCGCAACCCGCCACGCAGGAGCGCCTACCGCCTCCCTTCCGCCCAGAAACCCACCTGACTTCCCCTATGCGGAGGTTTTTTAAGGTTAACCTCAACTTCGTCCTTTATCCTTAGAGGAACGGAAAAACGAAGCGCAGGGAGGCGGTCGGCCATGGGCACCATCGGAAGCAACCCGAGCGAGAAGGCCTCGGACCGAAACGCCAGCGCGGCGCCCGAACCTGCCGCCGCGCCCCAACCCGACGCCCCGCGCGACGCGGAAGCCGAAACCGAAGCCGCAACGGTGCCAACGGCCGCCATCCCGACCGACGCCCCAGCCGCCGACGCCCCAGCGTCCGCCGCCGAGCCCGATCCCAACGCCGCGCCCGAACCCCCTGCCTCCGCTAAGCGCAAGCGCCTCAAGCGCCTCGCCATCGCCCTGATCGTGGCCCTCGTCGCGCTGCTCGTCATCGGAGCTGCAGTGATGTTCGTGGCGAAATCGTTCACCGAACAGGAGAAAGCGGTCCGCTCCGACTGGTCGGTGGAAACCGGCGACTTGCTTGCCAACAACGAGGAGCTGGGCGTGAGCCTGTTCGACGCCGACATCGACTCGATGCTGCGCGTGGTGCGCATCGTCCCAACGGGTTCCAACGCCGTCGGCTTCACCTACTACGACACCGAGGTGCAGGACCGCCTCGCCCAAGCGGTGACGGGCCTGCAGCAGTGCGGCATAAACTGGACCGCTTCCAACCCGCTTGCCATCCTGAACCCCTTCGGCACCGGCGCGAACGGCCTCTACCTCTACTTCACCACCGACCGCTCCACCCAGGTGACCTACACCGTCTCGGCCGAGGGCACCGCCGACTTCACCCGCACGGCGCGCGACATCGGCATAGACCAGGAGATCCAGCTGGACGAAAACGGCTGCACCAACGTCCACAGCTTCCAGATCATCGGGCTGGTGCCCGGCAAAGAGAACCACGTCACGCTGACCGTCACCGGACCGCGCGGCGGCGTCACGCAGAAGGTCGAGTTCACCGTGGACATGCCCGAAACGGATTCCGGCTACCCCACGCAGCTGGAAAGCGCCGACGGCGAAAGCACGGCCGAGCTCTCCGACGGCCTGTACGCGCTCATGCGCACGAACGGGTATCTGGGCTACGGCTTCTTCTTCGACAACGACGGCACGATGCGCTACGAGATGGTGACGGAAGGCTTCGGCCTCGACCGCATGCTGATGGACGAGGACGACGCCATCGTGTGCACCTCCACGCAGGCCATCTCGCGCATTGACGGGCTGGGCCGGGTGAAGGCCGCCTACCGGCTGGACGGCTACGACCTGCACCACGACATCAACTACGGGCCGGACGGCACCGTGCTGGCGCTGGCGGAGGTGCAGGGCCGCGAGACCGTGGAGGACGTGGTGCTGGAGGTGGGCCTGGAAACCGGGGAGGTCACGGAGCTCATCGACTTCTCCGCCCTGATGGCCGACTACAAAGACGCCTTCACGCACCCCATCGGCGCCACCGACACGTTCTTCTGGCAAGCCGGCGAATGGGACTGGATCCACCTGAACTCCATCCAGTACCTCGAAGAGGACGACGCCATCATCGTGTCGTCGCGCGAAACGTCCACCATCATGAAGGTGGCGGACACCCACGGCGCGCCCCAGGTGGAATGGTTCGCCGGCGACGACGGCGTGTGGGCCGGCACCCCCTACGAGGGCCTCACGCTGGAACAGGCAGGCGACTTCACGCCGCAGTACGGCCAGCACAGCGTGGAATACGACGGCGAAGGCCCGACGGAAGGCAGCTACTACCTGCTGATGTTCGACAACAACTACTGGGCCTCGAGCACCCGCGACGACTTCGCTCCGAACCTGGAGGGGACCGACGTGGGCACCGACCTGTACAGCGGCACGGCCAGCTACGTGTACCGCTACCTCATCGACGAGCAGGCGGGCACCTTCGAGCTGGTCGATTCGTTCGCCGTACCGTACTCCAGCATCGTATCGAACGGCTCGCACGCGCCCGATTCCACGAACTACGTGGTGAACAGCGGCGTCGCCAACATCTACGGGGAGTACGACGAGTCCGGCGAGCTGATCCGCCAGTTCTCCTACATCTGCCAGCTGCAGGGCTACCGCGCGTTCAAGGACTCCTTCGCCGGTTTCTGGTTCGCCTCTTAGCGACAAGCGCCGGCTGGTGCCGGACGAGTCGCAGCGCCGGGCGCGGCGCCGGACGCGGGTGCGCGGGCCGCACTGCGAACTATGGAGATACCGGGCCGATTCCCTGGCGGCCGCAAGCCGTTAAGCGCTCTTTAAGGTTCGCGGCGTAAGGTTTTAAGCCAGAGACGGAAGCGGCGGCGGAAACGCCCGGCATGAGGGGAGGCGGCATGCGGATACTGGTGGCGGATGACGAACGGGACCTCACCTCGGCGCTGGAGGCCCTGCTGAAGCACGAGCACTACCTGGTGGACGCGGTCTACGACGGCGAAAGCGCCTACGAGTACGGCCTGAGCGGGAACTACGACTGCATCATCTTGGACATCATGCTGCCGGGCATCGACGGGTTGGAGGTGCTGCGCCGCCTGCGCGGGGCCGACGTCCGCACGCCCATCCTGCTGCTCACCGCGAAGAGCGACCCGTCCGACCGCATCCTGGGGCTCGACCGCGGCGCGGACGACTACCTGCCCAAGCCCTTCGTCACCGGCGAGCTGCTGGCGCGCATCCGGGCGCTCACCCGTCGCAGCGCCACCCTGGAGACCTCCGCGCTCTCCTTCGGCGACCTGACGCTTGACCGCACCGCGTTCCAGCTGCGCTGCGGCAGCAGCGCCGAGCACCTGGGCAACAAGGAGTTCCAGCTGATGGAGACGCTTATCCGCCGCCAAGGCTCGCCGGTTTCCGTCGAGCAGCTGATGGACCGCATCTGGGGGTATGATGCCTCGGTGGAACCCGGCGTGGTGTGGACCTACATGTCGTACCTGCGCCGCAAGCTGGAATCGCTGGGGTCGCGCGTGCGCGTCACCATGCGCCGCGGGTTCGGCTACGTGCTGGAAGAAGCGGAAAGCAAAGACGCCTAACCGCAACAGCGTCGTGCCAAAAGCAGGTGCCAAAGGCATCGGTGCCGGTGCCGGGTGCCAAAGGGACACATCTAATGGCACGCAAGCGTGCCATTAGATGTGTCCCTTTGGCACCCCTTTGGCACCCCTTTGGCACGGCCGACGCCTAGCCGCACACGGCAAACGGCCCGGCAAGGAGGAAGGAGCACTCGTGGTGAAAAGCGCCCGCTCTGTCGCGCAGCTGCGCTTCCGGTTCATCCTCACCGCCATGCTGGCGCTCGTCCTCACGCTGGCCGTGCTGTGCGTGGTGACGTCAGCGCTGTTCTTCGCCGCGAACACCACCCGTGCAGACGCTGCCATCGACGTGCTGCATCAAAACGATGGGGGATTCCCGCCGCCCACGGAGAAGCGCCGACCCGCCACCGAGATGCCGTTCCGCGTGACCTCGGAGACCCCCTACGAGACGCGCTACGCGTTCGCCCAGGTGGAAGGCGACGGCCAGCAGGTCGAGTTCACGACGCTGCGCATCGCGTCGATGGACGAGGGCCAGCTGGCGGAAACGGTGCGCCAGCTGTGGCAGGGCACGGCGGAGCGCGGCTACCGGGACTACTACCGCTACGCTGTGTTCCGCAACGGCGACGGCAGCGGCACCGTGGTGCTGCTGGACTGCTACTCGCGCTTCCAGTCATCGTTCCTGCTCCTGCGCAGCGCCCTTACCGTGTCGGCGGCCTGCGTCGTCATGGTGCTGGTGCTGCTCGTTCCGCTGTCGAAGCGCGCAGTGCGGCCGTTCGCGCGCAACCTTGAGCGCCAGAACCGTTTCGTGACTGACGCCTCGCACGAGCTGAAGACGCCGCTGGCCATCATCTCGGCGAACAACGACCTTACCGAGCGCATCTCCGGCGAAACCCAATGGACGCGCAGCACGAAAACCCAGGTGGCGCGCTTGAACGCGCTCATCCGCGATCTCATAGACACCGCGCGGGCCGTCGAATCGGCCGACGAAGCCGACCTGCCGCCGCTCGATCTGAGCGAGCTTGTCCGCCGCTGTTCAGAGGACTTCCTGCCCCTGGCCGACGCTGCCGGCAAGCCGCTGGAGCGGCGCATCGAAGACGGCATCTGGGTGAAGGGCGACGCCGAAGCGCTTGAGCGGCTGACAGGCGTCCTGTTGGACAACGCCGTGAAGCACGGCGACGCGGGCGGGCGGATAACCCTGGAGCTGCGAACGCATCGCCGAAGCGTGCTGTTTTCCGTCGCGAACCCGGCAAGCGACATCGAAGACGCCGAGGCGGAGCGGCTGTTCGACCGGTTCTACCGCGCCGACCAGTCACGTTCGCGCACCACCGGCGGCTACGGCATCGGGCTTTCCGTGGCGCAGGGCATCGCCGAGCGCCACGGCGGGCGGCTTTCGGTCGAAAAGCGCGGCGATGCGGTGGCGTTCACGGCCACGCTGCCGCGACGCGCAACCAAGGATCCAGAGCGAGCGACAACGTAGCGCAACGCGGAGCGGGTGTCAAAGGGGCTTGGTGTCAAAGGGACGCATCCAATGGCACGCAAACGTGCCATTGGATGCGTCCCTTTGGCACCCGTCCCTTTGGCACCCCTTTGGCACCGACACGACACCAAGCCCGACGCCGCTGCTGAAAGACGGCATGGGCGCTATCATGGAAGCGATCGGTTTCCCCGTGAAAGGATGCCCATGGAACCGCAGAACACCCGCCTCCCCCTGCCCGACCGCTACGACCGCGCCGCCTTGGCGCAGATGGCCGAGCGCATGCACGCGGACAACTTCAACTGCGCTCAGTCGGTGGCCTGCGCGCTGGGCAGCGCGTTCGGCATCGACGAGGATCTGTGCTTCCGTCTGGCCGAGGGCTTGGGCGGCGGCCTGGGTTCGCACACGGAAACCTGCGGGGCGCTTTTGGGCGGGGCCATGGCGATGGGCTTGGGCCGCAGCAACGGGCCGACGAACCCCACCAGCAAGCTGGCCACCTACCAGCTGTCCATCAAGCTGGGCGAGCGCTTCCGCGAACGCTACGGCACCACCGTCTGCCAGGAGATCCGCGCGCAAGACCATTCGGGCGAGAACCCGCTTCCCATCTGCCGCCAGTGCATCCTCGACGCGCTAGAGACCAGCATCGACGTGTTGGAAGAGCTGGCGCAGGAGGAGCCCGGGAAGTAGCGGCGGCGCGCACCGGAGCAGGGCGGCGTGTCGCGGCCGGGCGACGCGACCGCCCCGCCTTCGCTACGCGCGGCCCGCCAGCTCGGCAGCGGTCGCGTGCGCGGCGGCGGGATGCGCCTGCTGCTCGTCCACGATGGCGGCGAACTCGGCCACCGAACAGGGGAAACGGAAGCGCTCGAAATCCTCGGGCGCGATGAACCCTTCGCCCAGCATCGTGCGCAGAAACGCCTTGAACGCGTCGTAGTAGCCGCCGATGTTCAGCAGGCAGCACGGCGCGCTGCAGCGGCCCAGGCGGATGCGCGACATGATCTCGGAGATCTCCTCCAACGTGCCCACGCCGCCCGGCAGCGCGACGAACGCGTCCCCCAGCTCGACCATCTTCGCCTTGCGCTGCGCCATCGTCTCCGTCACGTGCAGGTGCGTCAGGTCGTGCTGGGCCACGCCGGCCTCTATGAAGAAGCGCGGCTCCACTCCGTGCACCACCGCGCCGCCGTCCAAAGCCGCGCGCGACACGGCTCCCATCAGGCCGATCGAGCTGCCACCGTACACCAGCGCATAGCCGCTTGCGGCTATCCAGCTTCCCAGCTCGCGCGCCGCCTCCAGAAAGCGCGGGTTGGCTCCGGCGCTTGAGCCGCAGTACACGGTGATGTTCATGTTCCGCTTCCCTTTCCGCTTCGCGTTCGGCCCGCGCCGCTACGGACGCTCTGGCTTCGAGGTGAGGTGCCAGCCGCCGCAGTAGGGGCACTCGTAGCAGTGCAGGCCGCGCCGGCCGTGCAGCGCGCACAGCTGGATGGCCTCTTCCGCATCGGCGCGATGGGGGTAGCGCTTCTTCGACGTGCACATCTTCTTCTCCAGCGCCGCCTCGTGCTCGGCGGCCCGCTTGTCGCGGCGCTGCGCCTCGCGGCCGAACGCGTCGTCCAGGTCGGGCGCGCTCCAGCCGCCGGAGCCGCCGCCCAGCTGCGCCTTGAACTCCGCCACGCGGCGTGCCTTCGCGGAGGGCTTCCTGCTGCCCACGGGCCTACACCTCCACCTGCGCGCCCACCTGCAGGTAGCTGACGCGCTCGCCCAGCTCGTCGCGCAGGATGCTGTAGGCGTCCACGCCCGTGCAGTGGAAGGTGTAGTAGCGGGCACCCTTCTGCGCAAGCTCGCGCGCCAACGAGCGCGTGAACGCGGGGTCCTCCACCCTGCCGCTGCCGGGGTCCATCAGGTGGAAGCCGCCCACCACCACGTCGATGGGCGCGTCGGCCAGCTGCTCGGCGCGCTCCATGATGTTCAGGATGCCGCAATGCGCGCAGCCCGCCACCAGGATGCGGCGCTGCCCCTCCGTCACCAGAAGGTTCTGCTCATGCAGGAAGGTGTCGGGCACGAAAGCGCCATTGTCGTTCATCAGCAGGGCGCCGTTCGATTTCGCGATGGGGTGCGTTATGGGCACGTGCGAGAACAGCAGCAGGTCGTCGCCAAGCGGCAGCTGCTCGCCCGCCGTCAGGAAGCGCGCGTCGTCGGCCAGGGCGGGATCCAGCCCGATGTCGTGGTGACGCTGCGGCGTGCCGGCGGCGTGCTCCTCGAACGCATGCCGCGCCACGTAGATGGGCGCCGGCGCGGGAAGGCTGCGCGTGCAGTCCAGGTAAGCGCGCAGGCCGCCGCCGTGGTCGGAATGGCCGTGCGAGATCACCACCGCATGGGCGCTGCGCACGTCCACGCCTGCCTCCAGCGCGTTCGCCAGGAAGTTCTCGTCGGGCCCCACGTCGAACAGGATGCGCGCCCCGTTCGTCTCCAGAAACAGGCTCAGCCCGTGCGCCGCCGCGAACCGCCCTGATGGCGTCGAGTTCTCCATGAGCACCGTTATCTTCATGCGGCCCCTCCTTGCCTGCGCGCAGCGCGCCGTCCCTGCCGTTTTCGCGCCCTCCATTATCGCACGAGCGACGCGCCATCGCGCCCGGTCGATATTCTGTGATACAGGGAAATTGGCAACGGGGCGCGACGAACGAAGCAGGCAGCGCAGACACCCAAGGAGGTCCCGGCGGGCAGTCCGCGCGGACGCAGCGCCGGGCCGCGCGGAAGATTCCCTGCAACGGGTTGCGCCACCTGGTGAAACGGGTATACTTCGCTGCTATGCAACCGTTAGACATCACCTACATACACGCGCCCGCCACCTACGACTTCCGCGAGCGCTCCATCATGTACGGCCCCGTGTCGGACATGGTTCCGTCCACGCCCATCTTCGAGATGTACCCGCTGGGCCTGACCACGCTGTGCGAGTACCTGGAGCGCCACGGCCTGCGCGCGCGCATCTACAACCTGGCGTCGATGATGCTGCACAAGAAGAACTTCGACGTGGAGAAGAACCTCTCGCGCCTCGACTCGCGCATGTTCGGCATCGACTTGCACTGGATGCCGCACTGCCACGGCTCGGTGGAGGTGGCGAAGATCCTCAAGCGCCTGCACCCGCACACGCCGGTGAGCTTCGGCGGGCTTTCCGCCACCATCTTCCACGAGGATCTGATCGCCTACGACTGCATCGACTACGTGGTGCGCGGCGACTCCACCGAAGAGCCCATGCGCCGCTTGGTCGAGCGCATCGCGCGCGCCCAGCGCACGGGCACGCCCGTGGGCGACCTGTCGGACATCCCCAACCTCACCTGGAAAGACGACACGGGCGCGGTGCACATCAACCCGCTGTCGTGGGTGCCCGACGACATGAACGCCATCTCGCTGGACTACGCCTACCCCATGAAGGGCGTGCTGCGCCACCACGACATGACCAGCTACCTGCCCATGAAGGGCTGGCTGCAGTACCCCGTCACCGCCAGCCTGACCTGCCGCGGCTGCGCGCGCAACTGCGCCACCTGCGGCGGCAGCGCCTACACGTTCAAGAACCACTTCGGACGCCGGCGCGTGGCCTGGCGCGACCCGGCGCTGCTCATCCGCGACATCGAGAACGTGCAGAATCACGTCTGGGGGCCCATCTTCGTCCTGAACGACTTCCTGCAAGCCGGCGAAGACTACACCCGCCGCTTCGTCACCGGGCTGAAGGGCAAGGTGCACAACCCCATTGGGTTCGAGTTCTTCGGGCCGCCGCCGGGCGGCGACGAGTTCTACCAGATGCTCGATGACAACCTGGAAAGCTGGTCGGTGGAGATCTCCGCCGAAAGCCACGACGACGACGTGCGCAAGGCCTTCGGCAAGGGCCACTACAAGATGGCCGAGCTGGAAGAGACCATCGTGGACGCGCTGTCGCACCCCAACTGCGAGCGGTTCGACCTGTACTTCATGACGGGCATCCCCAAGCAGACCGCCGCCAGCGTGCGCGAGACGGGCGCCTACGTGCAGCACCTCTACGAGCGCGTGGGCTACGACCCGCGCCTGGTGGTGATGACCTCGCCGATGGCGCCGTTTTTGGACGTGGGCTCCATCGTGTTCGACAACCCGGGCAAGTACGGCTACAAGCTGCGCGCGCGGACGTTCGAGGAGCACCGCGAGCGGATGATCCTGCCCTCGTGGAAGCACATCATGAACTACGAGAGCGTCTACATGAGCGCCGACGAGATGGTGGAGGCCACCTACGAGGCGGCGCTGGACATCAACCGCATCAAGGGGACGAACGGCATCATCGACGGTGCGATGGCCGCCGGCGTGGACGCACGCATCCGGCAGGCGCGCGAGCAGATGCGCCGCTTGGACGACGTGCTGCTGAACGGCACGGGCCGCATCGACGCGCGGCTGGGCGCGCTGAAGGAGGAGTTCGAGCGCCTTTCCGAGAACACGATGGCCGAAAAGTCAGAACTGAACTGGGCGTTTGACGTGAAACCTACCCACGCGGAGCACCTGGCGAAGCTGTGGTTCGGCAACGAGCCGGCGAACTGGGCCGCGCACGCGCGCGGCGAGTGGCGGCCGGCGTGCAGCGACTTCCCCTACCCCGACCAGGAGAACGGCACGGTGGCGCCGGCCTGGAACGCCGACGGCACGGCGAACTGCACGTTCAAGGGGCTGGTCGTGGACGGCATGGGCGACGGGCGCGCGTTGTCGGACGACGGCGGGGCTCAGGTGGCGGCTGCGGGCAGCGTGGTGGCGCCGGGATTCTCGCTGGAGAACGCCAACGAGGCGTTCGCGGCGGAAAACGCCGGGCTGGAAGCCGGGCGCGCCGGCACGGCCGTGCATGCCGGGGAGGCGTCGGCGATCCGCGCCGAGGCGGCGCGGACGGTGGAGCGCGACCCGCTGCTGGAGCAGATGATGGCCGAGGAGCACGAACGCGAGGCGGCAGCTGCAGCAAGCGGCGGGACGAACGCGAGCGTGGACGCGGGCGCGGCAGGGCGCGGGCTGCTGGGGCGGCTCGGACGCAGCGGCGGGCGCGGCGGGGCTCGGAAGCCCGAGAGCGGGCTGCAGGGCGCTGGCGGCGCGGCCGGCGCGCGCGACGCGCGGCGGCTGGGGAAGCTCCGCAGGCGCTAGCGGCGGGCCGGCGCCTGCGGGGTTGCGGGGTCGCAGCGTTACGGGACCGCCGAGCCGGCTCGGATCAGCACCTGCGGCGTTGCTGCGCCGACGGCGCTGATTCGGACGGGCGCTGGCGGCGCTAGCGATTCGCGCGCCAGGTTTGCACGAGCTCGGCGGCGGCAGCGCGCGGGTCGGGGGCAGCGCACACCGCCGACACCACGAAGAAGCCGGCCACGCCCGTCTTCGCCAGCGCGGGAAGGTCGGGCGCCTTCACGCCGCCGCCCACCACGATGGGCCGCGGGCTGATGCGCGCCAGATCCGCCAGCTCTTCCAGGCTGCGCGTGATGACGCGGCCGTCATCGTCCATACCGCAATCGGGCTTGGTGGCCGTCTCGTGCAGAGGACCTACGCCCAGGTAGTCCACCAGGCTCACGTCCGCCGTGGCGATGTAGTCGCGCATCTCGTGCGCACGGGCCGACAGACCCACGATGGCGTCCTCGCCCAGGTAGCGGCGGCAGGTTTCCACCGGCACATCGCTTTGGCCCACGTGCACGCCGTCCACCTTGATGCCCGCGTCGCGCGCGGCCAGCGCCACGTCCAGCCGGTCATCGACCAGCAGCGGCACGCGGTCCTGCGCGCCTGCCGCGGCGATGGCGCGGGCGGCCTCTTCGGCGCAGGCCATCAGCTCGCGCGCGCCGCACACCTTCGAGCGCACCTGCACGATGGTGAAGCCCGCATCCAGCGCCTGCGCCACGATGTCGCCCACCGGGCGTCCCTGGGTGTTCTCCGGCCCCAGCACCAGATAGGCCGAAATGTCCAGCGCGTTCCGCAAGCTCATCGCGCGCCCCCTTCCGCAAGGTTCTCCGCACGGCCTTCCGCCGTCTTTTCCGACTGATCACCAGCTGCAGCGTCCGACGGGATGCTCACCGACTCGCCAGCTGCGGCGTCTGACGGGACGTTAGCCGCGCTTCCCAGCAGCTCTTCCACGATCTCCACCTTGCGGCTCATCATGCCCTCGCGGCCGGGGCGCACGTCGGCCTTCAGCACGACCTCGGTGCGGATGCCCTTTTCCGCCAGGATCATCGTGGCTTCCTTCACCACGCGCATGACCTCGTCCCATTCGCCTTCGATCTCGGTGAACATAGAGCACGTCTTGTTCGGCAGACCGGACGCGCGGATCACGCGCACCACCTCCGCCACGTGCGCCGACAGCTCGTCCCCCACGCCGAACGGCGCGATGGCCACCGCCACCAACGTGTTCATCCTACGCCTCCTCTGCTTCGAAGGGATTGTTCGCGATGTCCTGGGGCGTGGCCTTGTACAGCTCGTCGAGGAACGCCACCTGGAAGCTGCCGGGCGCATCGACGCGCGCGGCAGCGCGGGCGCCGGCCAGGTTGTACACGTTCACGCCCGCCAGCGCGGCGGCCAGCGGCGTCTCGGCGCAGGCGGCGTACACGGCGCACACCCCACCCAGGCTGCAGCCCGAGCCGGTGATCTGGGTCATGAACGTCGAGCCGCCGTGCGAGAGGCACACCGTCTCGCCGTCCGTTACCAGGTCCGTCTCGCCCGAAACGGCCACGGCGCCGCCCGTGTAGCGCGCCAGGGCCACGGCGGCTTCGCGCGCCTCATCGACCGCCTGCGTGGAATCGACGCCGCGCACCTGCGAGGCTCCGCCGTCGCCTGCCACCTGCCACAGGTTCGCCAGCGCGATGACCTCCGAGGCGTTCCCGCGGATGATGGTGGGCTTGAACTCCTTGAACTGCGCCAAGAGCTTCGTGCGCAGGCTGCCGATGCCAATGGCGACCGGATCCAGCACCCAGGGCTTGCCCAGTTCGTGCAGCGTGCGCGCGGTGCGCGGCAGCGTTTCCTCGTAGATGGGCAGCAGCGTACCCACGTTGATGTAGGTGGCGCCGCCGGCGTTCGCCAGGAACTCGCCCTCGTCGGGCAGGTAGACCATGGCCGCCGAGCCGCCCACCGCTATCTGGGCGTTCGCCACGAAGTTGATGGTGACCGAGTTCGTGATGGAGCCCGCCATGGGGTTGGCAGCGCGCACCTGCTGCGCCGTGCGGGCTATCTGGGCTTGAAGTTCCGCCTTGTCGATCATCGCGTTTCCTTTCCGAAAGTGGCTGCGAATGCGGCGGGCCGCCAGGCCCAGTCGCCGGACGAGACGTGGCGGCGCCGCGCAACCGGACGACCGCGCCGGATCGCCGGGCTGAACGCCGCCGGCGCCGCAGTCAACAGCCGCAACGAGCGGCGGCAACCGCCAAACCGCGCCGTCGCCGACGCCCCACGAAAAAGGGCGCCACCGGCCACGGCAGCGCCCTCGCATTCGCAAGCATGCTCCCTACACCAGTGCTAACTGACAGGTTCGAAGGGTTGGGCACGCGCCCTCTCAACCAGCCGGCCGCCCAAGCGCCCGGAAGGTACCCCTGCATGCCTCCATCATACCCCCGCACCCGCCGCCCCGCCCCGCGAATTAACAAACGGCCCGCAAGCGCAAGGCAAGCGGCCCAGCCTTCGCTGCCGCGTGCCGATCGAAGCGAGGGCTCGTTTTCAGACCGGCCATGGCGCACCCATTTGCGCTTTGCCCCTACCGCCTCCCCCGCAAGCAAGGCAGCGCAAAGCAAAGGCGGCGTCTTCCCTCAAGAGGCGATTCTTGCTTGCCTCCCGAAAACCTTACGCAGAGGGAAGATCACTTCTCTTTCGGATAGGCGATCCAGGCCACCACCAGGGAAGCCGCGATGCAGCACATGGCGCAGATGATGGTGGTGGAGAATCCGGCGGCGTCGTTGACGATGCCCCACACGGCCGACGCGACGCCGATGCCGATGTCGCTGGCCAGCAGGTACAGCGCGTTGGTGGCGCCCCAGCGCTCAGGCGGCGTGTTCTTCACGGCCACCGACTGGTTCAGCGGAATGGCGATGCCCAGGCACAGCCCGTAGGGGATGGCCGCCGCGTAGAACAGCAGCTCGTTCACGCCGGCGAACAGCACCATCGCGAACCCCACCAGGCCGCACGCCACGGTGCCCGTCATGATCTTGATGGGCGCCACGCTGTCCATGAACGCCTTCGACGTAAGGCGGATGGCGATCATCGCGATGGCCGACACGGTGTAGAACAGGCCGGCGTTCGCATAGCCCAGCGACGTGCCGTACAGCCCCATGAAGAAGATGCCGAAGCCAAACGCCGGACTGAGCACCAGCATGGGCAGCATGCCGGGCAGCGCACGCGGCTCGAAGAAGCTGTGGACGAAGCCCTGCTTGGGCGCTGGGACGGATGGGCTTGAAGAGCCGGACGCATCGGCGGCGGGAGCGCTGGCGGAGGCGCCGGAGGGAGCCGCGACCTTCGCGCCGGCCGCTTCCGCCGCTTCACGCTCGAGGCGCTGACGGTACGACGCGGTGGCGGGCAGGCGGCTGGGATTCTTCTCGTAGCGGCACAGCAGCGCGAAGGCGAACGACAGCGCCGCCATCACCGCCATGCCCACGAACAGGTTCTCCGCCGGATCGGTTCCCACCAGGAACAGGGCGAACGCCGGCCCCACCGACATGGCCAGCGCCTGGCCCAGCCCGTAGTAGCCGATTCCCTCGCCCATGCGCGACAGCGGCAGCACGTCGGAGGCCGCCGTGGCGGAAGCGGTCGTCGCCGCCGAGAAGCCCACACCCTGCAGGATGCGCGCCACCACGAACGCGGGGATGCTGGAGTTCAGAACCGGCAGAACGGTGCCCGCGAACAGCAGCGCGGCGCCCACCAGCATCACCGACACACGCCCCACGTTGTCGATGAGCGGCCCGCACGCCAGACGCGCCACCGCGGCCGCGCCGGAAAACACCGCCGCCAGCGCACCGGCCAACGTGGCGCCCTGCCCCATGTGGTCCAAATACACCGACGTGCCGGAGTTCAGGCCCTGGCCCACCATGAAGGCGCACAGAGCCGCCACGATGATGAAGATGAACAGGGGCGTCCACAGCTTGTCGGTCGGTTGCGCTGCGGTCTCGGCGTTTTGCGTGGCGGCTTTGCCGTTGGCGCCAGCCGCATCAGCCGCACTGTTTGGGTTCGCCGCAGCCGCACGGTTCGCAGCATCGGTTGCGTCCGTCGCGCCCGCCATGCCATCCGAGCCGTCCGAGCCGTCTGCGCTTCGCGTGCCTTCCGCTTCCGCACCGTCAACGCCGTTCGCAGCGTCCGTCGCGCCCTTCAAGCTTGTCGCATCCACGCATTTCGCTTCGTCATTCGCCATGGCAGTCGCCTCTTCCCGCTCCCCCGGCCGCCCTTTCCCCTCGATAGCGCGGCACTTCCATGATAGGGCAAGCGCGCAGTGCGGTGTTCAGGCGTTTTCCGGGTTTGTGCAGATGGCAACAGCGAACACGAGCGAAACAAGAGCAAGACGCGGGCGAAACGGCAGGGGCAGATGCCGGGCGGCTGCTTTCGCGCCCTTCCACATGCGAAAGCGAAGGGGCGAAGGGCGCTCCCAACGCGGCGCAGGCGACGCCAGCGCCGCGTCAAGCGTCCCTACGCCTCCGGTTTGCGGGCCACGTGGATGGCGGCGATGCCGCCGGTGCAGTTCTTCCAGGTGACGCGCTCGAAGCCGGCCTGCTCCATCAGGCGGGCCAGACCGCGCTGGTCGGGGAACGCCTTGATGGAGCGCGCCAGATACACGAAGCCGTCGCGGTCGCCGGTGATGAGCCCGCCCCAGAACGGGATGAGGTGCCGCAGGTAGAAGCCGTACAGCGCGCGCCACAGGCGATTGGGCGGCGTGGAGAACTCCAGGCACACCAGCGCGCCGCCGGGCTTCAGCACGCGCAGCATCTCGGCAAGCGCACGCGGGCGATCGGGCATGTTGCGGATGCCGTAGGCCATCGTCACCACGTCGTAGGAATTGTCGGCGTAGGGGATGTCCTGCGCGTCCACCACCTCGAAGTCCACCGGAACGCCCGCCGCGGCGCCGTCCGCATAGTGGGCACGCGCCACCTCCAGCATCTCGGGCACCAGGTCGGTGCACTGGATGTGCCGGGGCCGCTTCGCCCGCGCCATGGTGAAGGCAACGTCGCCCGTGCCGCCAGCCACGTCCAGCACGTCGTCGTTCGGGCCGATGGGCGCGCGCTTCGCCATGGCGGAGAGCCACAGCTTGTAAGCGCCGAAGCTGCTGACCGCGTTGAACCGCTCGTACTTCTTCGCGATGGCGGAGAAGATGTCCTTCACGCGCTCGGAGGACAGCTCGGCCGGCGCTTCCTTGCCGGTTGCGGTGTCGATGGCCATGGGGTCAGCTCCCTTGCAGCTCGATGGGCGCGCCGCGCAGCGAGCGCGGCAGACAGGACCGGACAGCGCGCGCCGCCCGGCTTTCGGTTCGACGCCCTAGTATACGCCAGAGCGAAAACGGACGGCGCGAGCACGCCCGAACGGAAACGGACACTGGGGAGCGGACGGTGGCGGGAAAGCAGGGAAAGCGCAGGGCGACAGGACGCCGCAACGCACGCGGCGCCTACGCGCGCGTGCGCGAGCGGCGGCAAGCGCGTCGTCGAGCAGACGCTCGATCAGGCGCGCGACGCCTACGCGCGGGTGGCGCGGGCGGCGGCTTTCACGGAAGCGACGGAGTACAGGCTGCCGAACGCGCAGATGAGTCCGTTGGGGCCGGCAAGCTGGCGGGCACGCGCCACGGCGTCCTCCCAGTCGCGCGCCTCATAGGGGCTCACGCATGCCGAGCATCCCAGCAGGTCCTGGCCCGTCCAGCGGATCGCGCGCGCAAGCTTGCGCGCAGGCAAAGCGCGCGGGCTGTCGGGTGCAGCCGCGACGAACGCCGATCCCAGCGGGAGCATGGCTTCCAGCATCTCGGGATAATCCTTGTCCTCCAGCACGCCGATGACGAACACGGCCTTGCGGCCCGGGAACGCGTCGGCCAGCGAGTCGGCCAGCGCGCGGGCGCCCTGCGGGTTGTGCCCGCCATCCACCACGAAAGCGAACCCGTCAGGAGACGTACCGCCCTCGATGATCTCGAACCGGCCCGGCCATTCCGCACGCGCCACGCCGGCGCTCACCGCCGCATCGGGGATGCGCCACCCGCGCGCCCGCAGCGCCTCGACCGCCTCCAGCGCCACCGCGATGTTCTGCGGCTGATAGCTTCCCAGCAACCGGGTGCGAAACGCCCTCCCCTTGTAAGAGAAACTGCGGAAGGGAGCAGCCGTCCTTGAGGCCCCTTCGACAAGGCCCGCCGCGTCTGTCACTGCCCCTTCGACCAGGGCCGCCGCTCCCGCCACGGACGCAGCTCCGTGCACCTCGTCGCCGCACACGCCTCCTTCGCTCGCGTGAGCCGTCGAGCCTGCAGGCGCCGCCGCCTCCGCTGCGCCAGGCCATTCCACACCGCCGACGGCAAGCTGCGCGAAATCGGGAATGTGCATCGGGCAGCCATGCTCGGCCGCGGCAGCCTCCACCACGGCCATGGCCTCAGGCTCCTGCGGCCACGAGACCACCGGGCAGCCATCCTTCACGATGCCTGCCTTCTCGCCGGCGATGGCCGCCAGCGTGGTGCCCAGCTGGGCCGTGTGGTCGCGCCCGATGCGCGCGATGACGGCCACCTCGGGCGCATCGATGACGTTCGTGGAATCCAGCCGGCCGCCCAGGCCCACTTCCAGAACCGCGATGTCGCAGCCGCAGCGGGCGAAATGGACCAGCGCCACGGCGGTCATCAGCTCGAACTCGGTGGGGTGGTCGCCGGTCTCTTCCGCCAGCGCCTCGGCGTGCCGCCGCACCTCCAGCGTCGCCTCGCACAGATCGTCGGGGCTTATCATCGCGCCATCGACGCGAATGCGCTCCTCGAAGCGCTCGATGAAGGGGCTCGTGAACAGCCCGGTGCGCAAACCCGCCGCCTGCAGCACCGAGGCCAGGCACACGCTGACGGATCCCTTCCCGTTCGTGCCCGCCACATGCACGAACCGCAGCTTGTCTTGCGGACGGCCCAGCCGCTCCAACAGCGCACGGATGCGATCGAGGCCCAACCGCGACTGCTGCCAGCGCGGCGTGTTGATGTACGCGACAGGATCGAACGGCATCGTGTCTGTCCTCTTCAGCAGCGCGATTACTTGCCCAACAGGTAGTCACCAATGCCGGCGGCGGCGCGCTTGCCCGCGCCCATCGCCAGGATCACCGTGGCGGCGCCGATCACCGTGTCGCCGCCGGCGAACACGCCCGGCTTCGACGTGGCGCCCGTTTCCTCGTCGGCCACCACCAGGTTGCGCGCGGTCACGTCCAGCCCCGGCGTCGTCTGCGCGATGAGCGGGTTGGTCTTCGATCCCACGGCCACCACCATCATATCGGCGTCGATGACGAACTCGCTGCCCTCCACCGGCACGGGACGCCGGCGCCCGCTGGCATCCGGCTCGCCCAGCTCCATGCGCACGCACTCCACGCCCGACACCCAGCCGTCGTCGGTGCTCAAAATGCGCACGGGATTCGCCAGCAGGTGGAACTTCACGCCCTCTTCCTCCGCATGGTGGATTTCCTCCGCGCGGGCGGGCATCTCGTCGCGACCGCGGCGGTACACCACCGTCACCTCGGCGCCCAGGCGCAGCGCCGTGCGAGCGGCGTCCATGGCAACGTTGCCGCCGCCCGCCACCACGCACTTCTTCCCGGCGTACACCGGCGTGTCGTACTCGGGGAACAGGTAGGCCTTCATCAAGTTCACGCGCGTCAACAGCTCGTTGGCGGTCATCACGCCGTTGGCCGCCTCGCCCTCGATGCCCAGGTAGCCGGGCAGGCCGGCGCCCGTCCCCACGAACACGGCATCGAAGCCCTTCTCGTCCAGCAGCTCGTCGATGCTGTACAGCTTGCCCACCAGCGCGTTCAGCTCGAAGCGCACGCCCTGGCCCTCCAGCTGCGACACCTCGCGCTGCACCAGGTCCTTCGGCAGGCGGAACTCGGGGATGCCGTAGGTCAGCACGCCGCCCGCCTTGTGCAAGGCCTCGAACACGGTGACAGAGCATCCGCGCTTCGCCAGCTCGCCCGCGCACGTAAGCGAAGCCGGTCCCGACCCCACCACGGCCACCCACTTGCCAGCCAGATCCCCCTCCTGCTCAAGCCGGAACGCTTCGTCAGTCCCCGGTTCGGCGTCGAAGGCGGAAGCTGAAACATCCTCGGCACGGCCGTCGGGGGCGGCGGCCTCCACCAAGCGAGTTCCGCACGAGCCGAAAGCGCCAGTGGCGCTTTCGTGCGAGCAGGACTGTTTGAGCGGCTGGAGGTCACCGCCCCCGACAACCCCAACAACGCACGCCGCTTCCGCTCGGAGCGCGTCCTCTTCCATCTCGTTCATAACGTCGGCCGGTTCCGCCGGCTGGCAAGCCGGCGGAACACTCATAGCCCAGTCCGCCACGAAGCGCTCCAGGCGGCCGATGCCCACCGGCTCGCCCTTGCGGCCGCGCGTGCACACGCCCTCGCACTGGGTTTCCTGAGGGCACACGCGCCCGCAGATGGCGGGCAGCGCGTTCGCATCCTTCACCAGATGGTACGCAGCGGCGAAGTCGCCTTCGGCCACCTTCTCGATGAACTGGGGAATGGGCACGCCCACCGGGCAGCCGTCCATGCAGGGCGCTTTGGGGCACTGGATGCAGCGGCGCGCCTCGCGCATGGCGTCCTCGGCCGTGTAGCCCAGCGCCACCTCTTCAAACGTGTGCGCGCGCTCGAGCGGGTCCAGCTCGGGCATCGGCGTCTTTTCCTGCTGCTTGTTCGCCTCGTAGCTCAGCCGCGCCATGCCCTAGGCTCCCTTCCGCTCGTCCGCCGCCCGCTGCGGCTCCGCTGCGCCGCAATCGCGCGCCTCGCTTGCCAACCTGCCCTTCGCCGCCTCGCGCGCCGCCGCCTCGAAGCTGCGGTACATCACGCCACGCCGCATGGCGTCGTCGTAATCGACCAGATGGCCGTCGAAGTCGGGACCATCGACGCAGGCGTGCTTGTATTCGTCGCCCACCTTCACGCGGCAGCCGCCGCACATGCCGGTTCCGTCGATCATCAGGGGATTCATGGAGACGAGCGTCTTGATGCCGTGGGGTTTGGTGGTAGCCGCCACGAACTTCATCATGATGACGGGACCCACCGCCAGCACCAGGTCGTAATCGGCGCCGGCGTCGATGCGCTCCTGCAGCGGAGCCGTCACCACGCCCTTGTTGCCGTTCGAGCCGTCGTCGGTCATCACCTTGTGCCAGCTTGAGCACGCCGCCAGCTCGTCTTCGAACAGGATGAGGTCCTTCGTGCGGAAGCCCGTTATCACGTCCACCTCGCAACCGTGGTCGTGCAGCCACTTGGCCTGGGGGTATGCGATGGCAGTGCCCAGGCCGCCGCCGATGACGCACGCCCGGCGCGCGCCCTCAAGCTCGGTGGGGTTGCCCAGCGGGCCGGCGAAATCCAGCAGCGCGTCGCCCGGCTTCAGCTCGGCCAGCCGCATGGTGGTGGCGCCCACCGCCTGGAACACGATGGTGACGGTGCCCGCCTGCGGGTCGCAGGCGTTCATGGTGAGCGGGATGCGCTCGCCGCGCTCGTCGATGCGCAACATGATGAATTGCCCGGGCTTGATCTTCCGCGCGATCTCCGGTGCCCGCACCACCATGCGGGTGACCTCCGCGTTCAGATGCTCCACTTGCTCGATAGGGTACACGTGGCCTCAGCCCCTTCGCATCGCCGCTTTCAGAACCGCCAGTATAGCAGCGCCTCTGAAACGGGTTTGTTTCGGTAGCATTTCTGCCGGTCGGACGGTTGCCTTTTCTTGCAGAGGGTTGTGCCAGCGACCAAGCGCCCGGCGACCGCGGACGGCTCCGGCGGTTCCGACGTGCACGCAAGAAGCGAAGTGCCGTCGCGCACCGAACCCGCACGCATGCGCGAAGAGAAGCGCTCGCTACAGCAAGCTCTCCTGCTCGTAACGGGGCTCCTGGGACGAAGCGGACTGCGCGCCATCCGCCGCCGATCGCCCATCCGAAGCCGCCGCCTCCGCGGGCCGATCCGCCATCGCAGCGCCCGCCGCCGACTGCCCCGACGCCGCCGCACCAGCCGCGCCGTCCGCAGGCTGCGACGCGTGCAGAAGCTCGCCCAAAGTGGCGAAGTCGTTCTCCAGGGCCACGCGCTTGCTGCCGTCGTAGAGCGCCGCGGCGGGGTGGAAGATGGGGAACACCTTGAACTTCCCCGCCTTCTGCAGCTTGCCATGCAGGCGCGTGATGCCCACCTCGGTTTTCAGGATGAACTTCGTGGAGAAGTTGCCCAGCGTCACGATGAACTCCGGGTCGATCGTGCGCGTCTGTTCGCGCAGGTACGGCGTGCACAGCTCGATCTCCTCGGGGCGCGGATCGCGGTTTCCCGGCGGGCGGCACTTCAGCACGTTGGCGATGAACACGTCCTCGCGGCGCAGGCCCGCGATGGCCAGCAGCTCGTTGAGGTACTTGCCGGCGGCGCCCACGAACGGGATGCCCTGCAGGTCCTCGTTCTTGCCCGGCGCCTCGCCCACGATGAGCACGCGCGCCTGCGGGTTGCCGTCACCGAACACGGTCTGCGTGCGGCCGTCGGCCAGCGGGCACTTGCGGCACCCCTCCACCGCCGCGCGAATCTCGTCCAACGGAATATGCGGCTTGTGCATCGCGCGCTCCTTCCTTTTTCTGGCACCTCGCCGGCGGGCCCGCTACCGGAACACCTTCGGCAGGCGCATCCCGAAACCGCAGGCGATCTCGTAGTTGATGGTGCCCAGCGCATCCGCCATCTCGTCCAGCGTTATCGCGGCGTCGCCCTGGCTGCCCACCAGCAGCACCTCGTCGCCGATCTGCGGGTCAAGCCGGCGGCGCGTGCCGTAGATGCGCATGTCCACCTCGAACATGCACATGTCCATGCAGATCTGCCCCACCTGGCGGCAGCGGCGGCCGTCCAAGATCACGTCGGTGCGACCGGACAGCTCGTGACGCAGCCCGTCCGCATAGCCGATGGGCAGGGTGCACACCTTCACGCTGCCGGGGCTGCGGTAGTCCAGCCCGTAGCTGACGCCCTCGCCCAGCGGCACCGTGCGCACGTCGGTGATGCGCGCGTGCACGCTCATGGCCGGGCGCAGATCCAGCAGCGGACGCGTCTGCGCGGACGGATGCAGCCCGTACAGCGACACGCCCAAACGCGCCATGTCGAAGTGCACGTCCGCGAAGCGCGCGCCAGCCGCCGTGTTCGCCGCATGCACGATGCCCGGGTCGATGCCCGCCGCGCGCAGGGCGCTCACCGCCTCGATGAAACGCTTCGCCTGGATCTGGAAGTCCAGCGTCTCGGCTTCGTCGGCCGTCGCGAAATGGGTGAACACGCCGTTCAGGTCGAGCGCGCGGTGGAAACCCACCTGCGTCATGAACTCGATCACGCGGTCGTGCTGCACGCCGATGCGGTTCATGCCCGTGTTGATGGCCAGGTGGTACGGCGCGCGCAGGCCGAACGCGTCGGCCGTTTCCGCATAGGCGATGGCGAACTCCGGCGTGTAAACCGCCGGCACCACCTTGTAGGCCAGAAGCAGCGGCGCCGCCGTGACGGGCGGTTCGGAAAGCACGAGGATCGGCGCGTTCACCAGCGCCTCGCGCAGCTTGATGGCTTCGTCCACCGTCGCGACGCCCAGCCACTCCGCGCCGGAGTGCAGCGCCGTGCGCGCCACCTGCACCGAGCCGTGCCCGTAGGCGTCGGCCTTCACCACGGCCATCAGCCGCGTGCCCGAACCCAGGCGGCGGCGGTACTCGCCCACGTTGTGACGGATGGCGGAAAGGTCCACCTCCACCCACGACCAACGCCGGTCGATGGCGGAGATGGTGCGCAGCTTGTCGGGGTCGAACGACAGCGTGCCGGACGCGTTGCGCTCATGGTCGCGCGCGTACTGGAACGCACCCTGCGCGGCGGGGCTTTTCGGAGTGTCGGGGCTGAACGGATACGTCCGCTCTTCGCGGTCGGACAGCGGCGAGGAACCCAGCCCGCCCCGCGTGCTGCCGGAAGGCACCGGCGTGTGTCCCACGCTCACGCTGGCCGGAATGAACCCTGGCTTGCGCCGCGCGAAACCGGTGAATCCGTTCAGCGGCTCTTCTTCCGTCATGCTCCCTCTTCTTCCCTTCGCGCGCGAAAACGCGACGCGCCCGCATCAAACGCGCATCAGTATAGCACCGGGCGTTTGCGCGACAGCCCCCGGCGCCGCTTCCCCCGTGAACGAACAAAGGTCGAATGCGGGATTTGCGCAGCGCACAGCGGAAGAAGCGGAAGGAACGGCAGGCAAAGGGGCTTCTGGTGAAAAGGGCGGCGCGCCCCCTTGGGGAAAACCCCTTTGCGGAGCCGGCGTCCGGCGCGTCGCCGCAACAAGCGCCCGGCGCGCGGAAGCCCGCAGCGGCGCACGCCACCGGATCGCCAAGACGGATCGCGGCGCTTCCGCCTTATGCGCCCGCGCGCAACGGGCGGAAGCGTCCGGCAAACAACCCCCTAGTGGCCGCCGCCCGCCATCATCTTGGCGGCGTGGGGCAGCGCCTTCACGATGCCGTCCCAGTTCTCGCGCGCGGCTTTCTCGCTGCCCGGCAGGTTGATGACCAGGTGGCGCCCGCGCTGCATGCACAGCGCGCGGGAAAGCATGGCGTAGGGCGTGATGGCCAGCGAGTGCGCGCGCATGGCCTCGGCGATGCCCGGCACGTTGCGCTCGCACACGTCCATGGTGGCCTCCGGCGTCACGTCGCGCAGCGACAGCCCGCTTCCGCCGCAGGTCAGCACGATGTCGACGTCAAGCTCGTCACACGCCGCCACGATGGCCGCCGAAATGTCGGCCCGCTCGTCCTTCACCACCACATGGCTCTCACACGTCCACCCGTTGTCGGCGATGAGCCCCTCCAGGGCCGCCCCCGCCGTGTCCTCCTTCATGCTGCGCGTATCCGAGCACGTGATGATGGCGAACGTCAAAGCGCTTTCAGACATCCCTCGCCCCTTTCTTTCCCATTCCCTCTTCAAGTCCTGATGAACGTAGCGCCCGAGCGGCATCGAGCGGCAAAGCTCCGCTCGCCACTCCGGCTGTGGCTGGGGGCGCCGGTGCGGCGGAGCGGACGGTCGAAGATAGGGAGCGCAGCCGTGCTGGCACCCCCAACCACGGCCGATCCCGCCGCCAGGCGGGATCGGTGCGCCCAAGCAGCTAGATAACGGTCTCCTCCGCCACGTCCAGCAGGACGCACTCCACCAGGTCGCCCTTCGTGCGGCCGCCCTCGCCCTCGGGCAGCACTGCCATGCAGTTGCTACGCTGGATGACGCCGAACAGGCCCGAGCTCTGGTTCTTCGCCGGCTCCACCACGTAGGTGCCGTCGGCCTCCTTGCGCAGCGTGGAGCGCAGGAACAGGCGGCGCTTGTCGCTCTTCTTCGTATCGGCTGCCAGCTTCGCCATCACCGAAGGGCGCACGAAGCTGCTGTAGCCCTGCATCTTGCGCAGCGCCGGGCGGATGATCATCTCGAAGCCGCAGTAGGCCGCCGCCGGGTTGCCCGGCAGGCCGAACACCGGCGTGCCTTCCACCACGCCGAACGTCTGCGCCTTTCCAGGGCGCATGTTCACCGTGGTGATGAGCAGCTCGCCCAGACGCTCCACGACCGGTTTGATGAAGTCGAAGTCACCGTTGGAGGCGCCGCCGCTGGTCACCACGAAGTCGTAGTCCTTGACGGCCTGCGCCACCACGGCCGCCAGTGCATCCTCATCATCGGCCACGATGGGCAGGATCTCCGGGATGGCGCCGGCAGCCTGGGCGCAGGCGGCCAGCGCGTAGCTGTTCGAGTTGCGGATCTTGCCGGGAGTGGGCAGGTCGGTGGGGTCCACCAGCTCCGAGCCGATGGAGATGATGCCCACGCGCGGGCGGCGGTGCACCGGCACCTCCACGATGCCGCAGCCTGCCAAAAAGCCAGCACCCGCCGAGCCCAGCACTTCGCCGCGCGACACCACCGTCTCGCCCGCTTTGGCCTCTTCACCCGCCTCGCGGATGTTGGAGCGCAGCTTGGTGGCCGCGGTGAACGCCACACGGCTGCCCGGCTTGCCGTCCCCGGACACCACGTCGACGATCTCGTACTTCACCACGGCGTCGGCCGCGTCCGGCAGCGGCGCGCCCGTCATGATGCGCACGCACTGGCCTGCCGCGATGGGCCCGTCGTAGGTCTCGCCGGCGGCCACCTCCGCGATGACGTCCAGCTCCACCGGTTGCTTCGGCGACGCCGCCTCCAGCTCGGCCGCGTGCACGGCGAACCCGTCCATCGCCGAGTGGGCGAACGGCGACACGTCGATGTCGCTCTTCAGGTCGGCCGCCGCCACGCGCCCGACCGCCTCAAGCAGCCCCACCGTCTCCACGTCAAGCGCCTCGACGCGGGAAAGCACCAGGTCGCGCGCCTCTTCCAGGGAGATCATCTCCGCCATGCCAGCACCCCTTTCATCTGCGGCCGCCTCAGCTTCCGCCGCGCGCCGCCGTTTCGTCTCATGCCGCCCTATTATAGCGTTCTTAGGATGATTCAAAGCGGAAAACGCTGAAGCCGCCGGACGGCGCAGACAGCAAGAAAGCCCGCCTGGGCAGACAGGGATCTGCCAGGACGGGCTTGTGTGCCAGCCGGTTTCGTCGGTCGGCAGACCGACGAAACTACCTGATGTTGTAGAACGCGCTCAGGCCGGCGTAGAGGGCGTCGCCGCCCAGCTCTTCCTCAATGCGGAGCAGCTGGTTGTACTTCGCCACGCGGTCGCTGCGGCAGGGCGCGCCGGTCTTGATCTGGCCGGCGTTGGTCGCCACGGCCAGATCGGCGATGGTGGTGTCCTCCGTCTCGCCGGAGCGGTGCGACACGACGCAGGCGTACCCGGCGCGCTTGGCCATTTCGATGGCGTCCAGCGCCTCGGACAGGCTGCCGATCTGGTTCACCTTCACCAGGATGGCGTTCGCGCAGCCCAGCTCGATGCCCTTCGCCAGACGCTCGGTGTTGGTGACGAAAAGGTCGTCGCCCACCAGCTGCACCTTGTCGCCGATGCGCTCGGTCAGCTTCTTCCAGCCATCCCAGTCCTCTTCGGCCATGCCGTCCTCGATGGAGATGATGGGGTACTTCTCCACCAGTGCCGCCCAGTAGTCCACCATCTCGTCGCTGGAGAGCTCCCGGCCCTCGCCGGCCAGCACGTACTTCTGCTTGTCGGCATCGTAGAACTCCGTGGAAGCGGGATCCATGGCGAACATGATGTCCTCGCCGGGCTTGTAGCCGGCCGCTTCGCAGGCCTTCACCAGGTACTGCAGCGGTTCCTCGTTCGTGGAGAAATTCGGCGCGAAGCCGCCCTCGTCGCCCACGCCGCCACCGAGGCCGGCGTCATGCAGCACCTTCTTCAGCGTGTGATAGATCTCCGCGCACCAGCGCAGCGCCTCGGCGAAGCTGCCGGCGCCCACGGGCATGACCATGAACTCCTGGAAGTCCACGTTGTTGTCGGCGTGCACGCCGCCGTTGAGGATGTTCATCATCGGGGTGGGCAGCGTGTGCGCGTTCACGCCGCCGATGTACTTGTACAGCGGCAGCGCGGCGGATTCCGCGGAGGCCTTCGCACAGGCCAGCGACACGCCCAGGATGGCGTTGGCGCCCAGGGCGGCCTTGTTCGACGTGCCATCCAGCTCCAGCATGATCTCGTCGATGGTGCGCTGGTCCACCGCCTCGACGCCCACCAGGGCGTCCGCGATCTCCTCGTTCACGTGCCCGACGGCATCCAGCGTGCCCTTGCCCAGGTAGCGCTGCTTGTCGCAGTCGCGCAGCTCCACCGCCTCGAACGCGCCCGTGGACGCGCCGGAGGGAACCGCCGCCCGGCCGAACGACCCGTCTTCCAGCACGACCTCCACCTCGACGGTGGGGTTGCCGCGCGAATCTAGCACCTCGCGGCCGAACACATCGATGATAGCGCTCATGAATGCCTCCTCGGGACAATCGCACACTCGACCCGCGCCGCGCCGATGCCGCGCAACGCGCTTGCCCGCATGATAGCACGACGCGCGGGCGACGAACCGAGGGCGGCAGCGGAAGGCAAAGGCGCGGCGCAGGCGACCGGGCGCACGAGCCCACCCCGACAAGAACGAAGCAAGCGCGGAGTTCGCACGCGAAGAGCGCTACCCCAGCACGGACAGCGCGACGCACGCCGCAAGCCCCAGCGCCAGGGCCGCAACGTCCCGCACGCGGAAGCGCAGGCGCGCCAGCGAGGTGCGCTGCACGCCCGGCGCGCCGTAGCAGCGCGCGTCCATGGCCACAGCCAGCGCGTCCGCGCGGCGGAACAGGCTCACGAACAGCGGCACCAGCACCGTGGCCCAAGCGCGCAACCGCGCCATCAGGCCTGCGCCGGCGAACTTCGCGCCACGCGACCACTGCGCGTCGTGGATGCGCCCCAGCTCTTCGGCCACCAGCGGGATGAACCGCAGCGCGATGGACAGCACCGAGGCGATGTCGTCCACGGGCACGCGCAAGGGTCGCAGCGGCCGCAAGAAGCTCGAAAACGCCTCGGTCAGCTGGGTTGACGACGTGGTGAAGCACACGATCAGGCTGGCCGCCACCAGCAACACAATGCGCACGGCGTAGAAGCACCCGCGCGCAAACCCTGCCGGCACGAACCCGAACGAGCCCGCCAGCGGAACCGGCGGCACCCCTTCCAGGGCGCCCGACGACACCCCGCCCAGTCCACCCGGCTGCGCGGCGGCTGCGCAGTCGAAGGAAAACGCGTTCGCTGCGATGGCGAACGCTGCAATGACGAACAAGGGCGCCGACAGCGCGAACACCCGCCCCGCCGGCACGCGCGAGACCGCCAGCGCTGCCGCAAACGCCAAAACGCATACGCCGAGCGCCCACCACGTCCCCACGAGGAACAGTGTGACCGAGTACGCGGCAAGCAGCAGCACCTTCGCGCGCGCGTCGCACGCATGCAAAGGCGAGGTTCCGGGGATGTAGGTGCTCACGTCGATTCGCATGCGGCCAGTATGCCACATCCGCCGCACGCCGGCGCCCTCTTGGCCTGACCTGCGCGCTTTCCGCACGACCCGCGCGCACTGCTGGCGCGACTACGCGCTCCGCACGCCGCGCGCGTCGCACCACGACCCCAACCGCTTCGCCAGCCACGCCGCGCCCGCCGCTACGCCCCAGCCGAAACGCCGCACCTTGCTCGCTCGCCACCGCCCTCGCCTGCCGCCGCGACCGCGCCCCCAAACGCGAAAAAGCCCCGACGGGAAATCCCATCGGGGCTTCATAACGCGTCAAGCCGGAGACGGAAGGCTACTCGGCCTTCTTCTCCTCGGCCTCCTCGGCAGCGGGCTCAGCCTCGGCCTCCGCCTCAGGGGCGGGCTCAGCCTCAGCCTCGGCAGCCTCGGCGGCTTCCTCGGCCTTAGCCTCCTCAGCCTCAGCGGCCTCCTCGGCAGCCTCGACCTTCTTCGGCTCGGCCTTCTTGGCGGCCTTGGCAGCCGGTTTCTCGTCGGCCTTGTCGGCCTTCTTCTGCACGGGCTCGGTGCACAGCTCCATGATGACCATGGGAGCGTTGTCGCCCTTGCGGAAGCCCAGCTTCATGATGCGGGTGTAGCCGCCCTGACGGTCCTGGAACATGCCCTGCGCGACCTTCTCGAAGACCTCGCGGACCAGCTCCTTGTTGCCGCCCAGCGCGGCAATAGCCAGACGACGAGAGTGCAGGTCGCCCTTCTTCGCCCAGGTGATGATCTTGTCAACGTCGGGGCGGATCTCCTTGGCGCGGGACTCGATCGTCTTGATGCGGTCGTTCTCCAGCAGAGCGGTGACCAGGCTGCGCTTCATAGCCTTGGTGTGGCTCTTGTCAGTGCCCAGCTTGCGCCCCTTCTTGTAATGTCTCATGATCTAGCGTCTCCTATTGCTTCAAGTTGAGGTCCATGGAAATGAGCTTGTCCTTCACTTCCTCGATGGACTTCGCACCAAAGTTCCTGATGTTCAGCAGATCGTTCTCGGAGAACTCGACCAGCTGGCGCACGGAATGAATGCCGGCGCGCTTCAGGCAGTTGTACGAACGAACCGACAGATCCAGATCCTCGATCTGCTTGTCAAGCTCGGCGTTGGTCTCCTGGCCCTCGGGAGCGAAGATGGACGGCACTTCGCCCTCTTCGTCGCCCGCCGCTTCGGACAGGCCCAGGAACGCGCCCATGTACTGGTTGATGATGTTGGCGGCGCGGCACACGGCATCGGTGGGCGTGACGCTGCCGTCGGTCTCAACCTCCAGCAGAAGCTTGTCGTAGTCGGTGCGCTGGCCGACGCGCGTGTCCGTCACGTCGGGCACGCAACGGCGCACGGGCGAGAACAGCGAATCGACGTGGATGACGCCGATGGGATCCTCGGTGCGCTTGTTGCGCTCGGCAGACACGTAGCCGCGGCCCACGCCGATGCGGATCGTCATGTCCAGCGTGCCGCCGTCGGCGACCGTGGCGATGACGTGCTCCGGGTTGACCAGCGTGAACTCGGTGGGCACCTCCAAATCGGCACCCGTCACCGTGCACGGACCCTCGGCCAGCACGTGGGCGGTGGCCTCTTCCACATCGTCGTTGAGCGCGGAGAACACAAGCCCCTTCACGTTCAGGACGATGTCGGTGATGTCCTCGATAACGCCCTCGGCGGTGGTGAACTCGTGCTGCACGCCCTCGATCTGGATCGCCGTGGCCCTCGCGCCGTCAAGCGACGAGAGGAGCACGCGGCGCATGCAGTTGCCGAGCGTGTAACCGAACCCACGCTCCAGCGGCTCCACAATGAAACGCGCTACGGTATCGCTGACCTCTTCCGTGGCTACCGTCGGCCTCATGAACTCTGTCATGTTGTGCAAGCCTCCTTACTGCGCGGCGATTAGTTCTTCGAGTACAGTTCGACGATGAGCTGCTCGCGAATGTCCAGATCGATCTGATCGCGCTGCGGGAGATTCAGAACGCTGCCCTGCAGCTTCTCGATGTCAACCTCGAGCCAGGCAGGAACCTGCACGCGCTCGTTGCTGATGAGCGCGCTCTTGATGACCAGCATCTCCTTGGCCTTGGGGGCCACCGAGATCAGGTCGCCGGGGCGCACGCGGAACGACGGAATGTCCACGCGACGGCCGTTCACATGGATGTGCCCGTGACGCACCTGCTGACGGGCCTCGGCGCGAGACTTCGCGAAGCCCAGGCGGTACACGACGTTGTCCAGGCGGCTCTCCAGAATGCGCAGGAGGTTCTCGCCGGTGATGCCCTGCTTGCGGGACGCGATGTCGTAGTACGCGCGGAACTGCTTCTCCAGCACGCCGTAGATGCGCTTGGTCTTCTGCTTCTCACGCAGCTGCAGCAGGTATTCGTTTTCCTTCACGCGCTTGCGGCCGGCCTCGCCGGGGGCGTACGCGCGGCGCTCCATGGCGCACTTATCGGTGTAGCAGCGGTCGCCCTTGAGGAACAGCTTCGCGCCCTCGCGGCGGCACAGCCGGCAGTCAGCTCCAGTATAACGAGCCATAATGTTCGATCCTTTCAGTTACACGCGACGACGCTTGCGCGGACGGCAACCGTTGTGCGGAATGGGAGTGCAGTCTTGAATGCTGGAGACCTCCAGACCGGCGGCCTGCAGCGAGCGGATGGCCGTCTCGCGGCCAGAGCCGGGGCCCTTCACGAACACGGCGACCTTGCGCAGGCCGTGCTCCATGGCCGTCTTGGCAGCGGCCTCGGCGGCCATCTGCGCGGCGAACGGCGTGGACTTGCGGGAGCCCTTGAAGCCGACGGTGCCGGCAGACTGCCACGCGATCACGTTGCCCTGAGGATCGGTGATGCTGACGATGGTGTTGTTGAACGTGGACTTGATATGCGCGGCGCCAGCGGCGATGTTCTTACGCTCGGAACGCTTGATGCGCGTGCGCACGTTTTTCTTCTGAGCCATTTACGCTACCTCACTACTTCTTCTTGCCGCCGATTTGCTTGCGCGGACCCTTGCGGGTGCGGGCGTTCGTGTGCGTGCGCTGACCGCGAACGGGCAGGCCGCGACGGTGACGCAGGCCACGGTAGCAGCCGATCTCCATGAGGCGCTTCACGTTCTGCTGCACGTCGCGACGCAGGTCGCCCTCGACGGTGAGGTTGGCCTGGATGTAGTCGCGCAGCTTCACGAGCTCTTCCTCGGTGAGGTCGTCGGAGCGCGTGTCGGGGTTGATACCGGTCTCGGCCAGAATCTTCTTAGAGGTGGTCAGGCCGATGCCGTAGATGTAGGTCAAGGCGATCTCGATGCGCTTATTGCGAGGAAGATCGACACCAACAAGACGTGCCATTGCTACTTATCCCTTCCTTCTTAGCCCTGACGCTGCTTGTGGCGCGGGTTCTCGCAGATGACGAGCACCTTGCCATGGCGTCGGATGATCTTGCACTTGTCGCACATTTTCTTGACCGAAGGACGTACCTTCATATCCATTTCCTTTCGGTGAATGCGTTCTCAACTTATCTACACGCCCAGCCGCAGACGATAATCTTCTTGTTTGGGGCGGCCTTCCGGCCGCAGCAGCCCCGCTTCGGCTTGCAGGGCGCGGCATGCGCCGCGGTTCGTTTCGGGTTACTTGAAACGGTAGGTGATGCGGCCGCGGTTCAAGTCGTACACCGACAGCTCCACCGTCACCTTGTCGCCCGGGAGGATCTTGATATAGTGCATCCTCATCTTCCCGGAAATGTGGGCCAGGATCTTGTGGCCGTTCTCGAGCTCGACTCGGAACATTGCGTTCGGCAAAGCTTCCAGGACCGTCCCCTGAAGCTCGATGACATCTTCCTTGCTCAAAAGCGCTCCTTCTTGCGTACCTTCCGTGCTGCACACTTTGCAGCAACCATAGATTTTAGCAAAAGGGAAGCATGAGTGGGAAAAAACACACACGGGCGCAGAAAACCGACAAAACCACGGGTCGGTTTTGAAAATACCTGCTTGCCAGGCGTGCGGCTGGATGCCGCGCAGCTTCCGTGCGATGCGGAAGCCGCCAGGTATTCGCGCTTGCGCGCGGCCGCCTTGTCGGCCTTTCATGCGACGCCCCGGCGCCGCACCCCCGATAGGATGGCTGGGCCGCGAGGATCCGCGTATTCGCTTGCGCGAATCCGCACCCCTCCCTCGCAAGCTCGGTCGGACGAAACGCTAAAAACATGCCATTGGCATGCTTTCTTAACGCGTTTCGACCTCATCGGTTCGAATCCAGCTCCCCGATGATGCAGCCTTTCCCCGCTTGCGCTGTTACCAGCCATGTGGCTGGGCCACTAGGATTCGAACCTAGATAGCTGGCACCAAAAACCAGAGTCCTGCCGTTGGACGATGGCCCAGCGTCGGGATGCCCCTTCCGCACCGCCCCGGGATGCCGGGACGCCTCGCGCGGCGCGCTTTTCGTGGTGGGCCGTGAGGGAATCGAACCCGCGACCTTGGGATTAAAAGTCCCCTGCTCTACCGACTGAGCTAACGGCCCACTGCTGCAAGCGCCCGCCCTCTCGCGAGAATGGGCAGTTCGCTATTGTAACCGGATGCGGAACGCGGGTCAAACGCACGGCGTTGCGCGGACGGCGGAGCGTTCCTCATCCGCCGCATCTGCCCCTCACGTCCTTTTCCGCATCTGCTTCCGCACCTATTTATAAGGAAGGCGACGAACGCGGGCGCACGGCGTTTTTGAAGATGCCGTTTCGTTTTCCCTTTGGCAACGAAGGCGGGGCTACAATCGCTCGCGGCCTTGGCCCGTTTGCGGCCGGGGCCTGAAAACCGCTAGGAACAGGAAAGGTCGTGGTTGCGGCATGTGGTGCAAGAAGGCGCTGGTGGCGTTCGACGGTTCGGCGGCATCGCGCAAGGCGGTGGAGCTGGCGCGGTCCATCGCCGAGGAAGAGCCCTCGGTGGAGTTCGTGTTCGTCCACGTGATGAAGATCTACGCGATGGGCGCCGGCGCCGAGAACGTGCTGATAGACGACGCGAACGAAACGCTTGAGACGCTGCGCGGAATGGTGGCGGACCTTGGCGGGCGCGCCCAGGTGAAGCTGCTGCGCGGGTCGGCGCCGGCGGAGCTGATCATCCGCTGCGCGAAGAACGAGGGCTGCGACCTCATTCTCATGGGCAGCCGCGGGCGCGGCGGCGTGAAGGGGTATCTGGGCAGCGTGAGCTACGCCGTGGTGCAGGGCTCGCCCATCGCCGTGCTCATCACGAAGGACAACGGCGCGGACGGGATGGTCGGCTAGCATGGAGGGAAGCCAGAACGCCGCCGAGGGCAACCGCAGCCCCCGCCCCGCCGCCCGCAGCGGAGCGGGGGCATCCGACAAGCTGTGGACTAAGGATTTCCTGCTGGGAACGATGATCAACTTCCTGCTGATGGTGAACTACTACAGCCTGATGGTGGTCATCACCAACTACTCCATGAAGGTGTACGACGCGCCCGCCTCGGCCGCCGGGCTTGCGGCCAGCATCTTCATCATCGGCGCGCTGGTGGCGCGCATCATCGCGGGCAGCGTGATGGACCGCGTGGGGCGCAAGCGCATCCTTCTGGCCGGCATCGCCGTCGAGGTGGCGTGCTCGGCGCTGTACCTGCTGGACATCGGCTTTCTGCCGCTGTTCGCGTTGCGCCTGGCGCACGGGTTCGCCTACGGCTGCTGCTCCACCACCATCGGCACGGTGGTCACGGCACTGGTGCCCGCCAACCGCAAGGGCGAGGGCGTGGGCTACTACATGCTGTCCACCACGCTGGGCGCGGCCATCGGGCCGTTTCTGGGCATGTTCCTGTCGCAGAACGTGGGCTACCCGGTGCTGTTCGGCACGGCGGCCGCGGTGGCGGTGGTGGGGCTTGCGGCCATCGTGTCGCTGAAGGTGCCCGAGATGCGCAAGCGCGCGCGGACGGCGGCTGACACGGCCGGGACGGCCGACGGCGCGGCTGAAGCGGCCCCGAGCGCAGAGGGCGCGGCGCGGCGCAAGCCCACAGGCGGCGTGATGGCGCAGCTCATCGAGCCGTCCGCCGTGTCGGTGGGCGTCGTGTGCGGCGTGCTGTTCTTCTGCTACTCCAGCCTGCTGACCTTCCTCACGCCCTTCGCGGAGGAAAACGGGCTGCAGACCGCCTCCAGCTTCTTCTTCGTCGCCTATGCGGCGGCCACCTTCGTCACGCGCCCCTTCACCGGCAAGCAGTTCGACCGCAGCGGCGACCGCGTGGTGATGGTGCCTGCGTTCATCGCGTTCGCCATCGGCATGGCGCTGCTGTCCAGCGTGCACCATCCGGCAGCCATGCTGGTGGCGGCGGCGCTTCTGGGGTACGGCGCGGGCACGGTGCAGTCCAGCGCGCTGGCGCTGGCGGTGCGCATGGCCCCGCCCGAGAAGCTGAGCCTGGCGAACTCCACGTTCTACGCGCTGCTGGACGTGGGCGTGGGCGTAGGGCCGCTGATCCTGGGCATCGTCGAGCCGTTCTGGGGCTACCGCGGGCTGTTCCTTTCCATGGCGGGGCTGTCATTGGTGGCATTCGGCATCTACCTGTTCGTGGGGCGCGCGGGCGGTGCCATGCGCAAGCTGCTCGCGCAGAACGGGTAGCGGACGACGCGGCGGCAGCGGGCGCGGGCTGTGAGCTGCGGAGCGGAGGCGCGCGGGAGCCGCGGGCGGCGGGCGGATGCGCGGGAGCCGCGAGCCGCGGAGCGGAGGCGCGCGGGAGCCGCGGGCGGCGGGCGGATGCGCGGGAGCTGCAAGCTGCACGACGGATCCGGCCCCGCGCGCCCCTTCCATGCCGTACAATGGCCCTGCAACGGAAAGGGAGGGCGGAAGCCCGCCATGCGCATCCGGCAGCTGACTCCAAGCAGGCGGCGGGTGCGGCAGGCGAGAAGGAGGTTCCCCATGTGGTTTTCGAAAGCATTGGTGGCCTATGACGGGTCGGAGCCGTCGAAGCGCGCCATCGAGGCGGCGCTGGACATGGCGCAGCACCATCCCGAGGCGAAGTTCGTATTCGCGCACGTGCTGAAACTGCCTCCTGTGCGCAGCGGCACCGGCGTAGAGGCGATGTTCGCCGAGGATGCCCAGAACACCCTAGCCGACCTGCAGCGTTTGGTGGAGCCGTTGGGCGAGCGCGCCGAGACGCGGATGCTGCGCGGCACCTCGCCCGCCGACGTGCTGATCCGCGGCGCGCAGGACGAGGGCTGCGACCTCATCATCATGGGCAGCCGCGGTCGCGGCGGCGTGGCGGGCTACCTGGGCAGCGTCAGCTACGCGGTGGTGCAGGAGTCGCCCATCAACGTGCTGGTGGCGAAGTAACGCCGCAGCGCGCCTGCGCCCGCGCTCGCTTCCATGATGGCTGTGCCCGTGCAGACGCGTCCTTGCAGGCGCGGCTGTGCGGGCGCACTTTTGCGCGGGGCTGGCTGCGCAGGCGCCCGCGCAGCTGCGCAGGGCCGATCCTGCGGACGCGAGTTTGACGCGCGTGCGCGGATCCGACGCGCGGGCGCAGGCGCCCCTTAACCTTGCGCGTCGGACCCCCGACCTTGCGCGGCCGGGTTCCCAACTTCACGCGGGCGAGGCCGCCCCCACTTCGCGCGAACGTAGCCCCGCGAACCCAGCCGCCCAGACCCCAACGTTCGGCTTTTTCGCTTCCCGCAAACCCCAACAAACAGCTTTTTTGATATTTCGGCTAGGTTTTTACGAATTTTGGGGTGCAAGCGGCACCCAAACGCCGATTTTTCAGCCAACGAAGGGAAGTCGCACGCGCCGAAATTTTCCCGACCTGGGGTTTTGTTGATTGAAGCGCTTTCCGCAACGCAAAGACAGCGCTTATTGGAGCTTTGCAACCCCAACTTTCGCGTTTTTTGATCCGAAATATCAATTTTGCTGTTTGTTGGGGTTGCCGAAGGCCATCGGGGCGCGCCTCGGCAGCGCAGCTCGCTACTCGGCGACGGGCTGGAAGGTGTCGCGGTCGGGGGCGAAGGAGCGCATGGCCTGGATGGTGCGGTCGAACAGCTCGTCGAGCTCCCAGCCGCACAGCTCGGCGCCCTTGCGGATGATGTCGCGCGAGCAGCCGGCCGCGAAGCGCTTGTCCTTGAACTTCTTCTTCAGCGACTTCACCTCGAAATCCATGACGCTCTTCGAGGGGCGCATCACCACCGCCGCGCCGATGAGCCCGGTGAGTTCGTCCACGGCGAACAGCACCTTCTCCATGAACAGCTCCGGCGCAGGGCACGCCTCGTTGAAGTCGGAGTTGTGCGTCTGGATGGAGCGGATCAGCTGCTCCGAGGCGCCCGCGTCGCGCAGCATCTCGGCTGCGCGCAGCGTGTGGTCGGCCGGCGTGGGGAATTCCTCCCAGTCCAGGTCGTGCAGCAGGCCGACGATGCCCCAGAACTCCACGTTCTCCGGATCGAACTCCTGCGCGAAATAGCGCAGGGCGCCCTCCACCGCCTGGCCGTGCTCAATGTGGAACGGATCCTTGTTGTGCTGGTTGAGCAGCGCGAACGCCTCGTCGCGTCCGATTCCCGCCTCCAACGTTGCCATTGCCGCCTCTTTTCCCTCGCGGTTTCCCCGGATCCCGGGTTCTTCGTACCGGACGCATTATAGGCCCTCCGCAGGCCCGTCGCTGTTGCAGCCAGGTAAAGCGAACGGCGAAAAGGAAGGAAGCGGAGGCGGCACGGTAGGGAGAGATGGCGCAGCGAAGGAAAGGCGGCAACGACGCGGCAAATGCGGACGATGCGGCGACGCAGCAGACGAGGCATCACGGCGCAGCGCGGCGCGGCGAAACCGCGCGCTGCCGGCAAAAGCGGCTAGAACACGATGCCCAGGGCGTTGCCAGCAAGGCCCCACGCCACACCGGTGGCGTACAGGCCGGCAATAATGGCAAGCGTCTGCCGCACGGGACGGTTCGCGCGCAGCAGCACCAGCAGGCCCACGCCCGCCGACACCAGAAGGCCCGACATCATGGCGCCCGCACCCAGCACGCCCTCCACGTACAGCTGGGCTATCACCACGCTGGCCGCGCAGTTCGGCACAAGGCCCACCAGTGCGGAAGCCAGCACCGACAGCACCGGGTTGGCGCCGAGGAACGCCGCGAGCGCGTCCTCGCCCACCACCTCCAGCACGCCGTTCAGCACGAAGGTGACAACCAGCACGAACACGCCCACCTGGACCGTGTGGATCAGCGCGCTTTTCACGATGCCCTTCCAACCGTGGTCGTGATCATGCTCGTGGTCGTGGGCGTGATGGTGGTGCGTGCAGCCTTCGGCGCAGTCGTCGTGATGGCTGTAGACCAGCTCGGGGTTGTTCTCGCAGGTGGAGCATTCGTTGTCGCAGTGGCAATGGTCCTGCTCGCACAGCTCGTGGATGCGCAGCCGCTGGTTGTCGCGGCGCAGCAGGCGCAGCGCGGCGTCCACGATGAAGCCCATCACCATGCCGATGATGATCTTCGCCCCGATGATCTTCGCGATGGTGAGCGGCGGAACCTGCTCGGCCAGGAAGATGGGCAGCATCTCGTCGGAAGTGGACAAAAACACCGCGAACACGGTGCCCAACGTCACCACGCGGCCGGCGTACAGTGTGGCCGCCGCCGCGGAGAAGCCGCACTGCGGCACGGCGCCCAGCACGGCGCCCACGATGGGCCCGGCGGCGCCGGCGTGGCGGATGGCGTCCTGCGTCTTGCCCGCCGTGCGATGCTCAAGCCATTCCATCGCAAGGTAGGTGACGAACAGGAACGGGATAAGGTACAGCGTGTCGGCAAGGGAATGCTCGACGACGTGCGCAGCGATATGTCCGAATTCTTCCATAGCGCGGCATTGTAACCGAACAAGTCCCACTTCCCGCTTCTCGCGCAGGCCATCGACAAACGGAGAACATATGCGGAAACGCACGTATGCGCGAACGTTCAAACGAGGCGGAGATGACGCAGGCGCGCGGCAGGCACCGACCGATGCCGCGCGAATGGCAGCGCGCGCCGAAACCCGCACCGCAAACGGCGGCAAAACGCAAATATCAGCTGCGTGCGGTTTGCCGAAGTGCACCGAACGGCTATGATGCAAGGTGTCTATTTCAAGCGCTTCGACACAGCATCATTCAGGAGGACCCACGATGACGAACCCGCAAGCAGGATGGTACCCCGACCCCTCCGGCGATCCCGCCAAGCTGCGCTACTGGGACGGAACCCAGTGGACCGACAACTTCGCCCCCGCCCTGCAGGCAACGGCGAACCCGGCAAACGCCGCGGCACAGCAGGCGGCGGCCGCAGGCGGAGCGGCAGCCCAGCAAGCCGCCCAGCCCAACGCCGCCGTCGCGGCCGCCTACGGCGCCGGCTCCGCAGCTGAAGCGGCCGGCGCGCAACCCCTCGCGTCAACGAACTACCTGGGCGCAGACGGCGCCATCTACGGCGGCACGCCGACCAGCGGCCCCAGCTACGGCAGCGCGGGCACGGCGCAGACCGTCTACCAGAACGTGTATGTGAACAGCGGCACGCCGGACGCCCCCTACGACACCTTCGGCACCGACAAGACGCTGCGCATGGTCGCGTTCATCCTGTGCATCGTCAGCACGGTCTTCTGCGCCATCCTCATCATCCCGCTGGCGTGGATGATCCCCATGACGGTGCGCGCATGGGGCATCTACAAAGGCACCAAGCCCAACTCAACGGCGTTTGGCGTGTGCACGCTGCTCTTCCTGAACCTTGTCGGCGGCATCCTGCTGCTTGTCTCGAAGAAGGACATTTAGAAAGCCGAGGGGGCGCGGGAAAGACCCTGCACCCCCTCCCCGCCGCTCCCCGTGCGCCGCACGCCAGAACGCCTTGCGCGCAAAAGCCGCGCAGCGGAAGATGGCAAGACGAAAGAGCGCGCCGCACGCCGGCATCCGGGCCCGAGGCGCGCAGAAGCCTGCGGAAGGAGACGGCGATGATCTACGTGACGGGCGACACCCACGGCAACATCGACATCGGCAAGCTCTCGCGCAGCAACCTGCTGACGCAGGGCATCGAGCCGGGCGAGGGCGACTACCTGGTGATCTGCGGCGACTTCGGACTGGTGTTCTCGCCGGAGGGCACCGCCGAAGAGCACTGGTGGCTGAGCTGGCTTGACGAGAAGCCGTGGACCACCCTGTTCGTGGACGGCAACCATGAGAACTTCGCGCGGCTGAACGCGCTGCCGGAAGAGCGCTGGCATGGCGGACGCGTGCACCGCGTGTCGGACCGCGTGCTCCACCTGATGCGCGGGCAGCTGTTCGAGATCGAGGGGAAGCGGTTCTTCACCTTCGGCGGCGCCATGTCGCACGACCGGCAGTTCCGCCGGGAAGGCCGCTCGTGGTGGCCGGAAGAGATGCCCTCCGACGACGAGATGAAGCGCGGCCAGGAAACGCTGGACGCCTGCGGGCGCCGGGTCGACTGCGTGCTGACGCACTGCGCGCCTACGTTGGTGCAGGGCCGCATCAGCCCCGTGTTCCTGCCCGACCGCGCCACCGAGTACCTGCAGCACGTCCGCGACACCACGCAGTTCGCACACTGGTACTTCGGCCACTACCACGTCGATGCCGATTTCGCCGACGGCTTCCACGCCCTCTACGAGCGCGTAATCCCGCTGGAGCTGCCGTAACCCGCCTGCCCCGCGCCGTGCGGAAGGACAGAACATCGTAGCGGCGAATGGTTTTTTCGCCCAACCGCCACAACAAACTATTCGTTTTGGCGAATGGTTTTGGAGGTTGATGGTCGCGGGTCGTGAAGAGATGGGGAAGCATCCGGCCGGGGGGGGCGAGAGGGATGAATGCAGAAAAGCCCGGGGCTGCTGCTCGGAATCGAGGCAGCAGCCCCGGGCTTTGAAGAGGGAGGCGGACGAGGGTTCGCGGCGTCCGGCTCTCCCGCCGTCCGGACAAGGCGTCGTTTGGCTGTATCGAGCCAGGCCGCATCCGGAGGCTAAAGGCGGGGCGGCTGTGGGGGCAGTCGCCCCGCCCGTTTGTTGTCTCGAGCTGCTACCTCTGGCGGCGCAGGCGGGCCAGCGCCACGAGGCAGGCCGCCAGGGCCGCCAGCAGCACGGCGCCGGTGCCGACGAGGATGCCCAGGGTCGCGTCGCCGGTGGAGGCGAGGCCCTTCAGCGTGCCGTCGCCCTTGCCGGAATCGGAGGCGGAGCCGCTGCCGTTGCCGTCGCCGGTCTGGCCGCCGTCGCCGCTGCCGTCACCCGAGCCGCCGGGGTTGTCAGGGCCGGCGCCCTCGTCGCCGCCCGGGTTGCCGGGATCGGTGCCCGGGTCGGTCGCCTTCACGCTCACCTGCACGTCGGCGTAGAGCGGCTGGTAGTTGGCCGCGCCTTCGGCAGGCGTGAACACCGCCTGGTAGGCGCCCGTCGCATTCACGACGCCCGCCACGTCGACCCAGCTCCACGCGCCGGCCACCACCGTGCCGTCGGCCATGGTCACCGTTGCGCCCGCAAGGGCAACGTCGGCAAGCCTCGTGCCCGCCGGCACCTCGGCGGGGTCGGCGGCCAGGCCCGTCTGGGCCAGCTTGGCCAGGGTGATGACGATGCCCGCCGGGTACTCCTTCTCGAAGGGCGCGTAGGCGTCGGATCCCTCGTAGACGAACTTCACGTCGTAGGAGCCCACGCCGACCGGCGCCCCGTCCGTCCAGGGCTCGTCGCCCGAGCGATAGAGCACCTGCACCTTGCCCTGCTCGGCCGCCGGGAACCCGGCCCCGAACGTCGGCACTGCGGCCACGGCGCGGCCGGTGTACTCGGCAGTGACGCCGGCGAACGAGATGTCCGCATCGGAGCCGATGTCCTCAAGCCACTTCGCGTAGAGGGTCGCGTCCGCGTTGAACACCGTCGCCTCCACGCCCGCGGCGGGATCGGCATCCTCAGTGAAGACCACCGGATCAGCCAGCTGCGCATCAAGATACCAGCCCGCCAGCGCAAAGCCGTCGCGCGTCGGCGTGGGCAGGTCGCCCGCGCTCAGCGTGCCGCCCGTCGGCAGCTTCACCGTCGCGGTGGCGCCGTCCACGAACGTGCCCTCGCCCGCGTCAAGCGTGAGCGTCACCGCGGCGGGGGCGGTCAGCTCCCACCGCGCGTAGTAGGTGCTCGGCCCCGCCGTCCGGTACACCGTGTCGGCCGTCACCTGCTCGCCGCCCTGCGGCTGCGTGAACCAGCCCTTGAACGCGTAGCCGTCGCGCGTCGGCGTGGGCAGCGTGCCAAGAGGCGCGTCGTAGGTGGCGTCCGCTGCGGCAGCGCCGCCCGCAATCGTGCCGCCCTGAGCATCGAACGTCACCGTATACTGCTTCGGCGTCCACTGAGCCGTCACCGTCAGGTCGGCGTTCACCGGGGTGCCGGTGGTGAACGCGGCACCGTCGGCCGTGGTCCAGCCCGCGAAGGTGTAGCCGGTGCGCGCGGGCTCGGGCAGGCTCGCGATGGTGCCGCCCGCCGTCACCTTGACGCTTTCCGGCGCGCCTTCGGGAAGCGTGCCGCCGTTGGCGTCGAACGACACCGTGAACTGCTGCGCCGGCGGCGTGGAGGCCTCGCCCCACGTCATCACGTAGGGGCTGAACCCGGAAGCGGGAACCTCGAAGCTCACGTAGCCCTGCGCCGCCGTGCTCGTGTCGAGCGTCATCGGCTCCACCGTGCTGGCGGCGATGAGGTCGCTTACCTCCTGGTCAGTGGCGCTGTAGTCGCGGTGCAGGCCGGCGAAGCGGTAGACCTTGATGGTGGCGGGATCGGCCCCTTCGGGCACCTTCCAGAACACCTTCGTGCCCGCGCTTGAGCTCACCCAGGCGTTCGACTGGTTCTGGTCCACCAGGTCGAGGTACTGGAAGTCGTAGCGCTCGCCCACCGTGCCCGCGCCAAGCTCGTCGTTGGCGTGGTTGATGAGCTCCTGCTCGCGCTGACCCGGCAGCAGGTCGTCGGAGAACAGCGTCACGCCGGAGGCGTCGGCCAGCGGAACGTCGGGGTTGCCGTTGAAGCACACCGTCGTACCGTCGGGCAGAGCCGCCGCCACGCCGCCTTCCGTCTCAAGCGCCGCCTTGATGGCGTCGGCGTCGCCCGCGTCGACCAGCGGAACGTTCAGCTTGCCCGCCTCGGCGGCATCCGCATCCGACACGTCGCGGATGACGAGCTCGGAGGGCTCGAGCGCGAACGTGTAGCGGCGCTCGTTCACCGTCACGTCCACCGCCTCGTCGGTTCCGGCTGCGCCTTCGCCGGCCGCACGCGTCTGCGGGTCCTCGATGGTCAGGTCGATACGCGCGGTGTAGCTGCCCGGCACGGTGTCGTCCTCGATCGCCGCGCCGTTCTCGTCGTAGTAGTGCACCGCAGCCGTGGTGCCCTCGTCCAGCAGCTCGTTCAGCTCGGCGACGGTGTAGGCGTTGCCCTGGCCGTCAACCACGTACTGGTCGGTGAAGTGGCCGCCGTTCTCGCTGTTGCCGCCCACGTACTTTTCAACCGAGGCCGGGCGCAGCGTCAGGCAGGTGATCTCGTAGGCGAACGCCGCATTCTGGCCCTCGGCCAGCTTCCACGCAGTCGCCGTCTCGTCGTAGACCAACGTGAACGCCTCTTGACCGTCCTCGTCGCTCTTGGCGAAGTAGTGCGAACCGTAGGCGGGGTCGCCCATCTCCGCGTAGGCGTCCAGGTACTTTCGGGCGTCCATCGCCACCTCGACGGTCCACGCGCCGTCGGCGCCCTGCGCGGGCGTGCCCACCGTGAAGCTGTCGGCGATGAGCGCCTCCGCGCCCTCGCCCGCAGCCGCGAACGTCATGTCGGGATGCGCGTTGCTGCCCTCGGAACCGTTGATCTCGTTCACACCGTCAAGCGTGACGGAAACGCCTTCCAGCTTCGCCACTGCATCGGCAGCCGGGGCCTCGGGGGTAACGGGCTCGGGCGCCATCGTGCAGATGCCCTGGAACGTCACCGGGGTGGCCGTCGGATCCTCAAGGGTCCAGCCGGAGAGCACGGCGGGATTGGTGGACGGGTCGCCGTTGCTCCACACCAGCGTCACCGTCTTGGACGCGTCGCCCTCAACCGCATGCGTGCCCTCTTCAAGGTTCAGCGCTTTATCGAAGGCCGCCACGTAGGGCGCTGCCTGGATGGTCACGTCCACCTTCCAGATCTTGTCGGCCTTCGCCAGGCCAAAGAAGCGCGCCGCGCCCTCCAGCAGGCCCTCGGCCGGCGTGTCCTCGGAATAGACCTCGCCGATCGTGTACGAATCGCTCTGCCCCTCGGCGTTGGCGATCAGCTCGTTGAAGGTCTGCGCGCCGTGCTCGGACGCCATCGCCTTGTTCGCATCGGCCACCTTCACGTCGAGCAGCGCGTTCACGTCCTCGACCGAGACCTCGGGCTTCATCTTGCAGACGACGTTCTTCTCCACCGTCACGTCGGTGGACTCGCCGTCCACGTACAGCGTGGCCGTCACGGTGACGGAGCCCGCCGCCAGCTTCTCAAGCGCGCCCGTGTCGGGGTCGATGGACGCCACGGTGTTGTCGCTCACCGAGTACTTGAAGGACAGACGATCGTCGTAGCTGGCGTTGGAGAACCCGGCGCCGGCCTTGAACGCCGCTTCCGCCATGTCTTCGTCCAGCTCGTCGGGGCCCTCGAGCGTCGGCTTCACGGCGATGACCTCCACCGTCGCCGAGAGGCTGGGGTTGGAGTCGGACGTGGCGGTGATGTTCGCGCCGCCCGCCTGGTTCACCGTGACGACGCCCTGGCCTGCCGCCGCGCTCACGCTGGCAGTCTGCTCGTTGTCGGAGGACCAGATGATGCCGTTGTCGAACGCGTTGGCCGGTGTGGTGTAGCCGGTCAGGCGCAGCGTGCCCGCGCCGTCCTGGTTGAGATCGACCACGCGCAGCGCGTCGCCGTCGATGGTCACGCCCTCGACCGGGTTGTTCTGGATGGTGCGCGCCGGGCCGTAGGCAATCACCTGGCCGTCGCCCATGATGCCCGACCCGTCAGGCGCGCCCTTGCCGTTGCCGTAGACCCAGTACTTTCCGAACACCGTGCTGGCGCCTTCCGGCAAGGCGCCGTCCATGTAGTCGCCGTTCTGGGAGTGGTGCTCACTCGACATCAGGCTGGCGGATAGCCCCGCGAGCTCTTCGACCGAGCTGGCGTTCACCGCGCCTTCCGCACGATAGATGCCGTCGGAGGAACCCCAGCCGTTCGATGCGACATACCCGATGGAAACGTCCTTGTAGTTCTGCGTGGAGACCGATCCCACATAGGGCGTGACGCCGCCGATGCGAACGTTGCCGCTGGCGTCGGCGAGCACGTGCAGGCGGGCGCCGTTCTCGAGCTTGATGGACGCGTTGCCGTCGCGGCCGCCGTAGGTTTCGAACGTGCCGCCGGTGATGTAGGCGTCGCCGCCGGAAACGGCGAGCGGGGTCCAGTCGCTCGAGGCGGAGTCCTGGTGCGCGAAGGTGCCCCCGTTCACGCGCAGCGTGCCCGAAATCCACATGCTCGAGATGGTGCCGCCGTTGATGGTCGCATCGCCGTGCGTGTCGATGACGACGCGGTTGTTGTTCTTGGCGTTGTAGGTGCCGTCGTTGATGACGAGCGTGGTGCCCTCGACCGTGGAAAGCACGGCCGCTTCGGAACCCCAGTAGGTGCCCGAGCTGCCCAGTATCGCGGTGGCGCCGGCGCCCATGAGCTCCACGGCAGCGCCCTCGTCGCTGCCGCCCCTGCCGTATTCGGTGCGCAGGGATACGCTGCCTTGCGTGACAAGCGTGCCGCCCGCGTTCACCTCCACGGGATTGAGCGCATCGTAGGGCGATCCTTGAGAACGCGTGTCGTTGACGTACAGCGAGTCCTTGAGCACGAGCGTCGCGCCGTTCTCGACATGGAAGCGGCAAAAGCGCAGCTCGCCGGAGCCGCCCACCACCACGTCGTGCCTCACATAGAGCTCACGGGTGCCGTCGTCGAACAGGCCGCCCTCGTCGAATTCGATGGTGCCCTGCGTGAGGACGGTGCCGACGGAGGGGTCTGCCAACGCATTGTAGAAATCATCGTCGTTGCTCACCGTCACCGTGCGCTTCCCCGCCGTGCCCTTCAGCACGTCGAGCATCCTCTCGGCCGCCTCTAGGCGGTCGAGGTTGGACACTTGCGCCCGGTCCTCAGCAGAAAGATCGTTGTAGGCGCCGCGCGCCTCGGCGATGGCCCCTTCGTCGTCCAGCGTCACGTCCTCGGCGTCGGGCAGCGCGGCGATCATGTCCTCAACCTGCTTCCAGGCGGGCACATCCTCCTCGGCCTTCGAGATGGCGAAGCTGTCGACGAGCGTCGAGCTGCCGCCGTCCACGCGATACGCCTGGTAGTACAGGTGATCGCCGTCGATGGTGATGCCCGAGTACACCGGCACCGACAAGTCGAGCGCCACCTCGCTGGGGATGTCGGCGGAAGGCGTCTGCACGTAGTTCTTCACGCCTGCCGTCCCTGCGATGACGAACGCCGTGCCGTTGGGATTGAGGGCCGTCTCGTAGTTCGCGCCCTCGTAGGTCTGCGTCTCCACCGTCACGTCCTGCTCGGCGCCGCGCGAGAGGAACGGCGTGCGGTTGTACACGTGATCATGCCCCGAAAGCACCAGGTCCACATCGCATGCCGCAGCCAACGTGTTGATCTGAGAGCGGATTGCCGTCACATCGCTGTCAGCCTGATGCGGGCCGTTGGAGTAGGGAGACTTGTGCATGAGCACGATCTTCCACTGCGTGCCGGCGGTCGCCAGCGTGTCGTAGGCCCAATCGTACTGCGCCTGCGACAGCCCCTCGTCGGCGCCCAGGTCGTTGGTGTTCAGCACGACGAACGTGGCGTTCTTGTACACGTAAGAGTAGTACACGCCGCTGGAGAGGTCCTGCCCAGCGGGCACGTTCGCCAGGTTGAAATGCGACACGATGGGGTTCGCGTCGGTGATGCCCTCCACGTCGCTTTTCGCCTCGTGGTTGCCGGCGGCCGGCGTCATCGACATGCCCTGCGCCACGCCGTTCGCGTCGTCAAGCGCCCAGGTCCAGTAGTCCTCGTTGGCGCCGTCGTCCACGAAGTCGCCGCCGTGCACGGTGAACGATGCCGCGGGGAAGACCGCATCGGCCGCCGCAAGCGTGTTCTTGTACACGTCGTAGTCGGATTCCACCATGCCCTGCGAGTCGTTCACGTTGATGAAGGTGAACGCGTCGTCGGCGTCGGCCGCGTCGCCCGTGGAGAACGGGAAGGCGTCGCTCCACCAGCCGTTTTCCTTGTCGCCCACTCGGTAGTAGTAGGAAGCGCCGTCGTCCAGACCGGTCACAGAGGCGGAGTGGCGCTCGGCCTGCTGCGTGCCGTAGGTGGTTACCAGGCCCAGGTTCAGCTGGGTCTTGGGCTTGGTCACCTGCTCGGAGGTCGCCTGCGCCTCGGCGACGATGTTCTGGAAGTCGGCATCGGTGGCCACCTGCACGGTGCCGGAGGTCACGTTCGTGCCCGTGTACCAGCGGAAGTTGCGGTCGGTGCCGGAGCTGGATCCCAGCGTCATGGTGATCTGCGTGGGCAGCAGCCCGTTGTCCACCGAGGGCTCAGGCGGCGTGACGGTGCCGTCGAAGGTGATGGTGACGCCCTCGCCGTCGATCACGTCATCGGTGAAGTTGGAGTCGTAGAGCATCGAGCCGGCGATCTCGGAGATGAGCGATCCCATGCCGGTGAGGAAGCTCGGGCTCATGTACTCGTTGACGAGCCCCTCGATCATGCCGCGGATGGCGGCGGAGTCGAAGCCAAACAGCTCCAACGTGCTCTTCAGGTTGCCGTCGTCGGTGGCGCCGTCGATGGCGGTCTTCCAGAGGCCGGAAAACGCGATGCCCGTGTCGATGGAGTTTTCCTCAAGCAGCGTGTCGATGATGGGCATGAGGTCGTCGATGAGCGTGGTGATGAGCGTCTGCACCACCTCGCCCGACTCGATGTAGGACAGCGCGTCGCCCACCCACGCCGGCGGGTTCTCGTGGCCGGCGTAGTGCCCGGTCAGCACGACCAGCACCAGGTCGTAGATGGAGCGCTGCTCGGCATCAAGCGAGGTGACGCCCATCTGTGACACCTGGGTGACGATCTTGTCCACTTCGCCCAGCAGCCAGTCGGGGTTGTCGATGTACTTCGTCTCGACGGTGCTCAGCACGTCGTCCACCAAGCGCAGGATCTGGGCGTCGGTGATGGTGGCGTCGCCGATGAGCCCTGCCGTGCCCGAAGGCGAAAGCTGGATGCCGCCGTTGCGGTACTCCACGTGCACGCGGCCGATGCCCGTGCCCAACTCGATGTCCATGCCGCCGGCCAGCGCGTCGCGCGCCAGCCCCAGCACCATCGCGTCGATGTCAACATCGGGCAGGTTCTCGGCCAGCCATGCGCGCAGGCCCGTCTGGCCGATTTCCTCCAGGATGGGGCGCAGCATGCCGTTCGCCATGTTGTTGAACAGGGTTTCCGGGTAAAGCTTGTCCTGCGTGTAGGACTGGAAGTCCTCAATGTGGGTGACGTTGCCCGTGTGGTCTTTGAAGTCGATGGAGGACACACCGCGCGAGCTGACGCTGAACTCTTCGTGCGTGCGCTGCGTGCCGTCGTCAAGCGCTGCGCCCTTGGTCAGGGTGACGGTGCGCTGCGGGCTTCTCCACGACGAGAGCGAACCCGTCTCGAGGTCAGTGATGGTGTTGCCCGCGTTCGAGGTGAACTGGGCGATGTCGTTGGCGTGCATGTGCCCGGTGAAGATGTAGCGCATGCCCGCATCGGCGAAGGCGGTGGCCGTGGCCTGCCAGTTGTCCACCACGTACTCGGACAGGATGTTCTCTTCGCCCTCGAAGTGCGGCACGAGGCCGTGGTGCATGAGGCCGATCACCGTGTCGCCTTCAGCCTCGGCGGCCTGGACCTTCTCCACCACCCAGGGCAGCAGGTCGTCGTCCACGCGGCCTGCGGTGATATGCTCGTTCTCGCTGTAGCCGGTGTCGGCGTCGGGGCTGTAGCGGCCCGAGTCCACGGCGACGATGGTGAACTTGCCCAGATCGGCCGTGTAGGACAACTCGCCGGCTATCTCGCCCGCGCCGTGGTTGGGGTTGGTGAAGTACTCGGCCTCGTAGTCGCCGTTGTAGCCGAAGTTCGCATAGATCTGGCGGAAGTCGTCGGCCGTGGTGGTTTCGGCGTATTCCTTCGAGCCGTTCTCGAACGTGCAGGAGTCCTCGTAGTTGAACACGTCGTGGTTGCCGTTGATGACGAACACCTCGGTGTCGGTCTCGTCCTCGATGGCCTGGAAGCGCTCGGACAGCTGCTCGTGGCCCAGCTTCTCGCCGTCCTTGGTCAAATCGCCCGACACCACCAGGATGTCGGGGGCGTCCTCGCGCACCATCTGCAGCGCGGCATCCAGGATGGAGCCGGATTCCTCCAGCATCTTCGGGTCGCCGCCCACGTAGGTCTCGTAGTCCTCGCAGTCGCTCACGTAGTTGAGCGGATAGTAGTGCGTGTCGGACAGCACGGCTATCTTGACGCTGTTGCTGTCGGGGCCGAACGCCTGCGCGTCGGTGCCGGCGTCGGCCGCGGTCGCGCCCGCGTCGGCGGCTGCGGTTGCGGCTTCCGTCGCGCCATCCGCCTGCGGCGCCGTTTGGTCCGCATGCGCCCTCCCGAAGGAGAGCCCGCCTGCCGGCAGCGACAGCGCCAGCGCCAGGACGGCCGCCATCAGCGCGCGGAACCCGCGGGAAAGGGCGCGCTCTTCCTGCTCTTTCATCCCCACCTCTTCTCGTTTGCCTTCTCCATCGTTGCGACAGCGGCTGCGGGACTTTTCACGAGCGGCTGTTCCAGTTGCACGGTCCAAGCCGCTGTGAAGCGCTGCCCCGCGTTTCCTGCGAAACACGCGGAAGCCGCCGCCTTTCGGGCGCAACACGGCCCGAAAAAACATGCGTTGGCAACGGTAGCTTTCCCATGTAAGAGGTAGGCAAAGAGTTTTTAAAGTTGGGGTAAGCGCCGCGTAAAACATCGCGTTTCCGCAGGTAGAACGCCGTTTTTTGGAATGTAAAATCTCACGGACGCAGGGGGCGGGCGGCGCCAAAAGCGGCGGCATTCAACCGGCGAGAAGGTGCGGGCGGCGAAGGGCGACCGCACAAGCCCTTGTCGAATGCTCCGGGGAAAGAAGGGCCTGGGTGCGAACGCGAGAGCGGATCCGAGAAGCGGACAGGGGAATGGGCGCGTGCCGAACCGATCGCCGCCGGGGCTCTGCGGCGGCGCGAACCCCAAGGCGTGCCATTCACGCTAATCCGAACGTTCGTGCAACAACGCTGCGCATTTCGACGAATTAGCGCAAACGGGAAGGTCCGCGACCGGGAGGGCCCGCGACAAGCAACGGCACTCCACTCGAAAGCGCATTAAACCCCGGCGCGGGAAGGCATCAGGGTTTTGGGGTTTTGGGGTTTCGAGAAGGCTTCCGCCGATGCCATGGCACCCCGCCCATAAACGCGCAGGGCCCCGACGCGGCAGCGTCGGGGCCCCGAAAGCGCGCCCGCCAGGTCGGCGGGCGCGCCCCTGGCGAACCAGGGTGAAACGTGTAGCTTAGTACATGCCGCCAGCGTTCGCAGCCGCAGCAGCAGCGGCGGCAGCCGGATCGGGATCCTTCGGGATCTCGTTGATGGTGGCCTCGGTGATGAGGATCAGCGCGGCCACGGAGGAAGCGGACTGCAGCGCGGTGCGGGTCACCTTGACGGGATCGTTCACGCCCATCTCGATCATCTTGCCGTACTCGCCGGTAGCGCAGTTCAGGCCCTCGCCCTTGCCCATGCCCTTGACGTGCTCCACCACGACGGAGCCCTCATAGCCGGCGTTCTCGGCGATGGCGCGCATGGGAGCCTCAAGCGCCTTGCGGATGATGTTGACGCCCACCTCTTCGTCCTTGTCGGAGCACTCGATGGCGTCCAGTGCGGGCAGCGCGTCCACCAGGGCCACGCCGCCGCCGGCGACGATGCCCTCCTCGACGGCCGCGCGGGTGGCCTGCAGGGCATCCTCGATGCGGCTCTTCTTCTCCTTCAGCTCGGACTCGGTGGCAGCGCCCACCTTCAGCACCGCAACGCCGCCGGACAGCTTCGCCAGGCGCTCCTGCAGCTTCTCGCGGTCGAAATCGGAGTCGGTGTGCTCCAGCTCGTTCTTGATCTGGCTGATGCGGTCCTCGATGGCCTGCTTGTCGCCCGCACCGTCCACGATGAGGAAGTTGTCCTTGGACACCTTCACCGTCTTGGCGTGGCCCATCATCTCGATGGTGGCGTCGGCGATGGTCATGCCGAAGTCCTTGTCGATGACCTGGGCGCCCGTGACGGCCGCGATGTCCTCCAGGATGCGCTTGCGGCGGTCGCCGAAGCCGGGGGCCTTCACGGCGACGACGTTCAGCGTGCCGCGCAGCTTGTTCAGCAGCAGGGTGGCCAGGGCCTCGCCCTCAACGTCCTCGGCGATGAGCATCAGCGGACGGCCGGAGCGCATGATGTTCTCCAGCAGCGACACCATGTCCTGGACATTGCTGATCTTCTGATCGGTCAGCATGATGAAGGGGTCGCTCAGCACGGCCTCCATCTTCTCCATATCGGTTGCCATGTACGGGGAGATGTAGCCGCGGTCGTACTGCATGCCCTCGACGATCTCCAGCTCCAAGTCGAAGCTCTGGCTGTTCTCCTCCACGGAGATGGCGCCGTCATGGCCGACCTTCTCCATGGCCTCGGCGATCTTCTCGCCGATCTCGGCATCGCCGGCGGAAATGGTGCCGACGTTGGCGATCTGCTGCTGGGTCTCGACCGGGGTGGCGTCGGCCTTGATGGCGGCGACCACGGCGTCGGTGGCCTTCTGGATGCCGCGGCGGATGCCCAGCGCGTCAGCGCCAGCGGTGACGTTGCGCAGGCCCTCGCCCACGATCACGTCGGCCAGCAGCGTGGCGGTGGTGGTGCCGTCACCGGCAACGTCGTTGGTCTTGACGGCAACCTCACGCACCAGCTGGGCGCCCATGTTCTCCACGGGGTTCTCCAGCTCCACTTCCTTGGCGACGGTCACGCCGTCGTTGGTGATGAGGGGCGCGCCGTAGGACTTCTCAAGCGCGACGTAGCGGCCCTTGGGGCCCAGCGTCACCTTGACGGCGTCGGCCAGCTTGTGGACGCCGGCGGCAAGGCCGCTGCGGGCGTCGGCTTCGAACTTGATGTCTTTTGCCATGATGTGCCTATCCTTTCAGATTGAGAATCCGTGGTATGAAGCGTTCGTGCGGATGCCGTGCGGCTATTCGCAGATGGCGTAGATGTCATCGGCGCGCAGGATCAGCACGTCCTCGCCGCCGTAGTGCACCTCGGTCCCGCCGTACTTGCCGTAGATGACCTTGTCGCCCACCTTCACGGGAACGGGCACCAGGTTGCCGTCCTTGTCAAGCTTGCCCTCGCCCACGGCGATGACCTCGCCGGTCTGGGGCTTCTCCTTGGCCTCGCTGGTCAGGTACAGACCGGAAGCGGTCTTCTGCTCGGCCTCGTCGGCCTTCACGATCACGCGGTCGCCAAGCGGTTTCAAGCTCATAGCGCATGCCTACCTTTCCGATTCATCGGTTGCTTCGCATGCGCGGCGCCGCAGCCTCCGGTGGGGACTGCTAGCACTCACGCATGCCGAGTGCTAAACAATTAGGTACTATAGCAGCGTTGCCCGCGATTGCAAGCCGAATTGAGGAAATGTGAGCGCCCGACGCTCAGGTTTTGCCAAATCGTCAAACTATCGTCACATTCAAGAAGAAGGCACGGAAACGGGTGGGGCGAGGTATGGCGAAGCGGGTCGCCGAAAAGCAACCGCCGCGCCGTGCGCGAGGAGCCAGGCAAAGAAAACCCCGCTGCACCCGGAGGCGGAGCGGGGGTAGCAGAAGCCGCCATCGCGGTCATTCAGCGTGGGGCGCCCTGCTTGCAGAGCGCCCCCGCAAGGCTTAGCGGCGGCGGAGGCGGCGGAGGGACAGGGAGCCGCAGACGATGGCGACCAGGCTGACCACCGACAGCGCCAGCGTCATCAGCAGCATGCCGTCGCCCGTGTCGGCGAAGAAGCCCGTCGCCCTCGGCGACTCCGCGTTCGCTACGGTGACCACCGCCATGCCGCCCTCATCCGAGGCCGCATAGGTGCCCGAGCCACTGTCGCCGTTCACAACGGTGCCCGGCTCGCCTGCGCCTTCGATGGCGATGAAGCCGTCGGCCGCCACGGTGAGCACGGCGCTTCCGGCAAGCTCGTAGCCGCGCGGCGCTTCCACTTCCTCAAGGCGGTACGTGCCACCCGCCACCAGCAGGCCGGACGCGATGACCGCCTCGCCCTGCCAATTCGTCTCCAAGCGCACCGGGTCGGCGGAGCCGTTCGCGAAGGTCGCTGCGGTAGCCTCGACCTCGGTGGCAGCCTCGCCCTCGGCGGCGGCTTCGCCTTCAGCAGCGGCCTGGCCCGCCACCGGCGTCAGCTCGAACACCGCGCCTGCAAGGCGGTTGCCCGCCAGATCGGTCTTGACCAGCTTCGCCTCGATGGGCGCGTCAGCAGCCTCAAGCACGATGCCGTCGCCCGACACCTGCCACCCGGCCGCCTCAGCCGTCGGCTGCACCGTCCCATCCACGCCGATGGTGAACGAGAACGGCTCGGCCAGCAGCTCGTAGCCCGCCGGAGCCTCCACCTCCGCCAGCGTGTACGTGCTGCCGGCCACCAGCGTGACCGCATCGCTGACGGACACCGTGCCGTCCTCGCCCGTCGTCAGCACCGTGCCTGTCGGCACCGGGCCTTCGAGAGCGAACGTCGCGCCCGCAAGCGGCGTGCCATCGGTCGCGCGCTTGGACAGCGTCAGCTGGATGGGCGCGTCGGCCGCCTGCAGCGTCACGCCGTCATCGCCGATGCGGTAGCCTTCCGCGCCGGGCAGCGCCTGGACGCTGCCGGATGCCGCAGCCAGCGTGCCGTCCTCGCCCACGGTGAACGAGAACGACTCGACCGCCTGCTTGAAGCCATCGGGAGCCTTCGTCTCGACTACCGTGTACGTTTCGCCGGCTATGAGGCTGTACGTCGCCGCGTCGTCGCCCGCTCCCGGAATGCCGTAAAGCGGAGCCGTGCCATCAGGGCCGGTGGTCACCGTCAGTTCGCGCTCAACCGCCTCGTGGGTGGCATCGTTGGCAAAGATACCGCTGATGCTGAACGCAGCACCCTCCTGCGGCTGCGGGTCATCGCCAGCCGACACCTTCTGCAACGTCGCCTCGATAGGCTCGTCAAGCGCCATCAAGGTCACACCGTCCACGCCGACGGCATAGCCGGCGACTCCCGCCGCAGCCTCAGCGTCAACGGCCTCGAGCGTGCCGGCTTCCGTCACCCGGAAGTTCCAGGCGCCCGCAACGAGCTCGAAGCCGGCCGGGGCGACCATCTCTTCGATGGCGTAGGTCTCGCCTGACACGAAGACCGCGCTCAGGTTGTCGATGGCCTCGCCCTCTGCCATCAGCGTGCCGTCCGCAGACGTGGTGAAGGTGCGCGTCTCCTCGCTCACGGAGTCGGCGAAGCGGCCCGTGATCTCGAACACGCCGTCGGCAAGCGGCGTCGCCACATCGTTGGCATCCACCTTGATGAGGCCGATCTCGATGGGCTCGTTGACCACTTGGACCTCGAAGGCGTTGCCGGCAACCTTGCTGTAGCCAACCGGCGGCTGCGGGCTCACCGGGCCATCGTCGAGCACCGTGCCCAACACGTTGATGGCACCGTCCTCGCCCACGGTCACGCGCATGGTGCCCGTCACCTTCTCGTAGCCCTCGGGTGCCGAGACCTCGGTGATGTCGTAGGTGTTGCCCACCACGAGCTTCGCGCCCATGAACAGCTCGCCGTCCATGCCCGTGCGCAGCTCTTTCGGCTCGGTCAAGCCATCAGCGAACGTCGAGCCCGCAACAGGCGTCACCCGGAACACCGCGCCGAACAGCGGGTTGCCTTCCGGATCGTGCTTGGTTATCTGCAGCGCGACAGGGTCGTTTGCCACCGTGAAGGAGATCTTGTCGTCGTTGACCATCCAGCCCTCGGGCGCCTGGCCGTCCACCTCTATCTCGCCACGCAAGGTCATGTGGAACTTGAGCGGTTCGGTCTGCCTGATGTAGCCAGCATGCGTCGTGTCCTCGGTGAGCGTGTAGTCAACGCCGGCCATGAGACCCTCGGTGATGTGGATGGCGCCATCCGCATCGGTTACATAGGTATGCGTCGTGTCGTTGTCGTTCATGACCTGGCCGGTCAGGCGGAACGTGACGCCGTCCAACTTGATGTCCGGATTGGAAGCGCTCGCCTTCGTAAGCGTCACGGCCATGTGGCTGTTCACCGCCATGAACGAGAAACCATCGTCTGCCTGGCCGTCCTCGTTCAAATCGGCACGCGACCAGCCTGCAGGCAAGGCTGCATCGCCGCCCACGACGTCCAGCGCGCCATCCGGCTGGACCGTCACCTGGAACGTAGCGTCAACCGGGTCATAGCCCGTGGGCGCCGCGCTCTCGTAGATCTCGTAGGTGCCGTCCACGACAAGCTGGCCGGAAAGACGCGCCAAGCCCGACCCGTTGGTGGTGATGCGCTTCGCCGCCGTGGTGCCGTCCGCGAACTGGGTGTCACCGACCGGCGTGATGGTGAACTCGGCGCCCTCAAGCCCCTGACCGGCCTCGTTGCTCTTGTTCAGCTCCAGGCTGGTGGGCTGATTGCTCATGATGACGCTCGCCGCCATGTTGGGCGTTTCGCGGTTGATGGTGAACTCGCCGCTAACGATCTGCCCGCTTTCGTTTTCCAGCTCGTAGCCCGGCGTGGTGCCCGTCTCCACGAAGCGGTAGGTGTGCCAAGTAAGGCCCGTGACGGCAAGGATGCCCTTGTCCCGGTCGCCCGTGTCGTTCGCCGTCGCCGTCACGCCATCAGCGTTGAACGCCAGCTCATAGCTGTTGCCGGTGGAGAGGTCGCTGGCAACCGTCGCCCACGAGCCGTCGGCCTGCTTCATCTGCAGCTCGAACGTGGCGTCGATGTAGCCGCCGGAACCGAGCTTCCTCAGCGTTGCCTGGCCGGTAAGGCGGTTGTTGGGGATTCCGAAGCCGCGAATGTTCTCGCCTTTCGTCACCGCGAAGTCGATGGCAGTGCCACCGTCCTGCCAGACTACATAGGTATGCCCATCGTCCTTGTTGCTGATGGTGAACTTTGCCTGGAACTCGCCCGAATAACCAGGGTTGCTCACTTCCTCCACCAGATACGAGCCCTTCTCCAGATCAGGAAAGCACACGATGCCGTGGTGGTTGTCGATGTCGGGGTCTGCCTGCGTGGTGAACGTGCCCAGATCGATTGGATAACCCGCATCCGTAGAGCCTTCGGGGCAATACTTCAAACTGAATGCCGCACCGTCAATGGGGTCACCCGTGCCCTTGTCGAACTTCACCAGCTTCACTTCGGCCCCGAAGTTCTCATTCGCCATCTTCCCCGACACCGGCTCATTCTTCATTTCGTAGTGGTTTTTCTGGGTGATGGTGAGCTCGTCGCTCTTGGCGGCGGTGCCCTCAGGCAGCACGGCACCCGGCGTGGTAGCCGTCTCCACAAAGTAGTACTTACCCTCGGGCAGGCCGTCGGAGAGCTTGGTGTATTTGCCGTCATAGGTCAAGTCGCCACCTGCGGTGCCCATCGCGTTCGTCGCCTTGCCGTTGCCCACCGTCGTCACCTTGCCGTTGGCATCGGTGGTCAGGCCAGAAGCGATCAGCTCATCCTGGCCGTCGCCATCCATGTCCACGCGATACAGATCGAACGTGGCGCCTTCCAGCGCCGCAGCGTCATCCGCATCCACTGTGCCGTCATCCGACACGTACTTCGTCAGCTCAAGATGGCCGCGCAGCACGGGATCTTCCGCCGTCACCGCGATGGTATGGATGCCGGCATCGGTATTCACCACAACACCGGATTCGCCCGGTAACAGGTCGGCTACCCCGTCGAGCTCGACGCCGTTGTACGTTGCCGTGCCATCGGCGTTTATCGTGAACAGCACGTCGGGCGCCTGGGCATAGCCTGCAGGCGGCGTGCCCGTCTCAACGATTCTGTACTGCCCCGCCTTCAGGCCCACAATGAGGTTGTCGTCACGATGCACCGCGTTCGCAGTGTTGGCAGGGTCGACCGTGCCGTCCACCCAGGTATATGTGCTGTAGGTTTTGCCGTCACTCCCATTGGTCCACATGGCATAGGTAGTGCTGCCGTCGCGCGACTGAACGGAAAGCTCGATGCCCGCCAGCGATTCGGGGTCGCCCTTGCCGTCGGCGCCGCGCCAGTCACTCACTTTTTCGAGAGCAAGCTTAGTCGCCACGTTGGTGATGGTCTCGTTAGCCTGCGTGCCGTCACTATCAGCAGTTGCCGGCGTATCGACTGTCGTGCCAGCCGCACCATGCGTCGCGTTGCTCTGCTGGTCGCCGCTGCCGTAGGCCGGATAGAAACCGCCCGCACCGCCGGAGCCAGCCGTCTCGACCGCCCAGTAGGTGTAGGGCTTGTCGTTCTCGTCGGCAGCAGGCAGGCCGGTGTAGGTGAACTGCCACGTGCCGTCGCCGTTGTCGGTCCAGGTGGGCTGCGGCGCGGCGGAGCCATTCTTCAGCTTCACCTGCTCGGCCGTACCGCCCTCAACCTGGCGATAGAGCACCATCGTGGGCTTGTCGTCCTCGAAGCTCGGCACAATGCCCGCGCCATGGTCATCCCAAGCCTTGGTACCCGTCAGATCCACCGTGCGCAGCGTATTGGTGAAGGCCTGTGCATCCCTCGTGCTCGGCACCACGTAGTAGCGGTGCGTCGTATCGGGATCGTTCACCAGCTCAGCACCCTGGTCCGTCACGTCGTAGCTGCCGGGCACCTGCTCGACCACACGATAGCTGTATTGCTTGCCGCTCGTGTCGAATTTGGGCAGGTTCTCCCACGTCGCTGTGCCGGTATCCACCGAGCTGGCGCCCGTGATCGTCAGGCTCACCACGCCTTCCTGCGTGGCGCTGCCATCGGGCTTCGCCTCGAAGCCCGCCTTGACGACCCACTCCCAGTCGGTCTCGCTGGTCGAGCGCTGCAGGAAGTACTTCGCCGTCCACGCGGTGCTGCTGCCGGGGCGCGTACCCCAAGCGTCCGAGGTGCCGTTCAGCCCGTCGTTCGCCCACGTCTTGGTGGCGGAGATGCTCGTGTCCTCGAGCGTGTTGGTCACCATCGTGGCGGAGCTGTTATTCGCAGGATCGGTCGTGGTCACCTGCGACGGCTGGTACGGATAATAGTTCTCATACGTGCCGTTGTCATCGTTCGGAGCTTTTATCGTCTGGTCGCCGATGGCCGTCTCCACCGCACGGTACTCTATCCGATAGAGCGTACCGTCGGCATCGCGCGCCACCATGGGCAGACGCGTCCACGAGCCCTTCCAGCCCGTGCCGTCGGACAGCGTGCGGTCTACAAAGTCCTCGTTAAGCTGGCCCGCCAGATCTTCCTCGCTGGCGAACTGCTTCCACACCTTGTAGGCGTTCTGCCATCCGTCCCAATCACCCTGCTCGGTGCCGTTGTCGGCGATTTCAACCGTGCGAGCCTGCAACTGCACCTTCACGCTCTCGGGACGCAGGCCGTAGGGATCCTCGCCGTCAACCCACGACTTCTGGACGGTGGCTTGGCCGTTCAACGCGTTCTCCAGCCTGAACCCCGTCGTGGAGGTTGCCGCCACCGACGACTCCCCGGTCACGATGCTGTAGTACTGGTCGGTTCCCTGCGGCAGCGCTTCCTTGACCGTGTACGTCCACGCCTGCCCATTGGGCGCCCACTTCTCGATGTTGCGCAGCTCGAACGTCCAGTTGCCCCTCTTGTCCTTCGCCGTCCACACCAGGTAGTTCTCGGCGTCTTCATCGCCCGTCTGCACGCCGACGTCCTCGGTGATGCCGCCCGCCGTGCGCGTGAACGTCAGGTCGAGCGTGTCGGGACGCACGTTGAAGATGTTGTTGTAGTCGCGCCACACCTTGGTGCCCTGCAGGTTGGCAGATTCCGCGTTGTAGGTGTTGGCGAAGGTGACGTCCACTTCCTCGTCATCGGCAAGAATCGTCTTGTCAGCGCTGCCCAGATCCTCCGAGCGCATCGCCGTGCCAGAGCCGTCCGTCACCGCGCTGCCCGAAGCGTCCACCATGTCGCCCGCAACCAAGTCGGCATCGCCAAGCTCCAGGTTGCCCGTGCCCACCAGAGTCTCGTAGCCGTTGATGCTGGTCTCCGTCACGAAGTAGATCCAGCGGCTGCCATCGGGCGCGTAGATCTCCAGGTTGTCAAACGTATAGCTGGCAGAGCGGTTGCCATCCTCGCCCGCCGTGCTCGCCAGGAAGTCAGCCTGCGTGAGCGTGTGGCTCGCCACGCGCGCCGCGCGGCTGGCATTGCCGTCGCTGTCCACGTAGTAGCGGTACACGTTGAAGGTCACGTCGGGGTACAGCGTCTCATCGGCGTCGCGTCCGTCGAAGAGCTTCTTCACCGTCAGCTTGCCCTTTTCGGCGTCGTAGACGTTGCGCAGCAGGAACGAGCCCGTGTCGCCATGCTGGATGGCGAACACGCCGCCCAGCGCGGCGCCCTCGCCCGTCGCGTCATCGCGCAGGTCGGCGAAGTTCACATCCTTCAAGTCGTCCTCCGTGAAGCCACCCGGCTGGTCAAGCAGCCCCCAGGCGATCTCGACGGCGCGGTACTGGTACAGCTCGCCGTCCTCGTTGTAGCGCGGCAGTGGATCGCCGTCGTAGTCGGTGGTGATGCTATAGCTGTACTGGTTGGTGGTCACCTCCGTCAGGTCGCTCGTGGACGCCACCGTGCCCGACAGCTTACGAGCGTCAACGTCGGTCACGTACATGTCGTCCCACTCGGCCGCGGTCGCCAGCTTCTGCTGCAGGTAGACCGTGATTTCGGGCAGATCGGCCTGGTCCACGTTGCCGGGAATGTTCTCCCACAGCTTCGTGCCGTTCGCCTCCAGGTTGGCGGAAAGGCGGTTCACGAAGGTGCCGTCCTCGCGGATGGCCCAGCCGGTGCCGTTTTCCTGCGGATTATCGCTTTCCGTTTCGCCCACCTTGACGGCGTTTTCGGCGTCTTGGACCACCAAGGTGTCCGCGTCCTGCTCGGCCTCCGCCCGCGCATCGGCCTCATCGATGCTGTCATAGGCGAAGCGCACATCGCCATAGCCCAGCGACGTTCCGTCGGCCGACATGGTCTCGGATGCATAGTAGACGTACTCCGCGCCCTGGGAGTCGTACTTGGGCAAACCGGATATGGTCACCTTCTGCTCGTTGCCCGCGTCTCCGCTTTCAGCCATCGCTGACCAGCTGAAATGCACGTAGCCCGGCACCGCTTCGGGTTCGGCCAAATTCGCGCTCACGCGGTAGAGCGTAAGGTAGATGTCGGGACGCTGGTTGAGCTCCTGGCTGACGTAGTTGTCGCGCCACTGCTTGTAGAACACCACGTCGCGCGTGCCGGAGCGGTTGTTGTTGAAATCGACGGTCTGGCTGTCCTGGAAATGGCGCGCGCCCGGCTGCACCACGTAGTCGCCCACGGTCTTGGTGCTGTAGTAGTCGCCATATTCGCCCGTCCACCCCTCGTTCACGCTGTAATGGACGTTCAGACCATTCGCATCGTACTTAGGCATGCCCTCGAAGTGGTAGGTGGCGTTCGCCTTGGTCGTGTCCACCTCCACGCGCAGGCTGCCGCTCTCGGCCGGGTTGCCGTCGTCATCCACGATGGAGGTTTCAACCGGGTTGCCGTCGGCATCGGTCACCGTCACGGGCAGGCGATTGCCGCTCACAGAAACCCGCAGGGTGCCGTCCGCATCCTTCGAGAACGCCTGCGCGTACTCGTCGCAGGAAAGCGTCAGCGCGGCAGCGGGACGCGTCTTGTCCTCATCGGCGCCCAAGGCGTCGTTCCAGGTCTTGGTGACGGTAAGGTCGAACAAGCCCAGGCGACGGTTCGTCACCTCGGCCGACTTCAGCGTGTCGTTGGCCTGGTATCTCACCTCGTAGACATGCTCAGGCGTGGCCACACGACGGTTGTCAGGGTTGGTCCAGCCCACATTCACCCAGTCCTCGTCCGGGTAGAGCTCCTTCGCTTCGTCGATCGAGACCACGGGGTAGCGCACGTCGTCTTCGGTGGTTTCCGTGCCCCTATCGTCGATCAGCGCCGTCTCGCGCACATAGAAGTCGTTGTAGGTGAGCCCGCCGATAGGCACGTCCACCTCCGTGTACCACAGCCCGTCCTCGGAAAGCAGGATGCGCTCCATCACGGGGTCGTCCTTTTGGTACGCGAAGAGCGGGTCGCCCTCTTCATCCGTCGCGCGCGACTGCATGTCATGCGCGGCATAGAGGGTCACTTCCACCTGGTAGCGATGCTCGGCGTCGTCGCCGTCGATCCACTTCTTCGTAACGCGGATCTCGGAGCCTTCGCCGATGGGAAGGTAATTGTCGATGCGCGTCGTGCGCGTGTCGGGATCGTAGCTGCGCTCGGTGGTCCAGCCGTCCTTGCTCGTCTCGAGCACCAGGTAGGTGTAGCGGGTGCCCTCGGGCGAGTACTTGGGCAGGTCTTCGAAGTCGATGTGGTAGGAGCGCGTCTCTTGCCAGGTGGCGCCGTCAAGCCCCTCGATAGGGGTCGCGTCCTCGTCGGAGCGGCCGTCCATCGTGAACGTGCCGATCAGCGCACCGTCGCGGTAGAGCTCCACGATCGCATCGCCATCGGTGTAGGCGGGGTCGGGCGCGATCTGCGCCAGGGTGCCATCGGCCTGCTCCCAGTACTTGTCCACATGCTGGTCGGTCACGTTCTCGAACGTGTTCACGATGGTGGTGGCGTAGCTGCCGTCAGCGCCCTCCTGCGTGATGGGCGTCGAGGTGAACAGAAGCTCCTCGGTCGTGCCCTCGGCAGACTCCACGTTCAGCGTGAAGCTGGCGGTGCCGTCGGCGTTCGTGGTGAAGCGGGTGTCTTGGGCGCCGAACGAAACGCCCGTCTCGATCCAGCGGTACTCGAGCTCTTCGCCCTGAGCATCGTATTTGGGGAAACTCTGGCTCACCGTTTTGGCAAGCGTCTCGGCATTCCATGCGGTGAGCGTCTGCACCGCGCCGTCCGCCTCGACGTTGCGCCAGTCGGCATCGTCGGTGGAGCCCTTCGGACGGCTTTGCGCGGTGAACTCGCACTCCACCTCCTGCAGGCTGTCCTGGAAGGCGGCGATCTGCCACGTCTTGGTCATCTGGGCCGTGGTGGTGCCGGTCAAGCGGTTGGAAAGCGTGCCGCCGTTGTACACGAAGCGGTCGGTATCCGGGCGCGCGCCGCGATCGACGTCCACGTAGCCATCGCCCGCTTCGTTCTCGTAGCGCGGGTTGGTGTCGGTCACGACACCGTCGGCGGCCACCGTGCCGAACACCTGCTCGTAGCCGGCTACGGCCTCTTCGCGCATAGCGTAGATGTAGGGGTATCCGTCAGGGTCGTACTTGGGCAGCGCGTTGACCAGGGCTTCGCCATACTCTTCGATCAGCAGCTGATGGAGGTCTATCTCACCGCTGCCAGCAGGCGCCGTCACCTCGACGAAGCCCGTCGCATTGGGCGCGGGAGTCTCGGAGTTCTCCGCATGGAGCGAGGCCACCGTCACCTGCGACGCCGTCTCCGGTGAGCCCTGGGTGGAATAGCGCCACAGCGTGTAGGTGACGGCGGGACGGCTTGCCTGGTTGCCGCCATCGAGCCACACCTTCGTGCCCTCGAACGTGGTGGTGCCCGCATGGCGCAGCGTCAAGGTGCCGCCATCGTAGACGGCATCCGTCGCGCCGCCGTGGTTCGCCGAGGCGGAGTTATCGTAGGTGGCCTGGTAGTAGTCGGGGCCCTCCTGCGCGCCGTCGTAGCGCACGTAGTACACGATCGGGTAGCCGTCTTCGTCGTAGCGGGGCACGGTGCCGGTGATGATGCAGCCGTTATCGGTGTCCTCGATGGACAGCCAACCGTCTTCGATGGCTTGCGCAACGCTCGAGGAGCGCTGCGCCACGCCGTTGATGGTGGCGCCGAATTGGAAGTAGTCCTCCTCATCCGAGCCGAAGATGTCCTTCAGCGCTTCTTCTCCGGTTTTACCCACCACGTTGAACTCGATGGTGGTGGCAAGCATCTTGTACTGCTTGTCCCACGCGGAGCTGCTGCCGGGCAGGTAGCCCGCGTACTCGTTGGTGTCTTTGAGCTGCCAGGTGATGAGCGTCGAGACCTCGGTGGTATAGAACTCCTGGTTGCCGTTCTCGTCGTAGGTCGGCTTGCCCTCGTTATCCAGAATGGGGGCAGTCGTCGTGGTGACCACCCGGCTGGGCAGGGCGCTCGTCGCCACGTCGTAGGTGTTCACGGCCGAGCGGGTTATCTGGATGAGGTCGCCGCTTTCGATGCGCCTGACCTGGTCGTCACTCAGGTGCAGGTCGTCTTTCGCCTGCTGCGTCACGGTTCCGTCCGCGTTCACAAGGTCATAAAACGTCACGCCAGCATCCAGCGAGTACTGCGGGATGTAGCCCGCTTCCAGGCTGTCAGCGGTCGGACGGTCTCCATGGTTGTTGTCGCACCAGATGGTCTGCGAATGCACCTGGGTGTCGAAGGGGCCGGCCTGGACCGTGGTGGTGGACTGCAGCGTCTCGCGCACGTCGGCAAGGACGTTTTGCGCGGCCGCGACCGCCCCCTCCGGCGATGCGGCGGCATCCGAACCGTCGCCCTCGGCGTCGTTCGCTGCGCCGGCGGCGGCCAGCGCCTCGGCCCACAGCTGCTCCAGCTCTGCGCGCGCGGGCAGTTGGAGCCAGGCCGTCTGCTGCTGGCCGTCTTCGCCCTGCTGCATCACCCACTCCACCGTGCGCGCCTCGTCGACCAGCAACGCGGCGTCAACCACGACCGGCAGCTCGACCTGCACAGCCACGATGCCTTCGGCGTTCGCGGGAACCTTCACCAGCGCGGCCTGCGCCTGGTCGGGCGTCGCCTGGGCCTGCGCGTCCTCAGACAGCGCGCTTTCCGGCGCGTCGGAGGCGAGCTGAACCTTCAGCTGGCCGTCGACCAGCAACGCGCTGCCCCTGAGGGTTTCGGTGGGGTTGCCCTGGTCGTCCAGCGCCACGACGTTCGCGGGCGTCGAGGCGTCAGCCAGCGCGAAGCCTTCGGGGAGCGTCAGGCGGAACCAGTCGCCCGTGCGCACGAACGCGCCTTCGTCCTGGGGGTTCAGCTCGATCCGCACGGTGAGCGTGGCGGGCAGGGACTCGGGCAGCACGGAGGCCGTTGCGCCTTGCTGGTCGGCGGCGACGCTGGCGGTGTTGGCGTTTTCGGCATTTTCGCTGTCGGCCGCGACGGAATCAGCAGCGTCCGCGGGGTCGGCGGACTCGGAGCCGGTCTGCGCCGCGGGGTCGGCGGCGTAGGCGGGGCTGAGCGTCGGGTCGGGGTCGGCGATGCGCAGCGAGGCGTCGAGCTTCAGGTCGTCCAGCAAACCCGTCCAATCCTGGGCGTCGCGCACGGCGAACGCCTCGGCGGGAAGCGCGCCGTCGGCTCCCTCGGACTGGTCGGCGCCGGGCTCGGCGGCATTCGAGCCGTCCGCATCCGACGGGGCGGTTTCAGAGGTTTCGCCTTCGCTCGCCTCGGTTCCCGACAGGGCGGAGCCGTCGGCCTTGTTGGCGCCATCGGATTCGGTCGCGGACGCAGAGGCGCCGCCGGCGCCTTTGGAGCTGGAAGCGCCGCCGGCCACGTCGGCTTCCCCGGCGTTCGCGCTCTCGTTCTCGTTCTCGCTCACGTTCGCCGAGAGCTCCTGGCCGTTCGCTGCGCTGGCGGCGCTGGCGAAGGGGATGCCTCCGATGCTCACCATCTGGACGCACAGCAGAATGCTGATGAACACCGCCCAGAACTGCCGCCAATTGGATCGTTTCCGCTGCAGCTTGCGCGCGCGCACTTTCTGCTGGAAGCTGCTGCCACTCGTTTCCTTGGCCATGGGTACCCCTTCCCGCCTTTCCCCGATGTCCCCGCCTTGGCTCCCATCCGCGGTGCGTCCGTTTCGCTTGGTTCGGGTCATCCGACAGCGAAATCGTCCGTCAAAATCGCAGTGAGCGGAGGGGGGGGGGCAAGCAGATTTTGCAGCAATTTTGCCCGTTCTTGACAGAGCCTTTGCTTGCATGCTCAACCCCGCGCCCGCATTGTCAAGGGAAGCGTCTTGGGGACCTCTTTCCTGCCCCATTCAAGACGCATGCATTAAAATATTGTAAAGCAAAGTACCCTCCCTTCATGTGGATTTTGGGCAACCATCGTATAACTAGCATATTTAAAGTAACAATTGATGCCGCGAACGGTTGCAGAAGGGGGATTTCACCGCCGCGCGCGGTTGCGAAGGGCGCAGCGCCCGACGCACGCCCCGGCGTTCGGCAGCCCCGCCCCCTTGCGCGCGGCGGCGAAAGCCCTAGACTACTCACGATGCCCGCGCGGCGTCGGGTGGCGCGCCTTGGCGACGGCAGCCATCGCCGACTGCCGCGCAGACGCGAACGACGCGACCCGTGAACCATGAAGGAGCTGCCCCATGCTTCATTTCGACAGCGATTACCTGGAAGGCGCGCATCCTGCCATCATCGAGCGCCTTGCCGCCACCAATTTCGACCAGACGCCCGGCTACGGCGTCGATGCCGTGTGCGAGAGCGCCCGCGCGCGCATCCGCTTCGCCTGTCAGGCGCCCCAGGCCGCCGTACACTTCCTGGTGGGCGGCACGCAGGCCAACGCCGCCGTCATCGACCAGCTTCTGCGCCCCTGGGAGGGCGTGGTGTCCGCCGACACCGGCCACATCAACGGGCACGAGGCGGGCGCCGTGGAGGCGCATGGCCGCAAGATCCTTCAGATTCCCCATCGCAACGGCAAGCTGGACGCCGCCGACCTGCGCGCGTACTGCGCCGCCTGGGCCGAGGGCGAAAGCCGCGACCACGTGGTGGCGCCCGGCGTGGCCTACATCTCGCAGCCCACGGAGTACGGCACGCTGTACTCGCTGGACGAGCTGGAGGCGCTGCGCGCGGCCTGCGACGAGTTCGGCCTGCGCCTGTTCGTGGACGGCGCGCGCCTGGGCTACGCGCTTGCGGCCGCGGGCGCCACGATGACGCTGCCCGACCTGGCGCGGCTGGCCGACGCGTTCTACATCGGCGGCACGAAGGTGGGCGCGCTGTTCGGCGAGGCCGTGGTGTTCCCCGACCCGCAGCTGGCCGACCACTTCTTCACCCTCATGAAGAAGCACGGCGCGGTGCTGGCGAAGGGCCGCATGCTGGGCGTGCAGTTCGACGTGCTGTTCGAGGAAGACGGCGCCGACGGGTGCGCGGGCGGTACGCCGCAAGTGCCCGCCGAGCGCACGCGCTACCTGGCGAACGGGCGCCACGCCATCGGGCTGGCACAGAAGCTGGCGGCGGGCTTCCGCGCAGCGGGCTACGAGCTGGCCATGGAGTCGCCCACTAACCAGCAATTCGTCGTCATGGACGACGCCGACGTGGAACGGCTGCGCCAGCACGCCACCTTCGAGGTGTGGGAACGCCGCGCCGACGGCAGGCTGGTGGTGCGCTTCGTCACCAGCTGGACCACGCGCGAAGAGGCCGTGGACGAGCTGCTGGCGCTGCTGTAGCGCTTCCGCTAGCCTGCGGCGCCCGGCTTCACCAGGCCGGCTTCGTAGGCGCAGATGACCAGCTGGGCGCGGTCGTGGGCGTCGAGCTTCTGCATGACGCGCGCCAGGTGCGTCTTCACCGTGGCGGGCGATATGACCAGGTGGGCGGCTATCTCGTCGTTGCCCAGGCCGCGCGCCACCAGAAGCAGTATCTCGCGCTCGCGCTCGGTGAGGGCGGAAAGCGCCTGCCCGCCACGGCGCGCGACGAAAGGCCGGGCGGCGGCGAACGTCTCCACGAGCCGCCGCATGACCGAAGGCTGGATGAGCGCGTCGCCGCGCGCCACCACGCGCACCGCCTCCACGATCTCGTCGGGTTCGGCGTCCTTCAGAAGAAAGCCGCTCGCGCCGGCCGACAGCGCGTCGTAGACGTATTCATCCAGGTCGAACGTCGTAAGAATGAGCACGTGGACGCCGGAAAGCGCCGGGTCGGACGTGATGTCGTGCGTGGCGTCGATGCCGTTTTTGCACGGCATGCGGATGTCCATCAGCACCACGTCGGGCGTCAGCAGCCGCGCCAGCTCCACGGCCTCGGCGCCGTCGCGCGCCTCGCCCACCACCTTGATGCCCTCGTACGACTGCAGGATGAGACGGAACCCGCTGCGCACGAGGTCCTGGTCGTCGGCCACCACGATGCGCAGCGGCGCGGCGTCGGGCGCGGCGGGATGGACGGGGGCGTTCTGCAGATCAGACATGGGAGTGACCTCCTTCCGATGGGGCGGCAGTGGGAGCAGACGCAGCCGGCGCAGAAGCGGATGCCGACGGCGCGGCGCCCGCTGCAGCCGCAGCCTCATCCGCAACCGGCGCACCCGCCGCCGGCCCCGGTGCTGCGAAGGGGATGCGCGCCCACACGCGGAACCCGCCCTCCGGCCGGTCACCCGCGCGGAACGCCCCGCCCAGAAGCCGCGCGCGCTCCGCCATGCCCGCGACGCCGTGGCCCACGCCGTCCGCAGACGCCGGCAGCTCGTCGGACCCGAACGGCACGCCGCAGCCGCGGCCATCGTCCTCCACGGCCAGGCACGCCGCGCCCTCCACCAGCTGCAACGTGAACGATGCATGCGTCGCGCCTGCATGCCGCACGATGTTCGTGGCCGCCTCGCGCGCCAGCGCGTACAGCGCCAGATCGACGTGCGCGGGAACGGATGCGCGGCGGTAGCGGCGCGCATCCACACGGCAGGCCACCCCGGCGCTTTCCAGGTACGCCGCCACGTCGGCCAGCCGGTCGGTTCCCGCCGCCGGCGCGGTTTCCGCCGGAACGTCGCCATGACGCAGCACGCCTATCATGCTGCGGATGTCGTCCAACGCGCTTTTCGCCGTGGCACGCGCCGACGCAATGGCCTCCTTCGCCGCCGCCGGGTCGCGGTCGATGAGGCGCTCGGCCGCCGCCGTCTGGATGCTCACCGCCGACAGCGAGTGGGCCGTGATGTCGTGCACCTCGCGCGCGATGCGCACGCGTTCCTCTTCCACGCGCCGGGCCGCCTCTTCCTCGCGGGTGCGCTCGGCCTCGGCGGCGCGCTGCTCGGTTGCGTGCACGTAGGCGCGGTGGGTCTGCAGCGCATAGCCGGCCAGCGCTGCGGCGGCGATGAGCCCCAGGTTCTGCACCTGCAGGAAAAACGCCAGGCTGGGCGTGCTCGACGCGCCCGGGAACAGCAGCGACGCCAGCACGGCCAGCGCTGCGCCAACGAACGCCTCCACCGCGCTGCGCTCCAGCGCGATGGTGAACACCGCCGCCAGCACGCCCACCGCTGACAGCGCGTAGCCGCTGAACGCCGACTGCAGCACGCAGTACGTCGCCAGCACGCACGCCATCGTGGGCCAGGGGAAGCGGCGCCGCAGGACCAGCGGCAGCGTCATGACGCCCAGCGCCGCGAACGCGGCGGGGTCCGGCACGATGCTCACGAGCCCCAGGTACTGCCGCAGCGCCAGGTCGGGCACGATGATGGACGAGACGGTCAGCATCAGTTGGACGCACGCCACCGCGAACACGCCCACGGCCACCGCTGCGTCGATGGCCCAGTCGCGCGCGCTCATCGCTCTGCCGGGTTTCAAGAACTCATCCATGCGCCCATGGTAAACGAGCCGCCGCGGACGCGCCATACGCCAGCGGCGGTATCTTGGATTGGCGGGAAACGAGCAGGTGCGCGCCCTACGCGTAGAACCGCGCCTGCGGGAACGGCGGCTCCAGCGCGCGCTTGAACGCGTAGGAGCGCGCCCGGTGCAGCACGGCCTCCACCTGCTCGCGGTCGAAGCCCTGCGCCGCCACGGCGTCGGCGTCCATCCCATGCTCGAAATGCGCCTCCAGGATGGCGTCCAACTCGGGGTAGTCGATGCCCATGCTGCGCTCGTCTTCCTGCCCCGGGGCAAGCTCGGCGCTGGGAGGCTTCTCCAGCACATGCTGCGGAATGGGCGCGGGACGGCCTTCGCGCTCCGCCTGCTCGTTCGCCCAGCGCGACAGTGCGTACACGTCGGTCTTGTACAGGCCGCCCAGCGGAGCGAACGCGCCGGCGGTGTCGCCGTAGAGCGTGGAGTAGCCCATCATGGCCTCGCTCTTGTTGCCGGTGTTCACCAGCATCCAGCCGTGCGCGTTCGACAGCGCCATCAGGCACACCATCCGGCACCGCGCCTGCGTGTTCTCGGACGCCAGCCCCTCAAGCGCCCCGCCGCACGCCGGCGCCAGCGCACGGGCGAACGCCTCGTAAGGCTCGCGGATGGACACGATGAAGGTTTCGATGCCCAGGCGCGCGGCCAGCTCTTCCGCGTCGCTGACGGAATGGTCGGTGGAGTACGGCCCCGGCAGCAGCACCCCGTGCACCCGCGCCGCGCCGAACGCGTCGACGCACATGGCCGCCACCAAGCTGGAGTCAATGCCGCCCGACAGCCCGATGACCACCTCGTCGAACCCCGCGTCGCGCGCATACTCCCCCAACGCGTCCACGCACGCCGCGTATTTTTGCGAAGCATCCATATCCAACCCTTTCTCCGTTGAGCCGATTGTACCGTCGTTGTGCTGCGAACGGGTTAACACCGCAAGCCGCGCAAGCGATCTCCGCCATTATCTGCGACACTGCGACATTATCTGCGACATTTGGCGGAGTAAAATGTCGCAGATAATGTCGGAGCAACTATGGCGCGGTGGCGGCGCAGATCCCGCACACGAAAAAAGCCGCCCTCCACAGGAAGGACGGCTTGTGATAGAGCGGGGGTCTGCCGACAGGCCACCCTTTTCGGAGCTGCGAATGCCGCCAAAGGCGGCATAAGGAACTCCCAAGCAGAACCCAAAGTCAGCGAGCGGGGCTCTGGCGAGTGCAGATGGCGTGAAAGGTTTCCGAAGCGGCCTTCGGGCCGTGAGGAAACCTTGGAGCGCCAGCTGTGCCGCCAGGGCCCCGCGCAGCGTCGGCCCGTTGCGCCGTTCGACAGAACGGCGCAACTACAAAGCGCGAATCTTATCTGCCAGCCAACCGGCCCATTCCTGGACGCCTTCGCCATTGGTGGCGGCAATGGGGAACAGCGGGGCCTGCGGGTTCAGCTGATGCACCGACTCCTCGAACTTGGCGCGGTCGAAGTTGAACACGGGCAGCGTGTCCACCTTGTTCAGGATGATGGCCTGCGCCACCTGGAACACGCCGGGGTACTTCAGCGGCTTGTCGTCGCCCTCCGGCACCGACAGGATCATCACCTTCAGGTTCTCGCCCAGATCGAAGTCGGTGGGGCACACCAGGTTGCCCACGTTCTCGATGATGATGAGGTCCAGCCGCTCCAAATCCAGCACGTCCACCGCGCGCTTGATCATGGCGCTTTCCAGATGGCACGCCCCGCCGGTGTTGATCTGCACGGCCGCGGTGCCCTGGGCCTTGATCTTCTCCGCGTCCACACTGCTGGCGATGTCGCCCTCGATGACGGCGATGTTGAACTCGTCGCGCAGCGCGTCGATGGTCGCCAGAATGGTGGACGTCTTGCCGGAGCCGGGGCTGGCCAAAAGGTCCACCACGAACACGCGGTTCTCGGCGAAACGCTGCCGCAGCTCGGCGGCGATGGCGTCGTTCTTCTGCAGGATGGGCTGCTTCATGTCGATTTGCATTGCGTTCCCTTTCAACGAAGCGATGGCGGGCGGAACGTGCGTCGGGCGGCGCGCGGCGCAACGCAGCGGCTCAAAGCTGCAGCGCGCCGCGGCGCGGGCGGCGCATCAGTCCGGGATGTCCACCTCTATCGAGTCGATCTGCAGCTCGCGCCCCGCTATCAGCTGCGTGGCGAAGCTGTCGCATTCGGGGCAGAACATGTGGAAGCGGTCGTGCTCGAACTCCGCTCCGCATTCCAAGCAACGGCTCTTCGGCGTGATCATGTTGATGACCAGCTCGGCGCCCTCGCACAGCGTCCCTTCGGACAGCGCCTCGAACGCGAACACGAGCGCATCCTGGATGCACTCGGTCATCTCGCCCACGGAGAGCGTGATCTTCAGAACCTTGTCGGCGCCGGCTTCCTCGGCCGATTTCGTGACGGCATCCATCACGCCCGTCATGATGCCCAGCTCGTGCATGCTGCCCCTTTCCTTCGCTCCCGCCCATAGTAGGGCAACGCGCGCGGACGGCAACCGCCGCGCGGGCGGCTGGCACAGGATGCCGGGCGGCGGCGCGGTCGGCTAGTCTTCCTCGGCTTCTTCGGCGGCTTGGCGCTTGATCTTGCGCGCCAGAACGATGCGCGAGATCAGCAGGCTGCCCTCGTACAGGACGATCATGGCTGCGAACAGCAGCATCATGGTGACCGGCGACGCATCGGGCGTGATCATGGCGGCGATGACCATCAGCACGATGTACACCACGCGCCAGCTGCCGCGCAGCTTCTTGTACGGCACGATGTCGAACACGGCCAGGAAGAACACCACCAGCGGCAGCTCGAAGGCGAAGCCGAAGCCCAGCTCGAACTTGATGATGGTGTCAACGTAGCTGCTCGCGCGCGGCAGGTTCTGCGCCCAACCGGTCACCTGGCTGGAAAGCCACTGGAACGCCGGGTCCAGGATGACCAGGTAGCAGAACACGGTGCCGATGATGAACAGGATCACCGCGGCGGCGAACGCCGGCATGAACCACTTGCGCTCTTTGGGCTTGAGCGCTGGCAGGAAGAACGCCAGGATCTGCCAGAGGATCACCGGCGAGCAAGTGACCGCCGACGCCCACAGCGCCACCTTGAAGCTGGTGGCGAACGACTCGAACGGGTCGATGGCCGTCAGCACCGCCTGGCCGTTGGCGCCCTGCGGCAGGAACTCCGCGATGGGCAGAAGCAGGAACTGGATGATGGTGGGCGCCGCCCAGTAGAAAACCACCACGCCGATGAACAGGCAGGTGACGATGCGCACGAGGCGCATGCGCAGCTCGCCCAGATGGTCGAAAAGGGGCATGCGCGCCGGTCCGATAGGCATGGGTTACTCCCCCTTCTCGGCGGTCGGGTTCGAGGCGTCGGCAGCGGCCGCAGCCTCAGCGGCTTTGCGGGCGGCTTCCTCCTCGGCTTTCTTCTTGCGGTTCGCAGCGCGGGTGGCCGCGGCCTTCTTGGCGGCGGCGGAACGTGCGGCGGCTTTCTCTTCCTCGGTCTTTGCGGAGGCCACGGGGCCCTTCTTCTTGGCCGCGGCGGTGCGCTTGGCAGCGGGCTTCGCGGCGGCGTCGGAAGCGCCGTCGGCGGCGGACTTGGCTTTGGCGGAAGCGGCCGGCTTCTTCGCGGCAGCGGGCTTGGCCGAAGCGGCCTTCGCAGCGGCGGCGGTCGTGCCAGCAGCAGCGGAAGCGGCGCCCTCGGAAGCGGGCTTCACGGGCGTCTTCTCGGCCGCAGCCTTGATGGCTTCCTGCTTGGCCTTCTCGGCATCGGCGGCGCGCTTGGCCGCGCGCTCCTTCTCGTAGCGCGCCTTGCGCTCGGAGAAGCTTTCGCGGCGGTCTCCCGCAGCGGAGCTCTTCGCCGCCGACGAGGAGCCCGCCGTCGACGAAGCGGGCGATGACGCCTTCCCCGACGCCGCGGAGCCCTTGTCCGCCGAACCTATCTTCTCGATGACCTCCAGCGGGTTCTTGAACGGTTCCTTGGAGTTCGGGTCGTACACTTCGGTCTTGATGACCTTGTTCATCTCGTCCTGGGCGCTGCGGAACTTGTTGATGGCCTTGCCGAGCGTCTTGGCCATGGCCGGCAGCCGATCGGGCCCCACGATGAGGAACCCGAATATCAGGATGAGGAAGAATTCGAATCCGCCTATGCCGAACAAGGCAAACCCCTTCGCTTAGGATGCACTGCTTGCGGCGCACGCATGCGCACGAACGCTCATACTAGCACATCGTCTTTCCCGGCAACGCGCCGCAGCGCCCTCCAACAAGCAACCGCATATCAAATTCCCGTAAGGAGCATGGGAAGGCGCGCGAACCGCCCGCCCGCAGCGTTGCGGCATCGCGGCGCCAAGGCCAGCGTCGCCGGACAGCCGAACGCGCGGGCGCCCGCCCGCAGCGTTCGCCCGGCCTAGTTCCCGCCCAGCACCGACAGCGCCATCGTGGGAATGAACAGCGCCAGCACCAAGATCACGCACACCACGACGGTGAACACGCGCTTCATCTTCGCCGAGCGCTCGCGCTCCGCCTTCGCCCGCGCCTCGCGCTCCTGGGCGGCGCGGATGCGCTCCGCCTTCTGCTTCGGCGTCATCTTCTGCTGCTTAACGCCCGATTTCCGGCTCATCTGGCACTCCCCTGGCTTTCACTATTTGCGCAGCTTGCCGCGGATCTCGATGGTGCGCGCAATGGTGCGCGCCACATCCACGCCCACGTCCCAGCGGCTCTTCTCGTATAGCACCTTGCCGCCGACCATCGTCATCAGCACGTCGGCGCCGTTGCAGGTGTTCACCACGGCCGACACGGGGTCGGTGGTGGGCGTCTGGTGCGAACCCGACAGGTCCATCGCCACGATGTCGGCGCGCTTGCCCACGTCCAGCGAGCCGATCTGGTCGTCCAGCTTCAGCGCGCGAGCGCCGCCGATGGTGGCGGTTTCCAGCATGGTGGCCGAGTCCAGGAAGGTGGTGCGGTTCGCGGCGCGCTGCATGAGCATGCCCAGGCGCATCTCGGTGAGCATGTCGATGGAGTCGGTGGCGGCGGGGGAATCGGTGCCCAGGCCGAAGCGCAGGTCGGCGCGCAAGAACTCGCTGATGGGCGAGACGCCCATGCCCAGCTGGGCGCTGCAGCGCGGGCAGCTTGCCACGGCCACGTCGTATTCCTTCAGCTTGCGGATGTCGCCGTCGTCCACATGGATGCAGTGGATGGCCATGACGTTGTCCGACTCGAACGCGCCCCAGTTCAGCGCGTAGCGAATGGGCGACACGCCGGTGGGCAGCCACGGCGGCACCTCCACGTAGCCGCGCTTGGAGCCCATGGTGTGCACGGCAAACGGCGACGAGCCGCGCTTCACGAACTGGTACTCCTCGTAGCTGCCGGCCAGGTGCATGGCCACCGGCAGGTTCTCCTTGCGGGCGAACGCGCTCACCTTCGAGAACACGACGGGATGGCAGGTGTAGATGGCCGCCGGCGCAATGCCGATGCTCACGCGGTCGGAATCGACCTCGGCGCTCCAGTGGGCGATGTCGTTTTCCGCCACGCGCATGGCGAAATCGACGCGGCGCTGGTCCATGGCGCCCACCTCGCGGTAGATGACGCTGCGCAGGCCCACCTTCTGCACGGCGGTGCAAGCCGCGCCGGTGACCGTGATGTCGGCGATGCAGGTGATGCCGCTGGAAAGCGCCTCCAGGCAGCCGAGGATGGCGGAGTCGTACCAGTCGCCCACCTCCATCAGCGCGCTCTTCTCCAAGATGGAGCGCACCCAGGTGGTGTAGGGCACGTCGTGGACGATGCCGCGCATGACGGAGTTCTCCAGGTGGGTGTGCAGGTCCACGAAGCCGGGCATGAGCGCCGCCATGCCGAAATCGCGCACCTCTTCGTCGGGGTAGCGGACCTTCAGCATGTCGGCCGGGCCGATGTCGCGGATGCGCCCGTCGCGCACGAGGACGGCGCCGCGCTGGATAGGCTCGGCGGTAACGGGAAGAATGTATTGCGCGCACAGCAGCATGGCAGCCCACCTGTCTCCCGGAAAAGAATTCGATGATTCCCGTCATGATAGCATTCCCGCCTGGCCGCGCCCGAAAGCACCGGCGGAAACCCACACGCCAGCGGTAGGGGGCGCGAAGGAGAGAGACGAGGCACGCGACGGGGCGCAGGGCGCTCGGCGGGGCGGCAAGGAGCGCTGCCATCGCCGCAGGACGAAGCGCCGCAGATGCGCTGGCGTTTGCAGAAAGGGCCGCACCTGGTGGGTGCGGCTCTTGGCGATGCGAGGCGTTTGTAGCTTCAGCGCACGGTGCTAACGCGTGGCTCCGCAGTTGCAGTACTGGTAGTCCACGTAGGTTTCGGTCTCGTACCAGCCCTGGTCTTCCTGGTGGGAGCCGACCTGCACGGTCGATGTCTTGGAGACGTTCTGGTAGTTTCCGTAGTACACACCGTTGTACAGGCCGTTCTCATCGGCGTTCCTCAGGGCGTTCGCGATGACAGCCTTGAGATCGTCTTGTGTGAAGCCGTTCTCGAACCAGTAGGTAGGGCCGTTGGCGATGTATTCGCCGGGAGTGCCGGTGGGAACGTAGAAACGCGCCCCGTAGATCGTCTGCGTCTCGTAGTCGGGCACCGTCACCCAGTTTTCCACCCACACCTGTCGCGTAGCGGTGTGGTCCTTCCAGCTGTGCTCGTGCGCGGCCGCCTGGCCGCCACCCGAGCCGCCGGCGGAGCCGCCCGTGCCGACCGCGTCGCCGCCCGAAGGCGTCGTGGACGCAGCCTCGCCGTTCACATCCACTTCCTCTTCCACCTTGGCGGCTTCGTCCTTCGTCTCGTCGGAGACGTTCGGGTTGGCGGCCACGTTCTGCTCCAGCTTGTCCAACACGCCCTGGCCCGCGTCGCCCTTCAGCGTCTCGTCGCCGCTTTCGATGGCCTCCTTCACCTCGTCAACGATGCCCTGCAAAAGCTCGTCGGTCACCTGGTCGGCAGGGATCTGCGTCAGAGGGCACTCCACGGAAGGGGCCTCTTCAGCATTCGTCGCCACCTCGAACTCCTGCATCTCGCCCACCTGGTAGGCCGAGCCGTCAGCGTTCACGGGGCTGATGAGCGAGATCTTGTAGCTGCCCGCGGCCAGCGCGATGGTCGAGGTGCCCGCATTGCCCTCTTCGCCGGCGGCGATGGCGTGGTAGACGTTCACACCGTCGCCGAGGATGTGCGCAATGGCAGGCGTGGAATTCCCATCCCAGCCCGCGTCGGCGGTCACGTTCAGCGCCACGTCCACGGTCTCGATCGCGGGCTGCTCGGGCTCGGCGCTCTCCTGCGGCGCAGACGAGCACCCGCCCAGCAGCAGGGCCGCCGCAAGGCACGCTGCCACCGCAGCAGCCAGCGCAACGGCATACGGAGCGCGGACGCGCATTTGATCAACGATGCCGCTCATCTAGTCCACCTCGATTCCCTCGGTGTCGGGGGTGTCCCACATGAAGCCCGCGTGCCCCTCGCTCACGACGGTGGCGAGGCCAGAATATCCGCCGAAGGTGGTGTCGTAGACCGTCTGCGTAGTCGAGTAGTTGGGCGAGTACAGCCCGATGGAATCCTCGGAGTCCATGAGAATTTCCCCTGCACCCTCTATCTCGTAGGGGGCTTCGCCGAGATTCATCACCCCAAGATCATCGTCAAGCTCGAACTCATCTCTTGGGACGTAGAAGTTAAGGAACGTGTACGTAAAATCAAGGCTTTCCGACGCAGCGCTGTTGCCCGAGCCGTCCGTGGTCATCGAAAGCGTGTAGGGCTTCGACTGCGGCTCCGAATACTCCGCCGCCTCGTTCGCTTCTTGTCCCTCTTCGGCGTTGGCAATCATCCCTTGGAGGTTGGAAAGCGCCGTGTCGTAAGCAGAGACAATGAAAGACAGCTCGTCGGCTCCGTAATTGTCAGGGGAGTCTCCCTGGAGAACCGTGTCGTAGGTTCCCGCGCTTCGCTCGCCGTTCAACGTGGAGTAGGCGTCCTGCCACTTCTGGATTATCTCCGAAGCGCTGTCGGTGGCGGACTGCTTCGCGGCATCGAAGACGGCCTTGTCCTGTTCCTTGGCAAGCTCGATTATCTGCTCGTTGGAAAGGCCGTTCAGATCGCCGAAGGTTGCGCCGTCGCACTGGTAAACCGCCACGTTGCCGCTGCCGTCGAACACGAAGATGCGCTCGATGGCAACATCCTTGCCAATCTGCTCGTCGCCGTCGTACTGCATCCAAACGCCCTCCTGCGAGAATGCCTGCGACGCAGGCACGGGTTCGCTCGCATTTTTAATGCTCTCGCCGGAGCTGCTGCATCCAACAAGACCGAAACCCGCCACGGCAACCGTTCCGATGCTGAAGAGCTTCAACGCTTCTCTTCTCGTGTACTGCTTCATCGTCTCTTCTCCTTCTTCTTGAGCCTCTATTATTCGCTACGGCGAATGTGTTTCCGGCCATTGTCCGATGCGTCGAAACGTACGCCAGTTGGCACCACGGGACGCAGCATCATCGCCGCAACCCGCGGAATCTGCCAGCTACAGCCCGCTGCGCCTTCCCATCCGCTGGGTTATCCAGTCGAGATTGTCGCTCGCGCTTGCGGTGTTGGCGTTGATCTGCTGGGCCTGGTTGAGAATCTGCCCCTGCATCATGAGGTTGCCGATCTGGAGCATGTTGCCGATGCGCTGCTGGTTGAGCATCTGCTGCTGTCCGGCCTCCATGCGGCGCTGGTGCATCTCGGTCTCGTAGAGGTTGACCATCTCCTGAACGGTGGTCGCGCGGTGGTTGCGCACGGCGGAGAGGAAGAAATCCACGGCGGCGATGTTGTCGTAGTCCATCGGGTACCACGGCGCGACCTCCGCAGCCCAACGCTGCTGCACGGCGAAGATCTCCTGCTTGGTCTGCTCGATGTTCTGCGCCAAGGCTTGGTTGTTCGCCTCGACCTGCGCGTTGCTCTGGTCGATGGCGGCGTTTCGCTGGGCGCGGCTCTTGTCCGCCGTCTTGGCGATGACCTTGTACAGAACTGCGCCGATGATGGCAGAGATGATGAGGTTCGCGACGTTCCAAATCATCACCTGAAGCTCCATCCCCCCTGCCGCAAAGAACGGGATGGTGATGGGGTACGTGATGGCTTTGAGCGGCGTGCTCGTGATGAGCGTGAACGCGATAAGGAAGCCCAGGATCGCGTACAGCAGGGGATGCCGCTTCGTCTTCTTCTCCTTCTTTGCCGCGAATTGCGTGGTCAGCTGGTTGATTCGGTTCTGCAGTCCCACCACGCGGTGCATCAGGTCGTGTGCGGTCGTGACCCCCGCCAGCAAGTCCCCCGTTTGCTCTCCCATGTCGATCTCCTTTGCTTCTCGGCTTTGTGGCCATGGAGCCGCTTGCAAGCGCACTCGCCGCAGCAATGCTGCGGTCATGTTCAAACTTGAATTATATAGGCATATTTCAGCCTATACAGATTATTATAACCAAGAAGAAACGCCCATACGATTCAAGATGACTTGGTTCAGATGGGCGGTGATTGCATGAGATACTTCGAAATAGGGCAGCGCATACGGCGGTACCGCAAGGCGTGCGGGCTGTCGCAGGAGGCGCTGGCAGGAAGGGTCGGCATCTCCGTCACGCATATGAGCCACATCGAAACCGGGAACACGAAGCTGAGCCTGCCCGTGCTGGCGAAGATCGCCGACGAGCTTTCGGTCGGCACGGACGCGCTGCTGTCCGACGCGCCGCGGCGGGACAAAGCCGCGTTCTCCGCCGAAGTGCTGGAAATACTGGACTCGTTCGAGGCGGACGAGCTGCCCGTGGCGATAGAGGTGCTTAGGGCTTTGAGGGACGCGATGGCGAAACGCAGGAGCTAACCGCCTACCAGCAAGATTTACTCTTTTTGCTGATACATACACGGATACCTACACGGTAGTCCGTTTAGAGCGACAGACAAAAGAAAACGCCTGAACTGTTTTACCAGTTCAGGCGATACATTTTGGTCGCGGGGGCAGGATTTGAACCTACGACCTTCGGGTTATGAGAACATCCTGTTAGTGACCAGATTGTTTCATTTTTCCCTATTTCCGCAGGTCAAAATCCCGTCAAAAAATCCTGATAGCCATGATGCTTCAGGATGTTTCAGCATTTTCGCCCATAATTTGCCCAAATTTGCCCAAAACAGTACGTTTCTGTACTGTTACCGAAGACGGGAAAAGAAGACCGTATCAGACGCTTGACAAGGGGCGTCTCGAACGGCGGTCCTCTTTCCCACGAGGACGAGAAGGGAAAGGGCAGACGATGTCAGGAAGAAGCTCATTATCCGGCATAGGATCGATCGAGAAGACGGGCAAGAAGAACACGTGGCGCATCAGGGTCTCGCTCGGCAAGGACCCCGTAACGGGCAAGTACAGGAAGTCGCCCAGCCGCACCGTGCACGGCACCAAGTCGGAGGCGGCCAAGGCGCTGATGGATTATCACGCCGAGCTCATGGACCCCTCAGCCATAAAGCCGAGCGACATTACCGTCGGGGACTACGCCGCCCGGTTCCACGAGGAGCGCGAGCACGAGTTCAGGAGCCCGCTCGCATGGAACAGGGAGTCCTACGAGGTCAAGTGGATATCCTCGTTTTTCGGGGCGTACCGCCTGCAGGACCTCGACACCTTCACCTTGAGGAACGCCTACTCCAGGATGCGCAAGGAGGGCGCGACCGAGAGCAGGCTCCACCGCATCCACCAGAAGCTCTCCCAGATCATGAACCAGGCGGTCGACGACGGACTCGTCGCCAAGAACCCCTGCTCCCCCATATCCATCCCCAGGCCAAAGCCCAAGGAGAGGCACAGCCTCACGGTCGACGAGGCGCAGAGGCTCAACTCCATCATTCTCGGACTCCCGGCGAGCGCCCCGCACTGCGCGGTGCTGCTCGCCCTGCACACGGGCATGAGGCGCGGAGAGGTGCTCGGCCTCACCTGGGAGCACGTCCACTTCGACAAGCGCAAGCTCTACGTGGCGCAGCAGTACGCGTGCGACAAGGTCCCGCGGGACCCCAAAAGCAAAAAGAGCAAGCGCTGGATATCCCTCGACAGCGAGATCGTCGCGTACCTAGAGGAGTGGAAGCGGACGCAGAGGATCGAGCTCGAGAACAGGAAGCGCAGGCTCGACGGCGAGGACACCGACGCTATCGCGATCCTGCAGACGGAGAAGAGCCCCGTCGTCACCAACGTCTACGGGGGATACTACGACCCGAACATCTTCGGGAGGTGGTTCCGCGAGTTCTGCGTGGAGAACGGCTTCGGCGAGCAGGGGCGCGCGATCAGGTACGTTGACTCGCGCGGAATCCCCCGCATCAAGAGGACGGGCTACGAGGGCCTGAAGTTCCACGAGCTCCGGCACACCCAGGCAACGCTCCTCATAAGCAACGGGGCGGACATCAAGACCGTACAGAACAGGCTCGGCCACAGCACCGCGGCGCTCACCATGGACATCTACGCGCATGCCATCGAGCAGAACGACCGCGAGGCGGCCGACGAGATCGGCGAGCTGCTGGGCGGCGAGTGACCTCGGTCCGATTGCCTGCAATTATCATATTTGATAAGATTAGAAGGAGCCTTGATGTACGCGGTCAACTACTACGAGGACGCCAGGGGCAGGCGCCCCGTCGAGGAGTTCATCGACGGCCTGCCCGCGAAGATGAGGGCGAAGGTCTTCGGAAGGCTCGAGCTGCTGGAGGAGCACGGGCCCGCCCTGGGGATGCCGTTCTCCAAGCATCTCGACGACGGGATATTCGAGCTGAGGACCGTGCAGGGAAGCGACATCACGCGGATTCTCTACTTCTTCGTCGCCGGAGGGGAGATCGTGCTCACCCACGGCTTCGTCAAGAAGACGCAGAAGACCCCCGCGAGGGAAATCGAGCGGGCGAAGAGGATACGCGAGGACTGGAGGTCGAGAAATGAGTGATTTCAGGAAGCACCTGGGGAGGTCCCTCCAGGACGAGGGGTTCGCCCGGGAATGGGAGGAGCAGTCCGCGGAACGCGACGTGATGCGCCAGATCGTGGAGGCGAGGATGGAAGAAGGGCTCACCCAGCAGGAACTAGCCGAGCGCTGCGGGATGAAGGCCTCCAACCTCTGCCGGCTCGAGAACGGCAACGGCAACCCTTCCGTGGCAACCCTTGAGAAGATAGCGCGAGGACTCGGCAGAAAGCTTGAGATCAGCTTCGTCTGATCGGTATGACTGGACTTATGCCGATCATTCCGCAAGGGTATGGGGTTTATTCCGCCCCATCTCGATAGGTGAGCGACCCCTCCTCCGGCAACCGGCTCACGCAAGGCGATGCCGACGTGTTCAACGCTCAGTACCCGCAGCTCACCGTCCGCCACACCAGAACGCTCCACGACCGCTTCCTCATTCTCGACAGTGCGACCGCGTACTACATCGGCGCATCCCTCCAGTACGAGAGAAAGAAGCGCTTCGGCATAGGCCTCATCCAAGACGAGGAACTGACGAAGGCGCTCATCGAGAAGCTAAAGTCCCTCGATGAGCGCCAAACGGCTTGAGCATTATCCGGCCTCTTGCCGCAAGCCCTAAAGTTTGAGCATAATCGCTGAAAGCCTCGTTAATCAACGAGTCAAAGCAGGCCTTGGACCGCAAGTCTTCGATAATGCTTGCCGAGGAGCGTCAGCCGGCAGGACTTGCTCTCCATCGCCGCGTTCCACATATGTTCGGCACCAACCGGAACCAGAAGACCATGCCGATTGTATTTCTGGAGCAGAGCGAACACCCGGTTGTTCCTGGGCTCTGCTGGGGGCATAGCGTCTGTTCTCCCCTCGTCCCTTGGCTCATATGACGGATCCAGTCTGTATTCATAGTCCTCTGCTGGGAAGAGCTTTTTCAACTCCCGCAAATCATCGAGCGAGATTGCAGGATCGACTTCGCGCAGCGACACGAAGCTGTCCGTGTTCGTTTTGAAAACAGGTCTTTGGTCCCACATGCCAAGCGATTGATCGATATGCGCATACACGCTGCCCGGCGTGATGCTGCCTGTCAGGTTCGCCGCAGCACCCTCTAGAGCGTTTATGAGAAGACTTGTAAAAACGCCATGTCCCTCGTGCTCAAGCGAGGGCTGATCGCTTCGCGAGGCGGTAAGGATGGTGACGCCCTCCGCGATCGCGGCATGGTTCTCCATGCCTGCAATCGATCCCGCCGCCCCCGAATAGCAGCTATCAAGGATAACGATTCTGTGGCGGGCGCTCGAACCGTTCGCCAGATCAGCGAGCTCCCTCAGGGAGAGCCCCTCGTCTCCCCGAGTGGAATCAGATCCATTGATAAACCCGCCGGTTGACTCGACATACCCGTGTCCAGAAAAGTAAAAAAGCGCTATTTCAACTTTTGACTGAAACAGCCTGCGTGCCTCGTCTTTGATCACGGCGCGATTCACGACATGGTCCGGATCGGTTGCATACAGCTCCTTGCAGTCAAAGTTTCTGCTTCGAGAGGAATCCCCGTTGCGCTCGAGGAGGCGCGCGACCTCCTTGGCATCGTTCACGCAACCCGAAAGATTATGTATGCGCTTGTCAGAATAGTAGTTAACTCCGACTACAAGGGCCATCCTGTTCATCGTCCAGCTCCTACAGACTGTCGATGAAATCTTCGATATGGCTCCAGGTCCACGAAACCGTGCGTACACCGGGGAGATTCGTTCGGTCATCGCTATACGCCCAGATTCCCAGCACCTTCTTCCCCTCCTCGCGTGCGCAGCCGATTTCCCACTTTTCTCCACTTGAGCTCAATGAGTTCTTACTTACGAGCGCGATTACGCCATCAGAGCGTTTAATGCGAGTGCGGACCTTTTCCTTCCAAGCGGTTGCATACGGCTCCTTGACCGACATATCGATGTACTCAAAGGGCGACTTCGTATTGAGCGACTGACCCTTCAGAAAATCGCGTTGGCGTTCGTCCTCAATTGCAAACGCAACGAATACCGTCTTCTTTTCCATGAATCCCACCTTTCGCACGTAAAACAGCTCCAAATCAGTATAAACCCGACCGGTTGAGATTCTTCACCGAACCGACCCTCCGCATTACCGCGCCCACCCGCACGTAGAAAGTCGCAGATTCGGCGCTTCACCGCTCGCAAGCCGTCTCGATTGCCTTGATCGCTTCTTCATCATTCAATCCCATCCGGAGCATCTGGACAGCCAAGACGATCTTCTCCAGAGCGATCATGTCGTCCAAGTCCATCATGTCGGCGGAAACGGACAAATCGCCGTGCGCGAGGGCGTTTCTCAGCCTCCCCACCCTCTGTGACATCCCGTTGAAACCGTCCTTCCCATCCAGGTCGGGTCGTATCGACTCCAGGACATTCTGATGGTCTTTGTACAGCTGGAGCAACCTGCTGGAAAAGGAGTCGCTTTCAACGACCCTCTTAAGCAACTTCGCGATATCTCGTGCCTTATCCCTAACTTTCTTCGTTTGCGCCGCCTCTACAGCCTTGTCGATGTATTCGACAATCAATTGTCGGGCGTCAAGAGTTTTAGGGCTATGGTAAATCCCTTTGGAATACAACTTATCCACTTCGTAGTCGAAGGAGGCGGCAAGAAGTATGCACCTCGCATCGTCCCAGATATTCCGCTTCTCGTCCGCAACGAGATGCCCCATGGACAGATCGCCGTCGGCGATAAGCTGGAACATGCCGGCATCAAGCTTCTCGAACTCCCCCAAGGGAATATGGAATACGGGCCTTATCTCCTCGCCATGGCATTCGCTCATCTGGGCGATGCCGATTCTTCCCGTGCTGCTCCCGACCTCATCGAATGGGGGATACGCCTTATGAACGGATCGAGGCCCCCTCAGCTCGATCGAGTCGAATTCGGCGTCGGAGGTTTGGAGGCAGTATCGGAGCACATTGCGCGCCACCTCGATCAGCCCGCGAGCGAAACCGTAATCGTCCGTCCTCCCGAACTCGAGCTGTAGGACGGCGTTGATCGTCACGGGGGGCACGCCGGCTTTCATGGTAACCTTGCGCTCATGGAAAAGCCTCGCGCTTATCGTGGCCCCCTGGAAAGCGAATTCGAAACCGCGAGGGACGGTCGGAACGGCCTCGGCCGAAATCGTTCCCGCCCGGAAATCAACGCCTGCCTTTACAGGCTCCCTGTCGTCATAGCACTTCCCCAAGTGCTTGGACCTGAAACGCATCCCGGCCATCTTGGCTTCCGGGTTGATTTCGAAATACGAGCCGATGCTCACGTGGATGGCGCCCTTTTGGTAGTTCGTCGGAATAAACTGGTCGCAATCGGGAAAGACGACGAGATGAAGACCGCTGTTGCGCGGACAGAGAACGAAGAACTCTTCTTCGAAGAAAATGGGATCCCCCGGAAACGCCCAGGCGGATTCGAGCTTCCTCATGGTCAAGCGCCGGGCTTTATCGACCTCCCCGGTGCAAGGGACAAGCTCGAGGTTCCCTCCGTCGAACCCGAAAGAAAAGTCGATTCCTTTGAACCGCATGTCGTCAATGTAGATCATCCGACACTCCCTTCTATTCCATCCCAGAATTAGCCTTCCTCATAACTGGGCCCCGAGCTCAGCGATGCGGAAGGCATGCGCCTTTGGAAACGAACCAGTCGCCATGCTCCCACCAGAGGTCGCGCTGCCTCCCCCTCACCGTCACGCAAACGTGGACGCACAGGTTCCCGAATATCTCGCGTCCGAACTCCCTGCGGGACGAGGACGCCTGGATGTCCCAGGTTCCTAGGCGAGGAGCTGATATCCTCTTGGGAACGGCGTCGGGGGAATACACCCTCGCAAGCCCGTCCTCGTCGAAGGTCTTCACGTAGACGCGATCGGGTTCCCTCGGAATGCCGCAAGTGCCTGCCAGAGACTTCCTTTTCGGAATCACCATTGCCTATTCTCTCCTGAATAATACGAACATCTGTTCTTATTATATGGCAAGATATAGGAGAATAGGTCGAAGCGTCCCGAAATAAGGCGTGGCGGAAAAGCATTGACCCTCTCGTCGCGTCAACCCCCATCATGTCCATAGGAGGTGCAAGGAATGCAGGGAAATCGTGACAGAGGCGGCCATGCCTACACCATCGGCCAACTCGCGAAGCTCGCGGGGGTGAGCGCCCGCACCCTGAGGCACTACGAGGACGAAGGGCTCCTCCATCCCTCGAGGACGGGCTCGAACTACCGCGTCTACCGCGAGCAGGACGCGAGGCGGCTCGCGCATATCATCGCCATGAGGGCGTGCGGACTGCCGCTCCCGACCATCCGCCGCCTGCTCGAAGACCCGGGCGCCGACGTCCTCGCGTCCCTCGACTCGCACCTCCGCTCCCTGCTGCAGCAGGAGAAGTCCCTGGAAGAGGCCATCGCCCGGACGGAGAAGGCGATAGCCGAAATCGAAAGGATGAAGGGTATGGACAGCAAGACCGCGTTCGACGAGCTCAAGAAGAAAAAGCTCGAGGATTTCGAGAAAGCGTACGGGCAGGAAGCCCGCCGGCTCTACGGAGAGGACGCCATCGACGCGTCGAATGAGCGGATGATGGCGCTATCGAAGGATGAATGGAACGCCAAGGACCTGCTCGAGGACTCCATCAAGGTCCAGCTGCGCCTGACGATGGCATCAGGGGACGCGGGCGGCGCCGAGGCGCGCGAGCTCGCGCGGATGCACGAGCGCCGGATCCGGGCCCACTGGGGCGACGCCGCCTACAGCAAGCAGGCCCATCTGGGGCTTGCGCGAATATACCTCGAGGACGAGCGCTTCCGCGCCTACTACGACGGGGCAGCCGGTCCGGGCGCGACGGATTTCCTGGTCGACGTGCTTGAAACGTATCTGAGCTAGCTTCGGGAAGGCGCGACGGGACGCCGGGGCAAAGGCCGGGACGGCCCTTCCTTCGAGGGCCGCCCCGGCTTCTTCTCGCCCCGCCCCAGGCGTTTGCCCGCGACCGCCCCACCGTTCCCTGACATCGGCGATTCTCCGATTGCCCCGGGGCTCGGCGGTGCCGGAGGACGGCGGAAGCCGTCACTCGAAATAGAAAAGGTCCTCGAACTTCTTGTCCAAGGCGATGCAGAGGATGAGCGCCAGCTTCGCGGTCGGACCGAACTGCCCCGTCTCTATGGAGCTTATGGTGTTGCGGGAAACCCCGACCATATCGGCGAGCTGGGCTTGGGAGAGGCCCTTTTCCGCTCGGGCGTCCTTCAGCCGGTTTTTCAGTACGAGCCTGCTGTCCACTTCCATACCGCCCCGGTTATTCCCCGCCCAAGAGAACGTAGACATGGCAGATGGAGAACAGCGCGACCCCGGCAGTGCACGCCAGGGCCAAAGAAAGCTGCCTGCCCTCCCTCAGCTTCGCCCACTTCGCCCAGGCCAAAACCGCAGGACGGCAGAACACTATGGCGTACAGCCCCCAGTTCATCCCTCCGCCTGCGGCGAGCTGGATAAGGAAGAACGCAGTCGCGAGAGCCGCCATCGCGATCCCTGCGGCGCCGTTGCCCTGCTTCTCCACCTCCTGCCCGTAGAAATCCCTGCCTCCGTTCTCCTCCCGGCTTCTCGCCAAGATCTCTTCCTTTTCCATGAATCCCCCATATTGCCAAGTTTTCTTTTCATCACCGATCCTGATAATACCAAGTAAACTTGGCATCATCAACAAGACGAATGCCCTCCCGGAAAACAAGGGAAGGCAATTTGCGGAACGGTTAGCGGCCTCTTCGTTAGGCAGCGGCCTTCCTCCCGCCGATAGAAATCGAAAACCCACGGTTCTAGTAGCGCTATGCGCATGCACGTTAACGAGCGTTGCTTGCGGCAACGGGCAGGTAGCGGCAAAAATAGGGAAGGAAAAGCAGCAATCGGAAGAAAGGCGGACCCCTATGCTGAGCGCGAACATTAAGACGGCCAGGGAGGCGAAAGGACTCTCGCAGGAGGAGCTCGCCGCGAAGCTGAACGTGGTGCGCCAGACCGTCTCCAAGTGGGAGCGGGGGCTCTCCGTGCCCGACGCCGACCTGCTGATCGCCCTCTCGGAAGCGACGGAGATCCCCGTGAGCGAATTGCTGGGAGAATCCGCCCCGGCACCGAAAGCGGACGGGCTGGAAGCCCTGTCCGCGAAGCTCGAGGTCGTCAACCTCCAGCTCGCGCGGCAGAGCGAGGCACGCCGCAGGGCATTTCGCGGCATCCTCGTCGCGGCCTGCGTGGCAGTGGTGCTGATTTTCGCATGCCTTGCGATCCTGAACGGCTCCTACCTGGGCTGGGATCTCGACGATCCGGAGACGGCGGTCGCCGTTGCCGCCCTCCATGCGTTCGAGTGGGCGTTCGTCAGGGTTGCGCCGTTCGTGCTCGCGGGCGCTGCGGCAGGATTGCTCCTGACGAGAAGGAGAGGCTAGCCCCAAGATGCCGGCATGGCCATTCTCGCGGCGTTCCATGAATCCGCAGCATGCTGCGCTCGAAGCGCATCTGGGCTAACGCCGGAAAGGCGCACGGAAAGACGTCGAAGAGGGGGCAGGGCGAGCCCCGGAGGGTCCCGGCTTCCTCGCTTCCTACCCTATGCGCTTGACCATGACCGCCTCGCCGCCGCGGATCTCGACGGGCTCGAACCCCGCCTTCAGGTACATGCCGTGTGCGAAGTTGTCGAGCTGCACGCTCAAGGAGACGTGCTCCCATCCCTCGCCCTCCGCGATCCGGAGCATGGCGTCGAGCAGCCTGGAGCCTATCCCCATGCCCCGCCATTCGGGGTAGAGCGACATGGCGAGCTCGGGAGTCTCCGCATCCACGCTGCCGTAGCCCGCCGCGGCGCGCGTCCAGACTGCGCCGACCACGGCTCCGTCCGCCACCGCCACCAGGCAGCGGTCGATATCCCCCGACCCGAAACCCAGGTAGTACCCCTCGAGCGCAGGGTGCTGCAGTACGGTGCGGGGGACGGGACCGTCCCCCGGCCTCTTGAATATCGCCTCGTAGGTGAAGTCGGGCAAAAGCGCCCATTCCTCCGGCGTCGCCTCCCTGATCTCGACGTCCACGCTGGGGTGCTTTTCAGGCCCGGTCCGCCTGGAGCCGAGGAGCATCACGCCCTCCGACCAGCGCAGCAGCAGGTCGACGAGATCCCGGCGGGCATCGTCGTCGGCCGGACGATGGGAGCCCCAGTCGCGGCCTATCGCGAGGATGCGGGCCTCGTCGCCTTCGAGCTGGCAGGAGAGCTCGGCCTTCGCGCGCGGGTAGGTGCCCGTCCTTGCGAACTGGAGCGCCTGCAGCGCGAAGAACGCCCCTTTGAAAAGGGACTCCAGGATGCCGTCCGCGCCGTCGCCGTCGAACACGTAGGCGTGGCATGCGGCATGGTAGATCCCGGACGCCCCCACACGGGCGGCCTGCAGGGCATCTTCTCTCGAGAAGGGGCCGACGTCGGGGAGGGCGCCGAAGAGAGGTGCCGTGTCGTGGTAGAACTGGAAGAGCTCGTGACGCGGCCATGCGGCGAGGACGGCCTCCGAACCGACGAACCCGCAGGCAAGATTGCTGTCCGGCATCGATCGGACAATGGCGCGGTAACGTGCAAGATCGTCTGCCCCGACGCCGTCCAGGAGCACGACGAGATCGACGTCGCTACCCTCGCGCGCCTCTCCCCGCGCGCGGCTCCCCTGGAGCCCGACGAAGCGCAGGCGCTCCCCGAATTCCGCCTCCAGCCTATCCTTGGCGTCTTCCGCCCATGCGAACGCGTCCATGGCTTCCTCCGTCCCGCACGCGATGCACGCCTGAAACCCGGTCAATGCCCGCGGTGCTTCTCCTTGCGCTTCTCTGAACGCAGGGCGCGCTTCCGAGCCGCAGCCTCCCTCTTCTCGGCTGCGCCCCGCTTCCGGGCCGCCGCCTTGCCCTGCTCGCGCATCTCGGCGATGGCCTGCTGCGCCTTGGTGCTGGGAGCCGCCTTCGCGGCTGCCTTCGCGGCCTCGCGCTGCCTGCGCTTGGGATTGCCCGGCGCCTTCCCCCGCTCCGCCTCGATCTGCGGCGAGAACCTCAGCGTGCCCCACTTCTCGAGGACGAACCGGAAGATTTCCTCATCCGAGGGCTCCGCCCCGAACACCACGCGGGCGGCGGAGAGCCCGCCTTCCTCCATCCTCTCGACCGTGCCGACCCAGAACTGCCCGTCGAAATAGACGGTGAAAGTGATCGACGGCCCTTCTCTCCGCATGCTCCGTACCTCCTTCAGCGCATAGGAAACCAAGCCCACCTTTGCAGGGGCTTGCCATGCGGAGAAGAGACAACCAAGGAGGCAGGTTACGGGCGGCGCCGTCGGCGCCGCGCCCCGACTACTCAACGGGGCCGTGTTTTTATCTCCTTCGACCATTCTACCAAAGGGCCGGACACGACGACGGAGCAACAGCCCGTTGCTTGCGCATCGGGAGACATCTCGGATAATTGAAGGAAGAGCGCCGACGGAAAGGAGGCCCCATGGCCCTGAAAGACGTCCTCCCCGGGCTGCGACGCGAGCGCGGGATGACCCAGGAGCAGCTCGCGAAGAGGCTCTACATCACCCGCCAGGCGGTGAGCCGCTGGGAGACGGGCGAGACGACGCCCGGCATCGACATGACCAAGCTCATCGCGCGCGAGCTCGACGTCCCCATAACGGAGCTCCTCGAGATGCCCGAGCGATACTGCCAGAGCTGCGGCATGATGTTCACCGCCCCCGGCCAGCACGGCCACGAAGCCGACGGAACCGAGACGCAGGACTACTGCCGCTGGTGCTACGAGAACGGCGCCTACACCTACGAGACGACCATGGACGACATGATCGAGGAGTGCGCCCCGCGCATGGCGGAGGCCATGGGCTGGACCGTCGACGAGAGCGCCTCGCTACTCGGCGCGGTGCTTCCGACGCTCGAGCGGTGGAAGGGGTAGGGGCCCGCCGGCAACCGCAGGGCCCGGATGGGTTTCGGCTTAGAGGCTCGCGACGTATCCCGCCGTTTCGCCGGGAATCCGGAAATGCAGGGAAAGAAGGGATGCGCCGTCCTTCGTCGTGATGCCGAAGTCGTCGAACAGGAAGACGCCCTCCCCGTCGTCGACCGTCATGTCGTACCTTGCAACGCCCTCATCCGGCCAGAAAAAGAGGTTCGCGACGTCAACGCGTCCGGAGGGCTGGCTCTCGCCGAGCAGGACGGTCTTGTCCTGGCTGAAGGCCATGCCGACCGACGAGGGAACGCCTCCCGCCTCGGCCTCGAAGGCCTCGGCCGAGATGGGCTCCCAGCTTTCCAGGGATAGGCTTGCGAGCAGCTCCTCTGCCTGCGCCCCTTCGTAGAGCTTATCGCCGTCTGCGGACGAGACCATCACGGCGCCGTTCTTCGAAAGCCCCGAAAGCGAGGCCAGCTCGTCGGAGGGCGACGCCTCCTCCCCCTGGCCGAAAGCCCCCATGATGGCGTCGGTCGCCGCGTCGGAGAGGTGCTCGACTCCGTCGCTGCCGGAGACGCTTTCCTGCCGGTCGTCAGCCACGACGGTGCAGCCTGGCAGCGCGACGGCCGCCATCGCCAGCACAAAGACCGCGGAAATGATGAGGATCGCGAAAGACTTCCCGCCGCTTCTCTTGCCCATGGGAAACCCCTCTCTCTCGATAGTCGACTTACGATCCATTCTGCATGACCGCAAGAGAAGGCCGATTCGCGAGGGCTTTCCTGTTTAAATCCCGTCAAACCGGGAACCGCGCAGAGGAAGGAGCTCGGGGCTTTTACAATCCTATGCGGCTACCGACGGTCCAAAAGCTGCCCCATCATCACCTGATCTCTCTCGTCCAGATGGGTGACGACGGGCTTGCCGTCCGCGTCCACCAGGACCGTCATGCCGCATCCTCCCGTCATGTTGGAGGACGCGATAAGGTAGTTCACGCCCGTCTCCGTGTCGACGAAGACCTTGCGCACGTTGGTCACCCCTTGCGAGTACACTTCCACGAAACGCTCTTTCACCATGGTTCCTTTCTACGAGGGTTCGATACCGCAACGCCCGGGTTCGGACGGTGCCTCCAATGACGTCGGTCGGCGGCTATGCGAGAAACTTCTGAACGATGCTGATGAGGCCCCAGCCGCAGCAGAAGCCTATGATCGCGGCGATGACGGTCTTCGCGGCGAGCTTGCCCCACCATATCCATCCCGCCTCGCGGTTTCGCTCGCTCGCGACGTCGGGGTCCTCGCCGCGCATGAACGCCTCGACGGACCGATAGGTGTAGAGCTGGTTGTCGCGCTTGATCCTCTCCGCCATCCCGGCGGCAGCGGCGGCCGGGATGAAAAGCGCGACGGTCGGCACGAGTATCACCGGCCAGTCCAGATCCATGAGCGCGGTGGCCGCGGCCCAGATTACCGCCGCCGCTCCGAAGCCGGCCATGACCGCCCCGAACTTGTTGAGCCTTTTCGCCTCGTTGCTGAGAACTGCTTTCATTTCCTCCACATCTCCTTTGATCAGCGAGTCGACGCTTACCTCGAAGAGATTGCTCAAAAGAAGCAGGCTCTGCACGTCGGGGTAGGTGCGGTCGGTCTCCCAGTTGGAGATCGTCTGGCGCGAGACGAAGATCGCCTCCGCCAGCTGCTCCTGGGACATGCCCAGCCGAGCGCGGTGCTCCTTGATGTGCCGACTGAGCTCCATGTGCGCTCCCTTCTGGTCGGAAATGTGCCGGAATGCGGACCACTCTACCACCCAATTGCTTTGACATAGGTCCGAAGACGGGGAAATCGTCTTGCCAAAAGTCTTTTGCAAGGCTTATGACCAGGTGTTTTGCGCGGTCCTCAGCAGAACGGGCAAGCTTGATCGGTTTCCGTATGGCCGCGAAATCCTCTGACAACGAATAGAGCATACGTTCTATTACAATACGAAATATCTCGAACCAACAAGGGGGCCGCCATGGCGTACGACTTCAAGAAGGAATTCAAGGACCTCTATGCCCCGAAGGCGAAGCCGGGGCTCGTCGAAATGCCCGCCATGTCCTTCGCCGCCGTGGCCGGCTCGGGAGACCCGAACGAGGAGGGCGGCGCCTACAAGCAGGCGCTCGAGCTTCTGTACGCCTTCTCTTATACAGTGAAGATGTCGAAGATGGGCGACTGGCAGCCGGAAGGATACTTCGATTTCGTGGTGCCCCCGCTCGAGGGCCTTTGGTGGAACGAATCGTGCGCTTTCGACGGGACGGGAGCGTCCGACAAGGGCGCGCTGTCGTGGGTGTCCCTCATCCGCCAGCCGGATTTCGTTACCCCCGAAGTATTCGAATACACCTGTTCGCTCATCATCAGCAAGAAACCCGAACTCGCGTCTGCCATCGAACGCGGCGACCTGCGCCTCGTCCGCTTCTCCGAGGGGGCGTGCGCCCAGATCATGCACAAAGGCCCCTACGACGACGAGCCCGCAACGATCGCGAAGCTCGCGGACTTCGTCGGGGCGCAGGGGCTCAGCCTCGACATCGGGAGCGCGGGAGGGTCGAGCCCGCAGGACGTCCTCGGAATGCTCGACTGTGATGGAGCCGTCCCGCCCATCCGCCTCCATCACGAGATCTACCTCGGAGACCCCCGCCGGACGAAGCCCGAGAGCCTCAAGACGGTCATCAGGCATCCCGTTGCCTAGGAGGGCTATGGATTTCCAGAAAATAGACTCCTACCTGCTCTCGCATCCCGGCGCGAGCAAGGCATTCCATGGGAAATGGGGCTGGACAGTCTACTGGGTGGGCGGCAGGCAATTCGCCTGCGAGTTCACAGCAAAACCCAACGTGAAAGAGCCCTACGCGGGGCGCCACCTGCTCTCGCTCAAATGCGACCCCGAACGCATCCTAGAGCTCCGTTCGGAATATCCAGACGCGATCCTTCCCGGCTACTACTCGGACGGCCGCACGTGGATATCGGTCGACCTCGACGCCGACCTGCCCGAGGGTCTCGTGCTCGACCTCTGCGACATGAGCTATCAGCTCGTTTTCGCGAAGCTGCCGAAGCGCGTGCAGCGCGAGATCGCCGGGGAATAGCAGGATGAGCTTGCCGCCGGCGAAATGGCGGGCCGTCTCTGCCGCCATCCGTCGCTCCCAATGGTTTGCGAGATTTCCGTGGGACAATTAGCGGAGCAATTCGAATCCTGACGAAAGGGGACCTCATGTCCGAGGGCGCTGATCCTAAGAGGCTTGCCGAGCTGCTCGGCCCCTCTCTCGCCGGCGTGTGGCAGGGGCTGTGCTCGGCCATAGATGAGCTCTATGAGATGGAGCGCACTTGGGGTTCGGGAGGCAAGCGGTGGGACCTCGAATACAAGTACCGCAGAGGCGGCAAGACGCTCTGCGCCCTCTACGCTGTGCAAGGCCGTATGGGCTTCATGATCGTCTTCGGGAAAGGAGAGCGAGAGAAGGTCGAGGGCATCCGTAGCGAGCTCTCCGATTCCGTTCGCAGGGCATACGATGAGGCGCAGACCTACCGCGATGGCAAGTGGGTGATGTTCGAGCCGACGGACGACTCCGAGTTCGGAGACTACCTCAGACTGCTCGCCCTCAAGCGACGGCCGAACCGTCGGGACTCCCGGCTCGAGCGTTGCTCTTCGAAGCAGCGCGGCGTATCGCCCGATGACGTCCTCGGTTGACGGATTGCCAACCGTCGTTGGTGGCGCACAAGCCGCCCTTGCGATTCCATGGGCATGCGCTGCAGCGGCGCGGCTTAGCCACCGACGGAAAGGAACAAGCATGAATTTCAACGACAGGCTTGCGGATCTCAGGAGGAAAAAGGGTCTTTCCCAGGAGCAGCTCGGATACGAGCTCGGCGTCTCGAGGCAGACGGTGTCGAAGTGGGAGCTCGGGCAGTCCTATCCTGACTTCCAGAGGCTCGTCCTGCTGTCCGACTACTACGAGATGAGCCTGGACGAGCTCGTGAGAGGGGTCGACGTGGGCGACGTGCGCGCCCTCAACGAGTCCGAGAAGCAGATCTCGTCGATCTACTCCGACGTGGAGCGAAGCAAGGAGGCGATATCCCGAGCATGGCGGGCGTTTCTGATCGTCGGCTGTATCATCCTGGCGTTCTTCGCCGCGATTGTGGCATACGGGGTCGTCGCCGGAGGTCTCTTCGTTAGGTAGCAGCTTTCCGCCCCTTCCTTCTCTGCAGGGATTGAAAAGCGCATTGTGTGAATGGCCCCATCCCGGTGCAGTCGTCCGGCAGCCTGGCGACCTTTTCCATCCTCAACAGCCGACGTCGATTTGCATTTCGTTGCATCCAGACAATCTCTTGCAATCTGTATATATCTGCTCGGAGCTCTGCGCGATGCACGGTGGCTCCGTTCTCATCTCCGACGCACCGGAAGGGGGCGAGCTAGCGGTCGCCAGGTTCCTCGTTCCACCTGCGGGAGGGGCTCGGTGCCGCCCATGAGGGTCGTCCATTTCACCGAGACATCGCCCGGCTCCAGATCCCCTCCGCATTCGATCTCGTAGCTCACGGGATCGAAGAACGCCGAGTTCGACTCGGCCGCGACCGTGGCCGTGCCAGACCCGTCCTGCGTAACGCGCACCGTGTCATGGACGACGCCCTCTTCCGAAGGGGCATAGTCCTCGTTCGGGGATGCCATATCCTCGAACGAGGACTATGCCCCCATCTTCCGCACCAGCGGTGCCTGCCCGGCAACCAAGAGCCCCTTATCCTTGCGTCCGCCGCGGTCCTCGAGGCCCAAGGATCGCCCCGAACCCCGTACGCGTCAACGGCGCGAAAAACCTTCCGCGCGGAAGGCCCGTCGGCCAAACGCCCGGAAGCTCTGCGCCCTAGCGGGTTTTCGCTTCCCCCCGCTGACACCTCCGGTAACCGGGACGCTTCTTACGCCACGAGGCCAGCCAAAGGGGCGGGCCGAAAGTCGAAAGGGGCCGTCATGGGAAACCGAGCCGTCATCACCACCGCCGAGAGGAAGATCGGGCTGTACCTGCACTGGAACGGAGGGCGCGACACCGTCGAGCCGCTGCTTCGGTACTGCGAGCTCAAAGGCTACCGCGCGCCGAGCAGCGACGACTACGGGTGGGCGAGGCTCTGCCAGGTCGTCGGCAACTTCTTCGGAGGCACGCTGAGCGTGGGCATCATGCCCTACTCCGACGACAAGCATATGAGTCCCGGGGACAACGGGATCTACGTCATCGAGGGATGGAGGATCGTCGACCGGATCCTCCCTTACGAAGGATTCGTCGAGCAGGGCTCGCACGACTTCGACGGCATGCTCCGGGCCTTCGACGGGGCGATGCCCGAAGGCGAGCGGCTCGGAGACCTCCTCGACGCCGAGGAGATTCCCGCCTCGGAGCTCGAAATCGGAGACGAGGTCTGGGTGAGCGACTTCGACGGGCGATGGGAGCACTACCCCGTGGTGGCCCGCTCCGAAAAAGGCACGCCGCTCGTCGCCCGATACGACCACGACGGAGACTGGGGTTGGAACCCGAACAACAGGATCGAGTCCGACACCGCCCTCATCGTCCCGAGGGAGTAGGCGGAAACGCGGAGGGGGCCGCCCCGCCGGCGGCTCCCTCCGCGTCGTCCTCACGATCGCGATCGCGCCGGGGCTGCGCGCCCCGGGCCCGCGGCAGGAGGCAGGCCCCTGCGCCCGTCCGCCGTTTCGGGTTCAGGCGAGGTCCCGAAACGGTCGCTTCGGAAGCCTTGCCCTTGCGCTTCCCAAAGGAGCAGGATATTCGCACGACGGACGCTAACTCTATTTTTTTAAACTGCCGTGCTCGTTACGGAGTCCTCAAACGTTATACAGGATGAAGGCGAAAGGAGGAGAGCTTGTCTTTCGAAGGAAATGGGCTGGGCGAAGAAGAGGCGCGACGCATCGTCGAGGAGCATTACGAGAGTGTGCTGGCGTACTGCAGGCGCCATGCCCCCTCTGGCGAAGATGCCTACGATGCGGCCCAGGAGACGTTCCTGAGGTTCGTCAAGAGCCTACCGAAATACCGGGATCGGGGCAAGCCCCTCGCCTTCCTTCTGACCATCGCCCGAAACGTCTGCGCGGATTCCTACCGCAAACGCGGAAGGCTATGGGAGCCGCTCGACGAGGAGACGCCCGCCTCCGACGACCACGGGACGGACCCCGTGCGCGACGCGCTACGAGCTCTTTCCCGCGAACAGCAGGAAGTGCTCGAGCTGCGCTACGACCAAGGACTTCAGGTGCAAGAGGTCGCCCGCGTGCTCGGCGTGAGCCGCTTCGCGGCGGGCAGGAGAATAGCCGCCGCGCTAGAGACTTTGAAAGCGGAGCTTGAAGATGACGGGAAAGGGATGACGCCATGAGAAAAGATGGAATGGCCGTGCTGGAAAACGCCCTGCGCGAACACTACCGAAGCGAGAGGGAGGTCGAGCCTCTTGCGGCGGACCGCAAGAGAAAGGCGGCGGACCTTGCGGCGCTGGCCGCATCGGAGCGCTCGCCGCGACCGGGCAGGCCCACCGGGCCCATGCGGACGGCGCTCGGATCCTCGCCGCGCGCATTCTGGCTCGCACCCGCCGCCGTTGTCGCCCTGGCGCTGGCGCTCGGGCTTTCCGGGGCGCCCGCCCACGAGGCCGAGGCCGTGCTGGTCGCATCGGGCCCGGCGCTTGCCGCCGCGAGCCTGGCGGGCGTCGTCCGCGCGCGGTCGTGCGGCATGCAGGAGCTGGAGGCGTCGTGCCTGCACAATTCCGCCTCCGTCGCGTTCTCGCGGCTCATGGCGTTCTCGATATCGAGTCTTCTCGCCCTCGCCGTCGCCTGCATCGCATCCGCGCGCATCATCCCCGCCTCGAGCTCGGCGGCGTTCTCCCTCGCCCCCTTCCTGCTCTCGGCGGCGGGAGGACTCATGCTCGCGAGAAAGGTCCCGAGCGCCGACGCCGCGGTCGCAGCCGTCGCCTGGCCGGCCGGCGTGTGCGCCCTCTGCATCCTGTTGAAGGTAGCTGTTCCGGAAGCGTACTGCACGGCAGCGGTCTGGATATGGGCGGCAGCCGCCTCGGCAGGCGCTCTTTGGCTCGCGAGGGAAGCCCTCCGCTGGATGCGGCTATCGGCCGAGGGGGGATGCGAGACAGCGATGCCCGCACCTTTCTGCGTCCTCTGACAACCGCCCTACGACGAACAGGAGCTCTCATGGAACTGACATTCGATAGGATCACCAAAGAATACGGCAACAAAATCGCCGTGGACCGCGTGAGCACGAAGCTCGGACCGGGAGTTCACGGACTGCTCGGCGCGAACGGCGCCGGCAAGACGACCCTCATGCGCATGGCATGCGGCGTGCTGCGCCCCACCTCCGGCGAGGTGCTCTACGACGGCACGCCCATCGATCGGATGGGCGGGGACTACCGGGCGATTCTGGGGTACCTGCCCCAGGACTTCGGCTACTACCCCGAGTTCACCGCGCTCGACTTCATGGAGTACATGGCGGCGTTGAAGGGCTTGGGGCGCCGCGAGGCGAGGGAGCGCTCGCTCGAGCTCCTTTCCGCCGTGGGACTCTCCGGCGAGGAGCGCCGCCGCATCCGCACGTTCTCGGGCGGCATGAAGCAGCGGCTCGGCATAGCGCAGGCGGTATTGAACGACCCTGAGGTGCTCGTCCTCGACGAGCCGACCGCCGGCCTCGACCCGAAAGAGCGCGTGCGCTTCCGCAACCTCATCGCCGGCTTCGCCCGGGACAAGGCGGTGCTCCTGTCCACGCACATCGTGTCGGACGTGGAGAGCATCGCCGACCGCATCCTCGTCATGAGGGCGGGAGCGATCGCCATGGAGGGAACGCCCGTCGAGCTCGCCGCGCTCGCGGAAGGCAGGGTGTGGGAGGCCGAGGTGGCGGATTCCGAGGCGGAGCTGCTCTCGGGGCGCCTCGCCGTATCGAACGTCCATTACCGCGGAAACGGCTCCGCGACCCTGCGCTACGTCGCCGACGCCCCCGAGATTCCCGGATCGGCTCCCGCAGCCCCCGGCCTCGAGGACTTCTACCTCTACATGTTCCGCGACGATGCCGAGCCGGCACCGAACGCCCGAAAGATGAAAGGAGGCAGCCATGCGTAGCCTCATGTGGTTCGAGCTCAAGAAAATGCTCTCCCGCCGCGTTGCAATAGCGATGAACGTCGGCGTGATCGTGCTTTTAGCGGGCGTCATGGCTCTCAACGTGGTGCAGACCAAGACCGAGAACGCGGCCGGAGAGGTGCTTTCGGGCACCGAAGCGATCGCCTACGTCAAGGCGGAGCGCGAGGCGCACGCCGGGCCGATTGCCTCCGAGCAGGCCGCCGCCGACATCGCGGCCTACCAGGAGGCGGTCTTTTCGGAAGTCGATCCCGACGCGGTGCTCCAGATGACGGGATCGGCCGTCTACAGCCTCATGCTGGAGACCTACGGGCAGGAAGGGACCGCCGAACTCTACGACCCGTACTGGACGACCCTGCTGAACCCCTGGCGCGCGCCAGGGCAGGAGCCCGCGCAGACCGCAGCGCTCGTCACCCCCGTGATGTCGGCGGACTGGTACGGAGCGGTGGCGCAGATGACGCAGGACGCCCTCGACGAGGGGCAGGGCGGCATGTGGGAGTACTCAGACGCCGAGCGCTCCTATTGGACCGAGATGCAGGCGTCGATCGACGAGCCGATCGAGTACGGCTACGTCGGCGGGTGGGGAAACATCATCGACTGCATCGCCTTCCTCTCCTTCGCGATCCTCGCCGTATGCGTAACGCTCGCGCCCGTCTTCTCGTTCGAGTACCAATCGGGAGCCGACGCGGTGGTGCTCTCCACGCGGCACGGGCGCGGCCGCCTCGTCGCCGCCAAGATCCTGGCCTCCCTCATCTGGGCGACCGTGTACTTCGCCGCCTGCGCGGTCGTCGTGGCCGGGGTTTCGCTGGCCTCCTACGGGGCCGACGGGTTCTGGCTCTCCGTCCAGAACATCGCGCTTTCATCGCCGTACCCGCTCTCCGCGGGGCAGGCGGCGCTCGTCTCGGTGGGGCTGATGTACGCCGCGTGCGTCGGGTTTTCGTGCCTCACGCTCGCGCTCTCCTCGCGCACCCGCTCGACGCTGTCCGTCTTCGTCGTCGACGCGGTGCTGATCCTGCTCACCGGGCTCGTGCCCTCGGCGGGCGTGGGCGCCCTCGAGCGCGCGCTCGCGCTGTTCCCGACCTGCTTCTCGAACTTCAACATGCTGTTCGTCGCGCTCGAGTCGTACCGGCTCGGCCCGCTCGTTATCGATCTCGTAGGGATGGTTGCTGTCGTCTACGTCCTCCTTGCGCTCGTGGCGGCCCCGGTCTCCATCGCGTCGTTCAGGAGGCATCAGGTGTCGTAGTTCCGCCTGTCAAGCGGCGGATAAAATAACCGCGCGATGCGATCGGCTCGCATCGCCCGGTTCGGCTCCTTTCGCAGCTTGCGCCGGGGCTGCGCGCCCCGGACCCGCGGCAGGAGGCGAGCCCCCTGCACCCATCCGCCGTTTCGGGATTCGGCGGGGTCCCGAAATGGTCGCTTCGGAAGCCTTGCCCTTCTGCTTGCCGAAACCGAATTTGGCATCACACGAGGAAAGCCACGATCGCGATGAAGGCGACGGTAATCGCAGCCCCTCCCAAGATGAAGGCCCATGCGGCCGGTCGCGCGAGGTTCATCGTCCAACCGAACCCGAACCTCTCCGGGAGGAACAGGCTCGCGTCATCGGGGTTGAAGTAGAACACCCCGAGCTTCCAACGAACATCGTCGTCGACAGGCAGGTCCCCATCCTCCCGCATGCGCTTGAACAGTCGCGAGCCGGCCTGGCCGTATACGAGGGAGAGCGCGATGCTGCCGACCACCACCGGCACGCAGAGGACGATGGCTGCCGCTCCGGCCTGCGCCAGCTCGATGAACCCCGTCGACGACAGGAGGAACAGCACGCCCACCCCGCCGCTCAGAAGGATCCCCGTCGCAAGAAGGAAGATGCTCTGCGCACGGGCGAACAGCCCGTAGGCAAGGGCGGACGTGGCCGGCGAATCGGGGTTCGACGGGCGCTTCGAGCGGAGGATCATCCAGTGGCAGAACGCGAAGCACGCCGCCATGAAGAGCTCGAAGACCACGGGAAAGCCGATCGCGCTTCCGATCGATTTAGGCTCCCATCTGTCGACGTTGCCCGAGAAGTCCGCGTGCATGGGAAGCATGTCGGGCATATGCGGATAGAGCGCCAAGCCGAGCGCGATGGTCCCGAGGATGACGGGAATATACAGAAGGCTCCAGGCGAGGGGGATCGCCCGGGGGATGTCTTCTTCGGCGACAACGGCTGCTGTCTGGCGACGCACCGCCACCCATCCCCGCTCTTCCTTAATCGCGATGACCCTGCGCCGGTTGAGCAGCATGAGGACGAAGGAGGCTGCGAAGGGAACGAGAACCGCAGCGCTCTCGAGGGCGATGCCGGCGAAGAGGGCCCCAGACTCTGGCTCCTCAGAGCCTCGGACGATCAAGGCCCCCGCCACGATGGCGACGACGGTCGCGACGACGGTCAAGACGACCATGGACGTCGCGTAGCGTTTCTTAAGGCCGACCAGCGCGGGGTCCCTTTGCCCCGATGCCGGAACCGTGACGGCGAAGCACTCGTTTCGCGGCATGAGGTACGGCGTAAAGGACAGAAGCATCCCGAACGCGAGCGTTATCGACGCGAACATGCCAATCGTTGCGCTGGCAATCATTGAGATCACACCCCTTCCTTGGACGGTCGAAGGATCGGAACGCCGTCCGCACGGCTCCCGTCCTCGGCCTTGAGCCGCCGGCCCTCCCCGTCCAGCCCGAGCACGCTCACATCCCGGCGCGCGCCGGCGATGCCGGGATCGGAGTACGCGCGGCCTGCCTGGAGGCGCGCCTCCTCGAGGAACTCCTCCTCGGTGCCGCCCTGCGCGCAATGCTCGAGGGCGAGCCGGTAGAGCTCGGAGGCGATCTTCTCGGCCCCGGCGGCCTTGCGCTCGGCGCTGGCGGCCTGCCGGTAGTCCGCCACGACGGCACCCGAGCGTCCGCGCATGAGCAGGTATCCTTCGTCTCGCAGCACGGCGTACGCCTTGTTCACGGTGTGCAGGTTGATCCCGAGGTCGCTCGCGAGGGCTCGCACGCTGGGAAGGCGGTCTGACGGGCGGAGCTCGCCGCGCGCTATGGCGGCGACGATCTGGTCGCGCACCTGGAGGTAGACGGGTTCGGACGACATCTGGTCTATTCGAACGATCATGGCCGCTCCTTCCATACTCGCCTTGCTATTATGATTCTATCCTATTTGTAATAGTACGTATAGAACAGAATATCTAGAAGGCTCGAAACGGGTGATCGGCCAGCTCGTCATCGATCTCGTAGGAATGGTGACGACCGTCTACATCCTCTTGGCCTTGGTTGCGATTCCGGTTTCGGTCGCGCCGTTCAGGAAGCATCTAGCATCGCAACGCCTACTCGCCCTTTCCCTGTGCGGCGGCGCATGGATAGGGCGAGCAGGGCTATCACGAAGCCGGGCTGTTGAATTGATGTCAAAAGTATTTGACATTCCGTGCGATTTTGCGTCATAATGCGATATGTCAAAGATATTTGACATATCGCATTGCCCGCCGACGAAAATGAAACGCAGCCCACGAAAGGAGGGTCCTCATGGACGCCTCGACAACCGCGCCTATTCTGGCCTTTTTCGCCTTTCTCGCAGCCTGCCTGGCCCTCATCGGCTACATGTTCGCGTCGCTCGCGAAGCAGGGGGACGAGAGGCGCCGGATGATAGTGGAGAAGTCCGCCTCGCTGGCGTTTCTGATCGTGATGGGGTCGCTCGTCCTGCGCGTGGCGGCGCACGCCGCCGGACTGCCCCTCGCAGACGACGCGGCCATAGGCCTGTTCTCCACGCTCGCCACGGGCGCCCTCGTCTTCGCGATCGCGCTTGCGTACCATCGGAAGCGCTACGGGGGGTAAGCGGTGAAGAGCAGGATAAAGGAGCTCCGCAGGGAGAGGCGGCTGTCCCAGGAGGACCTCGCCAAGAGGTGCGGCGTCACCCGGCAGACCGTGAACGCCATCGAGAACGACAAGTACGACCCGACGCTTGCGCTCGCCTTCGCCCTGGCGAGGGAGCTGGGCACGACGGTGGACGAGCTCTTCGAGTTCGCAGGGTAGGCAGCGCCTGCAAAACCGCGGCGCGCCGGAGGCCGAACCCGTCGACGCATTCGCCGCCCGTGCGGCCTCCCGGCGAGCACCCCGATCGCATGCGCGTCCTGCGCGAGGCATCGGACGAGAAGGGGGCCGCCCTTGCGATCCCGGTCGAGCGGAGACCCTCCGGATCGAGCGAACGAGGGATCGGCTCGAGGGAACGCGCACGGCTTCGAAGCGCGAGAGGGGCCAGAGCCCGCCCCGCTTCGCCGCTGGAAGCGGGGCGCCTCTTTCAACCGAAAAGGCTGGTCAGGCCATATGTAAAGCACTTTATACTGCGCTTTCGGCGCCTTTCGCCTACGCTTGGGGCGTCGAACAACCGCGAGGGAACGGACATCCATGGACATCGGCAACCAGATCAGAGAGCGCCGCCAGAGGCTCGGCCTCTCGCAGGACGAGCTCGCCCGAAAGCTCTACGTGAGCCGCGTCACGGTGAGCCACTGGGAGACCTCGAAGACCCTGCCCGACGTCCAGAGCATGCTGATCCTCGCGAACCTCTTCGGCACCACGATCGACGAGCTGGTGAAGGGGGATGTGGACGAGATGCGCGAGATGGTGGAGAGAAGCGAGCAGAGGACGAAGGTCCTCGCAGTGGCGCTGGCGACGGTCGAGGTGATCGTCGCCACGGCGCTTGTGGTTGCGGCGGTGGCGGGGCGCGAGCACCTCGAGCCGGTGCTGCGCCTGTCGCTCGCCGTGCTGGCGATGGCCTTCTCGATCGTCATGATCGTCGCGCGCCGCAGGATAGGCTCCGAGGATGCGAGGAGCGCCGCCGAGCTCCTCGGAGCGGCGACGGGCGACCCGGCGAAGGACGCGCGGGAGAGCGGCGCCGCCTACGGGATGAGGATCGCCCTGCAGATCTTCGCGGGGCTTTCCGCCGCCGTCGGCCTGCTTGTCGTAGGCGACATTTTTATCGATTGGTAGAAACTTGCCCGGCTTGTTGACCAAGTCGGTCGTCGGGTGAGGATTGATGAGCGGGCATGCTGCCAGTTCTTTACGCCTACTTCGAGTACCACCCAGGGACAACGCCTGCGACCCAAAGCTCCCGCAGAACGAAAACGGCGTCAAGCAAAGCGCTCGTCATCAAGAAATGAATCAAGATTGGACCGCCGTTCGTTTACCGTTCGGGGACGCCATTCGGTCGCTCCTGCTTTCGGCGATTCTCCCATCGCTCGCCCAAAATCAGCCCGAAAGCGAAGGAGGGAGATTTCTCTATCCGACCACGCCAAGCATCTGAGCTGGCGAAACGGAACAGCATCCGCTTTCGCAAAACCGCACAGTCGCTGGGCTCCCAGAGCCGAAGACCGCCCCATTCATCGTCTTTCACCCCCTTGAGAGGAAGCCTATCTCGGCTCGGAGACCCGAGACGAGCTCGGCTCCATGCAGCCTCCAACGTCCCCCTATACCGACCGGGCTATCGACGGACATCTCTGCCCCGTCGGCGATGCGGGATGGCGAAAGCTCAGGATTCCCTTCGTGTATCATAAAAAAAGAGGCTTCGGTAGTTTGTGTGACAAGGGGCTAGCCTAGGCAGCAACGCTCTTCGCTCCCTTCACGCCCTTCTTCCTCGCCTTCACCGGGCGACCCGGGAGCTGGGGCTGGCAGTCGCCGCACCTGAGCATGAGCAGGGCCACGAGGTTGTCGGTGTTGCGGAAGCCGTAGCCCATCCTCACCGCCACCTTGATCTTGTTGTTGATGGCCTCTACGCGCCCGTTGCTGATGCCGAGCTCGACTGCGGCGATGATGTCGTCGCGCCGGCGGCGCACCTTTTTCTCCACGGCGACGACCTTGGCGATCTTGCAGTAGGCGGCCCTGTGCATCCAGTCGTCGAGCAGCTCGGTGAGTAGTAACCGTTCGCGGTACCAGCAGTCAGCAAATTCTGGTACCGCGAATCGGTTTTTTATGGTACTGACTACTCCTCCTTGCTCTCTTTCTGCTTCGCGAAGTACTCGCGCATGTTCGGGCCCTCGATATCCAAGTACCTACTCGCCGTGGCGATGCGGTTCAGAATCGAGTCGGCCATCAGCTCACCTTCGATGCGAAGGTACCACTCCTCGGGCTCCAGCTGCGAGGCTATGAGCGTCGCCCGTTTGCCCTCGCGCGCTTCCATGATCTCGAAGAGGTCGACGGCGTCTTGGGTGCTGATGGGCGTCGTCATGAAGTCATCGACGATCAGCAGCTTGATCGTCTTGAAGCGGTCCATCTTCTCGAAGTAGGAGCCGTCGGCATGCGCCCTGGCGCGGTTGAGCTCCATGAACATGTCCGCCATGCGCGTGTAGGTGACGCCGTGCAGGTTTCGGCAGGCCGAGTTCCCCAGCGCCTGGCACAGGTAGCTCTTCCCGCAGCCCGTCTTGGAGATTATGACGAGCACCTCGTTGTCCTCGACCCACTTGCAGCTGGCGTAGCGGGCGACGCGGTCGCGGCTGAGCTTCCGGTCGGGCAGGTAGACGATGTCCTCCACACAGGCGGCGGGCAGCTTGAAGCCGGCCTCGCGGTTGAGCTTGGCAATCTTGCGCTCCCTTCGCGCCGCTGCCTCGGTCTCCAGCAGCTCCGCCATCTTGTCCTCGAACGTCATGTCATCGTAGGCGGGGTCGTCGATCATCTCGCGAAGCTTGTCGCCCATCGCCCTGACCCTGAACTTCCTGAACAGGTCGAAGTGCTCCTCAGTTAGCATCGCGATTCTCCTTCCTACGGTAGGCATCCGCGCCGCGCAGACGCCCGGCATGCGCGGCACGATCCACAAGCTGCCCGTTGCTTGCAGCTGAAGGGGCGGCACTAGCCCTGGCGGCCTGTTTGCGCTCCGTATCGGCTTTGATGGAAAGAATCATGTTCTTCACACCTGTGTAGCTGGGAAGAGCACCCAAGGCGTTGACCTGCGCGCATGCAGCCTCGAGCAACTGCGGGGTATAGCGTTTTGACAGCCCCAGGATGTTGCGGCAAGGGACGAACGCCTGCTCCACCACCGTCCTGCTGTCAAGCACGCAGGTGATAGCAGCCTCGGTCTCGGGGCCAATCTTTGCAGCCCATGAAATGAAGCGGTCCCTAGACCACGGAGATCCAACATCGCGATGGTTTGGCGGCATGTGATCTTCAAAAGTCTCGTACTGGTTCTTCTTGCCGGTCATGCGCTTGTGCTCGCAGACGAGCTCGCCGTCGTCGTAGACGGCCACCTTGCTCGCGGTGACCTTGGCCTCGAGCGTGCGGCCGATCAGCGCGTAGGGCACCGAGTAGTGCATGTAGTCGATGGTAATGTGGTAGTCGGGAGAGACCACGGGATAGCACCACCTGCACATCTCGTAGCGCTCCGGCGGCAGCGGCAGGAGCTGTTCGGCTTCCTCGGCCTCGAACAGCTCCCCGCGCGACCCGTCCCTCGCCGAGAACGGGCGGCTGTTGAGCCATGCCACCCGCCCGGCGCAGAACTCGTTGAACTCCTCGAGCGTGTAGAAGCGCATCTCGGATGACGGCGCCACGATCCACTCCTCCACGAGGTTGACGGTCCCCTCGGCCGTGCTCTTGTCGCGCGGCCTGCGCACGCGGGCGGGGACGACGGCAGTGCCATAGTGCTCAGCAAAGCGTTCGTAATCCTTGTTGATGAGCGTCTCGTAGACCGAGCCCCTGTCAGTGGAGGTGGCGCAGTTGTCAGGAATCAGCATGCGCGGAACACCGCCGAACATCTCAAAAGCAGCCATGTGACCCTCAAGCCACGACTGCTGACGCATGTCCGTGAAGCCGCGAGCCCAAAACAGACCAGAAAAAGGCAATACCACGACGAGCACATACACCTTCGTCGTCTTGCCGGTAATCCTGTCCGTGAGCTTGGCAACATCACCTGCCCAGTCTATATAGGCCTTCTCGCCTGGGGTGTGTTTGAAATGCCGGGTCGCGCCTAGCTTGTCGGCCTCTGCCGAGAACTGCTCGCAGAAGCTCTGGTACGAGTACGCGAGCTTTTCGTGTGCGAGCGCAGCGGAGCAGTACTCCTGCCAGAATTGCTTGACGAGGAGCTTGTGGCACTTCTTCTTACGTTCGACGTAGAGCTTCATGTCCGGCTGCAGGTAAGCATCGTTTTTCTTACTGCCGCGGCTCTCCCTTGGGAAGAACGCGTCCTCGACCATAATCGGATCCATGCCAAGGATCGCCTCGTAGGTCAGGTTGTGCTCCTTGATCGCCTTAGCCGCCTCTGAGACGTCGCGTTTGCTGACGTGCAAGACGGCTGCAACCTCGCCTTGGCTGTTTCCTCCCCTCAGCAGCATCAGGAGGATCTTCTTCATCTTTGCCATAGGCATTCCTTTCCGTCTGGGGCGCCCCGGATTGGGCGCTTGCGACGGATTCTATGGCGGTACCGTAATTAGCTGATTTGCGGTACCAGAATTTGCTGACTCTCAGTACCAAGAGCGCTTACTACTCACTCGGCGGCCTCGGAGCCGTCGGCTGCCCGGAAGACGGCCCGCAGGTCCTCCTTGAGCTCCCAGGCCCTGACCAGCCGCGAGCCGGCCCTCTTCTTGAGCGCCTCGAGCCTCGCCCTCTGGCCGTCGGTGA
>DVIW01000009.1 GCA_018710945.1 Candidatus Aphodovivens avistercoris | reverse complement strand
GGTGTCGGTCTCGTACTCGATGTGAGCGATGGAGATCGTGATGCCGCGCTCGCGCTCCTCGGGAGCCTTGTCGATCTGGTCGAAGGCGGTGAAGTCCGCGTTGGCGGTGCCGTGAGAGCCGTCGTTCTCGGACAGCGTCTTGGAGATGGCAGCCGTCAGCGTCGTCTTGCCGTGGTCGACGTGGCCGATCGTACCAATGTTAACATGCGGCTTGGTACGCTCGAACTTTTCCTTAGCCATATGTCTCCTCCTTTTGAAGGTTTCACGATAAGGGAATGATGAGCAAAAAAGACGCGCCCTGATGGACGCGAAGATGTGTGTGGTAGCGGTGACTGGATTTGAACCAGTGACGCCACGGGTATGAACCGTGTGCTCTAACCAACTGAGCTACACCGCCGTGTAAATGGAGCCTGCGATCGGACTTGAACCGACGACCTCTTCCTTACCAAGGAAGTGCTCTACCGACTGAGCTACACAGGCATTAGATGGTGGGCGCGCTAGGATTCGAACCTAGGTAGCTTACGCAACGGGTTTACAGCCCGTCCCCTTTAACCACTCGGGCACACGCCCCTGTGAGCCGCTCAATTCATGTGCATTTATCAAGCTGCCACCCGCCTGCTTCGGTTGCCCTTCGCAAGCGAGCGAAAGAATAATACGCTAGCCGCAGGGGTCTGTCAAACCCTTTCCACGCCCCCGGGCGTGTCTCCACAATTCCTTCGCTACTCCCCTGCGCACCACGCTCGATCTCGCGTTCGGTTTCGCCATCCCATCAGGCGTGACGCCTCTTCTTCGCTGCCGGGTGCGCCCCTTCCCCGCTGCCATCCGCCTGCGCGCATCTCCAAAAACGGCCCGCGGTCGTATACTGGTTTCCTTACCTATTTTTTCCGACCGACGAGGGAAGGTGCACCCCATGAAACCATTCGCCGCCCTAGACGCCGCCGAGCTTGCCGCGCTCAAGCAGCGCCTGGACGAAGACTACGCCGCCATCCGCGCGCGCGGCCTCAAGCTGAACATGGCGCGCGGCAAGCCCGGCGCCGACCAGCTGGACCTGAGCCTGCCGCTGCTCACATCCGTCGCCACCCGCGAGGACTGCTTCGCCGAGGACGGCACCGACTGCCGCAACTACGGCGTGCTGTCCGGCCTGCCCGAGGCCAAGCGCCTCATGGCCGTGCTTCTGGACGATGAGCCCGAGCGCGTGGTGGTGGGCGGCAACTCCAGCCTGGAACTGATGCATGCGGCCATGGCCTGGTGCATCGACTACGGCACGCTGGGATCGGAGCCGTGGTTCAAGCAGGAGAACGTCAAGTGGCTCTGCCCCGCGCCCGGCTACGACCGCCACTTCCGCATCGCCGAGGAGTTCGGCATGGAGCTCGTCCCCGTGCGCATGACCGATGCGGGCCCCGACATGGACGAGGTGGAGCGCCTGGCGGCCGGCGATCCTGCGGTGAAGGGCATCTGGTGCGTGCCGAAGTACGCCAACCCCACCGGCGCCACCTACTCTGACGAAACGGTGCGCCGTCTGGCTTCGATGCCGTGCGCGGCCGAGGACTTCCGCATCTTCTGGGACAACGCCTACAGCGTGCACCACCTCTACGATGAGGAAGAGCGCCAGGACCGCGTGCTCGACATCGCGCGGGCCTGCCGCGAGGCGGGCAACCCCCACCGCTGCTTCAAGTTCGCCTCCACCTCCAAGGTGACGCTGCCGGGCGCGGGCATCGCGGCGTTTGCCGCCAGCCCCGAGAACGTGGCGGAGTTCACGCGGCGCCTCGGCGTGCAGACGGTGGGCCCCGACAAGCTCAACCAGCTGCGCCACGTTCGCTTTCTGAAGGACGCCCGCGGCATCGCGGCGCACATGGCCAAGCACGCCGCCATCCTGCGGCCGAAGTTCGACCTGGTGCAGCGCAAGCTGGCCGAGGGGCTGTCCGAGGTGGGCGGCTGCGCGTGGAGCCACCCGCGCGGCGGCTACTTCGTCAGCTTCGAGGCGCCTGAGGGCTGCGCCAAGCGGATCGTAAAGCTGGCGGCCCAGGCGGGCGTCGTGCTGACCGACGCGGGCGCCACCTGGCCCTACGGTAACGACCCGCACGACAGCAACATCCGCATCGCCCCCACGCTGCCGCCGCTGTCCGAGCTGGACGAGGCGCTGGACGCGTTCGTGTGCTGCGTGAAACTGGCCTACGCCGAGAAGCTGCTGGGCTAGGCGCGGCGGACCGTTCAGGATGGAGAGCATCAGCACCGGGCTCGGCGACTTCCTGGAGTCGCTCGACGCCGACAAGGCGCGGCTGTTCAAGATCGCAGAGCACAACCGCCGCTTCGAGGCCGCCGTCCGCCGCACCTGGGGCGACTCCCCCGACGCGGCCGACTACATCCTCGCGCACGTGAACAGCCTGTTCTTCGCCAAAGACGACGCGCCCCGCAAGGGGGCGGCCAAGGGGCGCGACGAGTTCTTCCTGGGGCTGTACGTGGACGACTCGCTTGCCAGCGCCGAAGTGAACGCGCGGCGCGAGATGCTGCAGCTCTCGCTTCTGCAGGACGGCTTCCGCATCGCCGAGGTGCGCATCTTCGCCTCGAAGCTGGGGATGAAGGAGCGCCATGCCTTCCCCGACGCCGTGGCGCGGGTGAACGCCCTGCTCTACGGCGCGCCGGCCGATGCCGATGCCGAAGTCGACGACGAGCGGGAGGCGGCACGCGACGGCGAGCGCAGCTTCACGCTGCGCGTGGAGGACGAGTCGAAGCTTCTGGAGACGTTCAAGCGCGCCGTGTGCCTGGCGCTCGGCGACATCGACCACGCCCAGGCGGTCCTGGGACGCGTGGAGGGCGCGGCGCTGGAAGAGGCGACGTTCGACGCGCAGAAGCGGCGGGGGCAGGCGCGCTGGCGCGTCCGCCTCTACGCGGCCGACCCCGACCCCTTGCGCGAGGTCATGCGCGCGTTCGGCCCGGCGGTGGCCTCGCGGGCGCGCGGGCTGGGGCTGCACGTCGCGAGCATCGACGTGATGGAGAGCCCCGCCCGGCTGGCGGGCGAGTCCGCCTTCCCGCCCGCCGGCGCGCCGCGGCCCCTGCAGTCCTACCGGTTGGAGCTCGGCGGGGACGGCGCCTAGGCCGCGGCGGCCCCGTCCCGCCCCCCCCCCGAAACACGCGAGAGGCCCCTGCCGCCGAGCCGCTAACGCGGCCGGCCGCAGGGGCCTCATCCTTTTCCGGAACGGCGCGCCGAACGTACCGTCCCTCCCCCGACGCCGTCCATCAGCCGGCGCCGGGGGGCGCGAAACCGATCCTTCCGCCTACTCGGCGTAGACGTCCTTCAGCTTCAGCAGGTGGTCGTAGCGCTCCATGGCCGCCTGCTCGTTGCGCTCGAACAGCTCTTCGGCGCGCTCGGGGAACTCGCGCGTCAGGCGGCTGTAGCGCGCCTCGTTCATCAGGAAGTCGCGGTAGCCACCCGCGGGCTCCTTGGAATCCAGCGTGAACTTCTTGCCGGCAGGCGCCGCCGGGTTGAAGCGGTACAGGTTCCAGTAGCCGCAGTCCACCGCACGCTTCATCTCGTCTTGGCAGTTCGCCATGCCGCCCTTGATGGAATGCATCTCGCACGGCGAGTAGCCGATGATGATCGACGGGCCGTGGTAGGCCTCGGCCTCCTGGATGGCCTTGAGCGTCTGGGCGGGTTTGGCGCCCATGGCCACCTGCGCCACGTACACGTAGCCGTAGCTCATGGCGATCTCCGCCAGGCTCTTCTTCTTGATGTCCTTGCCGGCCGCGGCGAACTGCGCCACCTGGCCGATGTTGGACGCCTTGGAGGCCTGGCCGCCCGTGTTGGAGTACACCTCGGTGTCGAACACGAAGATGTTCACGTCCTCGCCGGAAGCCAGCACGTGGTCCAGACCGCCATAGCCGATGTCGTAGGCCCAGCCGTCGCCGCCGAAGATCCACACGCTCTTCTTCGCGAGGAACTCCTTCTTCTCCAGGATCTCGGGCGCCACAGGGCAGCCGCCCTCAGCCGCCTGCTCCAGCGCCGGGATGAGCGCGCGAGCGGCCTCAGCATTCGCCGCGCCGTCATCGACCGTGGACAGGTAGGCGTCGATGAGCTCGCGGGTGGCCTCCGGCGTGGGCTCGGCAGCCTTCATGTCTTCCAGCAGCTCCACCAAGCGCTTGCGCACCGCCTCGTGGCCCAGCAGCATGCCCAGGCCGTGCTCGGCGTTGTCCTCGAACAGCGAGTTGCTCCACGCCGGGCCGCGGCCGTTCTTGTCCACCGTGTAGGGGCTCGTGGCCGCCGGGCCGCCCCAGATGGACGAGCAGCCGGTGGCGTTGGCCACGAACATGCGGTCGCCGAACAGCTGGGTGACCAGACGCGCGTAGGAGGTCTGCGCGCAGCCCGCGCATGCGCCGGAGAACTCCAGCAACGGCTGCTTGAACTGGCTGCCCTTCAGGGTGGCGTCCTGCAGCTCGGGCTTGTCGGACACCTGCTCCACGCAGAAGTCGAAGGCCTCCTGCTGGGCCAGCTCCTCCTCGGCGGGAACCATCGCCAGCGAGTTCGTGGGGCACTGCCCGATGCACACCGCACAGCCCATGCAGTCCAGAGGCGAGATGGCCAGCGTGTACTTCAGGCCCTTCGCCGCCTTGCCCTTGGCGTCGACCAGCTTCGCGGATTCAGGCGCCGCGGCGGCTTCCTCGTCAGTCAGCGCGAACGGGCGGATGGTGGCATGCGGGCACACGAAGGAGCACTGGTTGCACTGGATGCAGGTGGAGGCGTCCCAACGCGGCACCTGCACGGCCACGCCGCGCTTCTCGTAGGCCGCCGCGCCCTGCTCGAACTGGCCGTCCACGTGGTCCATGAAGGCGGACACGGGCAGGCGGTCGCCGTCCATGCGGCCCACCGGCTCCATGATCTCGGTCACCTGCTTCACCAAAGCCTCGCGGCCCTGCGGCGCGGCGGCCGAGGCCTCGTCAACGGCGTCGGCCCAGCTGGCGGGCACGTCGATCTTCACGAACGCCGTGGCGCCCGCGTCGATGGCGCGGTGGTTCATGTCCACCACGTCCTGGCCCTTCTTCATGTACGACGCGGTGGCCGCGTCCTTCATGTAGCGCAGCGCGTCCTGCTGCGGCAGCACCTTCGCCAGCGCGAAGAAGGCCGACTGCAGGATGGTGTTGGTGCGCTTGCCCATGCCGATCTCGGCCGCCAGGTCGATGGCGTTGATGGTGTAAAGCTGCACGTCGTTGGCCGCGATATAGCGCTTGGCCTCGGCGTTCAGGTGGTGCTCCAGCTCCGCGGCGTCCCACTGGCAGTTGATGAGGAAGGTGCCGCCCGGCTTCACGTCGTTGACCATGCGGAAGCCCTTGGTCACGTAGCTGGGGTTGTGGCAGGCCACGAAGTCGGCCTTGTTCACGTAGTACGAGCTGCGGATGGGGTCGTCGCCGAAGCGCAGGTGGCTGATGGTCACGCCGCCGGTCTTCTTCGAGTCGTACTGGAAGTACGCCTGCACGTACTTGTCAGTGTGGTCGCCGATGATCTTGATGGAGTTCTTGTTCGCGCCCACCGTGCCGTCGCCGCCCAGACCCCAGAACTTGCACTCGATGGTACCCGGCGCCGCCGTGTTCGGGCAGGCGGGGTCTTCCGGAAGCGACAGGTTCGTCACGTCGTCCACGATGCCCACGGTGAACTCGCGGCGCGGCTCGTCCTTCTCAAGCTCCTTGTACACGGCGAAGGCCGAAGCCGGCGGCGTGTCCTTCGAGCCCAGGCCGTAGCGGCCGCCCGTCACCGTGATGCCGGTGACGCCTTCCTGCACGAGCGCGTTCACCACGTCCATGTACAGCGGCTCGCCGAGCGAGCCCGGCTCCTTGGTGCGGTCCATGACCGCGATCTTCTTCACCGTCTTGGGCAGCGCCTCGACGAACTTCGCGGACACGAACGGGCGGTACAGGCGCACCTTCACCAGGCCCACCTTCTCGCCGTGGGCGTTCAGGTAGTCCACGACCTCTTCCACCACGTCGCAGAACGAGCCCATGGCCACGATCACGCGGTCGGCGTCGGGCGCGCCGTAGTAGTTGAACAGCTGGTAGTTCGTGCCCAGCTTGGCGTTCACGGCGTCCATGTACTCCTCAACCACGGCGGGCAGCGCGGCGTAGTGGGAGTTGCACGCCTCGCGGTGCTGGAAGAAAATGTCGCCGTTCTCGTGGCTGCCGCGCATGGCCGGGCGCTCCGGATTCAGCGCGTGGGCGCGGAAGGCGCGCACGGCGTCCATATCGCACATCTCCGCCAGCTCGTCGTAGTCCCACACCGCCACCTTCTGCACCTCATGCGAGGTGCGGAAGCCGTCGAAGAAGTTGAGGAAGGGCACGCCGCCCTTGATGGCGGCCAGGTGCGCCACGGCCGAGAGGTCCATGACCTCCTGGACGTTGGACTCGGCCAGCATGGCGAAGCCGGTCTGGCGGCAGGCCATCACGTCGGAGTGGTCGCCGAAGATCGACAGCGCCTGGGTGGCAACGGCGCGCGCGCTCACGTGGAACACCGCCGGCAGCTGCTCGGCAGCGATCTTGTACATGTTGGGGATCATCAGCAGAAGGCCCTGCGACGCCGTGTAGGTGGTGGTCAGGGCGCCAGCCGCCAGCGAGCCGTGCACGGTGCCCGCGGCGCCGCCCTCCGACTGCATCTCGCTCACCTTGACCGTGGTGCCGAAGATGTTCTTCTTGCCCGCGGCCGCCCACTGGTCCACATAGTCGGCCATGGGGCTTGACGGGGTGATCGGGTAGATGCCGGCAACCTCGGTGAACGCGTACGAGACGTACGCCGCGGCGTTGTTGCCGTCCATGGATTTGAAGCTTCTCGTCATAGTCCTCTCTCCCTCTGAACGGTTGCAGCCAGGTGCATTCGACCATGATAGGCCACGGCAGCGCGATAAAGCGCGGCGTTGCGCGCCGGGATGCGCGGGCATCGGTAAGTGGGAAGCGGGACGGACGGGGCGCGGTGCGGAACGGGCGGCGAGCGGGCTGGCGCGCCCGTTGCGGGAGAAGCGGAATGCGGAAGGCTTTTTCGAGCCCCTCATTTTGAAATAGCCCTCCATCTTGAAGAAAAGTCAGCGAGCGGCGCTCTGACGAGTGCGGATGACGTGAAAAGGCCCCGCGATTGGACTTTGGTCCATCGCGGGGCCTTTGAACGTCAGCTGTGCCGTCAGAGCGGCGCGCAGCGTCGAGTCGTTTCGTTGACCGTCAGGCCAACGAAATTAAGCAGTCGCAGAAGCGCCCAGGAAGATCAGGCCGGTCGTGCCGATGGGCTCGAAGCCGGTGATCATGCTCTCCTGCCAGCCGGTGCCGGTCTGGCGATGGAACAGCGCGTAGATGGGAGCCTCTTCGGCGATGATGTCGAAGCACTGGTTCCACAGCTCCTGCTGCTCGTCGCCGGTGGCCTCGCGCGCCTGCTGCATGAGACCCTGCAGCTCCTCCCACTTGCCGTCGCCGGCCTTCTGCCAGCAGGAACGGCCCTCGGTCCACACGTTGTCGCCGTACCACCAGTTCATCAGCAGGTCGGGGTCGTTGCCGAAGCAGGTCGGGTCGCCCGGGGTCAGCATGACGTCGTAGGACAGCTCGGTGTCGGACGGAGCGTAGGAAGCCCAGTCGATCTTCAGCTCGTTGATGGTGCACTCGCCGATGCCCAGAGCGTCGAAGTCCTCCTTGATCTGCGGCGCCAGGTCGGCCACCCAGTTGTTGTTCACGTCAAGCGTGAAGTTCAGCTCGGTGACGCCCGCCTCGGCCAGAAGCTCCTTGGCCTTCTCGGGATCGTAGGTGTACACCGTGGAGGCCTCGTGGTAGTTCGGGTGATCCTCGTTCAGGTAGCCCGTCACCTTGGCGGCCTTGCCGGCCAGCGAGTTGCTGATCATCTTGTCGATGTCGATGGCGTAGAAGAACGCCTGACGGACGCGCTTGTCGTTGAACGGCGCCTTCTGGCAGTTGAACATCAGGAAGGCCTGGCTGAAGCCCTGGACGAACTCGACGGAAGCGCCGGCGCCCAGCAGCTGCTCCTCGTTGACGGCCGGGACGTTCTCCATGACCTGCACGGAGCCCTCCTGCAGGGCGGTGGTGCGGGCGGTGTCGTCAAGCAGCACGTTCCAGGACATGCTGTCGGCCGTGGCGGCCTTGGAGCCGTTGTAGTTCTCGTTGGGGGCGAACTCGATGATGCCGCCGTCGTCGCCGTTGATGGAGACGTACTTCCACGGGCCGGAGCCGATGGGCATCTTCTTGCGGTCGTCCTCGGACAGCGAGGCCGGGAACACCTTCACCAGCGACAGACGGGCCTTCAGCAGGCTCTCGAACGGGTAGTTCAGCGTGATGGTGACGGTGGCGTCGTCCTTCTTCGCAACGCCCGCGATGAACGTCAGGAAGGGGCCGATCGTGCCGGCGGCCATGTTCAGCTCGAAGGCGTTGACCACGTCGTCAGCCGTCACAGCGGTGCCGTCGGAGAACGTGGCGCCCTCGCGCAAGGTGATCTCGTACTCGGTGTCGGACACCGGAGTGGGGTCACCCGCTGCCAGAGCCGGGTAGGTCTCGTAGGTGTGCAGGTCGAGGTCGTAGAGGCCCTCGAACACGTGCATCGTGGCAGCCAGCATCAGCGCGGAGCCGCCGTTCAGGTCCACCGGGTCCACGTTGGTGGAGCTGTAACCGCAAGCAGCCGTCAGCGCACCGCCCTCGGCAGGCGCAGCGTCGCCGCCGCCCTGGCCTTCGGACTTCGTCTCGCCGCCGCCGCTGCAGCCGGCCAGCGCGAGGCTCGCCGCAGCAGCAGCCGCGGCGCCGCCGACGACGAACGTGCGGCGTGAGAGGTTCTTCTCGCTCAGCTTTTCCATAGATGTCCCTCCGTTGTCCGGGGGGCGCGCCATTGCGCCCCTGCTGCGCACGGGCTCCTGTGAGCCCGCGCGTTTTGACGGATGGGAGCGCCCGCGCGCCCCGTTCCGCCCGGTCCGGCGAACGCGCCGCCGGCCCTGTTCGTCCATTATCGGGCAAACCGCCGACAAAATAAAGAACCTGTAAAGGAAACCCTGCCCCGCTTGAGCGGTAAACCATGGGAATAACGGTATAATGATGTGGTCTTTATGCGCGTTTCGCGCGTTAGGAGGGGTTCGCGGGCGCCTCGGCCCCGCGCACGCACGGAGAAAGGGGAACAAGTGAGCAATCTCTTGCGCCTGATCGGCAGACGCCTCATCGCGTTGCCGATCATGATCTTCGGCGTCACCATCCTCGTGTTCTTCCTCATGTCGCTTTCGCCCATCGACCAGGCCACGGCCGTTCTGGGCGAGAACGCGACCCCGGCGCAGATCTCTGCGTACCGCGAGGAGCACGGGCTGAATGACCCGATCATCATCCAGTACTGCAATTACATGGTGGGCTTGTTCCAGGGAGACCTGGGCACCTACGGCGCGAACTACCTGTCGGTGGGCGAGCGCGTGGCCACGGCGCTGCCGGTCACGCTGCAGCTGACGTTCATCGGCCTCATCATCGCCGTGGTGCTGGCCGTCATCCTGGGCGTCGTCTCGGCCATCTACCGAGACAAATGGCCCGATCAGCTGATCCGCGTCATCTCCATCATCATGGTGGCCACGCCGTCGTTCTGGCTGGCCGTGCTGCTGATCCTGCTGTTCTCCTCGAACCTGCACATGCTGCCGGCCTCCGGCCCCCTGCCCGACTTCACGTCGGATCCGGGCGGCTACATCGCCCGCATGGCCATGCCCGCCGTGGCGCTGGCCTTCCCCGTCATCGGCCAGATGACCCGCGTCATCCGCACCTCGATGGTGGAGGAGCTCGACAAGGACTACGTGCGCACCGCCCTGGGCGCCGGCATCCCGAAGGCCGTCGTCATCGGCCGCAACGTGCTGCGCAACGCGCTCATCACGCCGGTGACCGTGCTCGGCATGCGCATCGGCTACCTGATCGGCGGCGCGGTGGTCATCGAGGTCATCTTCAACCTGCCCGGCATGGGCATGGCCATCCTCTCGGGCATCCAGTCCAACTACGTCATGCTCATCCAGGGCGTCGTTTTGGTGGTGGCCATCACCTTCATCATCATCAACATCATCGTGGATATGCTCTATATCCTGATCGACCCGCGTATCAGGACGGTGTAACATGGTTCAACTTCGTGGAAACCTCACCAAGAAGATGGAGGCGAACGCCGGCAAGGTGCGCTTCCGCCGCTGGAAGGCCATGACGCTCGGTGCGCGCATCTCGCTGGTCGTGCTGCTGCTGATCATCCTCATGGCCGTCCTGGCCGGGGTGCTGGCCCCCTACGACCCGCAGGAGATCTTCACCGCCCGCCAGGCGCCTGACGGCGCGTTCCTGTTCGGCACCGACGACAAGGGCCGCGACGTTTTGTCCCGCTTGATGTACGGCGCGCGCTACTCGCTGGTCATCGGCCTGGGCGCCACCGCGTTCGCGTTGATCTTCGGCTCCATCATCGGCTCCATCGCCGCCGTCGCCCGCAAGTGGGTGTCGGAAGTGATCATGCGCATCCTCGACGTCATCATGTCGTTCCCGGGCATCGCCCTAGCCGCCACGTTCGTCATCGTGTTCGGCAACACGGTGCCCTCGCTGATCTTCGCCATCGGCTTTCTGTACATCCCGCAGATCGCGCGCATCGTGCGCGCCAACGTGATGAGCGAGTACAACCAGGACTACGTCCGCGCCGTCATCGTGTCGGGCGCGCGCGCTCCGTGGATCCTCGTCAAGCACGTGGTGCGCAACTGCATCGCGCCGGTGCTGGTGTTCACCATCGTGCTGGTGGCGGACGCCATCGTGTTCGAGGCGTCGCTGTCCTTCATCGCCGCCGGCATTCCGGAGCCCACCCCCACCTGGGGCAACATCCTCTCTGACGCCCGTGCGGGCGTGCTTGCCGGCCGCTGGTGGCAGGCGCTGTTCCCCGGCATCATGATCATGCTGACGGTGCTGTGCCTCAACATCGTCTCCGAAGGCATGACCGACGCCATGGCCGCGCCCAAGAGCGCCGTCAAGGTCGAAGAGACCAGCGACGAGTCGGGCCGCGAGGCCGACCGCATGATCGCCGACCCGCGCCTGGCCTACGAGGCCCAGGCCGACATGTTGGAGAACCGCCTGGCGCGGCTGCGCGAGATGGAGCAGATCCGCACCGACCGCTTCGACGCGCGCACCGACGTGCCGCCCATCCTTGAGGTGAAGAACCTCTGCATCAAGTTCCCGCGCCACGGCGACGTGAACGTGGTGGACCACGTGAGCTTCGTGGTGCGCCCGCGCCAGACGATGGGCCTTGTGGGCGAATCCGGCTGCGGCAAGTCCATCACGTCGCTGACCATCATGGGCCTGCTGGACCCGAAAGCCCAGGTGTCCGGCGAGATCCTCTACGACGGCAAGAACCTGCTGGACATGAACCAGCGCGAGATGAACGAGCTGCGCGGCCGCGAGATCGCCATGATCTACCAGGACGCGCTCTCCTCGCTGAACCCCTCGATGCTCATCAGCGCGCAGATGAAGCAGCTCACCAAGCGCGGCGGCACCCGCACCGCCGAGGAGCTGCTGGAGCTGGTGGGCCTGGACCCCAAGCGCACGCTGGAGTCCTACCCGCATGAGCTTTCCGGCGGCCAGCGCCAGCGCGTGCTCATCGCCATGGCGCTGACCCGCGACCCGAAGGTGGTCATCGCCGACGAGCCCACCACCGCCCTTGACGTGACGGTGCAGAAGCAGGTCATCGACCTGCTGAACAAGCTGCAGAAGGAGCTGGGCTTCGCGATGGTGTTCGTGAGCCACGACCTGGCGCTGGTGGCCGAGGTGGCCAACTCCATCACGGTCATGTACGCCGGCCAGATCGTGGAGCAGGGCCCGGTGAAGGACATCCTGTGCAACCCCATCCACGAGTACACTCGCGGCCTTCTGGGCTCGGTGCTGTCCATCGAGGCCGGCGGCGCGCGCCTGCACCAGGTGCCCGGCAGCGTTCCCAGCCCGAAGGACTTCCCCGAGGGCGACCGCTTCACGCCGCGCTCCAGCCACCCGGACAAGGTCTCGCAGATGCGCCCGATGCTCAAGCGCATCCCCGACACCGACCACTACTACGCCGAGCTGCCTGACAGCGAGCTGAAGCGCCTGGGCATCAAACCGTATCTTCCGGAAGGGGTGCTGCTATGAGCGAACTCGATCCGCGTAAAGCAGATGCGGCCGCCGAGGCCGCCCTCTCGGACGCTGCCGCCGCAGCCTCCGACACCGTGACCGCCGACGACCGCTCCGCCGAGGCGGCCCAGCAGCAGCGCCTGAAAGACGGCGGCGACCTGTCCGCCGTGGCTGCGGCCGCGGCGGCGGCCGACGAGGCCGAGGGCGTCAAGCCCGCCTCCGAGCCGGGCGGCGCCATCAACGGCGTCATGCCCATCATCTTCCTGGACGACATCCGCGTTGACTTCAAGACGCGCACCGGCTCGCTTCTGCACCCCAACATCGTGCATGCGGTGCAGGGCCTGACGCTGCGCCTGATGCCCGGCCAGACCCTCGGCATCGTGGGTGAGTCGGGCTGCGGCAAGTCCACCACGGCCAACGTGATGTGCGGCCTGCAGGCCCCCACGTCCGGCAAGGTGTACTTCAAGGGCGAGGACGTGACGAAGCGCACCGCCGCGCAGCGCCGCCACATCGGTCGCGTGATCTCGGTGGTGTTCCAGGACCCTGCCACCGCCTTGAACGCCCGCATGACCATCCACGACCAGCTGATGGACCCGATGCTGGTGCACAAGGTGGGCGACGCCCAGTCGCGCGAGAAGCGCGTGCAAGAGCTCATCGGCATGGTGGGCCTGCCCTCCTCCGCCCTGGACGCTCTGCCCGGCCAGCTGTCCGGCGGCCAGCGTCAGCGCGTGGCCATCGCCCGCGCCCTGTCGCTCAAGCCCGACGCCATCATCGCCGATGAGCCCACGTCGGCCCTCGACGTGTCGGTGCGCGCGCAGATCCTCAACCTGCTGATGGACCTGAAGAAGGAGCTGGGCCTGGCGATGGTGTTCATCAGCCACGACATCCAGACCGTGCGCTACATCTCCGACCGCATCATCGTGATGAACAAGGGCCAGGCCGTCGAGCGCGGCACGGCCGAGCAGGTGTTCAACAACCCCAAGGACGACTACACGCGCCTGCTCCTGGGCGCGGCGCCCTCGCTGCTCCACCCCGACCTGGGCAAGTAGCGAAACGAAACAGCCGGCGGCGCACCGCGCGCCGCCGCAGCGAAGAGGCCCGAAGCGCAACGCTTCGGGCCTCTTCCGTTTCCGGGGCATTTTCTGTGGTGGCGGGCGGGTTTCGTTGACGGGGCGCGACGGCGGGTTTACGCTGATCTGACATATGCACCGCAGTGTTTCCGACCTGAAAGAAGGGACAGTTCCCATGGCAGATTCTCCGTTCCGCGGCGTCATCCCCCCGGTCGTCATCCCGCTGACCGAAGACCGGCACCTTGACCTGGAGTCGCTGGAGCGCTCCATCAACCGCATGATCAAGGCCGGCGTGGACGGCCTGTTCTTCCTGGGCTCTTCCGGCGAGGTTGCCTTCCTCACCGACGCGCAGCGCTACCACGTGCTGCAGGAGGCCGTCGCCATCGTCAACAAGCGCGTGCCCGTTCTGGCCGGCATCATCGACATGGAGACGATGCGCGTGGTTGACCAGGCCAAGCGCGCCAAGGGCTTCGGCGTGGACGCCATCGTGGCCACCGCCCCCTTCTACGCGCTGGGCGGCCCGAAGGAGACCGAGCGCCACTTCCGCGCCATCCGCGAGCACACCGACCTGCCGCTGTTCGCCTACGACCTGCCCGTGTGCGTGCACACCAAGCTGGACCCCACGATGCTGGTGCGCCTGGGCAGCGACGGCGTCATCCAGGGCGTGAAGGACTCCTCCGGCGACGACGTGTCGTTCCGCTGGCTGGTCATCGAGAACGAGGACGCGGGCCATCCGCTGCAGCTGCTCACCGGTCACGAGGTGTGCGTTGACGGCGCCTACCTGGCCGGCGCCGACGGCTCGGTGCCGGGCCTGGCCAACGTCGACCCCGACAGCTACGTGGCCCAGTGGCGCGCCTACCAGGCCGGCAACTGGGAGGAAGTGAAGCGCCTGCAGGACCACCTGGCCCGCCTGATGTTCGTCACGCGCGTGGCGAAGGCCACCGTGGGCTTCGGCGCGGGCGTGGGCGCGTTCAAGACGGCCCTTGCCCAGCTGGGCGTGTTCAACACCAACCAGATGCGCGAGCCCGTGCAGGCGCTGGAGGGTGAGGACGCCGAGGCCATCCGCCAGGTGCTGGTGAAGGCCGGCATGCTGCCCGAGAACGAGTAGGCCATGAACGCGATGGAACGCCCTGCAACCGCTGTACCCGCCGCGCCGTTTTCGGTGCTGGCGCTGGACATCGGCGGCACGAAGGTGGCCGGCGCCGTCCTGCGCTACGAGGACCGCGCGACGACGCCGTCCGTTGCCCTGCGCCGCAGCATCCCCACCGACGCCCAGCGCGGCGGCGCGGCGGTGCTGCGCGACGTGGTGGAGCTGGCGGCGGCGCTGGTCGAGGAAAGCCCCGAGCGCCCCGTCGGCATCGGCGTGGGCACGGCGGGGTGCGTTGACGAGGCGCAGGGCTCCATCGCCTACGCGAACGACCTCATGCCCGGCTGGACCGGGCAGCCCGTGGCGTGCGCCCTTTCCGAGCGCACGGGGCTTCCCGTCTCCGTGGTGAACGACGTGCGCGCCCACGCCCTCGGCGAGGTGCGCTGGGGCGCAGGCCGCGGCGCCAGCCCCTGCCTGGTCATCGCCGCCGGCACCGGCCTGGGGTGCACCACCGTCGTGGACGGGCGCATCGTGGGCGGCGGCAAGGGCTTCGCCGGCGAGATCGGCTACACCCGTAACCCCCTGCGCGGCGCAGCCGACGACGATGCGGCGCCCACGCTGGAGGACGTGGCGTCGGGCAGCGGCATCGTCGCCTGCTACGAGCGCGCAACCGGCATCCGCATCGACGGCAGCGAGATCTCGCAGCGGGCCGCCGCTGGCGAAGAGGCCGCCCGCCAGGTCATCGAGCAGGCGGGCTTCGCCTTGGGCCTGGCGCTGTCGGTGTGGACGAACCTGCTCGACCCGGCGCGCGTCATCGTCTCCGGGTCGGTGACGAAGGCGGGCGCGCTGTGGCGCAAGGCCCTTCTGCGCGGGCTTTCCGGCAACGTGGCACCCGTGCTGGCCGATCTGCCCCTCGCGGATGCCCAGCTGGGCGGCGACGCGCCGCTTTTCGGCGCGGCCGAGCGCTTCCTTGACGCGCGTGCCGAGATGGCGGGCGCCTGAGCCCGAACCGATCATCCGAAACGCTTCTGCCCCGCCTTGCGCGGGGCGTCCCATTCCAAGGAGGAAACATCCATGAACCCGCTTATCGCTTCGCTTGAGGGCAAGCTCATCGTCAGCTGCCAGGCCTACATGGGCGAGCCGCTGCGCCACCCCGAGACGATGGCCCAGATGGCCCGCGCCGCCGAGCTGGGCGGGGCGGCGGCCATCCGCTGCCAGGGGCTCTCGGACATCGCCGCCATCAAGGGCCGCGTGGAGGTTCCCGTCATCGGCCTGTGGAAGGAGGGGCACGAGGGCGTCTACATCACCCCCACCCTGCGCCATGCGCGCGCCTGCATCGCCGCCGGCGCCGACGTGGTGGCCCTCGACGCCACCGGGCGGCCGCGCCCGGACGGCCGCACCTTCGAGGAGACGGTGGAGGCGCTGCGCGGCGAGACGCTTATCATGGCCGACTGCGCCTGCATGGACGACGTGCGCCGCGCGCTGGCGGCGGACGTGGACATCGTGTCTACGACGCTGGCCGGCTACACCGATGACCGTCCCAAGACCGATGGTCCCGACCTGGAGTTTCTGCGCGAAGCCGTGGCCGCTGCGAAGCTGCAGGGAGTGCCGGTGTTCTGCGAGGGGCGCATCCACACGCTTGATGACGCCAAGGCGGCCATCGACGCCGGTGCCTTCGCCATCGTCGTAGGCACGGCCATCACCCACCCCACCTCTATCACTTCTTGGTTCGCTAAGGCTATCTCCTAGCTTTTTCTCGTTGAAGAGTTTCCTGCGCGGCCCGGACGGAGGGCTTCATGCTCAAACAATTCTGGGCTCGCGCGAAACGCCCCTTCGGGGAACTGCTTGAAGCATTCCCGGTGCGGCTCGGGGGGGCGAGGACCCGTGCTCAAACAGTCCTCGCTTGGTCGAAACGCCCACTGGGCGTTTCGAGTCGATGCGGAACTGCGCGCGGACCCTCGCCCTCCAAAGCCGCTTGGCACGGTGCCATCGTCCGGGGCGCTTCGGCTCGTGCGGAACTGCGCGCGAAACCCTCCGCCCGGGCCGCGCCGCATGTCTGACTTGGTTGCTAGGATGACGGAGTGCCCGCCGACCCTGCGGGCAGCGGGGTGGGTGCGGCGCTTTGCGGGGAGGGTCTTGTTGGAAGATTGCCGCAACGCAGCGTAAATCGCAGTTCCAAGCATCACGGAAAGAGAACGAAACCCCCTGCCCTTCCTTGCGGAGGGGCGGGGGGTTTCGTTAGTTCAAGAGCTTGCCCCTCAGCACCACGTGCTTGACGTTGAGGTCCTTGTCCAGGACCACGAGGTCGGCGACTTTGCCGGCTTCGATGCTGCCGCGGTCGGACTCGATGCCGATGGCGCGAGCAGGAGTGAGGGTGGCGGCGCGCACGGCGTCGGCCAGCGGGATGCCCATGTCGCGCACGGCCGTCTGCACGCAGGCGGCCAGGTCGGTCACCGAGCCAGCGATGGTGCCATCGGCAAGCGTCGCCACGTTGCCGCGCACGCCCACCTGCTGGCCGCCGAGGTCATATTCGCCGTCCTCCAGGCCGCAGGCGCGCATCGAATCGCTGACCAGGCACACGCGGTCGGCCCCGAACAGGCCGAAGGTCAGGCGCGCTATGGCCGGGTGGATGTGCACGCCGTCGCAGATGAGCTCCACCGTGGCCTCAGGGCACTCCCAGGCGGCGGCGATGGGGCCGGGCTTGCGGTGGTGCAGCCCCGGCATGGCGTTGTACAGGTGCGTCATGTGACGAGCGCCGCGGGCAAAGGCCTCTCGCGCCGTGTCGTAGTCGGCGCAGGTGTGCGCGAGCGACACCCGCGCCTGCCCCGCCACCGCCGAGACGAACTCCAGCGCGCCCGGCTCTTCCGGCGCCACGTCCACCAGCTTCACCAGGCCGCCGCAGGCTTCCTGCAGCCGCCCCAGCATGGCGGCGTCGGCCCGCTGCACGTAGGCGGGGTTCTGCGCGCCGATCTTGTCAGGCGAGATGAAGGGGCCCTCCATGTTCACGCCCACCAGCGCCGCCTCGTCATCCGCCGGACGGTGCGCGGCGGCCGTCTGCACGATACCGGTCAGCGTCTGCTCGGGGTAGGTCATCGTGGCCGGGCAGATGGCCGTCACGCCGCGCGACGCCTCGTAGCGCGCGATGGTGCGCAGGCCCTCGTCCGACGCGTCGCACAAATCGGCGCCACGCGCGCCGTGGAAGTGGATGTCCACGAACCCCGGCACCACGTAGCAGCCGGACGCGTCCAACACGTCCGCCGCGCCCGGCTCAGACGCCCCAAAGGGCTCCAGAGCCGCGATGCGCTCCGCTTCGCACGCCACATCCAGCGGGCGGAAAACCCCGCCCGAAAGCACCTCTCCGCCCGTTACGCGCATTGGGCGCCCGCTTCCGCGTCCACGATGACCGTCACGTCAGGATGCAGCTGCAGCACCGAGGCGGGCACCTGCGGGGTCACGGGACCGAAGAAGGCGCGCTTCACGATGTCGGCCTTGTCAGCACCGCTGGCCACCACCAAGATGCTGCGCGCCTTCATGATGGTGCCGATGCCCATGGTGTAGGCCTCGCGCGGCACGTCGTCGATGGAGTCGAACAGGCGGCTGTTGGCCTGGATGGTGCTTTCGGTCAGGCCCACCAGGTGGGTGTCCACCGGGAAGTCGTCCGCCGGCTCGTTGAAGCCAATGTGGCCGTTGTGCCCCAGGCCGAGCAGCTGCAAATCGATGCCACCGACCTGCGCGATGGCCTGCTCGTAGGCGGCGCACGCGGCCTCGTGGTCGGGGTTCGCGCCGTCGGGCACGTGCGTGCGGGACGGCTCCACGTCCACCTTGCCGAACAGGTTCTGCTCCATGAAGTAGCGGTAGCTCTGGTCGTGCTCGGGGGAAAGCCCGCGGTACTCGTCCAAGTTGAACGTGGCGGCATCGGCGAAGCTGATCTCGCCGGCTTCGAAGTCGCGCACGAGCTGCGCGTACAGGCCGATGGGCGTGCTGCCGGTGGCCAAACCCAGCACGCAGGTGGGCTTCGCCTTCAGGCAGGCCGCAATCTTGTCGGCGGCCAGGCGGCTCATCTCGTCGTAGTCTTTGGCGACGATGAATTCCATATCCAACTCCTTCTCTCTCGGTCCTTCTCTCGAAAACGCTTTGTCCTTCCCTTCCCGCAGCGCCCGGCGGCGGATGGGCGGAGCATCCGCCCTCCCCGTCCGCCCCGCGCCGACGGGGGCTAGGTCCAGAACTGCACCATCTCCACGATGTCCTGGTAGGCCCACGGATAGGCGTCCGACACCCATCCCACCTCCGGGATGAAACAGATCAGCAGGCTGTAGGCCACCGAAACGCCCACGGCGGCCAGCAGAGCCTTCATGAAGATGCCCGTGGAGGCGGCGCCCGGCTGCAGGTTCTCGTTCACGATGAACGCCAGCAGGACGGCGGATGCCAGGAACATGAAGCTGAAATCGGCGTAGTAGCGCTGCAGAATGCCCGCCATCTCGGCGTCGGCCAGCGCCACGATGACGCCGCCGGCCAGAAGCGCCGCGATGACGCCCGCCACCGTGCGCGTGGCGCGCTGGGCGGTGCGCAGGCGCAGGATGCGGCGCGAGCCCGCCAGGATCCACAGCAGCGGCAGGCACGCCAGGATGCCGCCGAACGTGGGCTCCTTCACGGTCTGGCCCATGTAGGTGGTTTGGAACGGCGCCTCCTGCAAGAACGGGAACGAGCCCGACACGCACGGCGGCTGCAGCAGGTACGAGAACAGCGCGGGCGCCAAACGTCCCACGTTCCAGCCGCGCTTGGTCATGTCGTTCACCGTCAGGTTGTAGTTGGCGCCGAAGTCGGTCACCGAGCCGAAGCGCGCCTGGTTGTACCATCCCAGCCCCACCGCCACCACGGCGTAGGGCGCCACAAGGCAGGCGAACTCGCGCGCGCCGCGCGGCGTGAACAGGCGCCGCTCCGACACGTAAGGCCGCCAGAACAGCGGGAACGCCAGAAGCGACAGCACGAGAAGCTGCGGGCGGCATCCCGCCACCAGCGCCATGCACAGCGAGCCGGCCAGAAACCAGCCGCAGCGGCGCCGCGCCGTGCGCCCGCGCGTCCACAGATACAGGCCCCAGACGGAGAACGCCAAGCCCAACGCGATGGGCAGCGAGTAGAACGTGGGGAACTTCAGCAGGTACAGCACGCCGCTGCACAGCACGAGCGGCATCTGGAGCAGCAGGTACAGCCCCAGGCTCACCCGCTTGAAGTGGTAGCGCGCGAAGCGGTCGAGCAGCGCCGAGCAGCCCAGCGCAAACGCCAGCACCGCTATGAGCACGCCGACGGCCGTGGGGAAGTTCGCCCCCGTGAGCACGTAGAACGGCAGGTAGAACAGAAGCACGGGAACCACGCCGAAGTAGACGTAGTATTTACCGTCGTAGTAGGCCACGTCGAACAGGTAGTCCTCGCCCGTCGCCTTCTGCAGCTCGTCGCGCGCGCCGCGGTCGTAGGGGTCGTCCATCTGCTGCAGCCACTCCGGCGGCTCTGCCTCCAGGTACAGCTTGCCCTCGGTCATCGACTTCGCCAGCTCGGCGTACTGCTGGGCGTTCTCGCCGCCCACCTCGAAGGTGTTCACGATGCTGCTGCCGTTCCACGAGCCGCTGTTGTACGAGCTCGTGGCCACGCCCACCAGGTTCGACCCGAAGAACAGGTACGAGCTGAGCACGAGCGCCTCCACGGCCACCACCGCCACGATGATGGCCTTCGACAGCCGCGGGCGCTCCACGATGCCGATGCGGTATATGAACGAGCGCGGGCGGAACAGCACCGCCAGCCCCAGCACCGCGGCCGTCAGGGCGAACCGCGTCGTGTTGAACGAGAACGGATGGTGGGCGTTCAGCGTGACGCCGGTCAGGCGGATGGGGTAGTTCACCTTCTCGCCGCCGATTTCGATGCGCAGGTCGTTCACCACGCCGCTCGTGTTCAGGTTGAGGTACTCGCTGGCGTCCACCAAGGTGGAGACGGCGACCTCGGGGACACCCTCGGTGTAGTCGGTGGAATCGAAGTAAGTGCGATGCGCCTCGTCGGTGAACTGCACCTTCACGGAAAGCTGCTGGGCGGGCTGGCGGTAGTCGAAATCCAGCCGGATGTTGTGGACCTCGGTGTTGAGGTCGTTGAACTCCAGCACGTGGTTCGCCTCGGTGAGCAGGTACTCATCGTCCACGGTCTGGCGCAGGTCGAGCTTGTCGTCAAGGCTGATGGGGCTGTAGCCCGCCGTGGCGAAATAGTTGACGTTGAAGACGAAGACCTCAAGCAGAAGCGCGATGGCCACGACGGCGGCCGCGCATTTCAGGAAACGCTGCGCCAGGGGCCCGTGCTTGCGCATGAACCCGTCGTAGGCATAGGCTATGTTCGCTCGGACGGTCGGCATCGCGTGGGAGGCTCCTTCGCGGCGGGCGCCGGGCGGCACGGCGCGTCCCAACAGGGACGGCGGGCGCCGAGCGGCGGCGGGAAGCGCGGCTGCGGCCGCGCCGGACAGCAAACGGGCCGCCTCCGCCTTGCGCCGGAAGGGCGCGGCGAAGGCGGCCCGTCGAAGGAGGCGCGGGGCGCGCTAGCAGCCCAGGGCCTCCTTCACGTCCGCGTACACCACGTCGGGGTCGCGGTCGCCGTCGATGGTGACCAGCAGGTTGCAGCCGCGGTAGTAATCGATCAGCGGCGACGTGGACTTCTCATACACGTCAAGGCGGTTGCGCACCGTGGCCTCGTTGTCATCGTCGCGCTGGTACATCTCGCCGCCGCACTTCGGGCAGGAGGCGTCGGCCACCGAGCCGATGTAGCCGCACTCCTTGCACATGCGACGCGAGGTCAGACGGCTCACGATGACCTCGGACTCCACGTCGATGAGCAGCGCCGCGGTAAGCGGACGCTCCAGCTTCGACAGCTCGGCATCCAGCGCCACGGCCTGGGCCGAGGTGCGCGGGAAGCCGTCCAGGATGAAGCCCTTCTCGGTGTCGGGCTCCTGTAGGCGCTCCAGCACGAGGCCGATGATCACGTCGTCGGGAACCAGGTCGCCGGCATCCATGTAGGACTTGGCCTTCTTCCCCAGCGGCGTGCCCGCCTTCACGGCGGCGCGCAGCATGTCGCCCGTGGAAATGTGCGGCGTAGCGAATTCCTCGACGAGCTTGGCGGCCTGCGTGCCCTTGCCGGCGCCCGGGGCGCCCAACAACACTATGTTCATATTGGAATCCTTTCGACAAACCAGTCGTTGATCGACCGTGCTATTTTACCAAACGCAAACGAACCGCACGCCGCATTCAAAGATAAACCCACCGCATTACACGAAGGGGAAGGCAACGCGCCCTCCCCTTCTTTTCGTTTCTGGAAGCCGGCAGCTCTGGGCAGCTCCCAGCCCGAGCGCATGCGGCCAGAGGCCGCATGACGACCTCCGAGCTGGATCCGAAGTCGAATCGTCCAGCAAAGCGGCGCGGCGGCTTCCACAAGCCAAGCCGTCCTCCGCCTTCTGCAAGCCGAGTCGCCTCCCAGCCCGACCATATGCGGCCAAAGGCCGCATAACAACCTCCCAGGTCCGGCCAAGACAGCGAGACGCCCTCTGGCGCCGGAGATTCGTGTGATCGTGAAGGCGAAGCATACTTCGGTACGTGAGCCTTCAGGATCGCGCGAAGATCCGGTGCCAGAGGGCGTCGCAGCGGCGAGCAGTTCCGCGGTTCGGCAGAACCGCGGAACCCTACTATTTGAAGAAGCCGTCGTAGTTGTGCATCTTCAGCTGGCTCTCCACCTTGCCCATCGTGTCCAGCGCGACGCTGATCATGATGAGGATGGAGGTGCCGCCGAAGGCCTGGATGAGCTGGTTGCCCGTGAAGTAGAACAGGATCGTGGGCACCACGGCGATGGCGGCGATGAACAGCGCGCCAGGCAGCGTCACGCGGCGCAGCACGTCCTTGATGTACTGCACGGTGGGCGAACCGGGACGCACGCCGGGGATGTAGCCGCCCTGCTTGCGCAGGTTGTCGCTCGTCTCCTCCGGGTTGTACACCATGGAAGTGTAGAAGTACGCGAAGAACACGATCAGGCCCACAGTGATGATCCAGTTGATCCAGCCCGTCGACATCGCGTTGGCCACGGCGGTCAGCCAGTCCACGTTGAACAGCGCGGCCAGCTGGGCCGGGAAGTAGATGATGCAGCTCGCGAAGATGATGGGGATGACGCCCGCGGAGTTCACCTTCAGCGGGATGTAGGTGGACTGCCCACCGAACATCTTGCGGCCCTGGACGCGCTTGGCGTAGTTCACCGGGATGCGGCGCTGGGCGCGCTCCACGAAGATGATCAGCGGGATGCACACCAGCACCACCACGACGATGAGCACCGTGACGGCGATGGCCATGCCCATGTCGGCCGAGGTCTGCGTGATCGACGAGTAGATGGCGGCGGGCACGCGCGACACGATGCTGATGAAAATGATCAGCGACATGCCGTTGCCGATGCCGCGCTGCGTGATGAGCTCGCCCATCCACATGATGAACGCCGTGCCGGCCACCAGCGTGAACACGATGACCACGTCGGTGACGACCTCGGGCACCTGGTCGCTGAACACGACGCCGTACTGGGGCGACTTGAACAGCAGCAGGTAGCCGATGGCGTTGATCAGGCCGAGCACGAGCGTCAGATAGCGCGTGACCTGCGTGATCTTGCGCCGGCCGGGCTCGCCCTCGCGGCCCCAGCGGCCCACCGCCGGGATGACGCCCTGCATCAGCTGCATGATGATGGATGCCGTGATGTAAGGCATGATGCCCAGCGAGAACACCGAGAAGTTCGACAGGGCGCCGCCCGTGAACAGGTCGAGCATCGTCATGGACACGCCCGCCTGCGAGAACGCCTGGGAGGCGAAATCGCTGACGGGAATGCCCGGAACCGGTATGTAGGCGCCCAGACGGTACAAGGCCAGGATGCCCAGCGTGAAGAGGATCTTCTTGCGGAGCTCGGGGACCTTGAACGCGTCGACAATGGAGCTTAGCAAGGCTCTTCGACCTTTCCACCAGCCGCTTCGATCTTGGCTTTCGCCGAAGCGGAGACCTTATCCACCTTGACCGTGAGCGACTTGGTCAGCTCGCCGTCGCCGAGGACCTTCACCAGCGCATCAGCGTGCTTGATGATGCCCTTGGCCTTCAGGCTGGCGCCGTCCACCACGTCACCGGACTCGAACTTCTCCTCCAGGCGGCCGACGTTGACGGGCAGGTACTCAACGCGGTTGCGGTTGTTGAAGCCGGGCAGCTTCGGCAGGCGCATGGCCAAGGGGGTCTGGCCGCCCTCGAAGCGCGGGCCCTTGCCGCCGCCAGCGCGGGACTTCTGGCCGTTCATGCCGCGACCGGCGGTCTTGCCGGTGCCCGAAGCGGGGCCGCGGCCGACGCGCTTGCGGGCCTTGGTGGAGCCGGGAGCCGGCTTGAGATCCTTCAATTCCATGTGTTGCTACTCCTTCGAATCGCCCCGGGCGCTTCGCCCGGCGCTGGCAGCTCGCCGCCAGCAAACTTCCTTCTTATGCACGCGATTGGCGTCGGGCGGGCCCGTAGCGCCAATCGCGTATTCTACCGTATCGGTGTCAAGCGGGCAAAGGGACTCTCCCTTGCTACAGCTCCTCCACCTTCACCAGGTGCTTGACCTTGAAGATCATGCCGCGGATGCACTCGTTGTCCACCTGGTCGACCGTGCGGCCGATCTTGCCCAGGCCGAGGGAGCGCAGCGTCTGCTCCTGGTCCTTCTTGTAACCGATGCTGCTCTTCACCTGCGTGATGCGCAGCGACTTCTTCGCCTCAGCCATCGCTTACTGCTCCTTCCGGCCGTAGATCTGCGCCACCGTCATGCCGCGGCGCTCGGCCACCTGCTCGGGGCTCTGCATGCTCTTCAGGCCCTCGGCGGCGGCCTTCACGACGTTCATCGCGTTGCTGGTGCCCAGCGACTTGGTGATGACGTCTTGCACGCCCGCCAGCTCCATGATGGCGCGCACCGGGCCGCCGGCCATAACGCCGGTGCCGGGGACGGCCGGGCGGATGAGCACGCGGCCGGAGCCGAACTCGCCCATCACGTCATGCGGCAGGGTCTTGCTCTCGGTCAGGGGCACGGTGAACATGTTCTTCTTCGCGTCCTCGACGCCCTTCTTGATGGCGGTGGGCACCTCGGAGGACTTGCCCATACCCACGCCGACGCGGCCGTTGCCGTCGCCCACGACCACCAGCGCGGTCAGCGCGAAACGGCGGCCGCCCTTGACGACCTTGGACACGCGGTTGATGTAGACGACGCGCTCCTGGAGCTCGGGAACCCCGGCGTCGTGCTGCTGCTGTTTACGAGCCATAAACTACAACCCCTTCTAGAATTTCAGGCCGGCTTCGCGGGCGGCGTCGGCAAGTGCCTTGACGCGGCCGTGGTACAGGTGGCCGCCGCGGTCGAACACGACTTCGGTGATACCGCATTCCTGGGCCTTCTTGCCAACGATGGCGCCCAGGGCGGCAGCGCCCTCGACGTTGGCGCCGTTCTTGCCGGTCGCCTTGAAATCGGGGCCGAGCGTGGACACGCCGCACAGGGTCTTGTGCTCCACGTCGTCGACGATCTGAACGTAGATGTTGCTGTTGCTGCGCGTCACGCACAGGCGCGGACGCTCAGCGGTGCCGGAGATCTTGCCGCGGACGCGACGATGGCGGCGGGCAAGCCGGGCTTTCTTTTCCTGAAGCTTGTTCATGATACTTCCTTCGCTCTCAATCCTTTATCTGCCCGCTGACTAGTCGCCCTTGGCGGCCTTGCCGAGCTTGCGGCGGATGCGCTCGCCCTCGTAGCGGATGCCCTTGCCCTTGTAGGGCTCCGGCTTGCGCCACGCGCGGATGTTCGCGGCGACCTGGCCCACCTGCTCCTTGCTGGGGCCGGAGACGACGATCTCGGTCTGGGTGGGAACCTCGAAGGTGATGTTGTCGGGGCAGGAGAACAGGACCGGGTGCGAGTAGCCCAGCTGCATCTCCAGATCCTTGCCCTTCAGCGCGGCGCGGTAGCCGACGCCCACGAGCTGCAGCTTCTTGGAGAAGCCGTTGGCGACGCCTTCCACCATGTTGTGGACGAGCGTGCGGGTGAGGCCGTGCAGGCTCTTGGCCTTGCGGCTGTCGTCCGGACGCTCCACGATGATCTGGTCGCCCTCGTGCTTGATGATCATGATGGGGTCGAACTCGCGGGTGAGCTCGCCCTTGGGTCCCTTGACGGTGACGGTGCTGCCGTTGATGGCCACCTCCACGCCGGCAGGAACGGTAACGGGGTGCTTGCCGATACGAGACATGTCAAACCTCCCTTTCCTACCAGATGTAGGCGACGACCTCGCCACCGATGCCCTTGATGCGGGCATCGCGGTCGGTCATGACGCCTTGGCTCGTGGAGATGATGGCCGTGCCCAAGCCGCCCAGAACGCGGGGCAGCTCGTCCTTGCCGGCATAGATGCGCAGGCCCGGCTTGGAGATGCGCTTGATGCCGCGGATGGTCTTGGCCTTCTTCTCACCGTACTTCATAACGATCTCCAGCGTGGGGCGCGGCTCGCCCTCGATGACGTCGTAACGCTGGATGTAGCCCTCTTCCTGCATGATGCGGGCAATCTCGACAAGCTTCTTGCTGGACGGCATGGAAACCGTCTGCTTGCCGACAGAATTTGCGTTACGCACGCGCGTAAGCATATCTGCGATGGGATCGGTCATGGTCATAGTTGATTTCTCCTTTGGTCCGTGATGAGCGCGGCGCTCGGTTCACAGGCGCCCGTAACGCCTCCGCCTCTCGCGCCGGCACACCCAAAAGCGTGCGGTTTCTGTTACCAGGAAGCCTTGGTCACGCCGGGCAGTTCGCCTTTGTTCGCCAGCTCGCGCAGGCACACGCGGCACAGGCCGAACTTGCGGTAGTAGGCGCGGGGGCGTCCGCAACGCGTGCAGCGGTTGTGCTGGCGCGTGGAGAACTTCGGCTCGCGCTTCGCCTTGGCGATCATCGATTTCTTAGCCATGCATTTCCTTCTTTCCTCATTGAAGCCCGCGCGTGGCGCGCGCGGGCCTTGAGACCCTGTCAGGTACGTTTGAAGCCGTCTACTACTTCTGCTTGAACGGGAAGCCCAGCGCCTTGAGCAGCGCGAAGGCACGCTCGTTGTCGCCCGCGGTGGTGACGAAGGTGATGTCCATGCCGCGGGTGCGGTCGATCTTGTCGTAGTCGATCTCGGGGAAGATCAGCTGCTCGGTGATGCCCAGCGAGTAGTTGCCGCGGCCGTCGAAGCTCTTCGGCGAGATGCCGCGGAAGTCGCGCACGCGGGGCAGCGCCGTGGCCAGCAGGCGGTCCAGGAACTCCCACATGCGGTCGCCGCGCAGCGTCACCTTGCAGCCGATGCCCATGCCCTGGCGGATGTGGAAGCCGGCGATGGACTTCTTCGCGCGGGTGATGCAGGGCTGCTGGCCGGTAATGGTGCGCAGGTCATTCATGGCCGCGTCGAGCAGCTTGTGGTCGGAGGCGGCGGCGCCCACGCCCATGTTCACGACGATCTTCTCGAGGCGCGGAACCTCGTTGATGTTCTGGATGCCCAGCTCCTTCTCGAGCTGCGGCACGACTTCGTTGCGGTACTTTTCCTTCAAACGAGGAGCAGTCATGTCTTTCGATTCCTTTCCGATGGATTAAACGCAGGATTTCCAACCCTGCGTCCCCGGTTCCCCGGGGCCATGCCGCTCAGCCGGCGCAAGGCCGGCTGAGCGTAACTACTTGTCGATGTCCTTGCCGCACTTCTTGCAGACGCGGACCTTGCGGCCGTTGTCGTTGCGACGGTGGTTCACGCGGGTGGGCTGCTTGCACTCGGGGCAGATGAGCATCACGTTGGAAACGTGGATGGGAGCCTCGATGGTGACGATGCCGCCCTGGGGGTTCTGCTGGCTGGGACGCATGGCCTTCTTGATGAGGCCGACCTTCTCGACGACGACGCGCTGCTTCTGCGGCAGAGCGCGGAGGATCTCGCCTTCCTTGCCCTTGTCCTTGCCGCACAGGACCTTCACGCGGTCGCCCTTCTTAACATGCATTCCGCTCATTTATCCAACACACCTCCCCTACAGCGTTTCCGGCGCCAAAGACGCGATCTTGAGGTACTTCTTGTCGCGAAGCTCGCGGGCCACGGGGCCGAAGACGCGGGTGCCGCGCGGGGTGCCATCATTGTTGATCAGCACGCAGGCGTTCTGATCGAACTTGATGTAGCTGCCGTCCTTGCGACGCACCTCCTTCTTCAGGCGCACGATGACGCAGCGAACCACATCGCCCTTCTTGACGGGGGCGTTGGGGATGGCTTCCTTCACGGCGCAGATGATCACGTCACCGAGGCTCGCGTAACGGCGCTTCGAGCCGCCGAGAACCTTGATGCACTGCACCTTGCGAGCGCCGGAGTTGTCGGCCACCGCGAGCATGGATTGCATCTGAATCATTGCTGTAACCTTACTTTCCTGAATCAAGCATGCATGCGTGCACGCAGGCTATTTGGCCTTCTCGACGATCGTCACCAGGCGCCAGCGCTTCTTGGCGGACAGCGGGCGGGTCTCCATGATCTGCACGGTGTCGCCCACGTGCGCCTCGTTGTTCTCGTCATGCGCGTGGTACTTCTTGGTGGTGGTGATCATCTTCTTGTACACCGGGTGCGGCTTGCGCGAAGCGACGGAGACGACGATGGTCTTGTCGTTGACATCGCTCACCACGACGCCCTGGCGGACCTTGCGGGAGTTGCGATTCTCGCTCATGTATCTCTAAACCAACCTTTCCGCTTCGTCTAGGCGCTCAGCTCGCGGGCGCGCATCTCGGTCTGGATGCGTGCGATGTCCTTCTTGACCTGCTTCACGCGAGCGGTGTTGTCAAGCTGGCTCGTCGCCATCTGGAAGCGCAGATTGAAAAGCTCCGCGCGCGCATCTTTGAGCTTGGCCTGCAAATCGTCGGCAGAAAGCTCGCGAATCTCTGCTGGTTTCATTTACTCCTGCCCTTCCGTTTCACGGGTGACGACCTTGCACTTGATGGGCAACTTGTTCATCGCGAGACGCAGGGCCTCCTTGGCGGTCGCCTCGTCCACGCCGTCGATCTCGAACATGATGCGGCCGGGCTTCACCACGGCCACCCACGCCTCGGGGTTGCCCTTGCCGGAGCCCATGCGGGTTTCAGCCGGCTTCTTGGTGATGGGCTTGTCGGGGAAGATGGTGATCCACACCTTGCCGCCGCGCTTCATGTAGTGGGTCATGGCCACACGAGCGGCCTCGATCTGGCGGTTGGTGATCCAAGCGGCCTCCTGGGCCTGCAGGCCGAAGGAGCCGTGGTTCAGACGGGTACCACCCTTGGCCTTGCCCTTCATGGAGCCGCGCTGCACCTTGCGGTGCTTGACGCGCTTAGGTACGAGCATTACTTCGCCCCCCTCTCGTGACGATCATTGCGACGGGAACGGTTCGGGCGCGAGGAGCCCTCGAGCGCCGGCTGGGGCGCCTTCTGGCCGGGCAGGACCTCGCCGTGGTACACCCACACCTGGACGCCGATGGCGCCCATCTGCGTGCGGGCGGTGCTGAAACCGTAGTCGATCTTGGCGCGCAGCGTATGCAGCGGCACGCGACCCTCGCGGTACCACTCGCGGCGGCTCATCTCCGCGCCGCCCAGGCGGCCGGAGCACTGGATGCGGATGCCCTTCGCACCGCTCTTGCGGGCGGACTGGACGGCCTTGCGCATCGCGCGGCGGAACGCCACGCGGCCCTCGAGCTGCTCAGCGACGGACTGGGCGATCAGCGCGGCGTCCAGCTCGGGACGCTTCACCTCGACGACCTCGATGGACACGGTGCCGGAAGCGATCTTCTCCAGCTCCTTGCGCAGCGCGTCGATCTCGGCGCCCTTCTTGCCGATCACGATGCCGGGGCGGGCCGTGGTGATGAGCACCTTGACCTTGTCGCCGGCGCGCTCGATCTCGACCTTGGACACGGCGGCGCGGGCCAGGCGCTTATTCAGGAAGTTCCTGATGGCCATATCGTTTTCCAGGTTCTTGGCGTAGTCCTTGTCGGCGTACCAACGGCTGCGCCAATCCTCGGTGATGCCGAGGCGGAACCCGGTAGGGCTGACTTTCTGACCCACGGCTTATGCCTCCTCTCGGGGTGCGACGATGATGGTGATGTGGCTCGTGCGCTTGTTGATGCGCGAAGCGGAACCCTTCGCGCGCGGACGGATGCGCTTGAGCGTGGGGCCCTCGTCGACGTAGCAGGCCTTGACGACCAGCGACTCGGGACGCACATGATGCTGGTTCTCGGCGTTGGCCACGGCGGAGTTCAGCGTCTTCTCCACCGTCTCGGCGATGCCGCGATTCGTGAACGCGAGGATCTCGCGAGCGCGGACGACGGACTTGCCGCGGATCTGATCCACCACGACGCGCGCCTTGCGGGGCGAAACGCGGACGTAGCGTGCTATGGCTCTAGCTTCCATTGTTCACCCCTTCTTATCGCTTGCCCTTGTCGGCGGAGTGACCCTTGAAGGTGCGGGTCGGGGCGAACTCGCCCAGCTTGTGGCCGACCATGGATTCCGTGATGTACACCGGCACGTGTTTGCGCCCATCGTGAACGGCGATGGTGTGGCCCACCATCTCCGGGAAGATGGTGCTGGCACGCGACCAGGTCTTGATGACGTCCTTCTCGCCTGCCGCATTCATCGCCTCGATGCGATTCAGAAGGCGCGGCTCAACGAACGGGCCTTTCTTCAAACTTCTGCTCACAATTACTCCTTAACGCTTAGCGCTACTTCTTGCGACGGCGGATGATCAGACGGCTCGACGCCTTCTTCGGGTTGCGGGTGCGATGGCCCTTGGCCGGAACGCCCCACGGCGACACGGAGTTGCGACCCGAGGACTTGTTCTTGCCCTCGCCGCCACCGTGCGGGTGGTCGACCGGGTTCATGACGGTGCCGCGGACGGTCGGGCGGATGCCCAGCCAACGGTTGCGGCCGGCCTTGCCGATGCGGATGTTGGAGTGCTCGGCGTTGCCCACCTCGCCGATGGTGGCGCGGCAGGTCAGGAGCACGCGGCGCATCTCGGACGAGGGCATGCGCAGGATGGCATACTTACCCTCCTTGCCCATCAGCTGGATGCTGGTGCCGGCGGAGCGGGCCAGAGCGGCGCCCTTGCCGGGCTGCAGCTCGACGGCGTGCACGAGCGTGCCGACGGGGATGGCGGACAGCGGCAGGGCGTTGCCCGGCTTGATGTCCACGTCGGTGCCGCTGACGACGATGTCGCCCACCTTCAGGCCCTTCGGGTGAAGGATGTAGCGCTTCTCGCCGTCCTTATAGTGCAGCAACGCGATGCGGGCGGAGCGGTTCGGGTCGTACTCGATCGTGGCAACCTTGGCGGGCACGCCGTCCTTGTTGCGCTTGAAGTCGATGATACGGTAGCGGCGCTTGTTGCCGCCGCCCTGGTGACGCGTGGTCACACGGCCGTAGTTGTTGCGTCCCGCCTTCTTAGGCAGCGGCGCAAGCAGGGACTTTTCCGGCGTGGAACGCGTGATCTCGGCGAAGTCCGAGACCGTCTGGAAGCGTCTGCCGGGGCTGGTCGGCTTGTACTGCTTGACTCCCATTTCTTTCCTTCTCTTCTCGGGGACCTTCGCTCGCGCGCCTCACCGCACACCGAAGATCCGACTTGCATGGTGGAGCACCGATGGCCGATGAGCCCGCGTGAGGGACGGACGATCGACGCCGGAGCTTTCCACGCGTCCGGGTGTATCCATAGATAGGCCAGACGCAAAGAAGAATTATATGCCCCGCCCCGCCCCGATTCAAGGACGAATTTCCGCCGCTCGCCACGTACACAAGCTGCGCACAAGTGGGGGGCGCGGGGCGGTGGAACGGGCGGCTGGGGGGTGCGGCGGCGGGGGCGCTGCGGCGGGCGAAAGCCGGAGCGGGGGCGTCGCCGCTACGCATGGCAGGCAGGACAGGGAGCGCCTGTCGCTGCGGGCGCTGCCAGGGTGAAAGCGCGCTGTCGCTGCGGATGCGCCCTCTCCCCTAGCGGCCCTTGCGGATGCCGCCCTTGCGGCCGTTGGCCTTCGGCGCGGGGCCGCGGCTCTTGCGATTGGGGGCCGCCGGACCGCGCCCGCGCCCAGCCGCGGGCGCACCGCCCTTGCGGCGCTCGGCGCGGTCGGCCTTCTCCTGCATCTTGCGGCCCGCGATGCCGCGCTTGCCGCCGCCTTTCGCCCCGGGCGCGCCCTCCCCCGCCTTCTCGGGCCGCACCAGGCACTTCTCGCCGTAGCCGATGAGGTCGGTGCGGTGCGCGCGGCGCAGCGCCTCGCGCACGAGGTCGCGGTTGGCGGGGTTGCGGTACTGGATGAGCGCCCGCTGCAGCGCCTTCTCGTGCGCGGTGCGCGGCACGTAGACCTTCTCCATCGTGCGCGGGTCGAGCCCCGTGGCGTACATCACGGTGGCAAGGCTTCCCGGCGTGGGGTAGAAATCCTGCACCTGCTCGGGATTGAAGCCCATGTCGCGCACGTATTCGGCCAGCTTCACCGCGTCGCGCAGCGTGGAGCCCGGATGCGACGACATCAGGTACGGGACCAGGTACTGCTCGAGGCCCGCACGCTCGGTGGCCTGCTGGAACGCCTCGCGGAAGCGGTCGTACGCCGCGCGGGGCGGCTTGCCCATGACCTGCAACACCGCGTCCGACACGTGCTCGGGGGCCACGCGCAGCTGGCCGCTCACATGGTGCGCCGCCAGCTCGTCGAGGAACTCCGCACCGTGCCGCTTGTCCGCCAGCACGTAATCGAAGCGCACGCCCGAGCGCACGAACACCTTCTTCACGCCGGGCAGCGCGCGCAGCTTGCGCAGAAGCTCCAGGTAGTCGGCGTGGTCGGCTTCGAGCTGGGCGCAGGGCTTCGGCGAGAGGCAACGCTTGCCCGGGCACGCCCCGCGTTCGAGCTGCGCCCTGCAGGCCGGCGCGCGGAAATCGGCGGTGGGGCCGCCCACGTCGGCGATGTAGCCTTTGAAGGCGGGATCGCGCGTCATCGCCTCCGCCTCGCGCAGGAGCGACTCGTGGCTGCGCGCCTGCACGATGCGGCCCTGGTGGAACGTCAGCGCGCAGAACGCGCATTCGCCGAAGCACCCGCGGTTGCTGGTGAGGCTGAAGCGGACCTCGTCGAGCGCGGGGACACCGCCCGCCTCGTCGTAGTCCGGATGCGCGGCGCGCGCGTAAGGCAGCTCGTACACCGCGTCCATCTCCTCGGTGGAAAGCGGCGCCGACGGCGGGTTCTGCACCACGTACTCGTGATCCGAATAGGGCTCCACCAAGCGCTTGCCCGTGAACGGGTCGCTGTTGCGGTATTGGATGGCGAAGCTGCGCGCGTAGGCGAGGCGATCCGCCTGCAGCTCGGGGAACGGCGGCAGCTCCACCGCATCGTAGACGTGCTCGAGCGAGGACGCGCGGTACGCCGTGCCGTCAACGTAGGTGATGTCGCGGATGGAAAGCCCCGCATCCAGCGCGTCGGCCACCTCCACTACGGCATGCTCCCCCATGCCGTAGATAAGCAGATCCGCGCCGGCGTCGAGCAGAAGCGAGCGCTTCATCTTGTCGGACCAGTAGTCGTAGTGGGCGAAGCGCCGCAGGCTCGCCTCGATGCCGCCCACGATGATGGGCGTCTCCTTGAACGTGCGGCGGATGAGGTTGGCGTACACCACCGTGGCGTGGTTGGGACGCAGGCCCGCCTTGCCGCCGGGGGAATACGCGTCGCGATGGCGCTTCTTCTTGGCGACGGTGTAGTGGTTGACCATCGAGTCCATATTTCCCGACGACACGAGGAACCCCAGTCGCGGCTCGCCGAGCACGGCAGCCGACGCGGGATCGGTCCAGTCGGGCTGCGCGATGACGCCCACCTTGTAGCCGTGCGCTTCGAGCAGGCGCGTGATGATCGCCATGCCGAACGAGGAATGGTCCACGTAGGCATCCCCCGACACGTACACGAAATCGCACTGCCCCCAGCCCCGCCGCTCCATGTCGGCGCGGCTTGTGGGAAGGAAGCTGTCACGGGACGGACGGTTCTGCTTGACGCGGGTCATCGTTCTCCCTCTCATCTACTTTCGATCGACGCCGGCATCCGACTCCCTCGACCAGGCCGCGCCCACCAGTCTTTTTTCCTCTTGATACGGGGAAACTATGCACCGAAGCGTGGGGCGGGGCGGCTCACTCCACAAAAAGCGCGTTTCGCGCAGGCGAGAAGCTCGGCAAAGCCATGGGAAAACACGCGGGCTCACGGTGTCTCGGTCAGCTTTGCGCCAGGGCGATCGCCGTGGCGAAATCCCCTTCGTTGGTGATGGAGACGAGCACGCTGCTAACGGAGACGCCCTCGAGGTAGCCTGCCAGCGGATCTTTCATCGAAACATGGGGGGCGCCATGCACGTCATGCTCCACCTCGATCAGCCGCATGTCTATCCATCTATCCGGATCGAGCGTGCATACCGCCTTGGTAACCGCCTCTTTGACCGCCAGCATGCCGGCAAGCGACTCGCAGGGTCTTAGACGATGCGAAGCATATCTACGCTCCCCTTCGCTGAACATATACGATTCGAAGGCTCCGCCGTCATCGCACATCCCCTCAAGCTCCGAGATGCAAACCGTGTCTATGCCGACTCCCACTATCATCAAAACCTCCGAACGACCAGTGCCACCCTCCGATTGCCCAATGCGCATTCAACCTAGACAGTTTACCTGCTGCACGGCGGCGATGAAGATCCGAAGGCGATAATAGCAGCCTTTCGCTCCCCTTTATCGCCGACTCATGGATCCGGATTTGAGATAATGGCAACGATCATTCGCATGTGCGAACTAGGCAGGTGAAGCTATGCAGACGCTCGAAAGCACCGTAGACGAGTTTCAGCGCATTCTGGAAAACGCCAGGGAGCAGATGGGCGGCGTCGTTTCGACCCTGTACCGCAAAAACCTCTCGGGGGAATACATCCCCGTCCTTTGGGTTCCCCAAAACGGCACCGCAGTACCCCCCGTCATCTCCTCCGCATCCGATCTTGCCGCGTATCTGAGGACGGAAGGATCGCCCGTCTTCTCATTCGGGAACACGACGTTCAAGGACGGTTTGGTGCGCGCGGGTCTTCTCTCGTTCGGCGCGGCGGCCCTCCACATATGCTCCGTGCCCACGTACATGGAGAAGCGCTACTACCTCACCGTCGGCATCGAGCACGATCCCCAGCGTGAAAAGGATTCTCTGATGCTGGACGCGGCGCAAACCATGGGGGAGCTTCTTTCCAAGATATTCCTCCAAGCACGGACCCAACACCCCTTGAAACGAAACGATTCCAGCGCGACGAGGAGGAGCACAGGCGAAAGAGCCTGCGATTGGGAAACGGTCGAGAAGCTGATGGGAAGTGAATCGTTCCTCGACATCGCCGAAGCACTTGCCGAGTCGATTGGAGGAGCGGAGATCCTCATAGAGGATGCGAACCGCAGGGAACTCGCCCGCCATCCCCAATCATCCGCCATGCCGCTCTCCCTTCCCTGGATGCTCAAACCGCCTCGGCTGCCTTACCTCGATCAGCTGGAAATAGCGAACAAGGGAGTGGTCATACCCGGCGTCTTCGACGAGCAAGGAACCGAGAAGACCATCCTTCCCCTCTTCGAGCAAGGCGATTTCCTCGGGCTGATCACGATCGCCGCGAAAGACGAGCCAGCGGACGAAACGATCCTGCATATCGCCCAGTATGCGGCAGTGCATCTTCTGCGATGCAGGGAGGCATCGCGCAGCAAAGTGCTGCGCGACTCGCTGAATTCGGTGGAGAACGAGCGAACCCGCGTGGCGCTGGAACTGCACGACGAAACGAGCCAGAACCTCGTCGCCCTCAAAGTACTCCTCTCGACTGCCATGCGAGCCCTGAAGCAGGGCATGGGCGATCGCGCAACGCTTCTCGTGGAGGATTGCGCGCGCGTCGCCGACGAGATACTCGACTCCGTCAACCGGCTATCGTCTGACTTATGGCCCAGCGAGCTGAACTACCTGGGGTTGAGGCAGGCAATTGACGCTGCGGCGACATCCCGCCTAGAGAGAGCGTCCATCTCGCATCGTTTTTCCGGCAATGCCCTGAACATGCACTTCAGCCCCCTGCAGGAGAGCATGCTGCTGTCGGGAGTCGTCGAAGCCCTTTCGAACTGCGCGAAGCATTCGAAAGCGACCGAAGTATCCATAGAGCTGGACAAAGACAGCAGTTGGTTCACCATCGCCGTGAGGGACAACGGCATAGGGTTCAATGCATCCCAACCCGTCTCCGCGGGGTTCGGCATGAAGACCATGAAGGACTGCATGACGCTTATCGGCGGGGATTTCTGGATAGGATCCGAGCTCGGAGTGGGAACCACCGTGCGGTTCAGCGTGCCCGTCCGCTTACTGGAAGAGTGATCGCATGCGCATCATCATCGTGGATGACCATACGCTTTTGCGTTCAGGCTTGGCGGCAATGGTCGAAATGGAAAACGACATCGAAGTCGTAGGGCAAGCCTCCAATGGGCGGGAGGCGATAGAGCTTTTCGAGCGCGAACTTCCCGACATCGCCGTTATGGATGTCACCATGCCGGAAATGGGAGGTATCGAGGCCTCGAAGATCATATTGAAGGCTCATCCCGACGCGAAGATCCTCATCATGACCCAGCATGAAGAGCAGCAGTTTCTGGAGGCGATCCTCGATGCCGACGTCTCGGGGTGCATCGGGAAACGAGCCGCCGGCGAGGAGTTCGTCGCTGCGTTGCGCGCCGTGGAGCGCGGAGAGTTCTACCTCCATCCTGCGATGGCACGCATGGTGGCGCGTCGGGCGAAAAAGCGCATCATCGACCCTTATGACACGTTGACGCCGCGGGAGAAGGAGGTTCTCCAGGCAGTCGTCCAGGGCATGAAGAACTCCCAGATAGCGAGAACCCTCAATCTGAGCGTGAAGACGGTCGAATGGCATAGGGCGAACCTCATGAACAAGCTCGACTGCCATGGCGTTGCCGATCTGGTTCGCTACGCGATGGAGCACGGGCTCGTTGATCAAGACGGCTGCGACGGTCCGATCGACAGGATATGACGCCGATCCCTTACCCCATCATCGAACAGGCGGAAGCCGCTTTCCGCGCGCGCACGGAGACGAGGCTCGCTATCGCCGTCAGAACCGCGATAGCGCAAAGGGACAACGTGACGGGAAGATAGCTCCCCGCCAAATCGAACGACAAGCTGTAGAGGGGAGCGCCCACCGCCATGCCGGCATTGCAAAACGCCGTCAGGTGCCCTACCGCCCGCGCATGATGCCGAGGGTCGAAAGCGTCCGCGGCAAGCAACGCAGGGGCAACGGTTCCCAGGCATGTGCATATCCCCGCAAGCGCCGAGCCGATGAACAACAGGGCGGCGCCATCGGTGGAAATGGAGAAAGCCAGGAGGGCGAACGCAACCACCCCGCACACGCAGCCGAACGAGATCGAAACCGCCGATCCCCTCGCATCCCTGATCGACCCCAAAGCAACCTTCCCCACGACCAAACCGCCCGATATGCAGGAAAACGCAACCCCCGCCGTCACCGCATCGAACCCGGACTGCTGGGCGACTGCGTTCACTTGCGTGTTGAGATCCCCCAGAACGCCGCTCAAGAGCGCGGCTAGGGCGGCGAACGCGAAAGGGATGCCGAAATATGGCGCGCAGGCCGAACGAGCCCGGCCGTCTTCTCGCGCCTCGATCGCATCCCGCATTCCACCGTAAGGCTCAACGCCAACCGAAGCGGGATCCGATCTCAACAGGAAAACCGCAGCGGAAACGCACACCGCAAGCATCGCGACCGCCGCACCAGCAAGCGTGGCGCGCCAGCCGAACCCGGCGATCCCCGCCGTGAGCAGCGGCCCGAACACCATTCCCGACAGTCCCACCAACGCGAACGAAACGCCGATGAACGTTCCCTGCCGTTTCGAGAACCAACGGTTGATGTGGATCGGGACGAGCATCGTCGTGCAAAGCGGATAGCACAGCCCCGCAACCGCGCCGGCCAGCCAGACCATCGCGATGCTGGGGACGAGCGCCAACGCCGCATACGCCGCGGCCATGGCGAACACGCAGACCACCACTGTCGAGCGCATCCTTTTATCGAGGATCCGCTCCCCGACAGCGCACGAAACGACCGCGGCGGCGGTCATGAACGTGAAATACAGGTTCACTTCCGTCACGCTGCTGCCGAATGTTTCGACCATGGGAGAAACGAATACGCCGAAACAGGGAAGCGGCAGCGCGAAGGCGAACGCGCACAGCAGACAGCATGCGACGAGCTGAGCCCAGCACCAAGGGCTTGCAGAGGATCCGTGCATGTGATGCACCTCTTTTTCGATGGAAAGGCACGACGGCGGGCATCGATCCCGCCGTCGTTGGGAAAGGGTCTTTATAGACGCTTGAGGTGGTCGAAGCCGTTCCAGACGGACTCGCTCGTGTACTCGAGCAGCGCTTCCTCCCCACGAAGGACGCGCAGCGCGGCGGAAGCCAGGGCTTCTCCTTCAAGCTCCCCGGGATAGACGGAAACGGGGGCGATCCACTCGACCATGCCCTTAACGTAGTCCGCGGCGTACTCGTCGTTCATGAGGCCGCCGGTCAGGATCACGCCATCCACTTCGCCTTTGAGAACGGCTGCCATATGGCCGATCCAACCGCCCACCTGGTAGAGCAAGGCGTCGTAGACAAGCGCCGCGTACTCGTCTCCATCCTTTGCCATCTGGCGCACCTTGCGCGCATCGTTGGTTCCCAAATGGCTCACGAAGCCGCCTTGGGACGAGACGAGCTTCTTCTGCTCGGCGGCAGTCTTGCCAGCGATCAGCTTCATGAAGGAGATGAGCCTGACCGTGCCGGGGCGGTTGGGCGACATCGGCCCTTCCTGATCCACGCCGTCGGTTCCGTCGACGACCTTGCCCCTTCGATGCGCCGCCACGGTGATCCCGCCTCCCACATGGGCGATGACGAGATTCATGTCGTCGTAGCGCTTACCGAGCGAGGCGGCATGGCGCAACGCGACTTCCTTGGTGTTGAGCATATGCACGCAGCAGCGGCGAGGAGTTTCCTTGAAACCGCCCACGTGCGCGACTTCCTGGAATTCCTCCGAAGAGGCCATGCCCGCCGCGTAAGCCTGGGCGCCGCAGGTCCTCGCGATCTCGTCGGCGATTATCACGCCGAGATTGTTGGGATGGACGGCATGCTTGCCCTGCTTCGCATCGTCGAGCATAGCCTCGTTGACCGCATACGTGCCGTAGGGAATACCAGCCAATCCCACACCGCCCACGCCGACGACCACATCGAGCTTCGAGGTGTCCCTGCCTGCTTCCGCCAACGCGGACAGCACGGCATCGCGCCTGAACGGGCCTTGCTCCCCCACGCTCTCGAAGGCATCGAGCTGCTCGGCCGTATGCTCGATATTCGCCTTCCACACCTCATCATCGTTCTCGTAGAGGCTCGCCTTAGTGCTGGTGGAACCAGGGTTGATCGTCAGGATTCGATAGATTTTCTCGCTCATCTCGCCCCTCCTAGCACTGCGCGGCCGTTGCGGCAGTCGAGAAGACGATGCCATCGACATCGGAATTGCGGGACAACTCGCCCACGGGCTTGGCGAAACCGCACATGATGGCGAAGGTTCCGCCGCCATTGGCGAAAAGCGTCGTCGCTTTGACGGTGATGTTGCCGGCATCGCAATCCGGGAATACGAGGATGTTCGCCGTGCCCTTGAGCGCGTTCTCTCCCTTGATCTTCTTCTCGCTCACACGGGGGATGATCGCCGCATCGAGCTGCAGCTCGCCGTCGATGAGCAGATCCGGGCGCATCTCGCGCGCGATCTCGACCGCCCGGCGAACCTTCTCGGCATCCGGATGGCCGCCGCTGCCCTTGGTGGAAAACGACAGGCACGCCACGCGGGGTTCCCAACCAAGCAGCTTCTCGGCACTCGCCGCCGTGTTGATGGCGATGGAAGCAAGCTCCTCGCTGGACGGCTGCACCACCATGACCGGGTCGGCATAGATGAGCATCCCATCCTCGCCGCCGGTGAAGTTGTCCGGCTCTACGATCACGTAGGCGTTGGGCATGCTGGCTCCCTCGGACAAACCGATGTACTCCTGAGCGGCCAGCACGGCGTCCGCCGTGGCGCATGTGTAGCCGGCGACGATGGCGTCGGCTTTGCCTGCCCCGACGTACATGCTTGCGAAGTTGATTTTGTTACGGAGCATGTCGGCCGCGATCTCCACGGGAAAATCCTCGCGCTCGGCATAGATCTGGGCAAGCTCTTCGATAGCCTCCTGATCAGCATCGATGTCGATTATCTTGATATCGGCGTCGCCGATGAAACCCTGGATGGCGGCGGCATCGCCAACGAGCACAGGTTTGCAGATGCCCAGGTTGCCTGCTTCGACCGCAGCCTTGGCGATCACTTCGTTTTCCGCCTCAGGGAAGATCACCGTGGGGCATTTCTCCCGGGCACGCTCGATGAACATCGTCCTCAAATCAGCCATTGCCGTTCCTTTCAATCCAGAAGAGGCAAGCGAGACGGCCGCTCAAGACCGCCCCGCTTGCGCAAGCTATTCGCTATGCAGTCATTTCCTCGAGCATGTCGATGGCGTCTTGCAACGTCGAGCACTCGATGAGCGATTGCAGGGGAACCGTCACCTTGAGCTTGTAGTTCAAGATGCCGCACACCTTCATCCCCTGAACGCTCTTGAAGTTCAAATCCTCCTGCCAGCGAAGATCAGGGGTCAGCGTGGCGGGATCGCGCTTGATCGCCTTGCCCACCGCATCGAGCAGAATCTCCTGAAGCTCCTCCTTGGTGAAAGCCATTTCTCACAACTCCCTTCGATAATCGATCAGCGAATGACGGCGCCGCGTCGGAGGGAATCCTCCGCTCTATTCGGCCGTCCAAGGACGGCGGCAGTCCTTCTCGATAAGCGTCTTGATATCGTTTTCCACCTCTGCGTAGAACTTCGCCTTCAGCTCGTACATCGGGCCGCTGTAGAACGTCGCATGATTGGTGCCGGGCCACAGATGGATGCCGGTCATGACGTTCGCGGCAAGGAGCTTGCTGCAGAATGCGATATCCTCGTCGCGGTTCGGGTCGCTTTCCATGATGTGCATGAACACAGGCGGGAAGCCCTTCAGATCGTCGACGGTGCAATGGCCGGGGACGATCTCCGGCGAGAGCGCGGGCATCGCGACCCGTGTGCTGCCGAAGAAGCTGTGCCACGTGATCTCACGCTCTTCGCAGCCGAGGTTCTCACCCGCATAGCTGATGCGGGAGCTGGGGCCGCTTGCCATATCGTCGACAGGCGGGGCGACGATGGAGAGGCCGCGCGGGGTGATGCCGTATCGACGCAGGCGGAAAGCGAGGCCGAGCGCCATCATCGCGCCGATGCTGTAGCCCGACAAGACGATGAGGTCGGGATCGATGTTGAGCTCGTCGGCATGGTCGAGCGCCCACTGGTACGTAGCGTGAAGATCGTTGAGTTGGGCAGGCTGTTTCACCTCAGGATGCGCACGGTATTGCGGAGCGATGACGACCGCGCCGAGGTCGGCGCTGTACTGGGCGATCTCGGTATCGAAATAATCCGGCTTTCCGCCCATGCCCGCCGCGAAGTAGTACATGATGCAAGGACGCTTGCCCTCGCACTCGCCCTTCGGCACGCGCACGTGCAGCCGCACCTTGGGAGCATCGGGCTCTTCGACGCATCCCGGCGCCCAATACTCTCTCCACTCGCCAGCAGCCTCGAGCTCGGGCGGCATCACCATTCCGGACAGCATCGACTCGAAAGCGCCCTCGAACATGGCGCGTCCCGTGTCGATCTCCTCCTGGGACAAGCCCGGCGTCATGATATCGGCGAAGAACGTGGCGATCGTGGGATTGTTCCAGTTCTCGCGAACCTCTCCGGGAAGACCCCATTTCGGATCGCGACGATCGTCAACTTTGATGTACTCGTACGACATGATGGCCCCTTTCGGATCGAGCAACAACCGTTGGGGTCAGTATGGTTCGACGGAGTCTTTTCGAGAACAGTGCACCTACGTGCATCAACCCCGGGAAAAACCCGGGCTTCGGCGGATTCGGCCTACGAGGAAAAGCTCGCTTGAGACCGAACTCAGGCCGTCATCGCGTCGGCGAAGGCCGCATCCGACGGCGCGATCACGCGCAGAGCGGCGGGCTCCACGCCTATCTCGAATTCGGTAGCCTCCAAGCGCTCGCCGTCGATCTGGACCGGGAGGGGCTCCGTGAACTCCAAGTGCAGGCTGCGCGCCGAGAACGCCTCTATCTCGCGGAAGCTTAAGTGGCGGCCGTTCTTCGCCCGCAGGAACACGAACGCCGCCTTCAGCAGGCCGACCGGCGCATGCGCGATGCACACGTCCAGCATGCCGTCGTCGAAGCGCGCTCCGGGGCAGATGTGGAAACCGCCGCCGTAGGTGGGGCCGACCTGCACGGCGCACAGGATGACGTCGCCCTCCGCCGACCCGTCGCCGGAGCGCGCCTGATCCCAAAACGCCGCCGGCTTGGCGGCATCGCCCATCCCCGAGAAGCGGGCGCGAATCCTGCGGCTGTCCAGATGGTGCAGCAGCTGGTCGAGGCCGCTTCGCATGTAGAGGGCGGTGCCCGTCGCGCCCGTGCGCTTGCGCCGCTCCATCGTGTCCAAGGCGATGCCCGCGTCGAGCCCGAACGAAAGCGTCTCGACGAAGAATTCCCCGTTGCACGTCCCCGCATCAACCCAACGGACCGGCGCGGATGCAAGCTGGGAGACGGCGCAGTCGAGCCGGGGCGCCATCCCTAGGGAGAACGCGTAGTCGTTGCCCGACCCCACCGGGATCGCGCCCAGCGCGGGGCGTTCATCCCGCGGCAGGCGCATAAGGCCGTTCGCCGCCTCGTGCATGGCGCCGTCGCCGCCCAGCACCGCCACAGTCTGGAATCCCGCAGCGCCTGCGGCAAGATCGCCCGCGTGGCCGGCACGGCGGGTGAGCGCGACCTCCAAGTCGCAGCCCGGCACGGCGCGCAGCAGCTCCGCCGCCTTCCGGGCGGCTTGCGCGCCCTCGCCGTTGCGGGCGGCGGGATTGGCTATGAGCAGCGTCTTGCCAAGGGGCACGGCATCCTACTTCCCCACCGCACGGACGATGGCATCCTGCAGCTCGCCCAGATGCTCCTCGTCCTCCACCCACTGGTGCGTCAGCGTTCCGAGCGGCATCTCGAACCCGCACGTCTCAAGCTGCGCGGCAACCTCATCGGGACCGTTGGTCCCCCAGCCGTACGAGCCGAACGGGATGCCCACGCGCCCCACCCAGCCGCCCTTGGGCGAGAGGCCCTTCAGGTAGCACAGAAACGCCGCGACTGTGGGCATCATGCCGTTGTTGAGCGTGGGCGAGCCCACCGCCACGTAGCGCGCCGACAGCACCTCGGTCATGATGTCGGAGATGTGGTTCGCTTTCAGGTCGAACAGGCGCGCCGGCACGCCGCATTCCACGAACGCCTCCACGATTTCGCGGGCCATGGCCTCGGTGGTGTGCCACATGCTGTCGTACACCACGATGGCGTAGTCTTCCGGCTCAAGCGAGCTCCAGCGCGCGTAGGTTTCCAGGATCTCCTTCACGTGACTGCGCCAGATGACGCCGTGGCTGGGGGCGATCGTGTCGATGTCCAGCCCGCCCAGCGCCCCGAGCGCGCGCACCACGTGGCGCGAGTAGGGCATCACGATGTTCGCATAGTACTTCTTGGCCTGGGCCAGAACCTCCGGCAGACCCACCTCGTCGTCAAAACGCTTCGACGAGGCGAAGTGCTGGCCGAACGCGTCGTTGGAGAACAGGATGCGGTCCTCGGGGCAGTACGCCACCATGTTGTCGGGCCAGTGCACCATAACCGTCTGGGTGAACTGCAGCGTGCGGCGGCCGATGGAGAGGCTATCGCCAGTCTTGACGGGCATGTAGCCCAGATCGCCGTAGTGCGCGGCCAGGCCTTTCACGCCATGCGGCGCGCTGGCGTAGATCTTCACGTCGGGAGCCAGGGCGCGGATGGCGGGGATGGCGCCGGAGTGGTCCTGTTCCACGTGGTTGGCGATGAGGTACTCTATCTTCGACGGATCGATGATCTCGCTCACGCGCTCGACGAGCTCGTCGGCGAAGCCCGACTTGCACGTGTCGATGAGCGTGGGATGCTCGTCCAGGATGAGGTACGCGTTGTAGGTGGAGCCGCGGTCGGTGGTGTAGCCGTGGAAGTTGCGCTCGTTCCAGTCGATGCCGCCCACCCAGAAGATGCCCGGCTTGACCTCGGTCGCATGCAGCATTGGTGCCTCCTTCGCTTGGAGCCCGCCGACAGCGGGCGCATTGGGTTTCCCCGCCAGTATAACGAAAAAGCGGCCGACCCGAAGGCCGGCCGCTTCCTGGAAAACGGCGATGGAGCGCTTCCCTTAGGCGGTGGCGCCCTCCTGGGGCTCCTCGCGCATGACGGCGTGCTCCACCAGCCACTTGTTCGCGCGCAGGCGCTCGGCGGCCTCGCGCAGGACGAAGCCCCGGCCGCTCTCTTCCAGCTGGCGGCGCGTCAGGTCGGGGTTCTGCCCGCCCATAGCGGCGCAGGCCTCGCGCAGGTCGTCGTCGGTGATGGCCAGCCCCTCGTGACGGAACACCGCATCGAGGGCGTAGCCCTGCACGAGCATCTGGCGGGTCTGCAGCATCGTCATCATGTTGAACTGCTGCTCGCCGCCCTGCTGCTCCACGAACTGCTCGTAGGTCATGCCCTGGGCCTGCAGGTCGCGCTTGAGGTTGGTCAGCAAGCTGCGCGTCATGGCCTCGTACACCTCGTCGGCGATGGAGCCCTGGAAGCGCGTCGCCATCTCGGCGGCCGCTGCCTGGCGCAGCGCGTCGGTGCGCTCTTTGTCGCGCTGCTGCGACAGGCTTGCGCGGATGCCCGCGCGCATGGAGGCGACGTCTTTGTAGAACGGCATGAACTTGCCCACCCACTCGTCGTCGACCTCGGGCACTTCGCGCTTCTGCATTTCGATGACCGTGACGGTGGCCTTCAGATGCGAGGTGATCTCGTTGCCGTCTTGGTCGATGTCGGGGGCGTCGAACTCGAACGTCTTGGTCTCGCCCACGTCCATGCCCAGCACGGCCGCATCGAAGCCCTCGGGCATGTAGCCCATGCCCGCCACGTAGGTGCGCCCGGTGGTGCACAGCGCGTTGAGGCGCTCGCCGGAATCGCGGAACACCTCCATCGACAGCTTGCAGCTGTCGCCCTTGCCCACCGGATGCGGGTCCGCGGCCACGTACTCGGCGTAGCTTTCGGCCATCTGCTGGATCTGCGCGTCCACCTCGGTCTCGTCCACCCCGCCGGCAACTGGCGTCAGCGTGACGGGCTCGTAGGAGGTCAGCTCGTAGTCGGGCTTCGGGGTGACGGTCACCTCGAACTGGAAGGTCTGGCCGCGCTTGAGCTTCGACTTCGGCACGACCGCGGGCGGGAACGCCGGGATGATGCCCGTCTTGTCCACCGCAAAGGGCATAAGCGCCTCGGCGGCCTGCGACGACACCACCGAATCGAGGTCGCGCACGCCCAGCTTCTCCTCGGCCACCTGGGCGACCGTCTTGCCCTTCTCCGGGCGCAGGCCCATCTGCTGGGCGAACGCCAGATGCGCGGACTGGAGCGCCTGGGCGACCTCGGCCGTGGAGGCCAGCGCGTCAACAAGCACCTTGCCCCCGTCAAGCTTCCTCTGCGTTATCTTCATCGAGAAGTCCCCTTCCCCGTCAAGTGAATGCGTTGCCCGCCATTGTACCGCATCGAGGGGAAAGCGCCAGCAAGCAGCGCGCACGCCCCGAAACGAATCGCTTGCGACCGCCCGGCGTCCGGAAGGGCGGCGGGCACGGGCCACGGCATTCGGGAAAGGGCGGCGGAAATGCGTGGACGACCGCAGCGCCGGAAAAGCATCCGGAGGCGGAAGCGGCCTCACTCGTTCGACTTCAGGCTCTCCACCATGTCGATGGCCTGCAGCTTCCGCCGCATCGCCAGCATGACGAGCACGGTGAACACAAGGGTGAGCGCGAAGGCGATGGCGAAGCTGGCGGCATGGATCTCGCGCCCGAACATCACCTGGTCCACCTCGGCGGTCTGCACGACGAACGCCTCCAGGAAGATGCCCAGCACCAAGCCGACGAGCGCGCCGATGATGGACAGGATGACGGTCTCGCGGAAGATGTAGGCGTTCACCTCGGCGCGCGTGAACCCCAGCACCTTCAGCGTGGCGATCTCGCGGGCGCGCTCGGTGATGTTGATGTTGGTGAGGTTGTACAGCACCACGAACGCGAGCGCGGCGGCGGCCACGATGAGCACCACCACCACCGAGTCGACGCTTTTGAGCATCGTGCGGTAGGAATCGATCTGCTCGTCGTTGAACCCGACGGTCTTCACGCCGTCGATGGCGAGGAGATCCTCGGAGAGCGCGGCGCGCATCCACTCCACGTCGCCGGTCTTGGCATACACCGTGTCCCATGCGGCGGGCGCGTCGAACGATTCCTCGTAAAGCCCCGGCGTGATGAACAGGTACTGGCTCACGTAGTTTTCCATGATGCCCGCGATGGGCAGCTCCACCGCATCCCCCACCGAGTTGCCGATGTCGTCCTCGCGGTGGATTGCGATGTTATCCCCCACCGACAGCCCCAGCTCGCGAGCCAGCTTCTCGCTGACGATGACGCCCTCGTCGGTCAGGGGGATGTCCGCGTGCCCCACGCGCTCGCGTATGAGCACGTAGTCGGAGGCGGCGTCGGGATCCTGCGGCACCACCAGCTCCAGCCGCTGGTCCTTGCGGCCCTCGCTGACGGCGATGACGTTCGCCGTGTGCAGCCACTCGTACGCGCCGACGAACGGCTCGGCGGCGTCTCCGGACGCCGTCGCATCGGCGGACGCCCCGGAGCCGTCGGCGCCCTCCGATTCCGCGGGATCCGGCACATCGGCGCCTTCGCCTGCCGCCTCGCCGGAGAGCACCCGGTCGACCGCGTCCCGTACGCCCGGCGCCCCGCCATCCACGCGCACCACCATGGTGTAGCGGTAGATCTGATAGAACTGCTTGTCGATGATGTCGTTGATGGCGTTCTGCAGACCAAGGCCCGTGAGAAGCAGCGCCGTGCAGCCGGCGATGCCGATGATGGCCATGAAGAAGCGCTGCTTGTAGCGGAAGATGTTACGCGCCGTGACCTTCCACGAGAACGACAGGCGCCGCCACACCGGCCCGATGCGTTCGAGCAGGATGCGCTTGCCGGCCTTCGGAGCGCGCGGCTGCATGAGGGCGGCGGGCGTCTCGCGCAGCGTGGAGGCCGCGGCCGCCCACGTGGCGATAAGCGTGATGCCGAGGGTGAGCCCCGCCGACAGCGCCGCGAGCCCGGGGTCGATGGGCGTGGGCCGCTGGGGCACCGCGTAGACGATGGCGTAGGCGTTCATGATGAAGTAGGGCAGAAACTGCGTGAGCGCCGCGATGCCCGCCACCGTGCCGGCGCCGCTGGCCACGAGCGCGTAGATGAGGTACTTCGAGGTGATGCGCGCCTTGCCGTAGCCGAGCGCCTTGTGCGTGCCGATGAGCACGCGCTCCTCCTCCACCATGCGCGTCATGGTGGTGAGCGACACGAGCGCCGCCACGAGGAAGAAGATGAAGGGGAACACCTGGGCGATCTGGTCGATGCGGTTGGCGTCGGACTCGAAGCTCTCGGCGCCGATGAGCTTGCTGCGGTCGAGCACGTAGAGCTGCGGATCGGCGATCTCGTCGATCTGGCGCTGGGCGTCGTCAAGCTGCGCCTCGGCGTCGGCGAACTCCGCGGAGGCGTCGGCGCGCTGCTGCTCGAACTCCGCACGGCCGCTCTCGTACTCCGCGAGGCCGCTCTCGTAGTCGGCGCGGCCCTGGGCGAGCTGCGCGCGGCCGCTCTCGAGCTGAGCGGCGGCCGCGTCGAGCTGTGCCTGCGCGTCGGCGAGCTCGGCCCAGCCTGCGTCGATCTGCACCTGCGCCGCATCAAGCGTGCCGGCGGTGGTGCCGCCGAGCTGGGCGTCGATCTGCGCGATGCCAGCTTCGAGCTGGGGGATGGCGGCGGCAAGCTGAGCGCGCTGGTCTTTCAAGCCCGTGAGCTGGTTGACGGTGCCCGACAGCTTTTCTCGTTGGGCGCAAGCCCGCACGTAGGCGTCGTAGAGGGGGCTGGCGGAATCGGCTGCGCCCGCAGCCTCCAACTCGCCGACAGCTTCTTCCGCTTGGGCGAGCCCGTCATTCGCCTGCGCGAGCGCCGCATCGATGTCGGGCACCTGCGCATCGATGGCGGCAAGACCCTCCCGCGCCGCCCCAAGCTGCCCCTGCAGCTCGTCGCGCAGCGCAAGGGCCGCGCGACCCGCATCCACCTGCTCCTGCGCGGCGGCAAGCTGGGCCTCGGCGGCGGGGCGGCGCTCCGCCAGCTCGGCTACGCCCGCATCGTAGGCGGCCTGGCCCTCTGCGATCTCCTGCTCGCTGGCCGCGATCGTCGCCGCTGCTGCGTCCAGCTGCGCCTTCGCGTCATCGAGCTGCGCTTCCGCGTCGGCCAGCTGGGCCTCGGCATCGGCGCGCTGCTGCTCGTAGTCGGCCCGTTGCGCGTCAAGCTCGTCCTGCGCAGCGCCCTTCACGTCGCCAAGGCGCGCGGCGTTGAAGTCGGCTTCAAGCGCCTCGATGCGCTCCGCCACCTGCGCCACCGTCTCGTCGTAGGCAGCACTCGACGCCGGCAGGTCGCGCGCGCCCGCCACGGTGACGAACGCCTCGGTGTAGGGCTGATCGGCGTTGAAATCGGTTTCGGGAACGAAGAGGAACTGGTCCACCGCGCCGCTGCCGAGCGAGGTGGTGCCGAGGTTCGTCGGTGAGGCGTAGTAGGACGAGCGCGCGAAGCCCACCACCGTGAACTCGGTTTCGTTGAGCGTGCCTTCCAGGTCGGACGTGCCCTCGGTCAGCACCACCGCGTCGCCAAGCGCCACGTCGGTGTCCATCACCACGTCGGCGCCGAGCAGGCACTCCCCCGGCGCGTCGGGCCATTCTCCCTCGATGAGCACAGGGCGGTTGATGTAGGCGGCGTCATCCGACGCGGCAGTCTGCCCGTCGGATACGTCGGAGGCCTGCGCAGCCGCCACGTCGAGCGAGTGCACGCGCACGACATACTGGCTGCCGTCGATCTCGGCCATCGCGTCGGTCTCGTAGGCGGGCATGACGGCCTCCACGCCCTCGACGGCGCGCAGCTCGTCCACCTCGGCGTCGGTGAGCCCGAGCGTCGACATCACGCGGATGTCCATGAGGTTCGTGCCGTCGAAGTTCTGGTCGGCCGCCAGCTTCATGTCGGGCGCGGTCATGCGCAGGCCCGCGTAGAACCCCGCGCCGAGCGCCGCGATAACGGCGATGGCCACGAACCGCCCGAGCGAATGCGTGATCGAGCGGAAGATCTCCTTGCTGAACGCGCTGCGCACCGCCCCGCGGTCCCCTTCCGACGCCCTTCCCTTTCCGCATGATACACCAAGGACCAGGAAGCACTCCAACGCAAAGACAACGCGATCAGGGAACGAACCGGAAGACGCCCGGTCATCGGAAGAGCATTCCGTATAAGGTCACGGCCTCTTCCGCATCAGAAAAGCTCTCAATCCGCCAGCGATACCGAGCCCAAACATCAAACTCCAATCAACCAGGGCTCGCTCCCAGCCAAGCACCGGCCAGCAACCAGACCCCCTACCGCCACTTGCGCACCCTGACCCCTCAAAAGCAAAAGAGCGCCCCGCCTGACGGCAGGACGCTCTTCCGTACGCAATCACGATGCCCGTGCGCCGCCTGGTTAGGCGGGAGGGCTCGCGCGCGGTTTCCGCAGCCTCCTTGATGCGATCGCAGATCGCATCCCTCAAAAGGCGAGGACCTGTCTGAGCACGTGCCCTCCCGCCGAACCAGGCGGAAGGGCACGCCAACAAGCAAAGCTGCGAAACGAAAAGCTAAAAGCTAGTTGGTCGCGAACAGCTCGATGCTCTCGCCCTCGGCCAGGGTGACCATGGCTTTCTTCCAGGTGCGGGTGCGACCCGGCTGCTGGCGGACGCGCTTGGGCTTCGACTTCACGTTCGACGTGTTGACCTTCGTCACCTTCACGTTGAACAGGGCCTCGATAGCCTGGCGAATCTCAACCTTGTTGGAGGTCTTGGCCACCTCGAAGGTGTAGACGTTGTTCTCCATCATGTCGTAGGTGTTCTCCGTGATGACAGGACGGATGATGATCTCGCGGGGATCCTTCATTTTACGCAAGCACCTCCTCAATGCGCTTCAGGGCGGGCTCGGTGAACACCAGGACCTTGTTGTCGATCAGGTCGTAGGTGTTGGAAGCCGACACCGGGATGATGTTGACCGTGGGGATGTTGCGGAACGACAGGAAAGTGTTCACGTCGTCGTCGCCGATCACCAGCGTCACGCGGCGGTCGTTGATGCCGAGCGCCTTCAGCGCGGCCACGGCGGCCTTGGTGGAAGGCTTCTCGAACTCGAAGGGCTTCACCACGATCAGCTGATCGTCGGCCAGCTTGCCGGACAGCACGGAGCGCATGGCCAGTTTGACTTCCTTGTTGTTCACGCGGAACGAGTAGTTGCGGGGATGCGGGCCGAACACCACGCCGCCGCCGCGCCACTGGGGAGCGCGGATGGTGCCCTGACGGGCGCGGCCAGTGCCCTTCTGGCGCCACGGCTTGCGGCCGCCGCCGCTCACCTTGCCGCGGGTGCGGGTGTTATGCGTGCCCTGACGCCACGAGGCGCGCTGGGCGCGCACCACATGGTGCATGACATGCACGTTCGGCTCGATGCCGAAGACGGAGGCGGACAGCTCGGCCGTGCCGGCTGCGTTGCCGCCCGCGTCCTTGATGTCGATAGTCGTCATAGTTGAAAAGCTCCTTAACGATTAGGATGCGGGTTCTACGCCATGCGGACGCGCACGAGGCCGTCCTTGCCGCCGGGAACGGCGCCCTTCACGATGATGAGGTTCTGGTCCTCATCGATGCGCACCAGCTCCATGTTCTTCACGGTAACCGTGTCGCAGCCCATGTGGCCCGGCATGCGCATGCCCTTCAGCACGCGGGAGGGCGTGGCGCACATGCCCACGGAACCCGGCGCGCGGTGGAAGTGCGAGCCGTGGCCGCCCGGGCCGCCGCCGAAGCCGTGGCGACGGATGACGCCCTGGAAGCCCTTGCCCTTGGACGTGCCGGTCACGTCGACCTTCTTCACGTCGGCGAACGCGGCCACCGTCTGCTCGTCGCCCGCCTTGTACTCGGAGGCGTTCTCGACGCGCACCTCACGCAGGTAGCGCGTGGGAGCGATGCCCTGCTTCGCGAAATGGCCGGCCATGGGCTTGTTGACCTTCTTCTCCTTGATGGCGCCGAAGCCCAGCTGAACCGCCTCGTAGCCATCGGTGTCGGTGGTCTTCACCTGGCACACCTTGTTGGGCTCGGCCTGGATGACGGTGACGGCGATCACGCGGTCGTCGTCGGTCCACATCTGGGTCATGCCCACCTTCTTGCCGAAAATAGCGTTGATCATTTGCGCGACCCCCTTACAGCTTGATCTCGATGTCGACGCCGGCGGGGAGGTCGAGACGCATCAGGGAATCCACCGTGTTCGGGGTGGGCTCCAGGATGTCGATCAGGCGCTTGTGGGTGCGCATCTCGAACTGCTCGCGGGAATCCTTGTCGACGTGCGGCCCGCGGATGACGCAATACAGGTTGCGCTCCGTCGGCAGCGGAATGGGTCCGGAAACCTTGGCACCCGTCTTCTGGGCGGTGTCGACGATGAGCTTCGTGGACTGATCCACGATCTCATGATCGTAGCCCTTCAAGCGGATGCGAATCTTCTGATTAGCCACTTGATCTACCTCCAATTAAGCGCGGGCGCCTTAGGCGTTGTTCCCGCCGGCCTTGCTGATAATCTCTTCTGCCACGTTCTTGGGCACCGGCTCGTACGAGTCGAACTGCATGGTGTACACAGCACGGCCCTGGGTGCCGGAACGCAGGTCGGTGGCGTAGCCGAACATCTGGCTCAGCGGAACCTTCGCGCTGATGACGGCCGCGTTGCCGCGCTTCTCCTGGCCCTGGATGAGGCCGCGGCGGCTGGGGATGTCGCCCATGACGAAGCCCATGTACTCCTCAGGCGTCTCGACCTCGACGGCCATCATCGGCTCGAGGATGACCGGGTCGGACTTGCGCAGGGCGTCCTTGATGGCCATGGAACCGGCCACCTTGAAGGCCGCCTCGGAGGAGTCGACCTCGTGGTAGGAGCCGTCGATCAGCTCGACGCGCACGTCCTCGACGGGGTAGCCAGCCATGACGCCGGAGTTCAGCGCCTCCTGGATGCCCTTGTCGATGGCGGGGATGTACTCCTTGGGCACCACGCCGCCCACGATCTTGTTCTCGAACTCGTAGCCCTTGCCCGGCTCCTGCGGGTACATGTTGATGACCGCATGGCCGTACTGGCCGCGACCGCCGGACTGGCGGACGAACTTGCCCTCGGCGTTCATGACCTCGTGGCCCGGACGCTCGCGGTAGGCGACCTGCGGCTTGCCCACGTTGCAGTCGACCTTGAACTCGCGGCGCAGACGGTCGACG
>DVIW01000008.1 GCA_018710945.1 Candidatus Aphodovivens avistercoris | reverse complement strand
GGCGTGCCCTACATCATCGTCTTCCTGAACAAGTGCGACATGGTTGACGACGAGGAGCTCATCGAGCTCGTCGAGATGGAGACCCGCGAGCTGCTGACCGAGTACGAGTTCCCCGGAGACGATCTGCCCATCATCAAGGGCTCCGCTCTGAAGGCCCTGGAGGGCGACAAGGAGTGGCAGGAGAAGATCTGGGAGCTCATGGACGCGGTGGACAGCTACATCCCCACGCCGGAGCGCGACGTCGACAAGCCGTTCCTGATGGCTGTCGAGGACACCATGACCATCACCGGCCGCGGCACCGTTGCCACCGGTCGTGTGGAGCGCGGCGTCCTGCACGTCAACGACCCGCTGGAGATCGTCGGCATCAAGGAGACCCAGAACACGGTCTGCACCGGCATCGAGATGTTCCGCAAGCTGCTTGACGAGGCTCAGGCCGGCGACAACATCGGCTGCCTGCTGCGCGGCATCAAGCGCGAGGACATCGTCCGCGGCCAGGTTCTCTGCAAGCCCGGCAGCGTGACCCCGCACACCGAGTTCATGGGCCAGGTCTACATCCTGACCAAGGAGGAGGGCGGCCGCCACACGCCGTTCTTCGACGGCTACCGTCCGCAGTTCTACTTCCGCACCACCGACGTGACCGGCGTTGCCCACCTGCCGGAGGGCACCGAGATGGTCATGCCGGGCGACAACGTCGAGCTGCGCGGCGAGCTGATCCACCCGATCGCCATGGAGGAGGGCCTGCGCTTCGCTATCCGCGAGGGCGGCCGCACCGTCGGCTCGGGTCGTGTTACCAAGATCATCAAATAGCAACGCTGTTCTGATCAGGTAACGCTGAATCGCTTCTTCGATCGGGGGTCCGCCTCGCGGGCCCCCGGTTGGACGAATTCATGTGTATGGCTTCCACAAGCTGGACAAGGTAACGTTTTAGAGGGAGAATTCATGCGTACGCTGGTCACCTTGGCGTGCACGGAGTGCAAGCGCCGCAACTACACGACCAAGAAGAACAAGCAGAACAACCCCGATCGCATCGAGTTCAAGAAGTACTGCAAGTGGTGCGGCCATCATACGCTGCATCGCGAGACTCGCTAGCGGTCAGGAAGGTCCAAGCAATAGGCCAGTAGCTCCAATTGGTAGAGCGGCGGTCTCCAAAACCGCATGTTGGGGGTTCGAGTCCCTCCTGGCCTGCCAGCTTGCTTTTTTGATGAGCAGCTTGGGTTCAGGTTGCTTTTTAAGCAGCTTGAAGTCAAGCTGCTTGTTTGACGTTTAGACGAAGGCGAAAAACCCGTAAGGGTGAAGGAATCCAGATGGCCAAGAAATCCAAAACCCAGCGAGCGAAAGCCTCCGCCGCCCGCGCGGCGCGCAAAGAGGCGCGCATCGCCGCGGAGCAGGAGCAGGAGTCGCAGCCTGCGGTCGTTGCCGCCGAGGAGCCCAAGAAGGGCTTTTTCCGCCGCAAGAAGACCGAGGCGACCGCTTCCGCCAGCACGCAGGTGACGAAGTCCGAGAAGAAGGACGAGGCCCCTGCGAAGAAGAAAAAGAAGAAGGGCTTCCTGAGCAACGTGCGCGCCGAGATGAAGCGCGTGACGTGGCCCACCAAGCCCGAGGTGCTGCGCTGGAGCGTCGTGGTGGTGTGCGCGCTGCTGTTCTTCGGCGTGTGCGTGGCGGTTCTGGACAACGTGATCATCACGCCCGTCCTGGTGGGCATCGCCGGTTTGGGGGCGTAAGGCTATGTCGAAGAAGTGGTATGTGCTCCACACCTACTCGGGCTACGAGAACAAGGTGAAGTCGGCGCTGGAATCGCGCATCGAGACCATGGGGCTTGAGAACAACGTGTTCGCCATCGAGATCCCCACCGAGATGGTGGCCGAGATCAAAGAGGGCGGGCGCCGCGTCGAGAGCGAGAAGAAGGTCTTCCCGGGCTATGTGCTCGTGCGCATGGAGATGGACGACCGCAGCTGGGCTGCGGTGCGCAACACCCCCGGCGTCACCGGCTTCGTGGGCGCCGACGGCCAGCCTTCCCCGCTCACCCGCGAAGAGTACAACAAGATCATGAAGCGCACGAGCCGCCAGGCGCCGCGCAAGACCTCTTCCAGCCTGGAAGTGGGGCAGTCGGTCAAGGTGGTCTCGGGCGTGTTCGTGGACTTCGAGGGCGTCGTCTCCGAGGTTTCGCCTGAGTCCGGCAAGGTGACCGTGAAGGTTTCCATCTTCGGTCGCGAGACCCCGGTGGAGCTCTCGTTCAACGAGGTCGCCAAGATCTAGCTTGCTGTCATCGGTGCAGTGCGCGCCCGACGTGGACCGGGGCTTCTCGCGCCCTGCATCGCATCGATAGGTTTGTGTTCGTAGGAAATCAGCTGAAAGGAAACGTTCGATGGCTGAAAAGAAAGTCACCGGCTTCGTCAAGCTCCAGATTCCCGCTGGCGCTGCGAACCCGGCCCCGCCGGTCGGCCCCGCGCTGGGCGCCCAGGGCGTCAACATCATGCAGTTCTGCCAGGCGTTCAACGCCCAGACGGCGGACCAGTCCGGCACCATCATCCCCGTCGAGATCACGGTCTACGAGGACAAGTCGTTCACCTTCGTGTGCAAGACCCCGCCGGCCGCGTTCCTGATCAAGGAGAAGCTGGGCATCAAGAGCGGCTCGGGCATCCCGCAGCTGAAGTTCGTGGGCACTCTCACCGAGGACCAGCTCCGCGAGATCGCCGAGATCAAGATGCCCGACCTCAACGCCAACACCATAGAGGCGGCTATGGAGATCATCGCTGGCACCGCCCGCAGCATGGGCGTGCGCATCGAGGGCCGCGAGATGAAGAAGAAGTACGTGGCGTCCAAGAAGGTCGCCGCGATGCTGCAGGGCAACTAGTCGGTTGCGCTTGCCTCCGGCAAGCGCAAAGGGCCGCCGCTGCGGCCGCCTGCGGCACCCGGCCTTCACGTGATCCCGAGGGTTTGCGCACCGAAGTACGCTTCACCCTCGCGACCCCACGAATTCCGGGCACCGCAGACGCCCTCGCTGACTTTTGCTCTACTTGGGGTGGCTTTGATCAACCTGTGAGGTTGTTTGAGGCTCGGGGGCAGGGTAAGAGGCGACGAGGATTCGATACGGAAGTGGAAGAGCTTAGAAGCGCTCGCTAACCACCACGAAAGGAAACAGGAATGTCTCAGAAGAAGTCCAAGAACTATCGCGCTGCGGCAGAGAAGATCGCCGAGACGCCCTACGCGCCCATCGACGCGTTCAAGCTGCTCAAGGAGATCGCCTCCGCCAAGTTCGATGAAACCGTCACCGCTGATTTCCGTCTGGGCCTTGACACCCGTCAGGCCGACCAGCAGCTGCGCGGCACGGTGAGCCTGCCCAACGGCTCGGGCAAGACCGTGCGCGTGGCCGTGTTCGCTGAGGGCGCTGCCGCTGAGGCCGCCAAGGAGGCCGGTGCCGACATCGTGGGCACCGCCGAGCTGGTGGAGCAGGTGCAGGCCGGCGTCTTCAACTTCGACGCCGCCGTGGCCACGCCCGACCAGATGGGCAAGGTCGGCCGCCTGGGCAAGATCCTCGGCCCCCGCGGCCTGATGCCCAACCCGAAGCTGGGCACCGTCACCCCCGATGTGGCGAAGGCCATCAAGGAGCTGAAGGGCGGCCGCGTAGAGTACCGCGCCGACCGCTACGGCATCGCGCACGTCGTGCTGGGCAAGGTGAGCTTCACCGCCGAGCAGCTGGCCGAGAACTACGGCGCCGTCTACGACGAGATCCTGCGCATGAAGCCCGCCGCCGCCAAGGGCCGCTACGTGAAGTCCATCACCGTGGCCTCCACGATGAGCCCGGGCGTGCCGGTTGACTCTTCGGTGAACCGCGCGTACACCGAGTCCGCCGAATAGCGCGCACGAACCTATCGGGAAAAGGAGCCTTCGGGCTCCTTTTCTGCTATACGGGGCGCTTTACGCGCCGTTGAGAATGTGTCCGGTCTGTGGGCATTGATTGAAACGGGCTGACCCCGCAGGATGGGGTTGGTATCCTTGAAAGCGGTTGCCTTGACGAGGGTTCCCGGATCAAGGCAGACGAAAGCAACGAGGAGGCCTAATATGGAGCATTCGAAGCACAACCCCCTCCGCGTCGCGGGGTCGGCGGCCCTTTCCGCCGTGCTCGCCGTGGGTATCATGATGCCGGTGGCTTCGCCCACCAAGGCATATGCCGACCCGACCGCCGCCGACAAGCAGGCGGAGGCCCAGTCGGTGCTGGCGTCGCTGAACGCCATGCAGGAGCAGCTGGACACGGCTTCCAACGATTACTACGCCGCCCTGGAAGAGCAGGAGCAGGCTCAGCAGAAGATGGAAGAGGCGCAGGGTCGCATCGACGAGGCGACCGACGAGATCGCCGATCTGCAGGAGCGTCTGGGCGACCGTGCGCGCTCGATGTACCGCAACGGCAGCGCCACGATCCTCGACGTGCTTCTGGGCTCGTCGTCGTTCAGCGAGTTCGTCACCAACTGGGACATGCTGGACAAGATGAACCAGAACGACACCGACCTGGTGAACGAGACGAAGGATCTGCGCCAGCAGATCGAGGACGAGAAGGCCGTCTACGCCGAGCAGGAGCAGATCGCCGCTGACAAGGCCGCCGAGGCCAAGGAGATCAAGGACGAGGCCGAGGCTACCGTCGCCGAGATGCAGGCCACCTACGACAGCCTGTCGGCCGAGGCCGCCGAGTTGCTTGAGCAGGAGCGCGCCGCGCAGGAGGCTGCCGAGCAGGCTGCTGCCCAGGACGTCATCGACAACGCCATCGAGAACGCGCCGTCGAACAACACCGACAACGGCTACAGCGAGCCGCCGTACAACGCCGTCACCGGCAACGCGGTGGTCGACCGCGCCTACAGCTACATCGGCAACGCCGAGTACGTGTGGGGCGCGTGCAGCCCGGGCGCCTTCGACTGCTCCGGCTTCGTGGCCTACTGCCTGACCGGCGCCTACAGCCGTCTGGGCACCACCTACACGTTCCTCAACTGGCCGCACACCAGCAACCCGCAGCCGGGCGACGTGGCGGTGAACGAGAACCACTGCGGCATCTACATCGGCGGCGGCCAGATGATCCACTGCGCCACCTACGGCGTGGGCGTCATCATCGGCCCCGTGCAGAGCGGCATGGTGTTCGTGCGCTACTAGCGCTCTTTGAACCGACTTGTTCGGAAACCCCGCTGCGGCGGGGTTTCCGTTTTTTGGGAGGTTCGCCTTGGTCTCGGCTTCGCCTTGCGCAGCGGGCGGGAGAGGGCGACATCCTGTTGCAGCGGATTGTGGGAAACGCGACGTGAAAGCGAACGGCGAAGGACGTGATCGCATGGGCATCATCTTGAAATCGGCGGCCGAGATAGAGGCGATGAAGGAAGCGGGCTGTCTGTCGGCCAAGGCGCTACGCGTGGCGGGCGAGCTGTGCCGCCCTGGTGCGTCCACCTGGGAGATCGATGAGGCTGTGGAGGCCGTCATACGCGACGATGGCGGCGTTCCGGCGTTCAAGGGCTACGCGGGCTTTCCCGCCAGCATATGCGCCTCGGTGAACGACGAGATCATCCACGGCATCCCCTCCAAGGACGTGGTGCTGCGCGAGGGCGACATCATCTCCATCGACACGGGCGCCGTCGTGGACGGCTGGGTGGGCGACAACGCCTGGACGTTTCCCGTGGGCGAGGTGTCCGAAGAGAAGCGCCGCCTTCTGCAGGTGGGCGAAGAGTGCCTGTGGGCGGGCATCGAGGGTGCCCGCGCCGGCAACCGCATGGGCGCCATCGGCAGCGCGGTGGAGCACCGCGCGCGCGAGGCGGGCTGCAGCGTGGTGCGCGAGTACGTGGGCCACGGCATCGGGCGCGACATGCACGAGGCGCCCAACGTCCCCAACTACGGCTGGCGCCACCGCGGCGTGAAGCTGGCGGTGGGGATGGTGCTGGCCATCGAGCCGATGGTGAACGCCGGCAGCTGCCGCACGCGCCAGATGGACGACGGCTGGCTGGTGCGCACCGAGGACGGCCGGCCGTCGGTGCACTTCGAGAAGACGGTCGCCATCACCGAGGACGGCCCGGTGCTGCTGACGGTGGAACCCGGGCGTCTCCGCCCGCTGTAGCGACGGAGACGAAGCGGCTGGCTGGCCGTGCGCCTGCGCGTCAGGGGGCGCGAGGCGGGGTGCCGGGCGCGCAGGGAGCGGTCCTGCAGCGTGCGGCGGACGGCGCCGCTTGCGCGTCGGAAAGCGTAGATCGGGGTGCAGGGCGAGGGTCGATCCCGCACAGCGTGCGGAAGATGGCGCTGTTTGCGCGTTCGCTTGGCGTGCTGCTGCCGGCGCCGGTGAGGTGTTTGTGCGTTCCTCCGGTCTAGCTACGGCTGAGCTTTCCCTTCACCTTCGCCATGATGCCGACGAGCAGCGCCGATTCCGGCACCTTCAGCGCGATGGCCAAGCCGAACGTCACCAGCAGGCTGACGATGCCGCCGGCGACCACGTAGGCGAACGACTGGACAAGCGAGCCGGACAGCGGCCCGACGAAGCTTTCAAGCGCCCACAGCACGCCGGCGCCCGCTGCTGCGCCCGCCGCGCCCAGCACGAGCGCGCTTAAGAACGCGCGGGCGGTGGAGCGCAGTCCGAACGCGCCGAGGCGGCGGTGCAGGTAGCCGAACAGGCACACGTCGGCCAGCAGGTTGAACGCCACCTCGCCTGCGGCGATGACACCGATGGGCATGCCGCGCGAAGCCAGCGCCGCGCCGCCCACGGTGATGGCCACCTGCACGAGCATGGCGACAAGGTTCACCGTCGCGAACACGCCCATGCGCCGCAGACTGGAGAAGATCTTCTGCAGGTAGGTGTTCACGCCGTAGAAGGGCAGCGCGAACGCCAGAACGCCCAGGTAGCCGGCGATGAGGCTGACGCTGTCCATCGTGAACGCGCCCACGTGCAAAAGGCTGACCAGCGGGAACGAGAACACCAGCAGATAGAGCGCGAAGGGCACCGTGAAGAACAGGATCTGGTTGGTGCCCGATACGATGCCGCGCTTGACACCTTCGGCGTTGCCTTCGGCCTCCATTTCCGAAAGCTGCGTGAACATGGTGGTGGTGATGGGCACCACGAGGAACGAGTAGGGCAGCGTGTACCACAGGCGCGCGTAGAGCAGCGCCGAGGGGCCGGCGTCGGAGAACACCAGCGACGCGGCGTTCTGCACCGATACGGCGATGCACGAGGTTACCATCACGCCCACGGCGGGCAGGCCGATGCCGATGGTCTCGCGCAGGGCGGGGTCGTGCAGGTCCACGCGCGGGCGCAGGCGGATGCCGTTGCGGGCGAGTGCGGGGATCTGAAGCGCCATCTGCACGAACACGCCCAGGGGGTTGCCGATGGCGATGATGTAGAGCGCCAGATCGGGCTGGCTGGGCGCCACGAACGCGTAGGCGACGAAGGTGACGATGACGATGAGGTTGTTCGCCACCGGCGCGATAGACGACCACAGGTAGTCGTGGTTGGCGTTGAGCAGGCCCGATATCACGGTTGAGGCGCCGTAGAACACGATCTGTATGGCGAAGAACTGGAAGAAGAACGTGGCCTGGGCCATGTCGCCCTGATCGGAGAAGAAGCTCTGCGTGTAGATGGCGACGCCGGGGAAGGCCATGCACAGGACCGACAGGACGCCGAGGAAGATGACGACGATGGTGAGCAGATTCGAGGCGTACTCGTTGCTGGCGGCGGTGCCCAGGCGTTTTTTCGCCGACACGTAGACGGGGAGGAACGCCGTCACCAGCATGCCGCCCACCACCAGCTCGTAGAGCATGTTGGGCAGGTTGTTGGCCACCTGGTAGGAGCTGGACAGCAGGCTGGCGCCCAGGGCGAACGCCATCGCCCAGGTGCGGATGAACCCGGTGATGCGCGAGACGATGGTGCAGACGCTGATGAGGGCGGCCGACGAGCCGATGTCGTCGCCGCGCTCCGATGCGGAGGCGGACTCGGTCTCGGCTTCGGCGGCGCGTTCGGGCTGGGGTTCAGGCGCGGCGAGCGTCCGGTCAACGCCGGCGTGGCGTGCGCGACGGGCGGGAGCGGCTTCGAGCGTGCGGTCGATGCCGCCGTGCTTGCCGAGGCGTGCCGCCGCAGGGCCGCTGGCGGCCGTGCGAGCCGGTTGCGTTGCGCGGGTCGCGGCGTTGCGCGCGGCCGTGCGGGCCGCAGGGGCTTCGGCGGGTGCGGTGCGCGTTGCGTTCGCGACGGCGCGGGCCGCGCGCTGGTCAGGGACCGAAGAGGCGCCGGCGTGGCGCGGCCGGCCCGCGGGCGCCTCGCGACGCGCGGGTGCCGGCCCGGGGGCCGCCTCGCCGCGCGTGCGGTCGGCGCCGCCGTGCTTGCCGACGATGGGGAGGGCCGCCGTCGAGCCGGGCGGGAACGGCTCCGGCTTGCGGATATGTCGTGCTCGCGAGAGCTTGTCGGACATGGCGGCGGCTTTCCCTTCGGTTCCTTCGCTATAATCATCCCATCATAGCAAAGCGGAAAAGAAGGCATTCATGCTCGTTCTCATCGTGCGCAATAACTCCAACCCCCAGGCCATCGACGCCTCGCTGCTTCTGGCCGCCTACCTCGGCTCGCAGGGCATCGGCCACGCGCTGGTGGCGTCATCGGATCTGACGGGGCCCGCCGAGCAGGGCGAGGTGCGCCAGCTGGTGGAGTCCGGCGTGGACATGGCGGTGGTGCTGGGCGGCGACGGCACCATTCTGCGCACGGCGCGGCAGATCGGCTGTTCGGGGGTGCCCATCCTGGGCATCAACTTCGGACGGCTGGGCTTTCTGGCGAACGCCAGCGACGACGGCGTGGTGGCCATCGTGGCGGCGGCCCTGGCGGGGGACGTGGTGCGCGAGCGTCGCGCGAATCTGCAGGTGGATGTCGTGTGCGACGGCGAGCGCGACCCGTGGGGCGACGACGCCGACGCGGCAGGCGGGCTGGAAGCGCCGGTGGAGGGAAGCCGGTCGTTCTTCGCGCTCAACGAGCTGGCGGTGACGCAGGGGGCCAACGGGCGGTTGATCGACTTCTCGCTGGGCGTGTCGGGGTCGAAGGTGGCCGACATGCGCGGCGATGGCGTGGTGGTGGCCACGGCCACCGGCTCGACCGGCTACGCGCTGTCGGCGGGCGGGCCCTTGGTGGCGCCGGGGTTCGGCGGCCTGGTGGCGGTGCCGCTGGCGCCCCACACGCTGCGCTCGCGGGCCATCGTGACGGCGGAGAGCGACGTGGTGGAGGTGGAGCTGCTCGACCGCCCCGAGGGGGCCTACGGGCGCGAGGCGGCGCTGTTCGTTGACGGCGAGCGCCTGGAGCTGCCCGCCCCCGCTCGCCGCGTCTACGTACGCCGCGGCGAGCAGCCCACCATCCTGCTGCGCTACCAGCGCGAGGGCTTCTACGAGCACGTCTCCAAGGTGTTCTTCTAGGCGCGGCTGCCTGCTCGTCCGCCCAGCGAGCGGGCGAGCGGGTGGCGGCACGGGCTCTGCCGCCTCGTTACAGGCGGACAGGCACGGTTCCCGTGCATCATGCAAACGCGCGCCAGCTTTTTCCCCGCAACGAAAGGCGCCCGCCTCGGAGTCGAGGCAGGCGCTTTGATGCGGGCGGGATGGGGCGGCGGGCGCTACTTGTGGTAGTAACGGCGCTGCTCGTATTTCGGCTCGCAGCAGACGTTGATGCCGAGGGTGCGGTAGAGGCGCTCGTCGGTTTCGGAGATGATGACCGAGAAGAACGCGTCGCAGCCGCGCAGGCGCTCGGCGCAGTCGATCAGCTTGCCAGCCAGCGGGTTGGTGGACGAGCTGACGGTGAGGGCCAGAAGCGTCTCGTCGGAGTGCAGGCGCGGGTTGCGCGCGTGCAGGTGCGCGGTCTTCAGGTGGCAGATGGGCTCGATCACGTCATCGGAGATGACGTCGATGTCCTCGACGCCCGCCACGCCCTTCAGCGCGTTCATCAGAAGCGAGGACGCTGCGCCCAGAAGCGTGGAGGTCTTGCCCGTCACCACGGTGCCGTCGGGCAGCACCATCGCGCCGGCCGGGCCGCCGGTGGTCTCTTCCTTAAGCAGCGCCGCGCTGCGGGCGGGGGAGTAGTTCGCGTCCACGCCGGCCTGGTTCATAAGAAGCTCCAGGCGCTCCAGGCGCTCTTCCCCGGCGCCGGTGCGCTTCACCTCGACGGCGGTCTGGAAGTAGCGGCGCACGATCTCCATCTTGGCGGCCTCGCAGACGGCCTCATCATCCACGATGGCCTTGCCCGCCATGTTCACGCCCATGTCGGTGGGTGACTGGTAGGGGCTGGCGCCCATGATCTTCTCCAGCATGGCCTTCAGCACGGGGAAGATCTCGATGTCGCGGTTGTAGTTGACGGTGGTCTCGTTGTAGGCCTCCAGGTGGAACGGGTCGATGGCGTTCATGTCGTCCAGGTCCACCGTGGCGGCCTCGTAGGCGATGTTCACCGGGTGCTTCAGCGGCAGGTTCCAGATGGGGAAGGTCTCGAACTTCGCGTAGCCGGCCTTGATGCCGCGCTTGTTCTCGTGGTAGAGCTGCGAGAGGCAGGTGGCCATCTTGCCCGAGCCGGGGCCGGGGGCCGTCACCACCACCAGCGGGCGGCTGGTTTCCACGTACTCGTTCCTCCCGTAGCCCTCGTCGCTGACGATGTGGGCGATGTCGTAGGGGTAGCCGGCGATGGGGTAGTGCAGGCGGCTCTTGATGCCCAGCGCGTCCAGGCGGCGGCGGAAGGCGTCGGCGTCGGGCTGGCCGGCGTACTGCGTGATGACCACGTCTCCCACCAGAAAGCCCATGCCGCGGAACACGTCCATCAATCGCAGCAGGTCGTCGTCGTAGGTGATGCCCAGGTCGCCCCGGGTCTTGCTCTTCTCGATGTCGTTGGCGTTGATGCAGGTGATGATCTCCACGTCGTCGATGAGGCTTTCCAGCATGCGGATCTTGGTGTCGGGTTGGAAGCCGGGCAGCACGCGGCTGGCGTGGAAGTCGTCGAACAGCTTGCCGCCGAACTCCAGGTACAGCTTGCCGCCGAACTGGGCGATGCGCTCTTTGATGCGCTCCGCCTGCAGCTCGATGTACTTGTCGTTGTCGAATCCGTTGCGCATGGACGCCCACGCTCCTTCACCTTGAACGACGGCCCGCCATCCGCGCCCGCCGCCTGGGGCGCGCTGGGGCCGTTCCGCTTCTGAACCAACCGATTATAGCGTATGCGCGCGGCGTGCCTAGAACCACTTCAGCCGTTTCAGCAGCAACAGCAAAAGCAGCAGGATCACCGCTGTGATGCCCGTGACGATGACGAAGCCGTAGGGCGATTCCGACAGCGGGATGCCGCCCAGGTTCATGCCGAACAGCCCGCCGATGACGGTGGGCACGCACAGCACGAGCGTGAGGGTTGCCACCAACTGCATGGTGCGGTTCAGGTCGTAGTCCATCATCAGGCCGAAGTGGTCGATGGCGGAGTCCAGGATGTCCGAGTAGATGCGCGTGGTCTCAAGCGCCTGGCGGTTCTCCAGCGCCACGTCCTCGAACAGCTCGCGCACCTCCTTGCTGCAGCCTAAAAGCACGTAGCGGCGGTAGCGCTCGAAGGCGGAGTCGTTGGTGGCCAGCGAGGTGGTGAAGTAGACGAACGACTCGTCCAGGGCGTAGAGCTCTTCGAGGTCCTTGCGCGAGGGCTTCGCGCTGACCTGCGCCACCTGCATGCGCCGGCGGTTGAGGGCCTGCAGCGCCCGGAAGTAGGCGGTGGATGAGGCCATCAGAAGGTCGCTGGTGAATTCCTTTATCTGGAAGGTGTCGTAGAGGCCGCGCTGGCCTTTGAGCACCGAGACGATGGGCACGTGGTAGCGCGAGCACACCGACACGACGTGGTGGGGCGTCTCGAACACGGCGAAGGGGATGGTCTCGTAGCCGTAGGGCGCCTTCGCGTGGCTGCGCACGGGGGTGTCCACGATGAACATCGTGTAGTTGTCGTTCGTCTCGACGCGGGAGACCTCTTCCAAGTCGAGCGGGGCGCGCAGGTCCTCTTCCTCGATGGCGAAGCGGTGCGCGATGGCGGCCAGCTCGCCGTCGGTGGGCTCGAACAGGGCGATCCAGCAGCCGGCTTCCTCTTCGTCCAGCTTGACGAGGGAGTGCGTGCGCTCGTCGGTGCGGAAGTATTCGATCACGGCTGCTCCTTTCGGCCGCGGGCGGGCTGCGTTCGGGTGACGCTTGCGGGCGCGCCGCGGCTTCGGGCTGCGGGCGGCGCCTGCGGCTGCGTTGCGGCCGGCGTCTGAAGGCGCGGCCGTGGACCGCGTTCGCGCTGGCGCAGGGGCTGCGCTCGCGTGGTTTTCGACTGCCCTCCAACATACCAAAGCCGCTGCGCGCGGATGGCCGCCGCCGTGCAAAATCGGGGTAAAGTCGCGTGTCGGGCGGCGCTTCTGCAAATCCGCGACCGTTTCGCGCGCTCAAAGGGGCTCCAGATGCGCGAAACGGTCGCGGATCTGCCGAAGGGTTGCGAAAAGGAAGGGGTCGTGCTTCGCGGTGAGATGGCGGCGGTGGTGCTGTGCGTGGTGGCGGCTTCGCTGGCGCTCGCGCTCGTCATGGCGCGCACGCTCGGGCGCTGGGGCTTTGACGTGGCGTGATGTCGTCCGCTCTTCAGCGCTTGGCTTCGGGGTCGGGGACGGTGTGCTTGAGGGTGGTCTTGCGCATGAGCGCCACGATGTCGGAGGCGGCTTGCGAGAGCCGTTCCAGCTCGTCGGGGGAGAGGCCTTCGAGGGTGGCGCGCAGGTTCTCGTTGATGGCGCGCACGTGTTCGTCCATGAACAGCGCCCCCTGCTCGGTCAGCTGGGCGATGACGATGCGGCGGTTCTCGTCGCTGCGCTCGGCCGCGGCGAGACCGCGCTCGCGCAGGCCCTTCATGGCGCGCGTGGCCTGTTCGGGCGCGATGCCTACGCGTTCGCTGAGCGCCGACATGCTCAAAGGCCCTTCCATGCCCAAGGTCATCAAGAGGTCCATCTGCGTGCGGGTGAACTGGCCCGCGGCACTGCTGGCGAGCACCGCTTTCTTGAACAGCTCGTGGAAGTACATCGACGCCTTGACGAGCGTCTGCTCCTGCATGATTGTCGTCATGGAACCCTCCACAAAGTTAACGTTGCTCAATCATTGACATAAGTCAAGTATTAACTAGAATTGACGTTCGTTAACTATAGAAGCAGAGAGCGGCGGATGCAAGCCGATGCGCGCGGTTCGCGTCCGCCGCCGGAGGGGCGCCGACGCGGCATGATGCTGTGCGCTGCGCCCTTTTCATCGGAAGGCGGGTATGTATGGGATCCTGCTCGGCACGCTGCACCGCCGCGCCCTCATGCGCCTCATCGCGCGCCTGATGAAGGAGGGCCGCTAGCGGCGGGATGGCCGCTGGGCGCCGTTCTTCCACGGATGGGTGACGGCTGGTATGCGTCGCAGGCGTTTCGGCGCCCATGCGCTATGATGGCTCGCAAGCAGGACCCGCCGCGTCGCCGGCGCGCGGGAAGCCCGTCCCGACCAAGGAGTGCGCAGTGAGCCTCGACGTTGAGAAGCCCGACGGGGTATACGACCCCGACGGAAACCAGTTCGACCCCGACAAGCCGCTTCCCGCCGATCGGAAGAAGACGCCGCTCATCGCGAAGGTGTACGGCGTGCTGTGCCTAGTCGACGGCATCATCACGGTGCCGATGGCGCTGCTGTTCATGGGCATGGTGATCTGGGCGGTGTTCGAGCGTCCCGACCTCGTGGCGGTGGGCGACATCACGCTGACCGCCATCGTCTCGGTGCTGTCGTTTATCGTCATCGTGGTGAACGCGGCGTGTCTCATCGTGTTCGGCATCATGCTGCTGCGCAACCGCCGCCGCCATGCCGCGCGCTGGTCGTACCTGCTCATCGCGCTGACCATCCTGCGCATCCTGCTCGACATCATGCTGCAGGGTTTGGGCGAGCACCTCATCGCGCCAGCGGTGCAGCTCGTCATTTTGCTGGCGCTGTCGGTCACGATGGACCCGTCTCTGCGCGAGGAACGCGCGCTGCAGCGCCGCCTGCGCAGCATGCAGGACCGCGAGGCGGCCGAGGACGGCACGCTCGGGCGCGACCCCGAGGGCAAGGGCTACATCGAGCTGAACTTTTTCAACCTGTTCTGGGTGTTCGTCGTGTGCTGCGTGCTGGGGCTTCTCATCGAGACGGTGTACCACATGGTCGTGGTCGATCCCGGGCACTACCAGGACCGCGCCGGCATGCTGTTCGGGCCGTTCTCGCCCATCTACGGGTTCGGCGCCGTGCTCATGACGGTGGCGCTCAACCGCTTCTACAAGTCGAACCCCGTCATCATCTTCGTGGTGTCGGCGGTGATCGGCGGGGCGTTCGAGTTCTTCGTAAGCTGGTTCATGCAGACCGCGTTCGGCGCCGTGGCCTGGGATTACTCGGGCATGAAGCTGTTCGGTGTGCCCGACCCCATCGCCGTCATCGCGCAGGGGCGCACGTCCACGCCGTTCATGCTCATGTGGGGCGCGCTCGGGTTCGCGTGGATCAAGCTGTGCCTGCCGTACCTGCTCAAGCTCATCAACGTCATTCCGTGGAAGATCCGCTACTCGTTCACGACGCTGTGCGCGGTGCTCATGCTGGTGAACGGCGTCATGACGCTGCAGGCGCTCGACTGCTGGTTCGAGCGCGTGTCGGGCATCCAGGCGACCTCGCCGGTGGAGCAGTTCTACGCGGAGCACTTCGACAACGCCTACATGGAGCACCGCTTCCAGAGCATGTCGATCACGCCCGACGACTCGAGCCGCGTCGACGGCGCGGGCGCGAGCGCGGCGGGCGGCTCGGACGCGGCGTCGGACGCGCACGCGAGCTCGTCTGCGAGCGCGTCCGCGCAGGCGAAGGGGTAGGAGCACCGTCCGCTAGCCGACGATCAGCACGAGGGCGACGACGAATGCGGCGGTGGCCGCGGCGCCGCCGAGGATGATGGCCCAGGCGGCGGGGCGGGCGAAGTTCATCGTCCAGCCGATGCCGAAGCGCTCGGGCAGGAACAGGCTCGCGTCGTCGTGGTTGACGTAGAAGAGGCCGAGCTTCCAGTGCTCGTCATCGTCGGCGAGCAGGGGCGCGTCGCCCTGCATGCGCCTGAACACGCGGCTGCCCGCCTGGCCGTAGACGACCGACAGCGCGATGCTGCCGACGACGATGGGGATGCACAGCACGACGATGATGGCGCCCGCCTGCCCAAGCCCGATGAACCCTGCCGACGAGAGCATGAACAAAATGCCGATGCCTGCGCCGAGGAGTATGCCGATGACCAGCAGGAATACGCTCTGAGCGCGGGCGAACAGGCCGTAGGCGAGCGCGGAGGTGGCCGGCGCCGACGGGTCGGTCGGGCGCTTCGAGCGCAGCATCATCCACTGCGTGAACGTGAAGCAGGCGGCGAGGAACGCCTCGAGCAGCACGGGGAACCCGATGGCGGTGGCAAGCGTTTTCGGCTCGTAGCGCGTGACGGTGCCGTTGATATCGGCGTGCATGGGCAGCATGTCGGGCATGTGCGGGTAAAGCGCGAGGCCGAGTGCGAGTGTGCCGAGGATCACGGGGAGGTAGAGCAGGTTCCAGGCAAGCGGCAGGGCTCCGGGGAGGTCGGTCTCGGCCACGACGGCGGCGACCCGCGTGCGCTCCGCGCCCCAGCCCTCCTGCTTCTTGAGTCCCATCACGGTGCGGCGGTTGCATAGCATGAGGGCGAACGAGGCGACGACAAGGACGAGGATGGCGGCGCACTCGGCGAACGAGCCCGCGAGCGCACGTGCGCTTTCCGCCTGTTCGCCGCCGGAGGCGATGAGGACGCCCGCGACAAGCGAGACGACGGTGGCCGCGGCGGTCAGCGCGAGCATGACGGTAGCGTAGCGCTTCTTGAGCGCGACGATGCGCGGGTCGGCCTGCGCGGCGGCGGGCACGGTGACGGCGAAGCACTCGTTGTGGCGCATGAGGTAAGGCGTGAACGCGAGCAGCAGCCCGAGGGCGAGCGTCATCGAGGCGAACATGCCGATGGTGGCGGCGAACATGGCGATCACGCTCCTTCGGGGCCGGTGACGGATGCGGGTGCTGCGCCGCCGCGCGCCTGCAGCGGGTTTGCAGCTGCGTCGCGGGCGTCGCGCGGGACGAGGCGGTTGCCCGCGGCGTCGAGTCCGAGCACGTGCATGTCGCGCGCGGCTCCGGCGATGCCCGGGTCGGCGAACGCGCGCGCGGCCTCGCGGCGGGCCTCTTCCACGAACTGCTCCTCGGTGCCGCCCTGCGCGCTGTGCTCGAGCGCGAGGCGGTAGAGCTGCTCGGTGAGGCGCGCGGCGCTGGCGGCGAGGCGCTCGGGCGTGGCGGTCTGCTGGAAGTCGGCGATGCAGGCGCCGGCGCGGCCGCGCATGAGCAGGTAGCCCTCGTCGCGCAGCACGGCGTAGGCCTTGTTGACGGTGTGCAGGTTCACGCCCAGATCGCTCGCGAGGGCGCGCACGCCGGGCAGGCGGTCGCCCGCCTTCAGCTCGCCGCGTGCGATGGCGGCGACGATCTGGTCGCGTATCTGCTGGTAGATGGGATCGGGTGAGGCTTGGTCGATGCGGAGGATCATGGGATGCTCGCTTTCGGTCGGGGTGGCGGGGTGCGGACGGCGGGCGCGCGGTGCGCGGGCGCCCCGCCGCGAGCGTCTGCAGCGGGTGCGCTGCGGGTCGGGGAGCGCCCTGCGGCGCGGCGGCGGCTAGCGGTCGCGCGCCTCGTACGGCTGCGTGCGCGCGAACGCGTTGCGCGGCGACAGCGGCAGGCCGGCGCGCTGGCGGCGGTGCAGCGCCACGAGCACGACGACGGCCGCGATGGCGAAGCCGACGCTTCCGATCACGCCCACGGCTGCGGGACCGACAAGCGCGTTGCCGCCCGAGGCCGAGAACAGCACGCCCGCGCTCGCGCAGCCGTTGAAGAAGCCGTGCGCGATGGCGGCGGGGATGCACGTGCCGGTCTTGAGCGTCAGCCACGAGAGGAACACGCCCACGCAGCAGCACATCCAGCACATGGCGGCGATGCCGAGGACGGGGTAGCCCGCGTAGCTCGTGCCGTAGTTGTGGCCGAGCATGGTGAGCGGCAGGTGCCACAGCCCCCAGATGATGCCCATGACGAGCAGCGCTGGCACGACGGAAAGGCGCTCCATGAGCTTCGGCATGAGATAGCCGCGCCAGCCCCATTCCTCGCCGAACGCGGCGATGACGTTGAGGAACGGCACGAAGAACAGCACGACAAGCTGGCTGTAAAGCGCGAGGCGCACCTGGTCCTCGGTGAGGGGGAGGCCCTGCGCCTGGGCGGTCTGCAGGGTGGCGGCCGCTATCGCGCTCATGGAGGGGTCGAAGTCGCCGGGGAACGCGACGAAGTAGACGATCGCGCCCACGGCGGCCAGCGCGATGGTGCCGAGCCAGGCGGCGACCCACCACATCCACGTGCGGCGGAACGCGAAGGGCTTTACCCAAGCATCGCGCATGCCCTCGCGCGTGATGAGGCGCGTGATAAGCATACCGACGGTGGGCACGAACATCATGCCAGCGATGAGCGCGTAGACCATCACCGACATGTTTGCCATGCCGTAGCCTGCGAGCGGGCCCGTGCTGCTCGTGGCAGCGGGCCAGATGACGCCGAACTCGACCGCCCAGGTGAGAACGAACGTGACAACGACGTAGATGACGGCGCGCGCAAGCGGCGACCAGGCGCGGCGGGGCTTCGCCTCGGGCGCGGTGCAGGCGGCGGGCTGAGCGGCGGTCGGGGTTACGGGCGACGCGGCGCGGTTCGTCGCGTCTTGGACGTGATGCCGGTTCTCCATGAGACGCCTCCTGTTCTATATGTTCTATAACACTGACATCGTAGCATAGAAGCGAACTATTTGTAATAGATCATATAGAACAAAAAGCGTTACTGGGCGATGGGCGATGAGGAACGCCTTGCGGCGCAGACGGCTTGCAGGCCGTGCAAGGTGCGCTGCAACGGCTTTTCGCGGCGGGCGTGCCGGATGACGTGACGAGTGTGTCGGATGAGCGCGACGGGTGTGTCGGACGAGCGCGGTGGGTGCGCCGAGCGCAGCGTTCGTCGTCGATGGGGTGGGTGCGGCGTTTGCCGGCGATGGGGGGCGTTGCGCTCGTTCCCGGCAGGCGCAGCTTCCGTCGTGCGCGGATCTTCGTCCCTTTCGCGCGTTCCGCAAGCCGTCAGACGCGTGAAAAGGACGAAGATCGAAGAAGGCGGAATGCGGGAAGGGCTGGCGAAGGGATGCGGAAGGGGCCGGCAAGGGTCCAGCGAAGGGCCGGCGAAGGTTTGGAGGAGGTTTGCCAAGGGGCCGCTGAGGGTTGGCAAAGGGCCGGCGAAGGCGGGCCGGCATCTTCGGCATGCAGCCTGAAACGGCTGCGGTTCGCTTTCTCGTTGAAGCGGTGTGCGAATTCGGCGCGGGAACCGTTGGGTCACCGCGGACGTGTATCATTGCGCGGAGTTTTCAGAACATCGCCGCCCGGCAGCCGGCGCGCAGCGTTCGCTTCGCCGCAAGCGACCGAACCGAAGGGGCGTTAGGGCAGGTCCGCGCCCTGCGAGAAAGGACGAAACGCATGAGCCTTGTTTCCGAGTTCAAAGAGTTCATCAACCGCGGCAACGTGATGGACATGGCCGTCGGCGTCATCATCGGCGGCGCGTTCACCTCCATCGTCGCGTCGCTCACCAACGACATCATCAACCCGCTCATCAAGCTGGTGACGGGCGGCGGCACCGAGGTGGCCGGCCTCACCATCCCCGTGCCCGGCACCGACAACGGCATCGACTTCAGCGCGTTCATCAGCGCCGTCATCAACTTCCTCATCGTGGCGCTGGTGGTGTTCTTCATCGTGAAGGCGTTCAACCAGGCGCAGAACATCGGCACGGGCCTGGCGAAGGGCCTCGTGGGGAAGGTGACGGGCAGGGACGGCGAGGTCGTCGAGGTTGAGACGGTGCCGCTTGCGTGCCCGTTCTGCCTCGAAGAGGTGAAGGAGGGCGCCACGCGCTGCCCGCACTGCGCCGGCGAGATCGAGGCTCCCGCCGTCCCCACGCCGAAGGCGTAACGCAGCCGTTGCCAAACCGTGGAGGGGCCGCCGCGACGGGCGGCGCCTTGGCCGCTACAATGGAGCCGACGTCCCTTGCGTGAAAGGCTTTGCGATGGCTCGCGCTTCCCGAAACGGCAGATTCAACGACGACGCGTGCGTTCCCGCGCGCAACGTGACCGTGGCCGACGTGTCCGACAAGGATGCGCCAGCCACGGTGTTTGCGCAGGTGGAAGAGGGGGAAAGCGCCGCAAGCGCGGAAGCTGGCGCGCGCGTTGCGGCATCGGGCGGTTTTGCGGCGCCCAAGGACGGCGGCTCGGGCGGCGCTCGGCGCGGATCGGCGGCGTGCGCCGGCGCGAAGGGCTCGGGCGGCGTCCCTGCTGCGAAGAAGGCGAAGGGCGCGGCCCAGATGGCGGGCGGCGCCGTCATGGCGGCGGCCGGCGTGCCGCTGTGCGTGCTGCCGGGGCCCGGCGTGGCGTTCATCGCAGGCGGTGCGGCGATGGCGAGCAAGGGGCACCGCAACTTCACGGGCCGCGCGGCGACGCCGATGGAGGAGAAGCTCGACGCGGCGGCCGACAAGCTCGGCGCCGTCGCGAAGGAGCAGGCGTCGAAGGCGGCGCACGCCGCGTCGGGGAAGGCGTCCGCGGCGGCGCACGCGGTTGTGCAGAGGGCACCTGAGGTTGCGGGCCGAGCCTCGGGGGTGGCGCGGGCTGCTGCCGAGAAGGCGCCGGCGGCGGCGGGCGCGGCAGCCGATGCGGTGCGCCGCCGAGCGCCCGAGGTGGCCGACGCGGTGGCGAAGACGGCACCCGTCGTCGCAGAGAGCGCGAAGGAGGCCGCACCCGTGGTGGCGGGCGCGGCGGCGCGCGCCGCCAAGGCAGGAGCGGGCCTCGCCGCCCGCGGCGTGGCGGTCGCCGCAAAGGTTGGCGTCAAGCTGGCCAAACGCAACCGCAACGAGCGATAGCGGGAGGGGCGGCAAGGGTCAGCGCTTTCGGCGTGTATCGGATTCCGGAGTATTCCGCCTCGGATTTGCCTTTTCTTTCAGCTGTTTCAAAAAGGGACGCCTTGCGTGTCCCTTTTCTTTGCTGTGCTATGAGCGGAACGCAGTATGAAATAGTATAAAATGGTAGAAAATAAGCGAGGGAGAGGGGTGCAAGATGGCGAATCCCTTCAAGCCGACGGCGGGGAAGATGCCACCCATTCTCGTGGGGCGCCAATCCGTCGTGGACGATTTCGTGGAGGGGCTGGAGAACGGGGCCGGAGCCCCGGGCCGTTTGATGCTGGTGTCGGGCCAGCGCGGCTACGGCAAAACCGTCATGCTCGCCGAACTGCGCCGCGTTGCGCTGGCGCGGGGCTGGGAAGTCGTTTCCGAAACGGCCGCGTCTGGCCTCTGCGAGCGCCTGGTCGAGGCGCTTTCCCCAGAGCACCTGCGCCTCCAGGGGGCGCGCATCGAGCCGTCGGCCGGCGTTGCCGGCCTGGGGACCGCAAGCTTGGGCGGCGTGTCGTTTTCCGCGTCCGAGCTGGGCTCCCTCACGCTGCGCAAGGCGATTGACGAGCGGCTGAAGAAGGCGAAGCGGGGCAAGGGAGTGGTGATAACCGTCGATGAGGCGCAGGCTGCTTCGATGGACGACCTTGCCGCCTTGGCCGTGGCGTTCCAGCATGTCGTTGCTGACCAGGACATGACCGATGCCCCTGATGACGAGAAGCGCGGCGTTGCACTGGTGCTTGCAGGCCTGCCCTCACTTGTGGACGAGCTGGTGGGCGACAAGGTGCTCACGTTCCTTTGCCGGGCGCAGCGCCAGTACCTTGCCGAGGTGCCGCTTCCCGACACGCGCGATGCGTATTACGAGGCGGTTCAGGGCGCCGGGAAGCGCATCGAGCTTGAAGTGGCGCAGCGTGCGGCCGATGCGGCGGAGGGGCATCCCTACCTCATCCAGCTGGTCGGCTACTACATGTGGCGCGCCGCCGACTTGCGCGGCTCCGACACGGTTTCCGCCGAGGACGTGGAGCGCGGCCGCGCCGACGCGCTGTCCGCCTACCACGAGGCGGTGTGCGCCCCGACGTACTACGGGCTGCGCAGCCCCCAGCGGCTGTTCATCGAGGCGATGGCGTCTGACGGCGGGCGCCCGTCGTCCATGCGTGACATCGCGCTTCGGACGGGGCGCACCCCAAGCTGGGCCAGCAAGTACCGCGCGAGCCTCATCCGCGAACAGGTCATCGAGCCGGCGGGCCACGGCCTCGTCCGCTTCGCCGTCCCCCATCTGGGCGACTACATAAACGAACGCATCATCTGGCGCGACTGACGCGGCTTATGCAACGTCCGTCCTCCGGATCGCCAAACGAGCGCACGGCGCACCCCTCGCGGCCTTGCTCCCGCATCGCGCCTTGCCCGGAAACGACGAAGGGCCCGGATGCTCCGGGCCCTTCGAGGCGACGCGCCTGCGATGGCGAAGGCGCAGGGATTCCAGGCTTACCCCCTATGCCTCCAGCTTGCGGTCGTTCTTCACGAACAGCAACACGATGACGGCAGCGGCGCACAGCGGCACCACGAAGCTCAGCGCGGCGAACTGGTAGGAGGATCCTGCAGCGATCGTGCCGAAGAACGCGGCGATGAACCCGCCCAGCTGCGTGACGAAAGCCATGCCGGTCAGCGCGTAGTCAGTGGTGCGCGGCTCGCGTGCGAGCACCGGGATGAGGGCGCGCGACATCGTGGGCACCAGGCCTGCGCAGAAGAATCCCAGGAAGATGATGGACGCCCAGGCCAGCGCCTGGTTCTGCTCGCCCGCCCACAGCGTGGTGGCGGCAACGAGGATGAGCAGCAGGTAGCCGATGATCAGCATCGCCTTGCGCTGGCGGATCTTGTCGGCGACAAGGCCGAAGATGATGCCGCCCGGTATAGTTGCGATGGCTGCCACGAGCGTGGTCAGGGACGAGGTGAACAGGTCCATGCCCTGGACGGTCTGCGCGTAGGTGGGGTAGAAGGTGTTGAAGGTCGGGTAGCTGGTGCACCAGGCAAGGAAGCAGAAGCCCACCACGAAGGCGCTGACGACGTAGGCGCGCGAGGGCTTGGCGCCGTCGGGCCGCCCCTCGTTTTTCGCCGCAAGCACGTTCTCGGGCACGGTGGGCATCTTCACGAACACCAGCACGAGGATGGTGGTGATGATCTGCAGCGTGAGCGAGAGGATGAAGGTGGCCTGCCAGCCGAACGCCGAGTAGATCAGCGGGGTGGAAAGCGCCGCCAGCGCGATGCCGGGGCACACCCACTGCGACCAGATGCCCATGACCAAGCCCTGGCGCTCCAACGGGAAGAGGCGCGGCATGATGTTGGGGCCGATGACCGAGATGAGCCCGAAGCCGCAGCCCTGCACGGCGCGCGCGAAGATGAACATCGCGCCGCTCGTCGCCACCAGAGCCAGGATGTTGCCGACGATGGTGAGGATGGCGGTGATGAGGATGGAGATCTTGATGCCCACGTTGCGCATGATCCATGCGCCGGGATACGCCAGGATGAGGCCGGTCAGCGTGAAGATGGACATGATCCAGCCTGCGGTGTCAAGGCTCATGCCGAACTCCTCGCCGATGTTGGTGAGGATGGACGACGGCATGATCCACTGGTACACGCAGCAGGTGCCGAAGCAGAACAGCGCCCAGAAGCACAGCCAGCGTTCCCTGTTCGTCAGCTGGCGGTCCATGACGCCCCATCCGGCCGTCTTGAACGTGCTGGCGGCGCTTTTGGAAGAATCAGACATGGAAAACCCCTCCTTTTCGAAAGCGAGACGGATTTCTGCGCGCTTGCGTGTCGCCCGACGACGCAGAGTGCTGCCGGGGATTCCCCTTGCGGAGCGGCTTTCAGCGCCCCGCCCCCCGGTTCACCGAGATTCTAGGGGCGCTGCGATCCGCCTTCGCCTACGAAAGAGGTATGGGTCATGCAAATAAAGATGGGCTACCGCGATTCGGCGGGGCAAAGCCCTTTGGCGATGCACTGCCGCTTGAGCTCGACAGCCAAATCGTGCATTGCCTCCGTTTCCCCTGCCCGTTTCCAGGCTGCCACGACGTTGAACGCGGGAATGTTCGCATCGAGGGGGATGAACGAGAACTGGTCGGGGCTGAAGATGTTCCTGAGGTGGTCGAACTCGATGGCGGCGCAGTTCTCGATGGCCATGGACATGGCGATGCTGTTCAGGTCACCGATGAGCCGCTTGGGGCGGATGGACTCGACGATGGGGCTGAGGATCTTGTTGATGTAGGTCGACTCGTTGGGCATGAACGACGAGCGCGGCACGATGATTTCCTCGCCTTTGAGGTCATCGAGGCGTATGATGCTGCGCTCTGAAAGCCGGTGGCCGCGGGGAACGATGAGGCACAGCGAATCCGGGTAGAGCTCCACCTGGTTGAAGCGGTCGGAATCGAAGCTTGCGAGGTCGCTGGTCACGGCGAAGTCGATGTCGTTGCCATTGAGGCGCTGGGGGATCTCGTCTATCTCCATCGACAGGTAGTTCACCTCGATGGTCGGATGCCCCTTCTTGAAGCGTTTGAGCGCTTGCGGCAGCAACCGGGAGCTGGCCCCGTGCAGGTAGCCGATGTTGATGATGGCGTCTTTCCCCGAGGCGATGTGCCGTGCGCGCTCCAGCATCCCGTCGTAGCCGTCAAGCAGGTGCGAGGCGTCCTGGATGAACGCGCGTCCCACCTTCGTCAGGTGCACGCCGTTCTTGCTGCGGATGAACAGGTCGAGCCCCAGCTCTTTCTCCACGCTGGCGATGTGCTTGCTCAGGACGGGTTGCGTTATGTAGAAGCGCTTGGCCGTCTCCGTGAAGCTCAGGCTCGATGCAAGGTGCACGCATTCTCTGAGCAGGTCGATGTTCATCTGGGCGCCCCCTTCTCCCGTCGGTTGGGTTGCGCAGCCGACGGGCGCCGCTTTCGCTTTGCCGCGCCTCATTGTAAGCCAACGCCTGCGGAGGGGCACGGCGGGCTCCGTTTGAATGGGCCATTCCTTTTTCGTCGGCGCTTCTTGGGCGGAGCGGGCGTACTCTTCCCTCGGACGGTGAAGCGAGGGCGGCGGGGCTTGCCCGACGCCCGCTTCCCTCGCTTCGTCCATGCGATCTTTCAGCAGCCCCCATCTGCCGTAAGCTCGCTGCTTCCCGCAAGGGACGGGGCTGCGCGGCGCTGCCATTTGGCGCCGCGACGTTTTGTGGAAAGGAGAAGGGAATGTCCGCTGAAACCCCGACGGTCAAAAACGAGATCGAGGCTGATGTCTACGGATCGTTCTTCGTCAAAGAAGAGGCGCGCGATGCGACGACCCAGGATGACGCCACGGGCCGTGAATGGACGTGGGAGGAAGACGGGATGACGGTCATCAGGACCAACGCCCGCACCGGCCCGGGTTGCCATCAGAACTGCGGTTTGCTGGTTTACGTGAAGGACGGGGTGATCGACCACATCGAGGGCGATCCCGAGAACCCGCACAACCAGGGGCGCCTTTGCTTGCGCTGCCTTGCGGCCAAGGAGATGATCTACCATCCCGACCGCATCCTGCATCCGATGAAGCGCGCCCGCGAGAACCGCGGCAAGGACGCTTGGGAGCAGATAAGCTGGGACGAGGCTTACGACATCATCTACGAGCAGATCACGCGCATCGCCAAGGAATACGGCGCCGAGTCGATCTTCGTGCATCAGGGAACCGGACGCGACATCAACGGCTACGGGCCGATGCTCGCCCAGATGCTGGGCACGCCCAACTACGGCATGGGCTTCCTTTCGGGCCAGGCGTGCTACGCGCCGCGCCTGTTCTCCACCTCGCTGAAGGTGGGCGACATGTTCGTGTGCGACTACTCGCAGTTCTTCCCCGAGCGCTACGACGACCCGCGCTTCGAGGTGCCGGAGTACATCATGGTGTGGGGCAACAACCCTGTCGTGGCCAACTCCGACGGCACGCTGGGCCATTGGATCGTGGAGTGCATGAAGCGCGGTTCGAAGATCATCTGCATGGATCCCAAGCTCACCTGGCTCGCCGGCAAGGCGGAGTACTGGTTCCAGGTGCGTCCGGGCACCGATTGCGCGCTGGCGCTGGCGCTTTCCAACATCATCATCCAGGAGGATCTGCAGGATCACGAGTTCATCGATCTATGGACCTACGGTTTCGACGAGTTCGCCGAGAGCATCAAGGGCTACACCGCCGAGCGCGTTGCCGAGATCTGCGGCGTCGATGCCGAAAAGATCACGGAATGCGCCCGCGCGCTGGGCCGCGCCCGTTCCGCCTGCCTGCAGTGGGGCGTGGCGATGGACCACACGCCCGAGGGGTTCATCACGGGCATGGCGGTGTTCGACCTTCTGGCCGTCACCGGCAATTTCGAGAAGCCCGGCTCCATGGTGTGCGGCCGCCCGTGCTTCGGCGTGGGATCCACCTGGATGTCCGACTTCTCCGCCATCGAGGCGCTGCCCGCCCCTGAATGGGCGGCTCCGGGCTCCAGGCGCATGAACGAGGAGTACAACGGGTGCCGGTCCATGGCGGCCATCAGCCAGGACATGGAGCTCGAGGCGCTTGAGACGGGCAAGCCCTATCCGGTGAAGTGCCTGTGGCTGGAGACGAACAACCCCATCGCCAACATGGGCGCCGCGCCGCAGCGCATCCTGCCCGCCATCCAGGGCACGGAGTTCAACGTGGTGGTGGACCTGTTCATGACACCCACGGCGATGGCCGCGGCGGACGTCTTCCTTCCCGCCTGCACGTTCGCGGAGCGCGCGGGCATCACAGGGCACCAGCCCTACCAGCTGGGCGCGGTGGCGCAGTGCATCGAGCCTCTGGGCGAGTGCAAATCTGACCAGCAGATCATCTACGAGGTGGGACGGCGTTTCCATGGCGCTGACAAGGTGCCCTGGACGCGCGACGAGGACTTCTACGATTTCTGCCTGCAGAGCTCCCCGTTCACTTACGAGCAGATCAAAGAGCGCACCTGGGCCTATCCGGAGTTCGAGTACTACAAGTACAAGACCGGCAAGCTGCGTCCTGACGGCCAGCCCGGTTTCAACACCGACACCGGACGCTACAACTTCTACTCCATCGCCATGCAGAACATGGGTTACAACCCCCTCTCGTCGTTCGAAGAGCCGCCCGAGAGCCCGGTGAGCTCGCCGGAGCTGGCTCGGGAGTATCCGTTGGTGCTCACGACGGGCGCGCGTCGTTGGAGCCTGTTCCATTCCGAGCATCGCCAGGCGCCCTCCATGCGCGCCATCCATCCGGGTCCGCAGGTGATGATCAACCCCGTTGACGCCGAGCGCTACGGCATCGAAGACGGGGACTGGGTGCTCATCGAGAACCCCTTCGGTTCCTGTCGCGAGCGCGCTGAAGTCTCGCCGCGCATCAAGCAGGGCGTGGTGTCGGCCGACCACGGCTGGTGGTTCCCCGAACGCAAGGGTCACGCTGAAGACGACGGAACGGAAGCCGGCCTGTTCGGCGTCATGGAATGCAACATCAACAAGCTGATGCCGATGCGGCCGGGCAAGACCGGGTTGGGCAACTCCTATAAGTCGCAGCTGTGCCGCATCAGCAAATGGGAAGGCTAGGTGGTACGAGATGTACGGGCTCCTTATCGACTACAAGTGGTGCACGGGCTGCCACACCTGCGAGATCGCCTGCCAGCAGGAGCACGGCTACCAGCCGAAGAAGCTGCTGGAGAAGGGAAAGGTGGGCATCAGCCCCTACGAGATCGGGCCGCACGATCTGGGCGGCGGTCGGTTCCAGTACGAATTCCTTCCCGTCCCGACGGAGCTGTGCGACCTGTGCGCCGCGCGCACCGCTGAAGGGAAGCAGCCGACGTGCGTGAAGCACTGCCAAGCGGGGTGCATGCACTACGGTCCTGTTGAAGAGCTGGCCAAGAAGATGGATTCGAGGAAGATGGCCTTGTTCGTGTAGCCGCTTCGACGGATTGCGCCCGCGCGCCGTTGCGTGCGGGCGCTTCTTTTGCGGGGAATGCGCGGCGCCTTGCGGGGCGCGGTGCCGGGGCGCTGGCTTTCTGCGGGATCAGGGCGCGTTCGGCAAGATGGGGGGAGTGCAAGATGTGCTACGTGTGCTCGATGTGCAATCGGTGCGGCAAGGTTGACCGGTTGCGCGAGCTGAACGGCACCTGTCCAGTGTGCGGCGCGCAGCGCGCGGTGGATGACGACGTATGCCCGAGCTGCGGCCATCGGCGGCCCAAAGCGCCAGCGGCAGGCGTGTCACACGACCGCGCATCGTCGTCCGTTTCGCGCGCTAAACCGCCCCGCGAGCGCGCGAAACAGACGACGATCGGGTCGCGGGGGAACCCTGCCATTCGCTTAAAGTGACGGCTTGGTGCCAGCTGCGGCGGCACCGCGGATCTCTGCGCAAAGGTGCGTCGTTCCGTGAGATACTGCGGAAAAGGAAGGGGAGCGTGCGGAAGGGGGCGCGCCATGGGATCGAGGCATCGCATCGCGGAGCTGGAGCGGCTCTTCGCGCACGCTGAGCGGCAGCGTTGCTGCCTGGCGACGGTCGATCCGCGCCTGCGGGATGCGCTTCGGCGCCTTGCGGCGCGCGACGAGGTCGTTCGGCCTGCGCGCAGTGTGTATGCGCGTCGTTCCTGCTGGGAGAGCCTTTCCACACGCGATCGAGCGCAGTTCACGCTTCGTGCCCTGCAGAAGCTGCATCCCGATTGGGTGTTCTGCTTCGGGTCGGCGGTGCTGGCCTACGATCTGCCTGCGTCGTTCGCGTCGACGCGGCAGGTGCACGTCGCAACGACCCGCGCGTGTCGTGCGCGCGCCACGCGCGGGGTGCGGTTCCATGTTATGCCCGATGACGAGGATGTTTGCGTTGTGGAGGGGATCCGCGTCACGTCGTTTGAGCGCACGTTGCTCGATTGCATGAGGACGGCTGGGTTCAAGCGCGCGCTTGCCCTGGCAGACGCGGCCCTGCGGTCGGGCCGCGCAGTGCGTGGCCGCTTGGAAGCGTCCTTTCTCGAAAAAGGCAGTCGGCAGACGGGCGTGCGCCACGCGGTCAGGACGTTGCGCTACGCCGATGCGCGCAGCGAGAGCGCGGGGGAGTCCGTCGCGCGCGCCGCGATGATCGAGCAGGGGTTCGCCCTGCCTGACCTGCAGGTCTCCTTCAAACGACCGCTCGATGAGGGGCGGACGTACCGCGTCGACTTCCTCTGGATGCGCGAGGACGGCTTGCGCGTCATCGGCGAGTTCGACGGCCGCGCGAAGTACGAGGACGCCTCGCTGCGCGGCGGTCGTGACGCCCTGCGCGTGCTGGAGGACGAGCGGCGCCGGGAGTCGCGGCTCACGGCGTACGGCATACCGATCGTGCGCTTCTCGTACCGCGACGTGATGAATGCGACGCACTTCGCGCGTCTGCTCAAGCGTTTCGGCGTTCCCTGGCGCCGCGAGGCTGCCGATGAGCACGGGCGCTTGAGCCGCTCGCGATCGACTTCGGCTAAGACGTTCTGCTTCGTGCCGTTCTGAGACGTCGTGCGGGTGCGGCGCTGCGGCGCTGTCGTGCCCCGTTCTGCGTCTCGCGTCGCATATTTTTTCCCAACCGTTAAGGCTTCGTTAGAAGCAGCCTCCATGCTTGTTCCTGTAACGGGCGTTCCGCGTGTGGTGGGACGCGGGGAGAAAGGAGCACGCATGGATTGCATGCTGGAAACGCGCGGGCTCACCAAGCGGTTCGGGCGCGACACGGAGGCGGGCGCGGCGGTGGCCGACGTGTGCCTGCACGTGGAGCGCGGGCGGGTGTACGGGCTTTTGGGCCCCAACGGCGCGGGGAAATCGACTGCACTCAAGATGATCTGCGGGATGCTGCGCCCGACGGCGGGCGAGATCCTCTTCGACGGGCGGCCGTGGCGGCGCGCTGATCTGTACCGCATCGGCTCGCTCATCGAGGAGGCGCCGATCTACCCCAATCTCTCGGCGCGCGAGAACCTGCGCGTGCGCACGACGCTGCTCGGACTGCCTGCGGCGCGCATCGACGAGGTGCTGCGCACCGTGGGGCTGGCGAGCGCGGGCTCCAAGCGCGCGGGCCGCTTCTCAATGGGCATGAAGCAGCGCCTTGGCATCGCGCTTGCGCTTCTGGCCGATCCGCAGCTGCTCATCCTCGACGAGCCGACGAATGGGCTCGATCCCATCGGCATCGAAGAGCTGCGTGACCTCATCCGCTCGTTCGCCGCAGCGGGCATTACGGTGCTCGTGTCGAGCCACATCCTCTCCGAGGTGCAGCAGATGGCCGACCGCGTGGGCATCATCTACGAGGGGCGCCTGGCCTATGAGGACGAGCTGCACGTGGGCGAGGACCTTGAAGCGCTGTTCATGGACGTGTGCCGAAAGGGGCGGGCGGCATGAGGGGCGCGATAACGAATGCGGCGTCGCCGACGCGCGCGACGAGGGCGGCTGCTGGCTCTGGCGCGTTTGCGGCGCGCTCGTCTGCGGCGATGCGTGGGGAAGCGGCCGTGTCGGACGTTTCTGCGGGCGCGCCGGCCGCGGGCTGGGCGCACGGCGACTGCGGGATCAGCAAAGCCGCAGAGCATGCCGCTCCTGCGGTTCGCAACGGCGGTCGAGCGAGTGCAGCGCCACGCGCGACGCTCGGGCGGGCGCTGCGAGCCGAGGCGCTCAAGTTCCGCCACGCCGCACCGCTGCGGTTGGCGGTGATCATGGCGCTGCCGTTTCCGCTTCTGGCGCTGGCAGCGGCGCTTGGCAACGGCGGTCCCGTGTCGTTCTCTCCGTGGAACTACTGGTACGCCTTGCTCATGGACGTGATGATCGCGCTTGTAACGGGCTGCGTGGCAAATGCTGATGCGCGCCTGCGCAACCGCGCGCTGCTTGGGTCGGGCGCGCCGCTCGGTGCGGCGTGGTGGGCGAAGGCGCTGTACTGCCTCGGACTGTCGCTTCTGGCGAACCTCATCGTGTTCACGCTCTACGCGGTGGCCGTCGTGATGACGGGAGGCGCGGGCGCGGCGCCGCCGGCAGCTCTGGCCACGATGCTTGCGGCGGCGCTTGCCGTGACGGCGACGAGCGCGTGGATGATCCCCACAGGACTGTTCCTCACGGCGCGTCTCGGGCTGCTGGCGGGCATCTTCGTGCCGCTCGTGGTGCAGCTGGGCTGCGGGTTTGCGTGGTCGCTCGTGCCGCTGCCGCAGCTGTTCCCGCCGACGGCCACGATGGTCATCCCCACGGCGTTCATTCCCGTGCTGCCGAGCGGCGAGCCGCTTGCGGCCGACATGACGCTCGGCGGCGCGCTCGTGGCGAACGATGTGCTGATCGTCGCGGGCATCGCGGTGGGCGCTGCGGCGTTCGCCGTGCTGACGGCGGCGGGCGAGGCGTGGTTCGCGCGGTCGGAGGAGGTGCGATGAGCATGTGGAAGGCGGAAGCGGCGGCGCGCGATGTGGGTGCGGGTGCCGGGCGCGCTGCGGGGCGCTGCACTGCGGACGTGCGGACGCGTCACGCGGGCGGGCGCATGACGTTCCCGCGGGCGCTGCGCTCGGAGCTCCGGCGGTTTGCGCGCACGCCGCTTGCGGTGGTGCACGCGGCGTGCGCGGTGGCGGCTGGGCTCGCCTGCGGGGCGTACTTCGCCGTGGCGGCGTGGGATCCCGCGCTCGGGGCCGACGCGTTCGCGCAGTTCCTCGGGGCGATGATGCCGCTCATGGCGGGTATCGTGTGCGGGCTCGCCGTGGACGAGGAGCGCCGTGCGGGCAGGATGGCGAACCTGCTGGCGGTGCCCGCGCGCCGCATCGCCGTGTTGGCGAAGCTCGCGGCGCTGTGGCTTGCGGGGTTAGCGGCGCTGGCGGTTGCCGCGGGGCTGTTCGCTGCCGTGCTGGCCGCGGCGGGTCGGCTCGAGGTGGGCGTGGGCGCGTTGGCACTGTCGGCGTGCGGCATCGCGGCGGGCAGTATCCCGCTGTATGCGCTCAGCTTGGCGCTCGCCCTGCGGTTCGGGCGCAATGCGGCCATCGGCGTGGGCGCCGTGGGGCTGCTGCTCGGGTTCTTCGCGGTGGGCGGTTTCGCACACGGTCTCATGACGGGCGAGCTGACGGGTGCCGCTTCCATGGGGCTGCTCGGGGCCGTGCCGTTCGCGTGGCCGGCGCGGCTCGGATCGCTGGCGGTGGAGGCCGCGCTCGCCGTGCTGTGGGCGCAGCCTGATGCGCTGGCCCAGGTGGAGAGCGCGGCACGCTTCGTGGGCGCGGCCTGCGCGGCGGCAAGCGTGCTTGCGGTGGCGGCGCTTGCGTGGTGGTTCGATCGGTTCGAGGAGGGCAGGAACGATGCGTGATACGAGAAGACGTGCGCCGTGGCGACTTGGAGCACTGGCGGCAGCGCTGCTGGCGGCGTGCTTGGCGCTGCCGCTGCTCGGTGGCTGCTCGGGCGGATGGGGCGCGGCGCTGCAGTCGGTGGTCGACCGTGTGCTGCCGAACCCTGTGGTGACGATGTGGGCGCGCACGCCCGAGCCCGACGCCTTCACGGACAGCTACGCCGACGCGACGGGCGCGGGCACCAACTACGTGTACCGCGTGGAGGCTGTCGACGAGCAGGGAAACGCCCGCGAGCTGCAGATCATCGCGTTCGGCGCGCAGGCGACGGGCGAAGGGTACCTCGAGATCGAGGTGAAGGGCGGCACGGGTGCGCACTACCGCGCCGTCGAGGCGGCAGACGTGCCCGCTGCGGCGCTCTCGGCGCTCGGGGGCGAGGCGTAGGCAGCAGGCGCGCGGACGGCGCGCGGGGACTGGCAGCGCGTGGCTCGCCCGCGCGTTCGCGTCCCCGAACGAATCCGCGACCGTTTCGCGCGTTCGCGGGCGCGGTTTGCGCGCGAAACGGTCGCGGATTCGCAAGAGGGTCGCAGCCGCGCGCGCCGCAGTTCGCTAGAATGCGGCAGGAACAACGAAAGAAAGGGGCGCTCATGGCGCGCATCTTGACGATAGACGACGAGCAGGCGATCCTCGATGCGCTCGCGCGCGTGCTGCGCCGCGACGGGCACGAGGTGGAAGGCGTCGCGGATCCGCTCGCCGTGGCGGACGGGCGGGACATCGACCTCGCTCGCCTTGACCTGGTCATCTGCGACGTGATGATGCCCGGCATCGACGGCTTCGAGCTCGTGCGGCGCATCCGCCCGCGCTTCGACGGCCCCATCCTTTTCCTCACGGCCAAGGTGGCCGAAGAAGACGCGGTGACAGGCTACGGCCTCGGCGCCGACGACTACATCCGCAAGCCGTTCGGCGCGGCCGAGCTGCGCGCGAAGGTGGCGGCGCACCTGCGGCGCGAACGGCGCGAGCGCACGCACGCCCTTGCGTTCGGCGCGCTGCGCATCGACCTGGGCGCCAGAACGGTGAGCGTAGGCGACGCGCCCGTGCCGCTCACGCCCACCGAGTACGCGATTTGCGAGCTGTTCGCGCGCCGCCGCGGCCAGGTGCTCTCGCGCGAGCAGATCCGCGAGGCGGCGCTCGGCTGGGACAGCGACGTCGACGCGGCGGCCATCTCCATGCACGTGAGCCGCGCGCGCAGGAAGCTGGCCGCGGCGGGCGTCGACCCCATCGCGACCGTGTGGGGGATGGGCTACAAGTGGGCGCTGTGAGGCCGCGCGCCGCGGCGGCGGAGCACAGGCGTGCGGAAGCAGTGCGTGCAGCGACGGAGCGCAAGCGTGCTGAAGCGGAAGGCGAAGGAGAAGGGCGAACGAGCATGGAACGTAGAGGGCATCAGACGGGCCGCGCGGGCGAGCGTGCGGAGGCGCGCCGCGGAATGCCGCTTGCGCTCGTCATCGCGCGGTACTTCGCGTACGTGATCGTCGCTCTGGGGGCGGTGTGGGTCGCGGCGCTCGCGTGCTTCTCGATCGCCATTGGGCAGGGGGTGGTGTACGCGGCCGATTACGGTCCCTCGCACGATGACGAGGCGGCCGCCGTCCTGCGCGCGGCGCCCGCGTTCGACGCGGCGCTCGTGCCCACGGCCTACCACTACCTGCTTGTCAGCGGAGACGGCGCGCTGCTGGAAACGGACCTTCCCGCCGACCGCGCGCAGCGGGCGCTCGAGGTGGCTGCGGAAGAGTTCGCGCCGTGGAGTGGTGTCGCCGATGCGGCCGCGGCGCCCGTGACGGCGGGTGAGGGCGGCGTCACCTACTCGGCGTTCGTGCTGACTGACGGCACGATCTGCATCCTCACCAGCACGTATCTGCCTCAGTTCGTCTCGCGCGAGCTGCATGATGCGCTGCCGAACCCACAGAACCTCTTGCTGGTGGCGGGCTGCGCGGGCAGCGTGGTGGCCATCGCGCTCATCGCGCGGCGGGCGAGCCGCGTGATCGTGCGGAAGATGGCGCCGCTGACCGATGCAGCGGAGCGTATCGCGCGCGGCGAGCTCGACTTTGCGGTGGGGGCGAGCAACGTGCGCCAGGTCAACGACGTGCTCGGCGCGATGGAGCGTATGCGCGTGTCGCTGGCGGAGTCGCTCGAGGCGCGCTGGCGGGCCGAGCAGCAGCAGCGCGACCAGGTGGCGGCACTCGCGCACGACCTCAAGACACCGCTGTCGGTGGTGCGCGCGAACGCGGACTATGTGGCCGAGGAGCTGGGCGCGCCCAGCGGTGCGGCGAGCGTGGAGCGCGACGATGCCGAGGTCTCTGCGGCTGCGGCGGACATCGCGCGCGCCGCCCAGCAGCTCGACGCCCATGTGCAGCTGCTCATCGATGCCTCGCGCGGTGCGGCGTCCAGCGGTAAACGCGTGATGGGCGCGGGGGAACTTGCTGCGGAGGTTGAACGCCAGGCGGAGGCGGTCGCGCGTGCGGCGGGCGTCGGCTTTGCGGCAACGTGCGCGTCCGAGGTCGCAACCGCGCGCCTCGAATGCGATGAAGGAGCATTTGCGCGCGCCGTCATGAATGCAGTGGCGAACGCGGTGGACCACGCGCACGGTGAGGTGCGGCTGGCGTTCGCGCTGGAGCGCGCCGTGCAGGGCGGCGCGGCAACGGCTGCGGTGCCTGCGCGGGGCGACGCCCTTGCGATCACGGTGGACGACGACGGCCCCGGCTTCACGCCTGAGGCGCTCGTGCACGGCTGCGAGCGCTTCTTCCGCGGCGACGCGGCGCGCTCGAGCGCGGGCGCGAGCGAGAACGGGCACGCAGCAGCGGGCACCAGCGCGCGCCACTACGGCATCGGGCTGTTCTCCGCGTCGGAGATCGTCGCCGCGCACGGCGGCACGTTGGAGCTGTCGAATCGCAGCGACGACGCGGGCCGCATCGCGGGCGCCCGCGTCATCGTGCGCATTCCCGCGACGCGCTAGGCGGTTTCAAACACGCGGAGAGCGCTGTCGGGCACGTGGAAGGTGAGGAGGCGCTGTGCTTCGCGGGAGAGATCGACGCCGAGGTCGCCGAACAGCCAGATGCCGCCGTCCTGCGCAACGGTCAGCTCGATGGTGATGATGCCCAAATCGGGATAGCAGCTCATCGTGGCGACCTGCTGCTGGTTCACGTCGGCGGGGTCCTGCCCCAGCTTGACCGTCTCGTTCTGCCAGATGGCCGCGGTGGCGGCGGGCTGCGCCTTGGCCAGCGCGCCGTCGTCAGCAGGCGTCCACGACCCGATGCCGAGCTGGCGCACGAACGCGGCCACCTCGGCGCCTTCGAGCGTGGAGGCCGGGCCGTCCGCACGCGAGATCTCGATGCGCGCGGCCTTGTCGAGCGCAGCGTCCGCCATGTCGTTGGGGATGGCGGCGAGGTCTTCGCCCATGTTCTCGAAGCCTTCGGCAACGCTGTCGCTTCCCTGTTCGAGCCCCTCAAGGGCGCTTTTGAGCGAATTCTTGGCTTTCCCCAGGTCAACGGGATCGTTGTCGGCTACGACGCATCCGCCGAGCAGTGCGGTCGCCAGCGCGCATGCGCCCACGAGCGCCCCTGCCTTCGCCATTCGTCCCATCTGCCGCCTCCTTCGCGCTTCAAGCGGTTCGCTTCGCGTCCATCATACGGAAAGGCTGCCCCCCCAAGGCTTGGTGGGAGGGCGTTGCGGGGCTGTTACCGTCCGGTGCTCTTCTCGTCGGGCGTCCGAGGCTGCCGTCGTGGCTGCACGCGAGCGTGCGTCAGCGCGTCTGGGGCTGACGGGGCATCTCGAACTCGCAGGGCACGGCCGTTTGGCATTTTCCGCAGCCGTAGCGCGGGGCGTAGCGTTCCTTCGTTTCGTTCAGATAGGCGTGGCAGGCACGGTTGACGCGGCCGGCGGCGGTCGAGATGGCGCCGACGGGGCAGCGCGGCACGCAGGCACCGCACATCAGGCAGTAGTCGTGCACGCCCGCGTAGGGCCGTACGGTCGGCTCCAGCTCGGCGTCCGTCACCAGGCTGAGGAAGCGCCCCGCCATGCCGCGGCGGGTGATGAGGCCGCGCGACAGTCCGAACGTCCCCAGCCCCGCCACATAGGCGGCATGCCGCTCCGACCAGGCGCTTTCAAACATGCAGTCGCCGGGGATGGCGGGGTTGGGCACGCGCTTAATGGCGAAGCTGCCGTCCAGCGCGGGCGCGATGGCCTGGGCATTTCGGCTTTCGAACCACGCGACCAGCCCTTTCGCCATGTGCTCGGCTAGGTAGGCCTGGCCCTCGATGCGTCCGTGGAGCCATTCGGCAGACGTTGCTCGCACGTCGCCGCGGTTGGAGGCGCGCACGGCCTCGGAGAAGGGGAAGAACAGCGCCACGACGCTGCGCGCGCCAGGCAGCCACTCCTGCGGCGTGCGGAAGCTGGGGCCGATGACGCCCGGCTCTTTGAAGCGCTCGAAGAGCGGGTCGCGCGCGCTGGCCGTTCCCGCAAGGGGCGCGTCGAACAGACGGACGCGCGCGCTCGTGCCGTCACGGCCCTCTATCGACGTGAAGGACGGCTTGCTTTCAAAAAGCTCCGTGACCGCCTGGTCAAGTTCGCTGCGTTCCATTGGCTGCCTCCCGTCGGTTGCCGTTTTCGCTGCGTCCATCATAGGCGCCGCGGTTTGGGAAGGGAAGCGGTTGGCGTTCGTTGCGGCGCGAAGCTGCCGTCCGCCGCTTTTTCGGGCCGCGATGCGGTAGGATGGGCGTGCCGAAAGGCGGTTGCGAAGGAACGGGAGGGACGACATGGGCGACGAGTTCGTCATCGAGGAAGTGCCAGCCGATGCGCGCGAGGATGGGCTGGTCGAGCGGCTGGCGGGTGTGTGGGAGCGCTCGGTGCGTGCGACGCACAGTTTCCTTGCGGAAAGCGACATTGTGGGCATGCGTCCGCTCGTTCGCGCGGAGCTTGTGGGGATTCCCCAGCTTGCCGTTGCGTTTCAGGGCGGGATTCCCGTCGGGTTCGCCGGCGCGTCGCAGGGCAAGCTGGAGATGCTGTTCGTGGACGACGGCTTCCGCGGCAAGGGCGCGGGCGCGGCGCTGCTGGATCACGCTGTCGCGCATTGGGACGCGCATCGCCTCGACGTGAACGAGCAGAATCCGCAGGCGCGCGGTTTCTACGAGCACGAGGGCTTCTGCGTGGTGGCCCGCTCGGCCCGCGACGGCCAGGGCAACGCGTTTCCGCTCCTGCACATGGAGCGGTCGGAGGATGCGCGTGCGCAAGGTGCGCCGCTGGCGTGATGGCGTTCAGACTCGCTGCGCGGGGACGCGAAGCAGGGTTGGGCTGCGGTACATAGCTTGTTCGCACTGGTCGGGGCGGTGCGCTACGTGTTGAGGGGGTGCTGATTGGGGTTGGTTCGGCCGAACGGAGCGATGCGCCCCCCGGTGCGAGTCGCAAGCGATCAGCTTTCATGCGAAAGGTTCGCACCGAGAACGAAACGGCGCGGTGCCGAGATAGGGCTTCGGAACGAGCACGCCCTTTGCGTTGCCGCAAGATACGGGATATAGTAAAGCCCAGCAACGCAACATGTTGCGGTCGCAGTCCCGCGGGGGACTGCGGGGATTGAAATTACGAGTGGATCGACCCGACCCGCGAGGACCGCGTCGCAGTCCCACGGAGGACTGCGTGGATTGGAATGAGGGCAACGCGCCGCTCGATATCGGCGACACGACGAGGTGCGCCTGTCTTTCGGGCGCGGGTCCGTTCTCGGCTACGAATGGGCCTCGTTCGCGTTTGGCGTTGTGATGGCGGCGGCTGCATCGGCTGGTCTGCCGCTTGCCGCGCTTGTCGCCGCAGCCGCCGTCTCATGCGTCCTTTTGGGTGCGGGGGCGTGCTTCCTGATGGCGCGCTGGCGTCAGCGGTAGAGCACGAGGATCTTCATGCCCAGGGTGGCGTTGCCGCTGTCGGAGATCTTCACGTCCGCGATCTCATGGCCCTTCTCCTGCAGAAAGCCCAGCACGCCGTTGAGCGTGGCCGATGCCGCTCCGCAGTCGGCCAGGCCGCTTATCTCGAAGATGCCGGCGTGCAGCTTCCCGTCGGATTCTTGGATGCGCAGCTGGTCAAGGGCCTTGGCCACGCGCTCGTAGGCTTTCTCTTCCTCGGTTTTGCCGTCGAACAGTCCCATGCGGTTTCCTTTCGCTCTCGGCCGCGGCGCCCGCGGCGGGTCAGGTGCTTGGCGCGCTGTCACGCGCCGGCGCTGCGCAGCTTCGTGGCGATGAAGTAGCGGCTCTTCGCGTCAAGGGCGGCCAGGTCGCGCAGGGCGCTCTCCGACAGGCCCGCTCGCGGGAACCCTTCCACGATGGCGACGTTCACGCGCGCGTCGCATAGCGCGCCCAGGTTGTCCTGCACGCCCTTCATGCGCGCGCTCGCGCGGGCAGCGCGCTCTTCGCCGACGAACGAGCCGAAGCGCTCCGCCGCGTAGCGCACGCGCTTGGCCGCCTTGCGCACGTCGTGGGTCGCTTCCGCATCGGCCAGGTCGGTGCGTTGCAACTGCTGATCAAGCTCGTGCTCCATCTGGGCGAACCGCGCCGCCACCTGCGCCTCGCGCAGGCCGTTGCGCTCGACGGAGCGCTTCCAGCGGTATTTCCGCGCCGCCTTGCTGGCACCCGTCAGCGCGGCGCTCGCCTTCGGGCTGGTGAGCGCGGCTAACACGCGGTCGCGCTCTTGCTCGCGCAGTGCGCGGCAGGCCGCCACGAGGTCGGTTGCGGGCGGTTCCATCTGGCTTGCCTCGTCGATGAGCACGTCCAGCTCGCGCAGCCGCGAGGTGGGCAGCACGAGCGTCCGCAGGTCGCGCTGCACTTCGCGCGCCGCTGCGGCACGGTGGAAGGGACGCAGGAATCGGTGCAGGCTGCGCAGCGTGCGGATGGACACCCTCAGCTTGTGCAGCGTCTCCACTTCGTCGGGGTCGCGGAGGAAGTCCTGCAGGCGCGCCTCCATCTGCGCATGGGCGGCCTTCACCACGTCCTCCAGCTCGACAAGCGTCCTCCAGGGGCCGCATGCCGCACCTTGGACGAACCAGAGCAGGCGGGCTCCCGCGAGCGCGGCGGCTTGGCTGACGGTTTCCAGGTTGAACTCGTGGCTGGAGGCAAGGCCGTCTTTTGTCTCCGATGCCGACGCGGGCATGGCGTCGGCGGCATCGTTTGCGCTGTCGCGCGGCATTGGCTCCCTGCTGGTGTGGGCGGCCGCTTCGTCGCCCAATGCCGGCTCCGCCTCCGCTTCCGGCAGCTGGATGGCAGCCAGGGCACCGGGCGAGAAATGGACGTTCGCGCCGGTGAGCAGCGCGCACAGCTCTTCGATGAAGGGGTTGTGGCCGACGACGGCGACGCATTCCACATCGGCATCGGCAAACTCGCGCAAGAAGGAGGGAAGGTCCTGGTCAAGCAGGCAGGTGCGCTCTTCGATGCCGGTGACGCGGGTGCCGCGGGCTTTGAGGGCCGCCGCCAGGCAGTCCGCCGTCTGGGTCGTGCGGAGGGCGGGGCTCGTCCAGATGGCGCAGGGCGTCTTGCGCGGCCACAGCCCCAGCGACGAGGGAAGCGTCGCCTGCAGCGTTCGCCGTCCGGCGCGCGTGAGCGGGCGGTCGAAATCGGGCAGTCCTTCGCGACGCGTCTGCGCTTTGCCGTGCCTCATGAGTACCAGCGTTTTCGCCATGGCGCCCGCCTCCCGATAAGCCGCGTCCTGCGTTTCCCCCAGTGTACTGGGCGTCGCCCGTTTGGCAACCCCTCGCGCCAAGCCCGTTACCGAAGCGATGGGGAATGGGGCGGGGCGCTTGCGTTTGGAGGCTCGGTTGGGCGCTAGAAACGCATCCGCGTCCTTTTCGCGCGTCCGGGGGTGCTTTTGGCACGCGAAAGGGACGACGATGCGCGGAAGGGGAAAGGCGAGGGTAGGGAAGGGAGAGAGAGACGAAGCGCTTGCGGCGAAGACAGCCATTTGGCATTCGCCGCAAGCGCAGAGAGGCTCAAGCGCGTCGAATGCGCTGGCTAGAACGATTTGATTGCGGCGTCAATAGTGATCGAATCGATGGTGCCCTCGTCGGAAATCCCCGCTTCCAAAGTGACGGAAAGGAAATCCGATCCGGATTCCGCATCGAAATCCCATTGCATGAAGTAAATGTTGGTTCCATCGCTGTTCCAAGCTACGAAGCTGGGGTCGCCATACAGTTCTATGGCGGTGCGAACGGTGTCGCCGACGCTGAGTCCCTTGGCGGTGGAGAAAGAGTCGGAGATGTCAATACCGGAGCTGGCGTTCGATACTTCTGCCGACGTGACGGTGAATTCTGTCCATGGCACAGTGGAGTCGGTTCGGTTCTCGCTCTGAAGTGTTAATCCCAGGTCGTCCTTCTCGAATCCAGCGTTGTCGCAAACCATGACGGGCCCCGGAGCCGCTGTCATGGACTCGAGCTCTTGGTATCCTGAGCTGCTGTCTATTTCCCACCCGTTTTCAGTGAAGGCGGCCATGTCGCAGGGGAGAGAATAGCTTGCCCCCAGGAGCGTGAAGCTAGCTAGATCGGTCAATTCGGAAGAGGGCACGTTCTCTATTGCCCCTTCTCCTTCGTAGCCGCTTTCAAAAGGCAGAGACGTGTCCGTTATCTTGGATGCACTCGAGGCCGAAGGTTCCGCCTCTTCAGTCGTCTGCTCTTGGGTGGCGGGCTCTGCGGTCTCGCCGTCCTGGGCAGCGGGGGCCGAGCAGCCAGCGGCGCCCAAAAGCGCTGCCGTCATGAGCAGGGTTGCCGCAGTGGCACTGGCCGTTTTCGCGATTCTCATACGTTTCCTCCTTTTTCGAGGTTCTCTGAGCAGCGCGGCGCGTTTCCGAGCGCGCAGCATGCGCTGAAGCTATGAAAGCACAAGCGGAAGAGAGCGAATGTTGCGCAACATCCTTGCAGGTCGGAAAGGTTTTCGGCAGGCGCGTTTCGGGGGCGCACGCAGTGGGAACGCCGCTTCATGCGAGTTCGTGTGCTGCCCGATATGCACGCTGACATGCTTGAGTGTCGTTTTCGCGGGTCTTTGGTCGTTGGTGGCTCGGCTGGGCGCTGGGAACGCATCGTCATCCCTTTCGCGCGTCTTGCGGCGCGTTTGGCGCGTGAAAGGGACGAGGATGTGCGAATGGGGGATGGGTGGGGAAGGGGAGGAGGGGTGCTTGCGTGCCGGTTTCGCGATCGCTCGCTTGTTGGTTCGCGATTGGTAGCCCCGGGAACACATCTTCGTCCATTTCGCGCGTTCGATGGCGCATTTTACGCGCGAAAGGAACGACGATGCGCGGAAAGGGAGGGGCGTCCGGACTGCTTCTGTGCCGTCGTCTCGCCTGCCGCCGCGTCGCTGCATCGCCCCGACGCTCCATTGCCCCGCCGCGTTGCCGCGCCGCCACACTGCGCCCCGCCGGTGTGGCTTCGCCTGTTTGTGTGGCGATCGGGGCGGGGGCGGGCGGGCGAGGCGGCGGGTGTGATAAGCTCGCAGTCGCAGAAAGACGGGGCTGCGCGGTCTCGGCGCGAAAGCGCGGGCGCGCGGTCCTCGAAGCAAGATGAGCGGGGCCCGCCGGGTCCCTTGAAGCGATGGAGCGCACATGACCGAGAGCTACGACATCAAAGACATCAACCTGGCCGATGCCGGCCTCGCCCGCATCCTGTGGGCCGACCGCGACATGCCCGTGCTCGCGAAGATCCGCGAGCGCTTCGAGCGCGAGAAGCCGCTTGAGGGCGTGCGCATCGGCGCGTGCATGCACGTGACCACCGAGACCGCGAACCTCATGCGCGTGCTCGTGGCGGGCGGCGCGGACGTGACGCTGTGCGCTTCCAACCCGCTGTCCACCCAGGACGACACCGCCGCGTCGCTCGTGCGCGACTTCGGCATCAAGGTGCACGCCATCACCGGCGAGGACATGGAGACCTACGAGCAGCACATCGCCGCTGTGTGCGCCACGAACCCGCAGATCATCATGGATGACGGCGCCGACCTCGACACCGCGCTGCACACCAAGTTCACCGACAAGCTGGCCGGCGTGATCGGCGGCACCGAGGAGACCACCACCGGCGTGGTGCGCCTGGCCGCCATGGCGCGCGAGGGCTCGCTGCGCTACCCCGTGTTCAACATCAACGACGCGAACACCAAGCACTGCTTCGACAACCACTACGGCACGGGCCAGAGCACGCTCGACGGCATCGTGCGCGCCACGAACCGCCTGCTGTGCGGCCGCACCATGGTGGTGTCGGGCTACGGCTACTGCGGCAGCGGCCTGGCGCTGCGCGCGAAGGGCATGGGCATGGACGTCATCGTGTGCGAGGTCGACCCCCTCAAGGCGCTCGAGGCGCACATGGAGGGCTACCGCGTGATGAAGGCCGAGGAGGCCGCGCGCTACGCCGACGTGTGGGTTACCGTCACAGGCGACTGCAAGGTCATCGACGGCCCCGCGTTCGAGAACATGAAGGACGGCGCGATCCTCTGCAACTCCGGCCACTTCGACTCCGAGATCAACCTCGGCTGGCTGGAGGAGCACGCGGTGAAGAAGGAGGAGATCAAGCCGCTCGTGGAGGAGTACACGCTGCCCGACGGCCGCACGATCATCGTGCTCGCGCAGGGGCGCCTCGTGAACCTCTCCTGCGCCGAGGGCCATCCCGCGTCGGTCATGGACATGAGCTTCGCGAACCAGGCGCTCGCGGCCGAGTACCTCTACCAGCACCAGGGCGAGCTGGAGTGCAAGGTGTACGACGTGCCCGCCGACATCGACGACGGCGTGGCGCGCGTGAAGCTGGAGACGCTCGGCATCGAGATCGACACGCTCACCGAGGAGCAGATCGCCTACATGAACTCCTGGAACTTCTAGGTTCCGCGGTTCTGCCGAACCGCGGAAGTTTCCGGCGCCCTCACTGACTGGCGTTTGGGCTGGGATAACAAGACATCTTGCTGCGGCTTCGACGTGATTGACGACGTTTTTGCTCCTTTGGGCGGACCAAGGTTCGGCCCAAAGGGGCTTTTTCGTTGTCCGAGCTCGTCAGGGACTCGTTTGCCGGCGGGAGTTTCGTCTGGAAGCCCCTTGCTGTTGAGGCCATCCAAGTGCGCCACGCCTGCGCATCCTCTTCTGCATTTTATGGAGGCCGTGTGCAGAACCTTTGGCGAAACGGGTGTTTTCCCCGGCGGAATCCCAAGTTTTGGCAACGGCTCGGCTCTGCGACGTTCACTTTTGCGTTGAGGGGGCTATACTGTCGAAAGTTTGCGCAGCGGACGGAGGGCGTGCGCAAGCCGGGGCGCCTCCCAACGACGCGCGGGCGCATCCGGCGATGCTGTAGGGCGGATGGAGGAGTAAAGGTGCTCGATCAGTTCTTCTCGCAGATCTCGTTCATCGACATCTTCAATTTCAGCGTTTTTCTGGTGTTCACCCTCTGCTACACCTACCAGCTGTTCTACGTGTTCGTGGTGCTGACCCGCAAGCCCAAGGAGATCGTGGCGAAGAAGAACCACCGCTTCGCCGTCGTCGTCTCGGCGCGCAACGAGAGCGCGGTCATCGGCGACCTCATCCACTCCATCAAGGTGCAGAACTACCCGGCCGAGCTCATCGACGTGTTCGTGATCGCCGACAACTGCACCGACAACACCGCCCAGGTGGCGCGCGACGCGGGCGCCATCGTGTTCCCGCGCACCAACACCGAGCAGGTGGGCAAGGGCTACGCGCTGGACTACGGCTTCTCGGTCATCCGCTCGCAGTACGCCGACAAGGGCTACGAGGCCTACTTCGTGTTCGACGCCGACAACGTGCTGGACGTGAACTACTTCCGCGAGATGAACAAGACCTTCGACGCGGGCGCGAAGGCCTCCACCAGCTACCGCAACTCCAAGAACTACGGCTCCAACTGGATCTCCGCCGGCTACGCGGTGTGGTTCCTGCGCGAGGCAAAGTTCCTGAACCAGGCGCGCCTGACGCTGAACACTAGCTGCGCCATCTCCGGCACGGGCTTCTTCATCGCCGCCGACATCATCGAGAAGGCGGGCGGCTGGAAGTGGCACCTGCTGACCGAGGACATCGAGTTCTCGGCCGCCAGCATCCTGGAGGGCGTGCGCATCGCCTACACCCCCACGGCCATCCTCTACGACGAGCAGCCCATCACCTTCCGCGACTCGTGGAACCAGCGCTTCCGCTGGGCGAAGGGCTTCTACCAGGTGTTCGGCAAGTACGGCTGGCGTCTGGTGAAGGGCATCTTCACCAACCCGCGCGGCGCGCGCTTCGCCTGCTACGACATGCTGATGACCATCGCGCCGGGCATGCTGCTGACCATCGTGTCGGTGCTGTTCAACGCCATCATCATCGCGATGGCGGCGGCGGGCGTCATGTCCACGGGCGTGATGGTGGCCTCCTCGGTCAGCTCCATCTGCTTCTGCCTGATGAACTACGTCATCTTCATGTTCATGTTCGGCGTGCTGACCACCTTCGTGGAATGGGATTCCATCCGCTCCACCACGGGCAAGAAGGTGCTCTACATGTTCACCTTCCCGTTCTTCATGCTCACCTACATTCCCATCGCCCTGGTGGCGCTGGTGAAGAAGTGCAGCTGGAAGCCCATCAAGCACAGCATCTCGGTGGACGTGTCGGAGTTCGCCGAGTCCGCCGCCCAGGAGCGCCGCAGCCTGTAGATTGGCTTGCGGGCTGCAAGCGGGCCTGCAGTCTGTAGGCTGGCTTGCGAAGCCTGCCTGCGCAACCGCGCACCGACGTGTCTGCCCATGTTTCTATTCGCCTGCCGACGCCGCGTCGGCTCGTCTGTGCGCTCGCCCTCGCTCCCACTCCATCTTTGTTGCCTCTGCCCGTCTGCGCGCTTGCCTGCACACCCGTGCGCTACCACACGCGCGCGAACGTGATGCAGCGGACTTGCTGCGCGCCTCCGGCCAGAAGCGCGTCGGCGGCTTCCATCAGCGTTGCCCCCGTGGTCAGCACGTCGTCGACGAGCAGGATGCGCGGCGGCACGGTGGCGCCGGGCAGCACGGCGAATCGCCCGCGCATGTTCTCGAAGCGCTCCTTTCTTCCCAGATTCCGCTGGTCGATGCTGCGCGGTCGCGCAAGCGGCTGCGTCAGCGGAAGCCCCGTCAGCTCCGACAGCGCGGCGGCGACATCGGCCATGTGGTCGAAGCCGCGCGCCCTGAGCGCCTTGCCGGTGGCGGGCACCGCCACGAGGGCCGGACGCTCCGCGCGCCAGGCCGGCGGCAGGCTGGCGGCCATGACGTATGCCAGCTCCCGCGCCAGACGGCGCTCGCCGCGGTCCTTGTACGTCCGCACGATGCGCGCGGGCGCTCCTTCGTAGACGGTGGCGCTGGCGCACGAGGCGAACGGCAGGCGCGCCCGTCCCATAAGCTGCAGCATCGCGTCGTTGCACTCGGTGCACTGCACGCGCCCGAACGGGGCCCCGCAGCGCGGGCAGGCCCGCCACCAGTCCAGATAGGGCAGGCGCGCCCGACACGCGTCGCAGAGCACCTGGCCGGGCGCATCGCACACCGCGCAGCGCGTGGGCCACAGGGTCTCCGCCATCGCCTCCGTCGCGATGGATGCGCACTGCTTAAGCGTTTCGATGATCGTCGCCATGCGAAAAGGGTAGCGCCGCCACCTTGCCGGGCGGTTGCGCACCCGCCGCCCGCTTCCTGCGCGCATCCAGCGCGTTCCTTGCGCGCTTCCGCCGCGAAAGCCGCCTGTGGGTTGCCGGGACCTGGCGTCGTTCCAGCGCGAAGCTTGCGCGGCAGAACGGGCGCAGGCGTTTCCCATCTGCGCTTTCGGCCTTTTCGCTGATCTGCTACACTGTTTGGTGCTCCTTTCGGGTCTGTAGTTGCGGGAGGAATCCCAAGTCCAAGGCAGACGCGGTCGAAAGGATCCACGTAAGCCGCGCGCTCGCCGCGCGGCGATCATGGCGCGTCCTAGAGGTAAGTCGCACCGCCCGTCGATATCGGCGGCATCCGGCCGCAGCGGGCGAGAGGGCACGGGTTAACGCTCACTCCCCAGTGCGCGAGTGTGGGGGCAAAGACTAGGTCAGCCGGAAGGAGCCGTGCGAAACGTTGTGCGCAGATGGAGGAACGACATGCGTTTGAAAGCCCTTGCCGCGTGCTGCGCCGCCCTGACGGCGGCGGTGTGCGCTTTGTCCGGTTGCTCGTCGCAGGAGCCCTACAGCCCACCTGAGCCCACGCCGACGGTTTCTTCGCCGGCCATCGGCCAGGACGGCGTGCTGCGCGTGGGCGTCGATTCCTCCGCAGCGCCGCTGGCAGGCACCAACAGCGCGGGCGACCTGGTGGGCTACGACGTGGATCTGGCCGCCGCGCTCGCCGACGAGCTGGGCTTGAAGGTCGAAGTGGTGGACGTGGGCGCCACCTTCGACAAGGCCTTGGAAGACGGCGACGTGGACGTGGTGCTGGGCGTCGAGGAAGGCTCCGCTTCGAAGGAGGTGTGGGAGTCCGACCCGTACCTGCAGACGGCCGTGGCCCTGTTCGCCGACGATGCGAACGCGCAGGTGCCCACCGCCGATTCCTCGCCCGTCATCGCGGTGCAGACTTCCTCCACGAGCTCCTGGATGGCCGAGAACGAGTTCGGCGCCGAGGCGCTTGAGCGCGTGAGCGGGCTGTCCGAGGCGTTCGAGGCGATGGCGTCGGGCGATGCCGCCTACGTGGCCGCCGATGCGGTGCGCGGCGTCTACGCGCAAAGCGGCAGCGAGAGTTCGCAGGCGACCATCGTGGCGCTGATGCAGCAGCCCAGCGGGTACTGCATCGCCTTGCTCGACTCGAACACCGAGCTGAAGCAGGCCGTCGCCGACGCGCTGTCCGCCCTGGAAGACGGCGGCATGGTGAACATCCTGAACAAGAAGTGGCTCGGCCAGGACTGGAACCTCGACAGCGTGCCCCTGACCGCCGGCGCCACCGCCACCCCGTCCGAGTCCGAGGAAGGGTCCGAAGGCGAAGAGGGTGCCAATGAAGGCGACGCCGCCGAGGGCGGCTCTGACACCGCCAGCGAGGGCGGCGTGGGCGAGAACGCCTTGTCGCCATCCGATTTGGCCTAGCGTCTAGCGCCTGGTTCCTGCGAACCTAGGCTATCGCAGCGAGATGAAACGGGAGGCGGCTCCAAGCGGGGTCGCCTCCCGTCGTTTTGAAGGGAAGGGCAGGAAAAGGGGAGGGGCTCGCCGTCCCCTCTGCTGCCTCCCTTTTCGCCGCCAACGCAAAAACCGCCCTTCCATTCCGTTCGTGTCGACGGCGAGAACGGCTGCGTCGCGCGCGAATGACGAAAAGGCTCCGCGGCAGGGCTGCTGCCCGTCACGGAGCCTTGAAGCGTCGGCCTCGTCCCGCTTCGCAGCGGCGGCCTGGTGCACCGCTCGCCAGAACGGCGCAAACCTTCTAGTTCAGGAAGTCGTCGATGATCTCCTTCTCGGCCTCTTCCTCGGTCAGGCCCAGCGTCATCAGCTTGACGATCTGGTCGCCGGCGATCTTGCCGATGGCGGCCTCGTGGATGAGCTGCGCGTCCTCGCTGGCGGCCTCGATGCCGGGGATGGCCTTCACCTTGGCGTTGCCCATGATGATGGCGTCGCACTGCACGTGGCCCTGGCAGGCCGTCTCGCCGATCACGAGCGGGTTGAACACCTGCACCGAGTCGTCCTGCGCCACGGAGCGCGAGATCACCTGCACGCTGGAGCCTTCGCCCTTCAGCTCAACCTTCATGTTCGAAACGGCCTCCTGCGAGCCGTGCGTCAGCAGCTTCTCGATGAGCACGAGCTTCGCGCCGGTGGCAAGCTCGGCGTTGGTGTCGCGCACCGTGGAGGTGACGCCGCGCAGCTGCACCATCTCCATCTCGCAGAAGGAGTTTTCGGCCTGGTAGACGTTGGTGGTAGGGTTCAGGATGCGCTCGCCGGTCCCCTCGCCTTCGCCGTAGTGCTTCTCGACGTAGCGCACGCGGCTGTTCTTGCCAATGTGGAAGCTGTGGATGCCGTCGTGCTCGGACGCCTCGTCGCCGCAGTTGTGGATGCCGCAGCCCGCGACGATCTTCACGTCGCAGTCGTCGCCGATGTAGAAGGTGTTGTACACGACGTCCTTGATGCCGGACTTCGTGACGATGACGGGGATGTACACCGTCTCGCCCTTCGTGCCGTCCTTGATGCGGATGTCGATGCCGGGGTTGTCGGTCTTGGTTGCGATCTCGATGAAGGCGGACGAGTGGCGCTCGACCAGCTGGCCGTCCTTGCGGATGTTGAACGCGCCCTTCGGCATGCCGTGCATGCTGGCTATCTCGGCGAGCAGGTTCTCGTCGATGGGGGAAAGGTCTACTGCCATGATCGGCTCCTATCTTTGAAAGCGCCCGTCGCCGCAGGGCGGCGCAAGCGCGGCGGGTTGTGGGCTAGCACGTAGTGGGGATCTCCGTGAGGTGCAGCTCGGTGGGTTCGGACAGCTGGCAGCCGGGGATGCCCTTCGGGGTGAAGCCGAGCACGGGCATGAGGTCGGCCGGGGCGCCGGTGCGCTCCACCTTGCCGTCGCGCAGAAGCACGATCTCGTCGGCCAGCTGGATGATGCGCTCCTGGTGCGAGATGATGACGATGGAGCGGCCGTCGCGCGCCTCGTGGATGTCACGGAACGTCTCGGTGAGGCGGTCGAAGCTCCACAGGTCGATGCCGGCCTCGGGCTCGTCGTAGATGGCCAGCTTCGGGTCGCGCGCCAGGATGGTGGCGATCTCGATGCGCTTCACCTCGCCGCCCGACAACGACTTGTCCACCTCGCGGGTGAGGTAGGCGGCCGAGCACAGGCCCACCTTCGCCAGGTACTCGTTGCAGGCCAGCATCGGCAGGCGCTTGCCGGCGGCGATGTCCAGCAGCTTCTTCACCTTCATGCCCTTGAAGCGGGCGGGCTGCTGAAAGCCGTAGCCGACGCCGCGCTTGGAGCGCTCGGTGATGGACAGGTCGGTGATGTCCTCGCCGTTGAACAGGATGCGGCCGCTCGTGGGCTTCTCGATGCCCATGATCAGCTTCGCCAGCGTGGACTTGCCGCCGCCGTTGGGGCCGGTGATGACCGTGAAGCGGTCGTCGGGGATGGTGAGGGACAGATCGTCGATGATGCGCTTGATGGCGCCGTCTTCGGTCCTCACTTCGAAGACGATGTTCTTCAGCTCAAGCATGGTGAACCTATCTTTCTCTCGGTGCGCCCGCCCTGCTTGGCGCGGGCCCGATGGATGCCGGGGTTATTGTACGCGCAAACGCCGTGCGCGCGCTCCTTTATCTTCGTTCAGTGCGAGTATAGCCAATCGCGCGGCGTTTCGCTCGGAAAATGCTGCAAATGGAGTAGCAATTTACCGAACCGTAAGGAATGCGCCTCCGCCGCCGCCGCGGGCGCGCTCCGCAGGGGGGGCGGGAGCCGGCCGGCCGTCCAGCTGCCTGGCTCCCGCGCGCTCTGCCGTCCGTTTTCCTAGCCGTTCAGCAGGTCGATCACCTCGAGCTTCGCCTTCGAGACGCCCAGGATGTCCTTGCTGCCGAACGCGCAGCGCGCGCCGCGGGCGTTGGCCTGGGCGATGGCGTCCGCCAGGTCGGCAAGCGCCTGCGCGTTCGCACCGAGCATCTCGGCGCGGGAGGCCAGGCGGTCTTGCGGCGTGCGGCCCATGAAGTAGGCGCTGTCCTGGCGGTGCATGAGCATGCGCGCCTTCTGCGGGCTGTCGAAGCCGGCGACGGTGCTGACCACGTAGCCGTCCAGCTCCGCGCGGTCCGGGTCGAAGGCGGCCAGCCAGGCGGCGGCGTCATCGAAGCGGGCGAACGTCTCGTCCAGGTGCGGGTCGCGGTAGGAGTAGAAGCGCAGCCCACCGGTGCGCGCCGCTTGGAAGCCCACGCCGTAGGCGCCGCCGCGCACGCGCACCTCGTTCCACAGGTAATCGTAGGACAGCGCGCGGGCGCCCACCTGCCAGGCGGCGGTGTAGGGCGCTGCGGCGTCCAGCAGGCGCCGGTCGAAGCCCTGGGCGGCGTAGCACACGTCGGTGGGCACGATGAACGCCTCGTTGCGCACGACGGGGGCGGGGACGGCCAGGCGCCCCGGCGCCGCGCCGACGGCGGGCAGCTGGGCGCCGTCTTCCTCCCAGAAGCGCGCGTAGTCCTCGGGCGAGCCGGCGAAGCTCGCCGTCAGCGCATCGGCGGAGAACAGGCGCGCGGCCAGTTCGGCCAGCTTCGCCGCCAGGGCCTCGGCGCGCTCGTCGTAGTGCGCCAGCAGATCCTTCAGGAAGCGGTAGTAGTCCACGCCCCGCAGCTTCTCGCGCAGCACGCCGGCGGGCTGGCAGTAGCTGGACACGCGCGCCAGGGCGGCGGAATGGCCGGCTTGGGCGAAGGACTGCTCCCATCTCACGCGCTGCTGCAGCAGGATGTCGCGGATCTTCGCGGCGTCGGAGAAATCGGTCTCGCGCATCACTTCGCGGGGCAGCCGCGCCAGCCAGCCGACGTTCTCCGAAAGCGCGCTGGAGCCGACCACGATCTTGGGAACGAGGGCGCCTGGGTCGCGCTCGGACTCGAACACGTCGGTGTGGAACGACAGGTTGCCCAGCTTGCCGTTTACGAGCGTGTCAAGCTCGGCGGCGCTGCGGTGCGCGGTGCCCAGCTTGCCCAGCACGCCGCAGAGCACGGTGACGTAGGGCAGCTCGTCGAACGAGACGCGGCTGAGGTCGAAGTAGCAGGTGGCGTAGGCGATGCCGTGGGTGGGCACCTCGTGGCGGATGCAGGTCACCGGCGCCGTTTCGTCCAAGCCGTAGGCGGGCTCGGCGGGGGCGTCCTGCAGGTCGTCGCGCGTGAGGGAGGGCAGGGTCGCCAGCGCCTCGGGGGAGTCGGGCTCGGCCTGCAGGCGGCGCAGCTCGGCCACGTCCGCGTCAATGCGGGCGAAGTCGTCGCCGTCCATCCGCTGCTGCAGCGCGGCCAGGCGCGCCTCTTCCTCCGGCGTGCCTTCAGGCGCCTGCGGGCGCACCTCCACCTCGGCGTGGTGCGGGTTGTCCAGGAGCACCTCGCGGATGAGCTGCTCGAACCAGCCCTCGCGCAGCCGCGTGCGCAGCAGGGGGAACGCGTCCTCGTAACGCAGGCTGTTGGTGGCCGCCTCGTCATCGTACAGCCAGCTGGACAGCGCCGAGATCGACAGCGCCACGCCGTCGGCCATGCCGAACTCGCGCTCGCGCATCACGAACTCGTAGCGCGAAAGCGACGCCTCCACCAGCTCGTGGTCGAGCCCGCCGTCGGCCAGCCGCGCCAGCTCGGCGCGCGCGGCGTCGCGGAAGCGCGCGGCCGCCCCGTCCTTGAGCCCCTTCAGCTCGATGACGGCGAAGGGCTGCAGGGTAGCCTCGGCCAGAAAGCCCAGCGCGTCGTCGGCCAGCTGCGCGTCCAGAAGCGCGCGCTTCAGCGGCGCCTCGTTGCTGCCCATAATGGCGTCCAGCAGCACGTCCACCGCCATGATGCGCAGCCTGTCGCGCGCTCCGCCGATGACGAAGCCCAGCCCCATGCCGGCGTTCTCCGGCGCGGTGTCCATCGTGCGCACACGGCCGAGCGTGCAGACGGGCTTCTGCAGCGCCAGCCCGCGCGCGGCGAACGCGTCCTCGCCGCAGTTCTCTTCCTGCGCGCGGCGGGCGCGGTCGGCGGCCTGCTCGTCGGCGACGGGGGACAGGTAGCGCTCGTCCAAGAAGGCCAACATGCGGTCGATGTCCACGTCGCCGTACAGCGTCAGGTAGCTGTTGTCCAGGCGGTAGTGGCGCCGGTGCTCGTCCAGGAAGCGCTCGTAGGAAAGGCTGGGGATGGCGCGCGGGTCGCCGCCGGACTCGTAGCGGTAGGCGCCGTCGGGGAACAGGGCGGCCTGCAGCTCGTCGTACAGCACGCTGCTCGCATCCGACAGGGCGCCCTTCATCTCGTTGTACACCACGCCGTTGAAGCGCAGGCGCCGGTCATCCGTCGTGCCGGCAGCGCCGCCGTCCGCCGCGTCCGCCGCACCAGCAGCGCCATCGTTCGCCGCCTCGCCGGCCCCTTCCGCATCCGCCCGCGCCGGCGCCGCAGCCTCGGCGCCGCCCTCGAGCTCGAAGTGCCAGCCCTCCTGCTCGAAGATGGCGCGCTTGCGGTAGATGGCGGGGTGCAGCACCGCATCCAGGTACACGTCCATCAGGTTCAGCAGATCCTGCTCGTTGGTGCTGGCCACCGGGTACATGGTCTTGTCGGAGAACGTCAGCGCGTTCAGGAAGGTCTGCATGGAGCTCTTCAGCAGGTTGACGAAGGGCTCTTTCACGGGGAACTTCTCCGAGCCGCACAGCACCGAGTGCTCCAGGATGTGGAACACGCCCGTGTCGTCGGCCGGAGGCGTCTTGAACGAGATGGAGAACGCCTTGTTCGCGTCGTCGTTTCTCAGGTACAGCAGCCGCGCGCCGCTCTTCTCGTGCAGCAGCACGTAGGCTTCGCCGTCGATCTCCGCCAGCTGCTCGCGCTTCTGCACGGCAAAGCCATGGAGAAGCGACCCGACCGCCAGCTCCGTCCGCTCGTCGTTGGTCATAGCCGCCCTTTCTTCGCATGGCCGCGTCTGCGGCCCCAAGTGTGCCGCTACGCATTGTCGCACAAAGCGGGGCGGGGGATGCCGTCGCGCGCCGCGAAAAAGGAAACGGCCCGCCGAAGCGGGCCGTTCGTTTGAAGCCGTGCTCTGCGTGCGCGTTGCACGTGCGGGGCACCGGGTCGCAGCCGCCTCCAGGCGACTAGCGCGCCGAGCTCCGCTTGCAAGCCTCCTAGTCGGTGGCCGCGGCCGGCGCCTTGCGGCAGGCGTCGTAGCGGTGGCAGGCGCACCAGTGGTTGGGCTTCACTTCGCGCAGGGGAGGCGCCGCCTCGTCGCAGCCCTCCACCTTGGCGAAGCAGCGGCCCGCGAAGCGGCAGCCCGCCGGCGGGTCGATGGGGCTCGGCACGTCGCCCTCCAGGATGATGCGCTCGCGCTTGTCGTTGGGGTCCACCGACGGGATGGCCGACAGCAGCGCCTGGGTGTAGGGCGACAGCGGATCGTTGTACAGGCTGTTCTTCGGGGCGATCTCCATCATCCTGCCCAAATACATCACGCCCACGCGGTCGGAGACGTGCTTGACCACGTTCAGGCCGTGCGCGATGAACAGGTAGGTGAGGCCGAACTGCTCCTTCAGGTCGTCCAGCAGGTTGAGCACCTGCGCCTGGATGGACACGTCCAAAGCCGACACCGGCTCGTCGCAGATGATCAGCTTCGGCTTCACGGCCAGAGCGCGCGCGATGCCCACGCGCTGGCGCTGGCCGCCGGAGAACTCGTGTGGGTAGCGGTTGCGCATGTAGCTGGCCAGGCCTACGCGCTCAAGCAGCTCGCACACGCGGTCGTCCACCTGGTCGCGCGGCAGCAGCTTGTTGGTCAGGATGGGCTCGGCCACGATGTCACCCACGCGCATGCGCGGGTTCAGCGACGCGTAGGGGTCCTGGAAGATCAGCTGGATGTCCTTGCAGCGCTGCTTGCGCTCGGCGGGGGACATCTCCACCAGATCCTCACCCTCGAAGATGATCTTGCCGGACGTGGGAGTGAGCAGGTTGGCGATCATCTTGCCGATGGTTGTCTTGCCGCAGCCCGATTCGCCCACCAAGCCGAACGCCTCGCCGCGGCGGATGAAGAAATTGACATCCTCGACGGCATGCACGTACGAGGTGGCCTTGCCGAAGAAGTTGCGGTCGGCGGCGAAGCGCTTGGTCAGATGCTGGACATCCAGCAGGATGTCGTCATCGAGCCCGCGTCGGCCGCTCTGCTGGGCAGCGTCTTTGCGCTTTTGCTCGGTCATTACTGCGCCACCTCCTCGTCGGCGTCGGGTTTTGCCTGCTGGACGGCGGGCGTGAAGGAATCCAGCGCGTCCAAGTCGGGATCGTCGTCGCGTGCGGCTTCGGATGCGGCGGCGACGGCCTTCTCAAGGAGCGCCTCGTCGGCAACGTTGCCCTGCGCGTCTTCGTACAGGAAGCAGCGCACCTTGTGGTCGCCCGCCTGCACCAGCTCCGGCATCTTCTGGCGGCAGATGTCCATGCACTGCTCGCAGCGGTCGGAGAAGTGGCAGCCCGGCGGCATCTCCAGTGGGTTGGGCACCATGCCCTTGATGGTGTAGAGGCGCTTGGAGTCGTCGTCGGCCAAGCGGGGGATCGACTTCAGCAGACCCAGCGTGTAAGGATGCATCGGGTGATCGAACAGCGATCGAACCTCCGCTTCCTCGACGACTTGGCCGCAGTACATAACCACCACGTGGTCGGCGGTCTCTGACACCACGCCCAAGTCGTGCGTGATCAGAAGCACCGCCATGCCCGTCTCGTCGCGCAAACGGCGCAGCAGGTCAAGGATCTGAGCCTGGATGGTCACGTCGAGCGCCGTGGTGGGCTCATCGGCGATCAGCAGCTTGGGGTTGCAGGCCAGAGCCATTGCGATCATGACGCGCTGGCGCATGCCGCCCGACATCTGGTGCGGGTAATCGTAGACGCGCTTCTCGGGGCTGGGGATGCCCACCTTGCGCAACAGGTCGACGGCGCGCTCCATGGCCGCCTTCTTGTCGATCTTCTCGTGGGTGCGGATTGCCTCGACGATCTGGTTGCCGATGCGGTACACCGGGTTGAGCGAGGTCATGGGCTCCTGGAAGATCATGGCGATGTCGTTGCCGCGGATCTCGCGGTACTCCTTCTCCGACAGGCTCGCCAGATCCCTGCCGTCGAACTCCATGGTGCCGCCGGCAACGTGGCCGGGTTCGGCGAGCAGGCCCATCACCGAAAGGCTGGTGACGGACTTGCCGGAGCCGGATTCTCCCACGATGGCGAGGATCTCGCCCTCGTCCATTTCGAAGCTCACGTCCTCGACCGCTTTGACCACGCCTTTTTTGACGGGGAACTCGGTGCAGAGGTTCTTCACGGATAGCAGCATGGAATTACCTCTTCCTGGACTTGGGGTCAAGGCCGTCGCGGATGCCGTCGCCCAGCAGGTTGAAGGCGAGCACGGCCAGCGTGATGGCAAGACCGGGGAAAATCATCAGCCACGGGGCGCGGAACAGCTCGTTGCGGCCGCGGCCCAGCATGTCGCCCCATTCTGCTGCGGGCGGCTGCACGCCCAGGCCCAAGAAGCCCAGCGCAGCGCAGTCGAGGATGGCCGAGGAGATGCCCAGCGTGGCGCGCACGATGATGGACGGCAGCGCGTTGGGCAGCACGTGGCGGAAGACGATCTTGAAGTTGGAGTCGCCGATGACGCGCGCAGCGGCAACGTAGTCATTCTCCTTGATGGCAAGGATCTCCGAGCGCACGATGCGGGCGTATTCGGGGATGGACACCAAACCGATGGCGACGACGGCCTTCTCGATGCCGGGGCCCAGCGCCGCCATGATGGCGATTGCCAAAAGGATGGAAGGGATCGCCAGCATCATATCCATGATGCGCATGATGACGGTGTCGACCCAGCCGCCCTTGTAACCGGCGATGGAGCCCAAAATGACGCCGATCGTCAGCGAGAACGCAACGGCGATCAGGCCCACCGACAGCGAGATCTGCGTGCCCACCATCACGCGGCAGAAGATGTCGCGGCCCTGCAGGTCGGTGCCGAACCAATGCTCCGCCGAGGGGGGCAGAAGCGACTGCCCCAGGTCCTGCTGGTAGGGATCGTAGGGCAGGATCCCCGGCGCGGCGGCGGTGACGATGGCGATGACTGCCAAGATAAGGATGAAGATGCCGCTCACCAGCGACGCCTTGTTCGACACGATACCGGCGACGACATCGCGCCAGATGCCCTCGCGCTTCTCGCGGACGGGCTGCGCGGGCTGGGTCGCCTCGACGGAAGCGGCGGGCTCGGTAGCGAGCTGCTTGTTCTGGCTCACGCGGATCACCCCTCTTCCTTCGCGCCGTACTTGATGCGCGGATCAAGGTAGGCGTAGATGATGTCGACGATCAGGTTCATGAACACGAAGATCACCGCAACCAAGATGACGATGCCTTGGACGGCGGGAAAGTCGCTTTTGAGCACGCAGTCGACCGCGTACTTGCCGATGCCGGGCCAGCTGAACACGGTCTCGGTCAGAAGCGCGCCGCCCAGCAGGCTGCCGAACTGCAGGCCGATGACGGTCGTGACCGGCAGCATTGCGTTGCGCAGGGCGTGCTTGATGTAGACCGAGCCCTTGGAAAGTCCCTTTGCGCGCGCGGTGCGCACGTAATCGGCCTTCAGCGTGTCCAGCATCGCCGAGCGCGTCATGCGCGTGATGATGGCCATGGAGTACAGCGACAGCGTGACCGTCGGCAGGATCAGGTGGTAGAGCGCGTCGCCCAAAGCCTCCCAGTCGCCGCGCGCGATGGTGTCGATGATGTAGAACCCTGTGCCGCCCGTGGGCTGCAGAAGCGGGTCGATGCGGCCGCTTGAGGGCAGGATGCCCAGGATTCCGGAGAACAGCAGGATGAGAAGAATACCTGACCAGAACACCGGCATCGAGATGCCGATCAATGCGATGATCATGCTGATGTTGTCAGCCAGCTTGTTCTTCTTGACCGCAGCCAGAACGCCCAGCGCGATGCCGATGACCGATGCGACCACGATGGCGCAGATGGCCAGCTCGGCGGTGGCGGGGAATCGGGCGGCGATCTCTTTGGTGATGGCGGTGTGGGTGTAGTACGACGTCCCCAGGTCGCCCTGCAAGGCGCCAACCAGGAAGTTGACGTACTGCAGCCAGATCGGATCATCCAGTCCGTTGTCGGCTCGCCATGCAGCCATTTGATCGGGCGTCGCATGCTCGCCCAGCACGACGGGTGCCGGGTCGGCAGCGAGGACGCGCGTGATCAAAAAGATGATGACGGTAACGCCGAGCAGGACGGGAATCACCAAAAGAATGCGTTTGATGATGTAATTGAGCACAAAAGCCCCCTTCTTGCCGATCCTGTTGTCGAGACAGGGTGGGGAACGTATCCGTTCCCCAAGCGTTTCGCCCCGTCTTGCGAAACGCGGAACGGCTTTCGGTAAAGAAAGCCAGTGGAGAAGTGTATCGCAACCTCCGCCGTTTTGGCGGTAAAACACATCTAGCGGTGCGCTCCATGAAGAAAACGGCGTTTCGGGCGATTCGCACGAGCGTTCCGAAGTGCGTTCCGAACGCATCCGCCGCCTTTTTCATGCAGCGTCCCGCCGTGGTCGCGCACGGTTCTGAGGCAGTCGATAAACGAAAACCGGACCCGGTGGAGTTCCGGGTCCGGTTTCGCCGCTAGACGCCCATTCGAGCGCGGTCGCGACTGAGAGACGATCTCGCAGGACTTACGCGTCCTTGGTGACGCCTCTCATGAACACGACTCCGGTGGGATGGTAGTAGAAGTCGTGCACCTTGGGGCTGTAGCCGCAGAGGTTCTGCGAGTGGGAGATCAGCAGCCACGGCTGCTCCTCGGCGACCATTTCCTCGCACTGGTGGTAGATCGCGTTGCGCTCCTCGCCGTCGGGAAGCGTGACGCCCTGGGCGATGAGGTCCTGGTATTCCTGGTTGTTCCAGCGGGCGACGTTGATGGACCAGTTGGAGTCGGCCAGCAGGTTCATGAAGTTGTCGGGGTCGCCGTTGTCGCCGGTCCAGCCGTAGAAGCAGATGTCGTACGGATCGGTCTGGCACTTGGTCTTGTAGGTGGTCCAGTCGTACTCGGTGATGTTCACCGTCACGCCGACCTCCTGCAGGTAGCCCTGGATCAGGCGCGCCAGCTCAGAGCCGCCCTTGGTGTTGTAGGGGCGGGAGTTGGTGTAGGTCATGCAGGCGAGCTCGGTCACGCCCTTGGCGGCCAGCGTCTCGCGGGCGGCGTCGGGATCGTACTCGGTCTGCTTGATGTCCTCGACGTAGGGCGCCATGAAGAACGGCATGACGGAGGTCGCCACGGTGGCGTACTCGCCGTAGACGGTCTCGACGAGCTCCGGCACGTTGACGGCCTGGGCGATAGCCTTGCGGACCTCCTTGTCGGTGCACACGCCGCTGTCGGTGTTGAACGCCATGTAGTTGATGGTCATGCCGTCCTCGGCGAACAGCTCGTAGCCGTTGTTGGTGATCTGGTCGACGGAGGCCAGATCGACACCGTCGATGATGTCGACTTCGCCGTTGGTCAGGGCGGTCACGCGCGTGTTGTTCTCGGGGATGATGCGGAACACGACGTTTTTGGTCTTGGGCGCGTTCTCGGTATCCCAGTAGTCCTCGTTGGCCTCAAGCGTGACGTTGGACTGCTTGGTCCAGCTGACAAACTTGTAGGGGCCGGTGCCGGCACCGGTGGGATCCTCGCCGACGTTGCCGCCCGACGCCTCCAGGCAGGCGGGGCTGACGATCGGGGCGGCCAAGGCCATGGCCAGATTCTTCTCGAACGCGGTGTTGGCGGCGCGCAGCGTGATCTTGACGGTGTAGTCGTCGGCCGCCTCGATGGAGGCGACGCCGGTGCCGGCGGCCTCCTCGCCGAACACGAAGGACGCGTAGGGCATGTCGGAGGTGCGGTTGGGCTCGAGCTGGCGCTCGATGGAGGTGACCACGGCGGCGGCGTTGAAGTCGGTGCCGTCATGGAACCTCACGCCCTCGCGCAGCTTGATGGTGTACTCCAGGCCGTCGTCGCTGATCTCGGGCAGGTCGGTGGCCAGGCACGGGACGACGGTGGTGTCGGTGTCGCCGAAGCGGTACAGACCCTCGAAGATGTTGGCAGAGACCTTTGCGGACTCGCCGTCATCGAAGAACGCAGGGTCGAGCGCGCGCGGATCGGCGCTCTGGGCGTAGGTGATCGACTCGGCGATCGCGCCGCCCTCGCCGCCTTCGCTGCCGCCCTCGCCGCCGGAGGTCTCCCCACCGCTGCAGCCGGCCATGCTCACCAGGCCAAAGCTTGCGGCGGAAGCACCGAGCAGGCCGAGGAAACGACGCCTGCTGAACGAATACTTCTCTTCCATCGGATGGTCTCCTTCCCTCCGCCCCGCGGGTGCGGGGCACGTCACGGGGCGCCGAAGCGCCCGAACGTCCAACGCGCAGGGGCGTCGAACGTATTCCCATACTCTACCCTAATAAAGCATGTGGAGGAACAGTGAACGTGCTGTTAATATGGATTTAATCTGCCGAAGGGATGCAAACGGCCCCCGGAAGGCGGCGGCGTGCGGGCGGGACGCGGGCGGGGAAGCGGCCCCGTTGCGCGGACGGGCGGGGCGGCGTCGTGGCGCGCCGGGCCGTGGCGGATGGCGTTGCGCGGGCTGCGCGGCTTCGCGGTACGGACGCGTCTGCGGCGCGGCGACGCGTGCGGGCTTTGCTCGGGGGCGGGGCGCTGCGGCGCGGCGCGCAGGTGACGGCGCCGTGCGGACTTCCTGGAAGGCGCGGGTGCGCGGGGGCCGGGCGGCCCCTCTTTCTTTATAATGGGGCGGATCGTTGGGACGGGCGCCGGGTGCGTCCGCTTGCAGAGGGACGGGTTCGGCGCGCAGCGCGCCGCCCGCAAGGAGAAGGGGCGGGGCGCGCTGCGTCCTGCTGAAGGGAAGGGGCCGCCGTGGCTGCAGAGAGGAAGTTCTCCCGCATCGCCGTTTCCATGGACGACGAGGACGACATCGTCATCGAGGCGGGCGCGCCGCGCTCGGAGGGCGCGGACGGGCCGGCGGCGGAGCGCGGCGCGGAAGCGGACGCGGACGCCGGGGCGGAGCCGGCCCGCGATGCCGCGGCGGACGTGGCCGATGCGGACGCCGACGCCGATTTCGATTCCGACGCGGAAGACGCGCGCGGCTCCGAGCCGCAGGCGGCGCCGTCAGCGGACGTGGCAGATGGGGCGGGGGAGTCGCCCGCGCTGCGCCGAACCGACGGCACGCGCGGCACGAGCCTGGAGGACCTGGAGGGCTCGAAGATGGGCGGCGTGCAGAAGGCCGTCATCATCGTGGCCGTTTTGGGGCTGATCGCCTTCGGGGTATACTATTTCTGCTTCCGGTGATGCCCGCGGCGCTCCGGCGCCGGCGGCGCGCAGCTGCGCGGCCCGCGCGTCCCGGAGCGCCGTGCAACATGATATATACGAGAAGGAAGGCGCGACCATGCCCAAACACGCTGCAAACGAACCGTTCGACGCCGCTTCCGATTCCGCTTCCAACGCAGGCGCGCGCCGCGCTGCGGACGCGAAGGCCTCTGACGAGCGCATCGGCCTGACCGAGGCGTTCGCTCCGGTGGACGTCGCCGATGACGCCGCGTTCCGCGAGGCGCGGGCCGCCGGCGACGAGCACATCGGGCTCACCGAAGCCTTCGCCCCGGTGGGCGAAGGCGCCCACGCCGGCGGGTTCAGCTACCGCGGCGACACCGAGGACGACTACCCCGACGCGCTGGAGAGCCTGGAACCGCCAGCGCGCCCGCCGCTGCTCGCCGCCGACGACGTGTTCGGCCGCGACGCGGGCCGCGAGCAGGCCGCCGGCCGCCACGGCAAGGAGGACGTGCCCGCCTACCAGCACAAGAGCCGCCGGATGCGGCGCATCCTCATCGGCGTCATCATCGTTTTGCTGGTGCTTCTGGTCGCGGCGGCCGTGGCCACCGTGCTTCTGGTGCGCACCGCCTCCGACACCGCCGTGCAGATGGCGGCGCAGGGCTCGTCGTCCGCCGCGTCGCTGCAGGAGGGCGTGGAGGATGCCTCGTCCGGCACCGAGAAGCTGGTCACCGCGCCTGATCTGGCCTCGCTTCTGGGCATGGGCCAGGACGACGCGCTGGCCGCCGTGGGCGGCGGAGCCACAGTCACCAGCACGCGCGAGGTGAACGAGGAGGGCAACCCCATCAAGCAGAGCTTGACGGTGGCGCTGGCCGACGAGCCGGCCGACTCCCGCTCGGGCACGCCGACGGTGTACCTGGGCCTGGGCGAGGACGGCAAGGTGGTGCAGGCGGGCTACTCGGCTCCTACCGCGTCGCTGGGCTACGGCTCGCTGAGCTTCGCCGACGCCGTGGGCAACGACCACGTGGTGGAGAAGACCCTGCAGGAAGCGGGCATCCCCGTGGAGATGGGCGCCGCCGTGCTGCCCGAGGACAAGGCGGAGTACTCCACCTACGACAGCACCGGCAAGAAGCTCGTGCGCGAGAACTGCTCGTTCGAGGGCAAGGTGACCATCGACGGCGCCGAGCGCACCTGGTCGGCCACCCTGTCCTACGACTACACCACCGCCAACGCCTCCAACAACCTGGCCGACACCATTCGCCTGATCTACGTCTACGTGAACGCTTAATGGTTCCGTGGGCCGACAGGCCCGCGGAACGACCCGAACCCAGCAACGGCGCCCATGCGTCCAAGCACCTATGGAGAATCCTTGCACGAGGACGGCGTTGTGCTAAACTATGTGAGCTGTTCAAACAAGCGGGGGCTGCGAAGCCTCCCACCTGGTTCGGCGCTTCGGCTGCTGATGGGTCGCATGAATACGGGCGCCGCGCAAGCGGCCGCATGACGCACGCGAACCCGCAGCTTCCCGGAGCTGCGGGTTTTTTTGTTCGCGGCGGCAACGCCGCGGGGGAAAGGAAGGTGAGCGCAATAGCTGCTCAAGAGCCTCGGCTCAACGACCAGATCACGGTGCGCGAGTGCCGCCTGATCAACTACGATGGCACCCAGATGGGCATTTTCCCGCTGGCGCAGGCCAAGCGGATCGCCGCGGACGAGGACCTCGACCTCGTGGAGATCGCGCCCATGGCCGACCCGCCGGTGTGCCGCATCATGGACTACGGCAAGTTCAAGTACGACCAGGCCATCAAGGCGAAGCAGGCGCGTAAGAACCAGTCGAAGATCGAGACGAAGGAAATGAAGTTCCGTCCGAAAATCGACGTGGGCGACTACACCACCAAGAAGAAGCACGTGCTGCGCTTCTTGGAGGCCGGCAACAAGGTGAAGATCACCATCATGTTCCGCGGCCGCGAGATGGCGCATCCGGAGCAGGGCCTGACCATCCTCGAGCGCCTCGCGGACGATCTGAAGGACGTGGCGGTCATCGAGAGCCAGCCGAAGATGGAAGGCCGCAACATGCACATGCTCATCGCCCCGTTGCCCTCGGCGATGGCGGCGAAGAAAAAGAAGAAGAACGACGGCAAGAAGGAAGCAGAAGGGAAGGACACCGACAATGCCTAAGATGAAGACGCACAGCGGTTCCAAGAAGCGCTTTCGCGTGACGGGTACCGGCAAGATCATGCGCGGCAAGGCCTACAAGAGCCACATCCTGACGAAGAAGAGCTCCAAGCGCAAGCGCAACTTCCGTCATGAGACCGGCGTCTCCGCCGCTGACGCGAAGAACGTCGCCCGCAACATCGGCCTTCGTTAAGAACTGTTAAGGAGTGATATAAATGGCTCGTGTTAAGCGTGCACTGAACGCGCACAAGAAGCGCCGCACCATCATGAAGCGCGCCAAGGGTTACTACGGCGCGAAGTCCCGCACTTACAAGGCGGCGAAGGAACAGGTCCAGCATTCGCTTCAGTACCAGTACCGTGACCGCCGCAACAAGAAGCGCGAGATCCGCCGTCTGTGGATCACCCGCATCAACGCCGGCGCCCGTCTGAACGGCCTGTCCTACTCCGTGTTCATGAACGGCCTGAAGAAGGCCGGCGTGGAGCTGGACCGCAAGGTGCTCGCCGACATGGCCGTGAACGACCCCGCTGCGTTCGCTGCCATCGTCGAGATCGCCAAGAAGGCCCTGTAGCCCTTACGCGACGCAAGACGCGCTCGAAAGCCCCGCTTCGGCGGGGCTTTCTTCGTGTTGGAACGCGTTTGCGGGGGGCGTTGGCGTACGATGCGGAAGCGGCCGGGCCGCCTGCGATGCGTAGGACGGCTCGGCGGGAGGCGCCTGCCAAAGCGGCCGATTCCGGGCAAAACGAAAGCCCGCGGGTGCGGGCTCCTTCGGTTTCCTGTTGTGAGGCCGCGGTGCGGCGGGCTAGGCGTAGCTGGGGGCGGTGTGCTCTTCGCCGAGGGTGTAGCCGGGGTCGTCCAGATGGCACACGGCCTCGACGCCGGTGAGGGTCTTGCTCAGGTAGGCGCGGGCCACGTCGGCGGCGTTGCCCTGGGCGCCGGCCACCACTTCGATGCCGCCGTGGCACAGGACGTTGGCGACGTCGTACTCGATGCGCCCGACGATGAGGATGTCGACCCCTACCTCGTGGAACAGCTTGATGAGCCCGTCGATGGCCAGGTGGGGGTTGGGGAGGTTCTGGCACTCGGTGATGATGCCCCGCGTGACGGTGTAGCACATGAAGCTGCTGGCCGCTCCGAAATAAGACGCCACGTCCAAACCGTCGCTCGCTACAGCGATCCTCATCAGTCCTCCTCCTTCTTTCGTCGCCATCCACCTTAGCGTGAGGGCCGCGCGCGCCGGGTGCCATTTCGCCCAACGGGGACTTTCCGCGTGCCGAAAGGCGGACGGCGCGGGCGCGCGGCTGCGCGGGCCGCTGCTGGGGAAGCGCGGCGCGGCAGCGCGCCGTGCCCGCGCGGCAACGCAGCGAGACGCGCGGCTGGCGTGGTGCGGAAAGCGCTTCGGGCGGGTGGTGCGCAAGCGGCGGCGGGCTGGTGGCAAACGAGAAGGGCTCCCCGCAGCGGGCCGGCCATGCCGGCGGCTGCGGGGAGCCCTTCGCCGTCGTTTTGTTGGGAGCCGCGCCTACCCGCGGCCGCCGCGGCGGCGCGCCATGTCGGCGCGATGGGCGCGGCCGGGGCGGAAGTCGCCGTGGGATGACGGGCGCGCCTTCTGCCCGCCTGCGGCGCCGCCCGCGCGGCCCGTGCGCGCTGGGGCGGCCTTGGCGCGCGGCGCCGTCTTGGGGGCGCCTCCGCGCGCGCTGGCCCCGGCAGCGGCCGAGCGGCCCTTCTTCCCCGCGCTTCCCGTCGCGCGGCGGGAAGCCGCCTCGGGGGCGGACGCGCCCGCCCGCTTGCCGGCGCCGCGCTTCACCGGCGCGCCTTCCTCGGTGTGGCCCGCCTGCTTGCGCTTCTTGCGGGCGCGGGCGGCCAGCTCCTTCTTCGCCTGGGCGATGTCGGGGTCGGCCTTCTGCTCCCACTTGCCCTGCTTCGCGGCGGCGGCCAGCTCGGCGTCCTCGGCGCTGAACGTGGACAGGCGCAGCTCGGGGATGTCCTGCTTGATGAGTTTGCGGATGGCCGCCAGCTCTTCCTCGGTCTCCGGCGTGACGAACGACACGGCGAAGCCCTCTTCGCCCGCGCGCCCCGTGCGGCCGATGCGGTGCACGTAGCTTTCCGGCGGCGTGGGCAGGTCGTAGTTCACCACGTACTCCACGCGGTCCACGTCGATGCCGCGCGCCAGCACGTCGGTGGCCACCACGATGTCCACCTCGCCGGCGCTGAAGCGCTCCAGCGTGCGCTTGCGGGCGTTCTGCGTGCGGTTGGCGTGGATGGGCTCGGCGGTGTAGCCGGCCTTCTTCAGGCGGCGGCACACGGTGTCGGCGCCGCGGCGGGTGCGCGTGAACACGATGACGCGCTTGTGCCCCTTCTCGGCCAGAAGCGCGCGCAGAAGCTCGGGGCGCGCCAGCTTCGGGGTGCGGATGAGGTACTGGTCGATGGTGTCGGCCACCTCCCCGCGGTGCGCCACCTCCACGGAGGCGGGGTTTCTCAGCAGGGTCTTCGCGTGCTTCTCCACCGCGTCGTCGATGGTGGCGGAGAACAGCAGCGTCTGGCGCGCGGCGGGCACGGCGGCCGTGATGCGCTTCACCGAGGGCCAAAAGCCCATGTCCAGCATGCGGTCGGCCTCGTCCAGCACCAGCGCCTCCAGGCTGCCCAGGCGCACGGCGTCCTGGTCCATCAGGTCTATCAGGCGCCCCGGCGTGGCGATGAGCACGTCCACGCCGCGCTTCAGGCGCTCGATCTGCGGGGTGTAGGACAGCCCGCCCACCACGGTGAGGATGCGGTGGTGGGTGGTCTGCGCGATGCGCTCGCACACCTCGCCGATCTGCTGGGCCAGCTCGCGGGTGGGCGTGATGACCAGCAGGCGCGGCCCCTCGCCGTTGCCGGCGTAGCCGATGCGGTCGAGCAGCGGCAGCGAGAACGCCGCCGTCTTGCCCGTGCCCGTCTTGGCGGCGGCTATGACGTCGCGCCCTTCGAGCACGAGCGGGATGGCCTGCTGCTGGACGGGGGTGGGCTCGGCGTATCCCAGAAGCCCGACGGCTTCCAGGGCGCGCTCGGACAGGCCGAGCGAGTCGAATGAGGTCATAGGGAAACGTTCCTTTCGATGGTTTCGTGGTTCGTCTTCGTTTTCGTCTTCGTTGGTCGGTTGGCCGGCGGCCGCCGCGCTGCCGCGTGACCGCCGGTCGTCTGCCGCCGGGCGCCGGGCGCGGCGTTGCGCTGCGCTGCGCGTCAGCGGATGTGCGCGGGCTTGCGTCCCCAGTAGAAGTGCGCGAACCGCTTGCGGCGGACGGCATCGCCGGGAGGCGCGGGGTTGGCCGCCAGGCGCAGGGCCGCGCGCGCGATGTCGCGGGCCGCGTCGGGGCGGCGCAGGAAGCTGCCGTTGATCAGCATCGCGCGGGCGCTCTGCGGGTTGCGCGCCACGTGCCGCAGCGTGTCCACCAGCTCGCGGGCGGTGGTGGCGTGCATGGCGGCGCCCGAGGCGGTGAGCGTGCGCACGTTGATGTTCTCCTGCCCGTAGGCCTTGCCCAGAAGCACCATGGGCACCTGCGCGCACAGGCACTCGGTGACCGTCAGCCCGCCCGACTTGCAGATGACCAGGTCGCTTGCCGCCATCAGCGCCGCCATGCGCTCCACGTAGCCGAACACCGAGGCGTTCTTGATGCCCAGGTCCTCGCAGGCGCTTTTCAGATGCCGCGCGTAGTCCTGGTCGTTGCCGGTGACGATGGCCAGGTGCAGGTTGGGGAAGGAGTGCAGATAGGGCAGCACCTTGTCCAGGGTTTCGCGGAAGCGCACGTAGGGCCGCGGCAGGTAGGCGCCGGCCAGCGCCAGGACCACCTGCTTGTCGGCGGGAAGCCCCAGCTCCTCGCGCACCTGCTGCTGGTCGTAGCTGCGGCGGAAGTCGTCGCGGGTGGGGATGCCTGTTATCTGGATGCGCTCCTCGGGCACCTTGCGCGGGCGCAGCGTCTCGGCCATCGACTCGCTGGCCACGCAGAACAGGTCCGCATGCAGGTGGGGCCACAGCCCCTCGGTCTCGTAGTCGGTGGGGACGCAGACGATGGGCCAGTCCTGCCCGGAAAGCATCCGCGCGCCCACCGCCACGTTCGCCGCGGTGATGTGCGTGCAGATGACGGCCAGCGGCGCGCGCTTGCGCACGTGCTCGGTGAAGGCGGGGAACATGATGCGCGACCAGATGGTGCCCCCGCCCCACAGAAGGCGCCCTGTGAAGGTGTAGCGCCAGGTGAGGTCGTAGATGGGGCGGGTGAAGCCGGTGAACAGCGAGGCGGTCTTGTCGCCGTCGAACTTCACGCGGCCCCAGTCCAGGACGTCGAGCACCTCTACCTCCACGTCGGGCGGCACGAGGGGGTCGCCCTCCTGGGCCAGCATCTCGAAGGCCTGCGCCACCGCCTTGGCGGCGCTGCGGTGGCCCGAGCCCACGGAGGCGTGCATGATGATGACGAGCGGGCGGGCGTCCTCGGCTGGCTCGGACGCGGGTTCGGAGCTGGTGCGCGCTGCGGCTTCGGATTCGCTGGCAGCGCCGTTCGCGGGCGCGGCTGGCTCGTCATTCGCTGCGGGCGCAACGCTTGCCGGGGCCGGCTCGTCGCCGGTTTCGACCGCGGCCTCGGCCGCGCCCGCGGCGCCGTCGGCTTCCGCTTCAGCCGCGCCCTCGGCGGTCGGCGCGTCCGGCAGCGCGTCCGGCGTCAGCGCGCCGTCTGCGCCCGGAGCGCGTCCGGCGTCCCCGGACGCTTCTTCAGCGCCTTCGGCGAGACGGGTATGTTGCGGCGAATCGGCGATGGCGGCTCTCCCAACGACGGCGCCTTCCCAACAAGGCGCGCTGTGCGAAAAGGGCCGGCGAGTCCGCCGGCCCTGCTTGTTTGCTGGTGCCCTCGACAGGATTCGAACCTGCGGTCTTCTGCTCCGGAGGCAGACGCCCTATCCACTGGGCCACGAGGGCAAGCCTTGGAGATTATACGCTATCATGGTGCGAAACGGAAACGGGAAGAGGGGAATCCACGAAACCATGGAGCAGTTGGTCCGCATAGAGCGCATGGGGTACGGGTCGGAGGCCGTGGGGCATCTGGCGGACGGTAAGGCCGTGTTCGTCGAGCACGCCGCGCCGGGGGATGCGGCCCTGGTGGAGGTGGTGGAGGAGAAGCCCTCGTTCGCCCGCGCGCGCCTGGTGCGCGTGGAGGAGCCTTCGCCGCAGCGGGCGGAGCCGTTCTGCGCGCTGGGCGGGGCCTGCGGCGGCTGCCCGTGGCAGCACCTGTCCTATGACGCGCAGCTTGCCGCGAAGCGCGACAACGTGGTGGCCGCGCTTTCGCGCACGGCGGGGTTCGACCCGGCGGCGGCCGAAGAGCTGGTGGGGGGGTGCCTTCCCAGCAAGCGGCAGACGGGGTACCGCAACAAGCTGGAGCTTTCCGCCTCCCGCGCCGCCGACGGCACGCTGGCGCTCGGCTTTCTGCGCGAGGGGTCGCACGAGCCGGCAGTCCCTGCCGCCTGCCCGGTGGCCGTCCGCCCCATCCAGAAGGCGCCGCGGGCCCTGCGCGGGGCGCTGCGGTTCGTCACCGGCAGCCAGGATCTGGGCATCTTCCGCGTGGGCGTGCGCGGCAGCCTGCGCACGCGCGACGTGGAGGTGGCGCTGTGGACAACGCCGGGCCCCTTCCCGCGCGCGGCGGTGGCCAAAACGCTTTCCAGCGCGCTCAAGGCCACGAGCATCGTGCGCGTGCTGGCCGACCCCGGCAAGGCGCGCAAGGTGAAGAAGGTCGAGGTGCTTTCCGGCAAGGGCTGTTGGGAGGAGGAGCTGGCGGGGTTTGCGTACCGCACGAGCGCGCCGTCGTTTTTCCAGGTGAACACCGCCCAGGCCGAGAAGCTGGTGGAGGCCGTGCTGACGGGCCTTTCGGAAGGCGCGCCCGGCGGGCTTGCCGGCGCGCTCGTGGCCGACCTCTACGCTGGCGGCGGCACGTTCTCCATCCCGCTGGCGCGGGCCGGGGCCGACGTGTTGGCCGTGGAGTCGGCGGGATCGTCGGTGCGTGATCTGCGCCGCAACGCCGAGGCGAACCGCGCGCAGGTGGAGGTGATCGGCGGCGATGCGGCGCGCGAGCTGCCCGAGCTGGGCGGTTTGGACGCGCTCGTGGTCGACCCGCCGCGCGCCGGCTTGGCCGACGGCGTGGTGGACAGCATCGCCGCCG
>DVIW01000051.1 GCA_018710945.1 Candidatus Aphodovivens avistercoris | reverse complement strand
CCGGCAGCGAGGAGAAAGTCGGCGCGCCGCCCGAAGGGCACGGCGCGGGGATCGTCTGGAGCGAGTTCCATATGCCTACCGAGTACAGGCAGTGAATAATCGAAGCGGACACACTTTTTGTCCTATAGCCCAAGAGGGCCGCTCGATGCGGCCCTCGATCAGGCCGCCCGCAATCTCACGGGCGGACCTTGCATGCATCCGACCCGTGCTAGCTAATCACCAGAACCAGAATGTCCAGCAGACCGATAAGCATATGCGGGCAACCTCTTCTTTCCCCTTGCGGACGCGGCAGGCAGCCGTTCCGCTCCGTCAGATCAAAGCCGCAAGACGACGCTCGTCGCAAACGGCTCGTGCCCTAGATTAGGAGTGGATTGTTTCGGGGATGTTGCGCCTTCGCTACAAGAATGTTGCGAGAGCGGTGGCGCCCGAAGATGGGATACGAAGCAGCATTCGAATCCGCACTGCGTCCCCTTGTTCCGCAATTCGCCCGGAAATGCGCGTTTATCGCCGTTGGACGACATCCGACAAAGGAAAAGCCCCTCTTGTTCGGACACGATGCCTGACGCCTTTCCGGAGCGACGCATCGAAGACCCACTCCACCAGGGGAAACGCCGAGCCGAAGCCTTGCGGGCATTCGCGAGCTGCATCATCCGCCGGCGACGACGTCGACCAACGGACAAAAACCTGCATCGAACGCGATTTTCCCAAACAAGCGCCACTTGAGCGGCACGGGACAAGCACGGAGCAGGAATGAAAAACGTGCGCGAACGCCCGATCCCGGACTGTCAGATCGTCTCGGGCTATTCCAGCACAAGCTCGCCGAAGCACTCCGGCATATGGAAGTTGGGGGTGTCGCTGTCGATGGGGCTCCATGAGAGATAGTGCTTGTTCGCCGTCAGGTTGCCGCATTTGTAGAAATTGCCGCGCAGAACGGTTCCCGATTCCGCCGTGAAGTCGGGATAGAGCTGGCGTATGAAGTCGAACGGGATCTTGTAGGTGATCTCCCAGCCGTCCTCGGTGCGCGCGGACGACGCCTCGTACACGTCATCGGTGCGCACGAGCCGGGTGCGGTTCGCTTTCTCGGTGCCGATCTGCGCCCCCACCGCGCAATTCGGATTGAACTCGAAGTTCAGGTAGCGTGCATCTCCCGGCACGGGCGAGAGGAAGAACTCCAGACAGCTGTCCTCGTAGGTGTTGGCGAGGAGGTCGTCTGCCGGGTACTCTGCGCGGATGTCCGCCTCCTCAGCCCACATGCGCACGTAGAAGGCCTCGTCGTCGTAGCACAACTGCGCATGAGCGGCGATGTCCACGGGATCGAGCCACTGCTGGTTGTCGATGTCGAGCACGGAGATCGCATCCCAGTCAGGTGCGCCGTCGACATGCGCAACGGAATAGCTGCGCAGGGCCTCGTCGCCCGCCGAGGCATCCGCCGTCGGAGCATCCTCTTCCTGCGGTTCCGCCTCAACCGGCACGGGTTCCCCCGCCTCGATGGTTTCAACGGTCTCGATCTTCGCCGTCTGGGCGCACCCTGCAAGGCAAACCATCAACGCGATCGCACTGATCAGGCCGAACGTCCTCTTTTTCATGATGCCCCTCCTTGCGGCGAAATCTTCCTCACAACGTCTGCTTGCATGGTATCCCGATTCCGCCATCGGATGCCCCACCCGTTTTGGCCTTCAAACGGGTGAGAATCAACGCGACCCTCAACGGTAAGATGAAGGATGGCAGATCAGTCCATCCATCGGACGCCTCGCCGCCTCCTCCGCCGACAGCGGCCTTCGCCCTGCCGGGCAGGCAGCCCCGCCGATGCGGAACCGGCGAAGCGCCGCGCGCGCCAAATGCGTGCCATTAGATGTGTCCCTTTGGCACGATTAGATGTGTCCCTTTGGCACGCCCCGTCGCTAGGAGGCCTCCATGAGCACGAACGACCGCACCTCCGCATCCGCTCCCGTCTTTTCCCGCAGGAGTTTCCTCTCATTGCTCGCCGCGACCGGAACCGTGGTCGCGTTCGGCAACGGCAGCGAGCTCTTCGTCCGCGTGGCCCACGCCGACGAGACGGGCGTGGGCGATCCCTACGCCCTCTACGTGGTGAAACGTTGGGAGGTGCCCGTCTATCTGTTCGATGTGACGGATCCCGCCAACCTCAAGCCCGTGGCGGGAGCGATGGCGCACATCACCTCGCTCTACAACGGCAAAACCGCCGATGCCGTAACCGACGCCAACGGCATCGCCGTCCTGGACGCGCGCGAGCTGTGCGAGCCCGACCCCGACCAGCAACAGGGCGAGGTGCAGCAGAACTATTGCTTCTTCGGCAGCGCGGTCGTGCAGAAGGACGGCTACCGCACGTTCGAGACCGGCAAGATGCGCTTCATTGGCGCAGAGGAGCTGGCCGTAGCCACCGAGCCGACCGACGGCCATCCCTACGCGCGCATGGCGGCGTTCGACGACTGGGATATCCAGTACGCCGATTCCGCCACGTTCCCCGCGACACCGGCCAACCGCGACGCGCACGCGCTCGTCGTCAAAACCGAGGTCTCCGACGGCCGCCCGGTGCGCGTGACCGCCTACCAAGAAGGCGGCGCCAGCTTCCAGACGGACGCGGTGCCCGACGCTTCCGGTCTCGCCGTCGCCACGCTGGAAGGGCGCTTCCTCTCAACCCACGCCGACGACGCAAGCCAGGCATTCGCGCCGGACAAGCCGGTCCTCATCACCGTCGCCACCGACGCCGGAAACGGAGAGAGCTTCACGTTCGAGTCCAACCTCGTCGTCAAGCGGGGGCACCTCGACGAGGCGTCGTTCGAACCGGGGCAGCAATTCTCGCTCGACGAGCTCGTGCCCAACGAGACATCCAGCGCCGACTCGTCACTGGTCAACGGCGACCTTTCCATCACGCTTCCCGAAAGCGTCCCCGTCATCGGCGGCGGCAGCATCAAGCTGCCCATCCCTTTCCTGCCCGTCACGGTGGAGATGGATCCGCTCAGCTACATCTTCATCGCGGCAAAGCTGTCCATGTCGCTTCACAAGGGCACCGACGGCCGGGGCGACAAGAACGTCTGGACGCGCGACACGTACGAGAACTGCTCGAGCGAGGCGTTCAGGACGGCCCAAGACGCGCTCCAAAGTTATCTCAACAAGAACGCGGGCATCGCCGACACCAAGCGCTCCGCGCTCACCAAGGTGCCGGGAGGCTTTGGGTTCAGCCCCTCGTTGGAGGTGGGATTCGGCCTTTACCAGACGTGGGACGACCAACTGCTCGTGTGGCGCGGCGACGCAAAAGGCTACGTCGAGCTCACGCTGAACCTGTCCTACACCCTGCAGTTCTTCATCGCGTGGTTCCCTGTCTACGTGCTGTTCGAGTTCATCGTCGACGCCTACCTCGCACTCGAAGCAGGCATGGAATTCGTCGACGCCGGGGAGAAGACAAAGCCGCAATTCTCAGGCGGCAGCGGGTTCACGTTCACACCCAAGCTGGAGATCGCCGTGGGTGCGGGCGCGGGCATGTCGGGCGCGGCATCGATCGGCGTGCGCGGATCGGGCTTTTTGTCGTTCCCCATCAACGCGCTGTTCTCGCCGCGCGGCAAGCCCAACCCGCACATGAACCTCGACGGCGGCGTCGACGTGGCCATCTGCGCCCAGTTCATCGTCTACAAGGGGTCGATCCCCCTGTACGCCGGGCGCTGGAACAACATCTGGACCAACTGGCCCGATGACAAGAAATCGCTTGAGGCGGGCGAAGCGTTCGCATCCTCGCACGAGGTGTTCTTCGTCAACACCCCCAGCGGATACGGCTACTCGATGACCAGCGACGAAGCGCACCTGCTGCAAAGCGGCAACGGCGTCGACGCATCGTTCGTCCCCGTCACGGATAGCGAGCTTGCCGGAACCGCCGAGCTGCGCGCCGTCGCGCAAAACGACGGCGGCTACTCCTACGAGGAGGCGCGCGCCGAATCCGCCACAACCGGACTCCGCTACAACATCACGCCGCTCGCTTTGGGAGCCGAAGGCCTCAAGCCCACCGAGACCCTGGTCTACAAGCACGTGTTCAGCGATCCGCGCCAGAAAGTCTTCTCCATCGACGGCACCATCTGGATCGCCCGCATCGTGCCCGTAACCTACGACGTAGGCACGCGCACGCGCCTGACCGTCGCCAAGATGGAAAACGGCATCATGGGCAAGCCGCAAGTGGTGGAATTCAATTTCGCCAACTACAAAGACGCGAACGGAAACCCGGCGCCTTGCGCGCGCATCGACACGTTCGACTGCGACTTCGACGTGGTGGGGTGCGACGAAGGTTGCAGCGCAAGCCGTTGGAAAGACGGCGGCGCGTTCCGCGTCCTGCTCACCATGGTCACGCGCCCCGACGGGGACGACTCGCCCCTCACGAGCGTCGCATCCCACTCGATTGCGACGTTCCTGTCGGTCGGCGACGACCTGTCGATCAAGACAAAGCATCTGTTCTTCGACGACTACAACCGCACCGACCGGGCGGCGATCCTGCTGCATCCGCGCATCGTCGGGCGGCCGGAGTACTCCGACACAACAGCCGCGTTCGCGCTTCACCGCATCGCCGAGCAGGGGAAAACCGTGTTCGATTCCGGATACAGGGAATACCCCTCCGACTGCCAGTTCCACTCGAGCGGCAACATCTTATTCACGAAGAGCGGCTTTGCGGACGTCCCGGACGATTGCTTCAGCGACGCCACGGGAAGCCTTGCCGCCGCGACCGACATCCTCACCGACGCAAAGCAGGATGTCGTCATCTCGATCATCTTCAGCCCCAGCAGCCTGATGTACCTCCTGTGCTACAACATGGCGGTCTCGGACGACGAGAAGCAAGCTCCCATCGTGAAAGTGCTCAGAATCGTCCATACTTTCGTCAGCGCCCATCCGCACACCGCCACCGTTGTCAGCACCAACGCAGGCAGGGCGTACAGCCTGAACCGTTGGCGCGACTTCATGTCGGATGGATCGGACGCCGTCATGCTGGCGGACGGCAGGAGCCTTACCGCTCTGTGGTACAGCAACAGCCAGGTCCACACTCAGACCGTCCAGCTTGACGAGAGCATCCGCCTGGACAATTTCAAGCTGTCCCGCGACGGCAAGCTGCTCTACTTCGCCACCGTGCTCGACGGCAAGCAGGAGGACACGATCGACCAGGACGGCAACCGCACGCCGGGCGAGGAGGCTCACGAGTACCGCATCCGCGCGTCGCGCATCGTCACAGACGCGTCGGGCGCCTACAAGTTCATGGAGCCGTTCACCATCGCGCAGCTCGACCATCCTGCCGACGCGCTGGTCGACCTGCCGCTGCCCGATTCCTACGGCTTCCTCTCCAACAGTATCACGAGCCTGGCCGACAGCGCCTCGGATCTGTATCTGTACGCCGTCCCCAAGCTCGCACACCTGTCGCTTATCGGCTTCACCCCCATCGGGAAGACGGTGTGCGCCGGCAACGAGGAGACGTTCCTGGTGACCGTCCGCAACGACGGCAACACAGCCATCGACTCTTTCACACTGGTGGTGGCCGACGAATCCGGCGAGGTCGGGCGCATCCTGGTGAACATCCCCGATGTGCAGGCGGTGCTTGAGGCCAAGGACGCGCCGAACGACTCCGACGCGCTTCTGGGCTGGTACGGCGCCGCGCCCGCCGAGGACCTCGACACGGGCGAGGGTCTCCGACCCGGACTCATGGAGGTGCAGCCGGTGGCCGACGTGCCCACCGAGGCGGGCGTGGTGCTGCCCGGCAGGCAGCGCACCTACCGGTTCAACTGGACGGTTCCCGAGCAATGGCACGGCGAGACGCCCGTCGACGTGAGCATCGACCTGGGGTCGCTGACCGTCTCGACCCAGCCCGGCTGCAGCGAGCTCGAGGAGGTGCGCACGCAGGCGATGAGCGCCCTTCAGCTCGGCATGTCGGCGAGCGATCTGCAGAACAGCGTCTCGGTGGAGCTGCCCCTCGCAACGGCGCAGTACGAGGGCGTCGAGGACATCCCGGTCGATCGGACCGCCTATAAGCGCGTTGACGATCAGGGCGGCGAGATCGCCTCGCCATCCAGCTCGTCCGGGGAGAAACCCACCGGCGGCGAGGGAGGATCCAGCCTTGGCCGAACCGGCGACTCGCTCACCGGCACCGTCGCCGCGGCTTTGGTCGCCGCCGTGGGAGCCGGAGCCGCCGTAGCAGCCGCCCGCTCCGCACGCGGACGCGCCGAAGACGACTCGCACGGCAAGGAGGAAAGCCGATAGCGGGATAGAAGCGGCAAGCTGTCGCTTTTTTGCAGCAGAATCCCCCTCCGTTCGCCTAAACGAATACAATTGCCCCATCGGGTCTGGCGAACGGAGGGTTTTCTATGGGGTTTCAAAGCATGCGGGAGGATGGGCAATCCGACGCCTTCGGCAAGCTGATGCCCCTTTTGAACTCCTCGTTCTAGCCCGGCGCATGCCACGCTGCGATCGATCGTTTCGAAGACCCCAGCCTGCGCTCCGTCGCACAGGCCGAGTGCTGCTATTTCAGCGGGCAGGCTGAGGAGGCGGCACGTATCGCCGGCAGCCTGCTCGAGCACCCTGATCTGGCGGTGCGCCTGTCGGCATGCTTGATCTACGCCTACGCCAACCTGCCGCTGGGCAACATCAACAACGCCCGCTTCGCCTTGGCGGAGCTCCGCAACGCCTTGGAGAAAAGCCCGAGCGCGTCGTCAGCGCAGGGCCAGGCGGCGATGGCGTTTATGGGGTACACGTCCTCGGTCCTTTTGCATCTCCCGTTGCCGGAGGAGGCTCCTCCCGTCGACACGCTCCTACCGCTGCTCCCACCGGGTCTGCGCGCGTTCGCGCTCTATGTGGTGGCGCACCAGCTGTACCTGAAGGGCGAGCATGCACGCAGCCTCGGGATCGCCGAGGGCGCCCTGCTCATGACCCCCGAGACCTACCCCATTCCCGAGATCTACCTGCGCCTGGTGGCAGTCATGGACTGCATGAGCCTCAAGCGCACGGACGAGGCGCGCGAGCATCTGCTCGCCGCGTGGGAACTCGCCCGCCCCGACGGGCTCATCGAAGCGTTCGGCGAGCATCACGGGCTTTTGGGCGGCATGCTGGAATCGGTCATCAAAAAGGACTGGCCCGAGGATTTCAAGCGCATCATCGACATCACCTACCGCTTTTCGGCGGGATGGCGACGCGTCCACAACCCCGCCACCGAGGAGACCGTGGCAGACAATCTCACCACCAGCGAATTCGTGGTGTCGATGCTCGCGACGCGCGGCTGGACCAACCAGGAGATCGGCACGCATCTGGACGTCTCGACGAACACGGTGAAAAGCTACTTGGCTTCGTCGTTCCGCAAGCTCGGCATCAACAAGCGTTCCGAGCTGGAAAAGTTCATGCTGCGCTAACCGGCTCCGGCGCAAAGGACGCCAAAAGCAGCGGCGCCGTTCGCCGGTCGCGGTGTTACGATTCTTGACTTGGTGTTACTCCAATCCGTATAGTGTTACGAGTTGATTATTCGTAACACTATCGCCGAAGGAGAACCATGACGCGCCCGATGCCGACCACGTCCTCCCCCGTCCTCACCCGCCGCTCGCTCGCTAAGCTCGCGCTCGCGGGAGGCGGCGCGCTCGCACTCGGAGGGATGCTTTCCGGCTGCTCGCAGCCCGCCGACGGAGGGGACGGCGCCGGCACGGAAAACGATCCCGGCAACGCTTCGGACGACGCCCAGGCGCGCGTCATCGTGACCATGCCCACCGGTGCCGAACCCGCGGCGGGCTTCGACCCGTTCGTCTCGTGGGGCTGCGGCGAGCACGTGCACGAGCCGCTCATCCAGTCGACCCTCATCGTCACGAACGCCGACATGGGCTTCGAAAACGACCTCGCGACCGACTACTTCGCGAGCGACGACGGCCTCGTCTGGACCTTCACCATCCGCGAGGACGCCGTGTTCTCCGACGGCGAGCCCCTGACCGCGGCCGACGTCGCGTTCACCGTAAACGGCATCATCGCCTCGCCCGCCGCCGAGGCCGACCTTTCCATGGTCGACGAGGCGGTCGCCACGGGCGACTACACGGTCGAGCTGCACCTCAACCGCCCCTTCAACATCCTGCTCTACACGCTCGCCAACGTCGGCATCTGCCCCGAGCACGCCCACGGCGCGGACTACAGCGAACATCCCATCGGGTCGGGCCGCTACGTCCTTACCCAGTGGGACAAAGGCCAGCAGGTCATCTTCGACGCGAACCCGCTCTACTACGGCGAGGCGCCGCTCATCGACCGCGTCGTCGTGCTGTTCATGGACGAGGATGCATCGCTCGCCGCCGCGCAGTCGGGTTCGGTCGATCTCGCCTACACCTCCGCCACGTTCGCCGACGCCGCCGTCGACGGTTACGACCTGCTGAACTGCCGCACCGTCGATTCGCGCGGCATCTCGCTGCCGACGCTTCCATCGGGCTTCACCTGGGAAAACGGCGATACGTCCTACGAGGCCGGCAACGACGTCACGAGCGACGCCGCCCTGCGCCGCGCCATGAACGTCGCGATTGACCGCGATCTCGCCATCGAACACACGCTCGGCGGCTTCGGCACGCCGGCCTACAGCGTCTCGGACGGCATGCCCTGGGCAAGCGACGACATGAAGGTCGCCACCGACGTCGACCGCGCGCGGCGAATCCTCGCCGACGGAGGCTGGGCGGCCGGCGCCGACGGCGTGCTCGAGAAAGGCGGCGTGCGCGCCTCCTTCGACCTGCTCTACATGACGCCCGACACCGTGCGCCAGGCGCTCGCCGCCGACTTCGCGGAGCAGATGGCGGCGCTCGGCATCGAGGTGAACGTGCGCGGCGTGTCCTGGGACGACCTCGAGCCGCAATCGTATTCGCAAGCGATCCTCTGGGGATGGGGGTCGAACTCGCCCGTCGAGATCTACGAGCTCAACCATTCGAACGGCTGGGGCAACTACGCATGCCGCGCGAACGCGACGACCGACGCCTACCTCGACGAAGCGGTCGGCCAGACGCACGTCGAGGATTCCTACGACTACTACCGACTCGCGCAGTGGGACGGCACCACCGGCGTGACGCCCGAATCCGACGCGCCGTGGGTGTGGATCGCCAACGTCGACCACCTCTACTTCGTGCGCGCGGGGCTCGAAGTGGCCGAACAGAAGCCGCACCCGCACGGACACGGCTGGTCCATCGTCAACAACGTTGATCGCTGGAGCTGGTAGCCGCCACGCGCCCATGCTCTCGTTCGCGATCCGACAGATCATCAGGTGCGCCCTGCTCGTCCTTGCGGTGAGCTTCGTCACCTTCGCGCTCGTGTCCGCCGCGCCCGTCGATCCGCTGCAGGCGAACCTCGGGCAGAGCGCGTATCTTTCGATGACCGCTGGCGAACGCGCCGAACTGGCCGCCTACTGGGGCACCGACCAGCCGTTCCTCGAGCGCTACCTCGGATGGCTCGGAGCCTTTC
>DVIW01000050.1 GCA_018710945.1 Candidatus Aphodovivens avistercoris | reverse complement strand
CCGGCAGCGAGGAGAAAGTCGGCGCGCCGCCCGAAGGGCACGGCGCGGGGATCGTCTGGAGCGAGTTCCATATGCCTACCGAGTACAGGCAGTGAATAATCGAAGCGGACACACTTTTTGTCCTATAGCCCCAAAACGGTAACGACTTGCGCTTTTCAACCAAAGGTTAAAAGCGGCAGCTCTTCCGTCTCTACAATAAGGGCAAACGAACGAGGAGGCCATCATGGACGAGCTTGAAAAGGACACCGCCACCCGCAAGTTCACCGACATGGACGCCGCCGCGCTGCGCGCTTCGATGGGGCGCTTCGAGGGCGTGTGCGTTGTCGCCACCGTCAATCCCGACGGCACGCCCGACGCCGCCATCTTCGCGCCGGCGATGCCCGACGACGAGCACGTCATCTTGATGCTCGCCGACAACCACACGCGCGCCAACATCGAGCGTACCGGGAACGCGCGCCTGGTCTACGACGTGGCGAACCCGACCGCCGAGGACAAGGCGGCGCGCCACGCCGGAGCGAGGCTCGACCTTGCCCTGGTGCGCCCCGAGGGCGAGACGGCCGAGGAGCACCGCCGCGTGGCGGAGGGCTTCCCGCGCATGAACCCCGCCGTCATGACCCTGCGCATCGAGCGCATCCTGCCGGTGGGTTAGCGACCCGCCGTCCGCTGCGCCAGCGGGCGGATGGACTGCACCATCGCCTGACGGGCAGAACGCAGCGGTATGCCCCGCCCAGCGATCGACGGATTCCTAGCCGCCGAACCCCTCGGGCTTGCCCATGACCCACTCGATATGGGTGGTCGCGTAGGTGGAATCGATCCGCCCGGCGAAGTCCAGGCAGGTCGCGCTGATGCTTTCCAAAACCCTCTCCAGCGGCATGTCCAGCTTGCCGGTCAGGTGCTTTTTGAACGCGCCGTACATATCGGTGCGCGTGCGCATGTTCGCGCGCGGGATGTGCCGCGTCGCCCATGCGTGGAGCGCCGCATCGAACACCACGCCCTCCACCTTGGCGCGGCGGCGCTGCGGCGGAACGCCGATCGGCGTCTTGCGCTGCTCCATGACGCGCTCCTCCAGCTCGTCGAAGGCGGTCTCGAGCGGCTCCCAGTACAGTTCGAATAGACGCCGCTGCTCCTCCTTGCCCACGCGGGTCAGAAGTAGATTGCGCACCAGGTCGGAGACGCGCAGCGGGGACCCCTTCGCGTTGAGGCTCTCGTAGACGAGCTGCGGCTTGTCCTCGCCTTCCAGCTGCGCCATGACGATGGTGAACAGCTCCAGTCCGCGCAGCACCTCCCGCGGATCCGCGCCGCTGCGTCTCAGTTTGCCGATATAGCGGTCGTAGGTCTGATGGACCAAAGCGGAGGCTCGATCGCCCTCGGGCTTCTCGCCGCCGAGGACGACGGCATCCATCGACGGCCGGTCGAAACGGGACAGGACGATCTTGGGGACGCGCCCCTCCTCCGTCTCCACCGTGAGGTAGAGCGAGTTGAGCTCATCCGCGAGCTCGGGGTCGTCCTCGCAGACAAAATCCCTCATGGCGGCAAGAAGCAACGTCGCCGTCGCCAGACGCTGCTGGCCGTCAACCAGAATGAGCTTGTGGCAGACGCCGTCGCCTCCGCCCAACCGGTACAGCGACACGCCCGTGTAATGGGGCCGGCGGTCGCGCGCGGTTTGCACCGCATCGTCCCAGAACGCATCGCACTGGCTCTCGGTCCAGGAATAGGCGCGCTGGTACACCGGGATGACGTAGCGGGCGCCGGCCTCGCCCAGCATCTCGAGAAGCGTCGTCTTCGTGATCTTCATCGCCGTCTACCACCTCTCGTCGACTTCTCGGACGCCGCGCTGGATGCGCGTCGCGTACTCCTCGTGGCTCGCCGCCTTGCGCACGTACGCGCCGGTCCGGGTATGCTGGCCGTCTTCGGCCCAGTTGCGGGCGTAGAACTTGTTGACCGCGTGGTAGCGGTACTGCTCGCGCCACATGAAGCAGAACGAGCGTAGCTCCTTGAGGACGCTCTCGCGCGTGCCCTTGAACTCGTCCTCCACATAGCGTTTGAACGAGTGGTACACCTGCTCGGGGCTGCCGATGCGCGCCTGGCGGAACCGGATGCTCAGCCACGCCTTGATGGCGCTGTTCAGCTTGAGCGAGGCGGGATCGGGATAGAAGAGGCTTTCGGCTTCGAACCAGTACTCGTCGTAGAGGCGTTCCTGCTCGTCGAGGTCCTCCCCCAAAAGCAGGTAGTTGCGCACCATGTCGGCCAGGGAAAGCGGCAGGCCCTTGGAATTGACGCTCTCGAACACCTCCTGGGCGTCGAGCGCGCTGTCGGCGTGCACGACCAGGACGAACAGCCGCCCCACCCCGTCCCAGAAGCGGCCCGCGTCGAACGCGGGATCCGCCATCCGCTCCTCGAAGTACGACAGGTTGCCCATGACGCGCTGAGAGGGATGGAGGGGAAGCTCGCCGCCGAGCAGCTCGGCACGCAGCGTGGCGTCGTCCTCGCGCGAAAGGAGCAGGCGGGGCTCGGAGCCCTCGGCGCCGGGGACGAGCAGGAAGCGCTTCGCGATCTCTTCGGGATGCGGCAGGCCGTCGACGGTGCAGACGGCGCGGGCGGCATCGCCCGAGACGGAGGGCGCGCCCTCCTTGCCCAGATGGCGCGCGAACGCGAGAAGGAGCAGCGTGAGCGTCGTCAGGCGCTGCTGGCCGTCGATGACATCGATGCGCCCGGAGCCGACGCCGCTGTATGGGGAGCCGTCGCGCGGATCCTCTCCTCCAAAGGAGTCGGCGCCCTCGCCCTCGAACAGCATCACGCCCGTGAAATGCGGTCGGCTGTCGCGTCCGGCGCGCAGCACATCGAGCCACAGCTCCTCGCACTGGCGCGTGGTCCATGAGTACACGCGCTGGTACGAGGGTATGGCAAGCCCGTTTGCGGAATCGGAGAGCAGATCGAGGATCGTGGTCTGGGTGACTTCCATAGGATTCCCCTCCTCGGCACGCAGTGCCGCGGGGGCTCCGCGGGGCGCCCCCGCACGGTGTTCGCGATGTCGGCGACGATGCGCCTTATTACCCTTTATTGTACTTCCAAAACGGCGGAGGCGCATCGGGCTTTCTAGTACAGCGTCGTGCCGCCGAGCTGTTGCTCTTTCACCAGATCGCCCAGCATCCACTTGATGGTGGGCAGATCGTGGTGATCGAAGATGCGGCTGAACGAGGGATCGTCCAGCACCTCGAACGCCGCCATGTCGTCCGCATCGAGCTCGAAGTCGAGCACGTCGAAGTTCTCCTCCATGCGCTCGCGGTGGACGGTCTTGGGAATGACGACGATGCCCTTCTGGATAAGGGCGCGCAGCGTCACCTGGCCGGCAGTCTTGCCGTGCTTGGCACCGATTTCGGAGAGCACAGGATGAGCAAACAGGCCACCGCGCCCCTCGGCGAACGGCGCCCATGCTTCGTGGACCACGCCGAGATCGTCCATGTTGGCGTGCGCCGCGCTCTCCTGCAGGAACGGATGCGTCTCGATCTGGTTGACCGCCGGTGGGATCTCCGCCAACAGGCACAGGTCCACCAGGCGCTCAGGATAGCAGTTCGACACGCCGATCGCGCGGATCTTGCCAGCCTTGCAGGCGTCTTCCATCGCGCGGTAAGCGCCGGTGTAGTCGCCCATCATCTAGTGGAGCAGCATGAGGTCGACGTAGTCGGTGCCCAGCTTGCGCAGCGTCTCCTCGATCGAGGTGGCAGCGCGCTCGTAGTTCATGTTGGACACCCAGATCTTGCTGGTGATGAACACTTCCTCGCGCGGAATGCCGCTTTTGTGCACGGCGGCGCCCACGCCCTCCTCGTTGCCGTACGCCTGCGCGGTGTCGATGAGGCGGTAACCCACCTCCAGCGCCTCGGCGACGCACGCCTCGGTCTCCTCGGGCGGTGTCTGGAACACGCCGTAGCCGAGCATCGGCATCTCGACGCCGTTGTTGAGGGTCTTGAATTTCATATCGTCCTCCCGTTCCCTGTGCTACGCCTGCTTGCTGTAGTCGTTTTGCACCAGAACGAAATCAGGCGCCTCCTCCGGCACGTCGTAGTACGCCTTCTGCAGCAGGCGGTTGATGCGGGCCATCTCGGGTTATAGGACAGAATATGTGTCCGCTTAATCGGCAAATCCCCAGCTAAGCCTCTATAAACAGACCGTTCGAGTTGGCTGCCGCCAACTTTGGGCTCGGACAGAAAGTGCGTCCGATTCTCGCTTGGCAT
>DVIW01000049.1 GCA_018710945.1 Candidatus Aphodovivens avistercoris | reverse complement strand
CCGCCCCGCCCGGGTCGACAGATCCGTTACTGCACGTCCACCGCCAGCGCCTTGCTGCGGATGTCCTCCACCTCGTCAGCGGAAAGCCCGCTCACCTGGATGTCGAACTCCAGGTTGCGCCCGCTTGCCGGCTCGGTGGCCGCCACCGTCAGCAGCCCTTCCTCCGACAGGCGGAACGTCACGTCGATGGGCGAGTTCTTCGGCAGGTTGGAAGGGCCCAGATCGAACAGCGCCGTCTTGATGGGGTCGCGGTCGATGGGGATGAGGTCGTTTTCCTCGTCGTTCTCGAACACGCGCACCTCCACCGTCTCCTGGTTGTCCACGTTGGTGCCGAACGTGCGCTGGACGCGCACCTCGCGGTCGGACGACGAGATGGGCTGGTTCTTCATGATGAGGTTGCACACCATGTCCTGGTTGCTCTTCACGTCGAGCACCTGCACGCCGTAGCTCTTCGTCGTGGCGTAGTGGATGGTCAGCGGCGTGGCGCCGCCGGTCAGCTGCAGCTGGTGCACCACGCTGTCATCGGAGACGGGGGCCGCCCCGCTTCCGCCCTCGCCCGGCGCTCCCTTGCCCGCCAGGATGTCCAGCGCGCACAGGGCCGCGCCCTTCGACACCGCCTCGTCGGGCTCGTTGATCTCGACGGGCAGGTCGGGGAAGTTCTCGCGCAGGGCGTTCGCCACCTGGGGCATGCGCGTGGAGCCGCCCACCAGCAGGATCTTGTCCACCGTGTAGCCCTTCGCGGCGGCGTTGTCCAGCGTGGTGCGCGTCAGCTCGACGGTCTGCGACAGCAGGTGCGCCGTCAGCTGCTCGAACGTCTCGCGCGACAGCGGGATGCGCGCGGGCAGACCGGCGATGTTCAGCGCCACGGTGTCCTCGTCGCGGCTGGTGAGGTGCTTCTTCGCGCGCTCGGCCGCGCTCTGGAGCGCCTGCATGCCGTAGGGGTCGTACTCGTCGGCGTAGCCGGTCTGCTCGGCGAACGCGTCGGCCAGGTAGTTGGCGATGGCCTCGTCCCACAGGCGGCCGCCCAGGTTGTGGTTGCCGTCGGAGCACACCACGCGGATGTCGGTGCCGGCCTCGGCGTGGCGCACGTCGATCACCGACACGTCGAAGGTGCCGCCGCCCAGGTCGTACACGAGAGCGGTGAGGTCCTGGTCGCTTTTCGTGCAGCCGTAGTACACGGCGGCGGCCACCGGCTCCTGCACCAGGCCGACGAGGTTCAGCCCCGCGATGCTGGCGGCGGCCTTCGTGGCCGTGCGCTCGGAATCGCCGAAGTAGGCCGGCACCGTCACCACCACGCCGTCCATCTCCATGCCCGAACCCTGCACGGCGTCCTGCGCCACCTTGCGCAGGATGTAGCTGGACACCTCTTCAGGCGACTTCGGCGCGCCGTCGATGGTGGCCGCCACGTCGGTTTTGCCCATGAGCGCCTTGGCGAACTGCACGGTGCGGTCGGGCTCCACCAGCGCGGTGTCCTTCGCCACCTCGCCCACCACCGCGTCGCCGTTGTCGGTGAAGTACACCACCGAGGGGGTGGTGGTGCCGCCCTCGGCGCTGCGGGCGCACACCACGTTGCCCGTGGGATCCACATACGAGGCGTTGGAGTAGCAGGTTCCCAGGTCGATGCCGTAAACGGTAGAAGCCATGATTCGTTCCTTTCAGTCAGAGGGGTTCGTGTCGAAGGTCATGCCGAAACTTCATGCGTTGGGGAGCGCCGCCGCGTCGCGGGGCGACGCCGCGATGCCTAGTGGCGCATCGGGGCATCACCTGCCTTGCCTGCAGGGCGCCGGCGGCGCGGGCGGCACCGGGGGAACCGGGCGGCGCGGCGCGGGAGCCGGATGGAAAGCGGGCTCGTCGGGTGCGAGGTCGGCGGTGGACGCCGCGGGCGCTGCGGGCTCGACGGGTTCGGGCTCGAACGCGGAAGCCGCGGCTGAGGGCCCATCGTCCGGGACGGCCTCTTCCGCCCGTTTCGTTATGGAAGGGGCCGGCGCGTCTGCGCTCGGGGCAGCAGCACCCTCGGCGTCTGGCACGTCCGCCGCGGCTTCCGCTTCCGAACCGGTGGCCGCCTCAGGCACCGCCGTGCCCGCCGGATCCGCGCGCTCGCCCGTCCCGTCCGCCGCATCCGTGCGGGGCGCATCCGCCTCGGGGCTGTTCGCCGCATCCGCCGCATCCACCATGCGCTCGGGCGCCGCATCCGCCGCATCCGCCGCGTCCGCCGCCGGCGCCGCCGCAGTGGGCTTCGCCACCAGCGAGCAAACCGCCACCTGGGCCGGGCGCAGCACCTTGCCGTCGAAGGCGTAGCCGGCCGAGATCGTCTCGGCCACCGTGCGGTGCAGCGCGGGGTCGTCGGTGGGCACGGCGCGCACGGCCCGGCAGCGCAGCGGCTCCAGCGCGTCGCCCGGGCTGGGACGCCATTCCTCCACGCCCCAGTTGCGCAGCAGGTCGCCGATCATCTGGCGGCAGCTTTCCATGTCGCGCAGAAGCGGCTCGGCGTCCGCTGCGCCGCACAGCGCCTGCACGCGGTGACGCGCCAGCGTGGCGCCCATGCCGTCGTAGACCTCCACCACTTCGCTGACCAGCGGCTCGACAATGCGGCGGTACAGCCCGTCGCGGTGCTGTTGCACCTCGTCGCTCATCTGCTTCAGCACCGCCTCTTCGTAGTCGGTCTTGGCGATGCGCGCCTCGAAGCGCTCGGAAAGCCGCGAAAGCCCGTCCCGCGCCTCGTCCGCCGCCTGGACGCGCTGGGCGTCGGCGGCGGCGTGCGCCGCCATGCTGTCGCCCAGCGCGCGGGCGGCCAGCAACAGCTCGTCCAGCTTGCCGGCGGCCTGGGCCGCCGCGTCGTCGGCAGCCAGGCGCTCCACCGCGCCGGCCACGCCGTCCACCTTGCGCTCGAGCGCGTCCAGCCCGTCCAGGGCGCGCGACGCGGCCAGGATCTCGCCCATCATGCGCTCCAGGCGCTGCGCCGTGCGGACGGCGCGCTCTTCCGCCGCGCGCAGGCGTTCGTCCCAGGGCGCGGCGCGGCGCTCCTGCAGCGGCTCGGCCTCGGCGTAGCCGCCGACGCAGCGCACCGTCTGGCGGCCCCAGCCGTGCGCGCCGGCCATCTCGGACGGCATCGACCCGAACGGGCGGCCGCCGCGTCCCGCCTCTTCCCGTCCCAGCCATTCCCTTGCATTCATCGTGCGCTCCGTTCCTCGTGATCGTTTCCGCAACGCCCGCCCGCTTCCGTCAGGCGGCGCGTCCGGTCGGATCGCGCCGCCCTCGCCTTGCCCTGCGCCTTCGGATGGCGCCGGGGCGGCCGCGGCGTCTGACTTCATGGTAGGCAGCCGCCACCGGGCAGCGCAGGGGGCGGCGACGGGGACGCACGGGGGACACACGGGGGCGCGGCGGGGAGAACCGCCCCGCCGCGGGAATCGGCCGCGCGCGCCCCGCGCAACCGAGCGCGGGCGATACAATGGTTCCCGCAGCGAAAACGCACGAGCAAGGAGCCTCCATGAGCGCGCAACCCACGGCAAGCGATCTGATCCTTCCCGCCGCCCCGACCGACGCGGACGGCGCCGACACGGGCGAGTCCCGCGGCAACGTCGCGTTCTGCGTGGCGCTGTGGCTGCTCGGCGAGCGCTTCGGAGCGCAGGCAACGGGCGGCGAAGACGACGGGCGGCTGAAGTCCGGCTCGCTGTACAACCGCTTCGACGCCGCGCTGGGCCCCGCCTTTTGCGACAAGGCGGCCCCGGTCGATCTGAACCTGTGCTACGAAGCGGATGCAGGCGCTGCGCCCGCGCGGGCGGGCGCCGCCCTCACGCGGCGCGGCGCGAAAGCCGCCGTGCACCCCTGGGGCGCCTACCGCAAGGGGCCGCTGGACGGCTACTTCGCCGTTCTGACGCAGCGGCTCGATGCCGCCGAGCGCGAGGCGCTCGTGCGCGGGCTGGGCGGGATCGTCCCCGGAAACGCCGGGTTCGGCGGGATGGAAGGCTTCCCCTTCCACGGCATCAAGGACTCCGCGCTTTCGGGCGAGGCGTCCTACGACCTGAAGAAGCTCTCCGTCGACAACCTGCTGTCGGGCATCGGCCCGCACGGCGAGCTGCTGCTGCGCTTCCGCCGCGTGGGCGACATGGGCTTCGAGACGGGCTCGGCCTACCAGAAGCGCTGGCCGTTCAAGTGGACCGGCACGAAGTCACGCCCGCATCCCAACGAGCCGCAGCTGTGGAAGAACAAGATGAAGGAGTCGTACTTCGACGCCGACCTGGACGACAAGTGCCGCGGCCTGTACGGCCAGGAGGTGCGCCGCACCAAGCCCGACCGCCTGCTGGACTACCTGGTGTGCGCGCCATTCGTGGCCGCCTGGGAGCTGGCGGAGGGCGCCGCGGACGACGCGCAGGCGGCGCGCCGTCCTGGCGCGCGTTCCTAGACGCGCGCCAGGACGGCGCCCACGACGCGTTCTCCGCAGCCCAGCGCGCGCTTCTGGACGCCCTGCCCTGGCCCGAGGACCCCTTCGGCGCCGCCGCGGCCATCGGCGCGGCGCTCGTGCGCTTCGCGCTGGGCGAAGGGTGCCTGGCCGACGCCGTGCGCGGGCTGCTGGCGGCCGAGCTGGCAAGCCAGAGCGCCTACCTGGAGCGCCTGCGCGACTGGGCGCTGCAAATCACCGAGCGCGACGGCGCCTCCACCCGAGCCGACCGTCTGCAGGACGTCTACGTGGCCCCGCCGTTCTCCGGCGACGACCCCGTGTCCTGGCTTCTGGACGATAGCGCCCCGCGTGGGCTGCTGCTGCAGGCCGGCTCCGGCATGGGCAAGTCCACCTTCCTACGCGCGCTGGCGGCCGCCTGCGCCGAGGCACGCTCGGAGCTCATCGGGCGCCTGGTGGACGGCGCCGGCGCAAGCGGCAACCCGGATGCGCCGGAAGACGACGGCACCCGCTTCGCCGCAGCGGTGGCCGGCGCGGCGGGCGAGGGGGACGCGGAAGACGCGGCCTGGCGCGTGGCGCGGCTGGCCGCCTACACCCCCGTGCTGCTGTCGCAGACGCGCACGCCCGAGCTCTACGACCGCCTGACCGGCGCTGACGGCCTGCCGCCGTGGTCGTTCGAGGAATTCGCCTTCGCCGCCCTGCCGCCGCTGTCCCAAGACACCGTGCGCCAGGCGGCTGCCCGCGGCGAGGACGGCGCACCTTTGCCCGGGAACCCGCTGGCCCAGCTGCTGGGACGCGAGGGCGTGCTTTTGATGGTGGACTCCATCGACGAGATCCCCCGGCGCTACCGCCCGCTGTACCTGCGGCGCCTGAAGGAGTTCGCCGACCAGGCGGGCGTGGCGCGCCTGCTGGTGGCCAGCCGCCCGCTGCCGCCCGACGACACCGAGGCGCTGCATGGGCTCATGGGCCCCGACGCGGCGCGCGCCCGCCTGGCGCCGTTCGACCCGGCGCGCCAGCGCAACCTGTTCGAGCGCGTCACCTCGCGCGGCGGCGCCGACGCCTACGCCGGCCCGACGTTTTCCCAGGTGCGCGCCGTGGCGGGGCTGCGCGACGTGATGGGCAACCCCTTCATGCTGACCGCCTGCGCGCTGGAGCTCAAGCGCAGCCGCAACGCCGCCAGCCGCGGCGCATGGTGGCTGTTCTCGCAGATCAACGACCGGTTCCGCAAGCGCGCCACGCTGGATCCCCTCGACCGCTTCGCGCTGGAGCGTTTGGCCTTCGACCTGACCGTGGGGAAAAGCGCGCTGCCCTCCGCCGAGTTCATCGAGCGGTTCCGCCGCTACCGCAGCGAAGAGGGTGCCTACCAGGTGAGGGGCGGCGGTGGCGCCGGCGCCGACCTGGACGAGGACGAGGTGTGCGACCTCATCATGTCGCGTTTGGGCATCATCGACATGCGCGCGGGCGAGGTGGGCTTCCCCTACGCCGCGATGAAGGGCTTCTGGGCGGGCCTGTGGGTGCGCCGCTGCGTGGAACGCGGGCAGAGCATGCCGAAAAGCGCGATGGACATGGAGGGCCTTGACGACGCGCACCAGCAGACCTGCTTCGAGCGCGGCGCGGCGACGGGCGTGCGGATGTGCCGCCAGCTGCTCGGCGCCTGCGGACGGCCCGCCGAGGAAGACGACGGCGAAGACGGCGCCCCGCAGCCGGAAGCCGCACCCGACGCCGCGGACGACGCGCGCGCCCGCACAGCCCTGCGCGCCCCCTCCGACGACGCCGCGCTTCTGGCCCTGATGTTCGCGTTGGACTACGCCGGCTCACGCACGCACCCCGACTACCCCGCCTTCGACCTGCTGTGCAGCCAGACGTACCGCGAGCTGCTGACGCAGTGCCTGCTCGGCGCCGCCGACGAGGCGCGCGCCGCCGCCTGCGCTCTGCGCACGGCCTCCGCGTTCGGGTTCGGCCAGCCGCTGGCCGGCTACGCCGAGCAGGCCGCACCCTACCTTCCCCGGCTTTCCGCTTTCTCCGAAGGCTGACGGACGGGTTTCCCCGCGCATCCCCGCGGCGGGAGGGCGCTGCCCCGCCGCCGCGCATGGTTTACTGGCATCGCAGCGAAAACGGCGGCGGGAGCGACCCGCTGCCCAACCACCCGAAAGGACAGGAGGGCCCCATGGAATACGACGACCTCATCGCCAAGATCCGCGGCAAGATCGCCCGGAAGCTGGACGACCTGCAAAAGACCATCGCAAGCGACGAAGATCTGGACGACAAGCAGCGCGCATCGCTGACCGAAACCGTGGAGGATCTGCGCGAGAAACTGAACACCGGCGGGCCTAACGAGGCGAAGGAGCTGCGCGCCATGGCCGCCCTGTTCGACGTGGAGACCGACGGCCTTGAAGCCGACAGCGCCAGCGGGGCCGGCGACGAGCTGAGCGCCCTGGCCGGGATGTTCGACGACGACGTCGAAAGCGACCCCGAACCCGCCGAGCGCCCCAGCCAAGAGGGCGCCTGGCGCGACATTCGCCGCATCATGGTGTACGAGATGGAGCTGAAGAACATCCTGTACAGCGACGATGACGACGACTTCATCACCGCCCAGTTCGGCATGGGCGACGGCGAGGGCCGCAAGCTGGTGGTGCGCGTCATCTACACCCCCGACGCCGACTGCGTGCAGATCCGCGCCGGCTACCCCTTCGACATCGACCGCCGCGTGCTGCCCATCGCGCGCATGTTCATCTGCAAACGCTGCTACGAGATGCGCTACACCCGCATCGAGATGGACTCCCGCGACGGCGAGGTGTACGTGTGCACGGTGCTGCGCTCCGAGGATCGCCAGCAGGCGCCGGAGGGCTTCCGCGGCATGCTGCACCTCACCATGTCCGTGGCCTTCGACGAGTACGACACGCTGCAGCGCTACGCGCGGGCGGAGTTCACCGACGAAGAGCGCGCCGCCTTCCTGGAGGAAGTGGAGCGCATCTCGCCTCTGATGCTGGAGGACTAGGCGTTGAAGCCCTACGACGACATCCTGCACCGAGCCGTGGCCGGCGCGCCCTGGGAGGCGCGCTCGGTCAACGGGCCGCACCACGACACGGCCGACTGGCTGGGGTCGGGCGTGCGGGCGTTCCCGCTGCCCGTCGAGCGCCGCTTCGGCGACGACGGGGCGGCGGAGCGCGGCCGGGCGCAGGAAGGCGGCTCGTGGGGCTTTTTCGAGTTGGGGCGCGGGCAGGCCGGCTGGACCGACGGCGCGCGGACGAACCGCTGGACGCTGGACGAGCCCCCTGCCACCGATGGCGCCTGCGCCGGGGGATTGGCCGCCATGAACGAACTGGCCGCGCTGGCGCGCCAGGGCAGCCAGCTGCCGAAGGCCGAGGCCAAGCCGCAGCTTTCCGAAACGGAAGGCGAAACGGCGGCCGACCCGGACGCGGGCCTGAAGGCGCTCGCACAGCTGCGCCGCCTGGCGCGGGGAGATGCCGACGCGGGCCCGACGCAGGGGGCGGATGCGGAGCGGACGGCTGCGGTGGCGGACGACGCTGGGGCGCCGGCGAAGGGCGCGGATGACGGCAGCGCCTGCGCGGCGGGACTGCGGGCCCTGGCCGCGCTGCGGAACGCGGCGCGGGCGGATGCACGGCGCGGATGCGGCGTGGGTGCGGAAGAGGCGGCGGGCGGAACGGACGGCGAAGCGGACGCGGCGCGCGCGGCGGGAGCCGTTGCGGCGGCGCGGCCCCGCAACGGACGGAAAGCCCTGATCGCACTGCGCAACGAAGCGCGTCGCCGGGCGCAGCGGGCGAAGGACGAAGCCGAGGGCAATGCGACGGTATCCGCAGCCGCAAGCGGGCTTGCGCAGGCAGTCGCACCCGAGCAAGCATCTGCGCCCGTTCCGGCGCCAGCCCCCGCCGTACCCGCAGACGCCACGCTGCCGCGGCGCGCCATCCCTCTGGACGACCGCCGCCTGCGCGCGCTGCGCGCCCCCCTGCCCGCACGGCAGCCCGACCCCACGCTCAGCCTGGCCCTGCCCGCCGCAGAAGCGGCCCCGGCGCGAAGCCCGCTGCGCGAGCCCCTCGCCGACGCGAAGCGGATGCGCGGCGAGCAGCGCGTCTGCCTGGTGGGCGCCGACGACCCCTTCGCCGTGTTCCTGCTGCGCGCCTGTCTGCTGGCCGGGGCGCTGGCAAAGCGCCCCCTGGTCGGCCTGGACGGCGTGGCCTCCGCGAAGGACCTGGACGGATGCTCAGGCGTCGTGTACCTCTCGCGCGAGCGCTGCCTCGCAGCGGAAGAGGGGAGCGCAGGCGGCGGCAATACCGACGCCGACGCGGCGTTCGAAGCCGCAGCGGCCGCCTCGCTAGCCGCCCTCGGCGCGCCGGCAGACGGCGATGCGGCAGCGGGCGCACGGGCGCAGGGCGCGTTCGTCCTGCTCGACTTCACGGGCACATCCGCGGAAGGGCCCCTTCTGCCCGCGGCGTTCGAGCGCGCGCTGCGCGAGGCGCGCTGCGTGGTGGCGCTGGCCGAGCCCGGCCGGACGGAGCTGTGGGGCAACCTGGAGCGGACGCTGCGCGGCTCCCTTGAAGCCGAGGCCGAAACGGGAGGCAGCGCAGAAGCTGCCGGCGCAGCGCGCACCCTGAACGCGTTCGCCGTTGACGAGGCGGCCCTGCGCCGCGACGACGCGCTGCAGCGGTTCCTGCGCGCCTGGTGGGCGTGGTTCGGCAGCGGCGCGCGCTGGGGCTTCGCCGATCTGGCGTCCTCGCTGGAACGCGCGCTGGGGCTTTTGGGCTTCAACGTGCACCGGCGCTCGTGCGACCTGGGGCTGTTGTCGGCCCTTGCGGCGCAGCTGCGCGACGGGGGCTCGGTGGCCTCCGCCGACGACGTGGCCGACGCGTTGTCCGATCGCTTCCCCAACCGCACGCTGCTGCAGGAGATGGTGGATGCCGCCATGGAGGCGCTGCTGGAAGGTCCGGCGCGCACAGAGGGCGGCAGCGTGTTCATTGGAACGGACGCGCTCATGGGCCGCTTGGAGGACCGCGGCGTCGCCCCTGCGACGGCCGCAGCCGCGCTGCGCACCTCGCCGTCGCTCCAAACGCTGCTCCGTCCCGAGCCCGGCCCCGCGTCCACCGGCATCGAGGTGCGGTTCTCGTCGCTGTTCGCCTGCCTGGCGGCGCGCTGGTTCATGGACGACCCCGAGCGGTCGGCGCTGCAGGTGGCCGACCTGCTGGCCGAGCTGGCACGCCGGGTTCCCGCCGGCGGCTGGGGGAGCATCGTGCTGCAAACCGCCCTTCTGGCCGAGCAGCGTGGACAGTCCTTCGCCGCGCGGGTGCTGGTGGAGCGCCTTTACGCGCAGGAGGAATCGTCCGAGCGCAAGCGGATTCTGGTGGAAACCTCGCTGGGACTGTTCCTCGACACGGGGGGCAAGCTGCCCGCCCTCTGGCGCGACGCGTTCCTCAGCGGCTCGGTGAACGCGCGGCAGGCGCAGATGGTGGCCGAGGCGCGCGCGAGCTCCTGGCTGCGGGCGGAGAACCTGCTGGTGCTGCGCCGCGCCGTCGACGAGATCAGCGCCGACGCGCTGGCGGCCCGCCCCGATGACGCGGCGGCAACAAGCGTCCTGAAGGGCTGCCACTGGGCGGACACGCTGCTGCGCGCGGCCGAGGCGCCGGATGCCTCCGCGCTGTTCGACCAGGTGGCAGCCGACATCGCTGCCGGTGACGAGCAGGTAGCGCGCCGGGCGCTGGGCCGCTTCGACTGCCTGGCGTGGGCCTGCCTGTTCAACGTGGAACTGCCCTGCCCCGTCTGGCGCGCCGACGCCCTGCGCACCGGGCCCCTGGAGGCCGTCGGTGCCGAAGCGCTGCGGCAGCTGTCCGGCCCGGGGCCCGCCTACGACGAGTGCGCGCGCTTCGCCTGGTTCTACGCCGCCACCTGCCCCAACCTGTGGGACGCGGAGGACTGGGAGCGCGTCCGCCGCACCGCCGCAGGCATCGTGGACGAATGCGACGGCAACGCCTTCGCGGTGCGGCGCGCGAGCGCCTACGCGGTGCTGGCCGCCTGCACGCTGCGCGCGACGGACGACGGAGCGGACGGCGCAGGCGGATCCTTCCCGCTGCCCGCCGCCACGCCGGGTCCCTCGTGGCAGTCGGTGGAAGACCTGATCGCCTGGCTCGAGGTGGAAGCCGCCGCCGAGGACGATGTCCTCCACCTGGTCATGGCGCAACCATCGCTGGGAACGCTGTCGCTTGCGGAAGCGCGCCGGCAGGCAGCCGAGCCGCTTGGCGCGATCAACCTGGGAATGGTGGCCTCCTTCGAGCGCAAGCTGTTCCTCATGCAGCCCCGTCCCCTGCAGCTGGACGAGGACGAGGTCCAGCCCGCGCGCAGCTGGCCGAGTGCCCGCACGCGCCCCCGCACGCTGCCTCCCGAAGAAGAGCACCGCCTGAAACGCGGTTGGGAGGAAGTCCGGGCGCAGCTCGCCCGACGTTCCGCCCGCCCCTGAGAACGCAGACCCTGGGATCGCGGCGATGCAGCGACCCCAAAGCCTGAAGGAACCGAAAAGCACCAAGAGAAGGCCACGCGGAAAGCCCCGGACCAGGGGGCTTAGGCCGTCGCGTCCCCGCATCGCCAGCAGGACGCGGGAAAGGAGGAGCCATGAGCGGAAACGGAAGCGGATGCGGGTGCATCGGGTGGATCATCGGCATCCCCATCGCCCTGACCGTCCTTGCCTGGGCGCTGCAGATCCTGGAGCTGCTGGGCGGCCTCGCTCTGCTGGCCGTCGCCGCGTGCTTCGGCGGGGCCTACGCCCTGCGCAACTACCTGCACGCGTTCAAGGACGTGCGCCGCAGCGCCGGTGGCGCGGGCACGGGCGGCGCAAGCTCGGGTGCGGGAACCGGCGCGAGCGCCGGGCCAAGCCCGGGAACCGGAACCACCGGACCGCGCCCCTAGTGCGCCAGCGCCAGCGCCTGGCCGCCCCGGCCCAGGCTGCGCTGGCATCCGGCCACGCCAACAGCGCCGCCCCCTTTTCCTCCCCTTCGACCCGAAAGGAAGCTGCTATGTCGAAGAGAACCACCCAGGCCACGAAGCGGCTGCTCCCGCCCGACCCGGCACCGGCGAACTACTTTCTGGACCGCGGGTTTTCCGACCTGGGGGCCACTGCCAAGCACTCCCTCAAAGCCACCGCCGACGATGCCGTCGACCTCCTGCGCCGGGCGAAGGGATGGCTTTCGGCAACGTCGGACAGCATCCTGATCCGCCTGGCCGCAGCGGCGCTCTTCACCTGCGCCGGCGCGGTAGTCGCGGTGTTCGGCCCGGCGATCGTCCTGGTGCTGGCGCTGCTGCACGCCGTCGCAGTGGCGGCAGGCGCCGCGCCGCAGGGCATCGCCGCGGCAGCGGTGGGCGCGCTTGACGCGGCGGGGGCGCGGCGGCGGGGCGTGCGGGGGTTGTGCCCGGTGTGCAAGGCCCCCTTCACGCTGCCGGGCTACCGCTGCCCCTCCTGCGGCGCCATCCACTACCGCCTGCGGCCGAACAAGCACGGGGTGCTGCACCACACGTGCCGCTGCGGTCAAAAGCTGCCCTGCACCCGTTTCGGAAGCAACGTGCCCCTCACCGGCGGCGCTTCCTTCAAGCGCGCCGACCTGCAGGCGGTGTGCACCAACCCCGCCGCGCCCCACCCCGTCGAGGGAACCGAGGCGCGCGCGGTGTGCATCGCCCTGGCGGGTGCGCGCTCCACCGGCAAGACGGCGTTTCTGAACGCCGCCGCCTACGGCATCATGCGGCAGGCCGCCCCAGCCCGCGGACTTTTCGCCACCTGCGGCACCGGCCCGGCCGCCCTCCGCGAGCGCGCCCTTCTGGCCGACTACGCCGCCGGCGAGGTGTCGCTCACTGCCGAGTCCACCGACCCCTCCCAGCCCACCGCCGCCCCCTTCACCTTCCGCCTGGAAGGACCGGGCCTTGACCCGGCGCGCATCGTGCACCTGATGGACGTGGCGGGCGAGGCCTTCGTCGCCAACGCCGAGCACGAGCGGCAGCTGCACTACGGCTTCGCCGACGGCGTGGTGCTGATGATCGACCCGATGTCCATCCCGCAGGTGGGCGACGCGCTGCGGCGACGCCTGGGCATGGTGGACGCCGCGGGCGTGGGCGCGGAGGACCCCAACCGGGTGCTGGCCGCCCTCGTGGCCAAGATGCAGGACGCCGCCGAAACGCCTGCCGGCTCCCCGCTGACCGTTCCGCTGGCCGTGGTGCTGGGCAAGATCGACCAGGCGGGGTTGGCGCGGTTCTTCGACGCCGACGCCCAGCGGGCGCTCCTAGCGCGCGACGCCTCCCTTTCCCCCGCCGACGCACATGACGCGCTCTGCCGCGCGTTTCTGGCCGACCACGGCATGGGCAACTTCCTGAACGCCGTCGATGCGCGGTTCAAGACGGCGCGCTTCTTCGCCTGCAGCGCCATCGGCCACGCGCGCGGAAGCGGCCCCTACGCGCCCGTCGGCGTGGCGGAGCCCCTGGACTGGATCCTGCGGCAGTCCGACCCCGCCCTGGCCAAAGCGCTGGCCCTGGCGGCGCCCGTCGCGGCCGCCTCGTCCGCCGCAGCCGCTGCGCCCGCCGCGCCGACAAGGGCCGCCTGAGCGCGCCTCCCCTGCGCTCCCCCTCGGGCGGAAGCGCCTCCCCCCGTCGCGCCCGGAAAGGGCGCGGGTATCGTTGATCCGCAACCTGAAACGACGAGGAAACGGAGGACGCATGATGGAGAACCTGGCGAAGATGTTGTTCGTGGTGAGCGAAGGCGATCCGGACGACATCGAGGGAGACTTCGACTACCGCGGCATCGGCACCTCCTGGTTCGACGAGAGCGCGCTTGGCCGCACTGAACAGTGGGATTTGGCCCGGCAGGGCGGCCGCGACGCCAACCGCGGCCTGGTGCAAGGCGAAGACGGCATCGCGCGCTCGCCGTACCTGGACATGTTGCATGCGGACTACCTGGCCCGTGTGTGCGCGCTCGCGCAGCTGCGCCATTCGCAGATCAGCCGCGCCCAGGAGAAAGTCGGCTGTCTGAAGCGCTCCCTGTCCGATGACGGGCGCCGCCTGGAAGAGCTCGAGGCCGCCGCGGCCACCGCAAGCGAGGGCGCCTGCGGCGACGGCGAGGGGCGCGGCGGCCTTTCCGGCGCGCACCCGAGCGAGGCGGCGCGGCTGCGCCGCAAAGTGCAGCAGGATGGCGCGCTGCTGGGAAAGCTGGAAGCCCGCTGCGCGTTCTTGCGCACCGATGCCCGCATCAAGGCGCGCCTTCTGTCCGAGCGCTACCTTGAGAGCGCATTCCACTACCTGCGCGGCGCCGAGTGCACCGAGCTGCAGCCGCCCGATCTGATGGAAGAGGCCCAGGCCATCCTGGACGCCGCCCTTGGCCCGCTGCATGCGGGCGAGGCCCCTGCGGATGCGGCGGACGCCGGCGCTCCGTGCGCCGAGGCGGGCCCCGCCAGCGCAGCCCCTGCCGATGACGCCGAAGCGGCCCCTGCCGCCACGACCCCTGCCGACGGCGGCGCCGCAGCGGAAGCGCACAGCAAGCATCAGGACAACGGCGGGATGGAGGGGCGCGCATGATAGACCTGACCATCGACATGGTGGAGAGCACCGCGCCGAAGCGGAAGAAGCCCCCGGGCGCGCACGCGAAGGGTGCCGACGCGCCCCGCACGGTCTTGGACGACCTCGTTTCCCGCTACCGGAAAGGCCGCCCCGCAGCAGCGGAAGCGCACAGCAGCGAAGCCGAGGACGAAGAACCCGACGCGCAGGCAAGCTGCTCCGGCGGCGCCGAAGCCTGCGAGCCTGACGCGTCCAGCGTGCCGGACGAGCCGGATGAACCCGCCGCGCCCGACGAGGACGCCCCCTGCCCCAACCCCGCCGCTGCGCCCGACGGCGCCGCGGCGGCGGGGCGCGGCCCTCGGCGCGCAGCGCGCCCCTGCGACGGCGGGCCCGAGCCTGCAGGCTTCGAGTTCGGCATCTCCTGGGACGACGCGTTCCCCGGCGCAGCGGGCTGCGTCGCCTTCGCCCGCCTTCTGCGCGACTGCCCCGGCTACGTGTTCCACCCCAACGCCGCAGGCCGGGTGTACGAGGCCGCCTCGCCCCTTGTCGGGCGCAGCTGCCGCATCGAGTGCGCCCGCGTGAGCCGCCAGGCAATGCGCGTGGTGGTGGACACCGGCTTCCGCGTTCACCCCGGGCGCATCTTCGAGGCCAACGTGTTCGCGATGCTGGCCAACGGCATCCTGCGCCTGCGCGGCTTTTCGCCCATCGGCGCCGACGGAGCGGTGCGCTTCGGCTTTTGCTGCGGCACCGACGACCCAGAGCGCCTCGGGCACCTGCTCGACCTGGCGCTCGTCAGCTGCGAGGACGCCCTGCGCCCGTTCCTGCTCGTGTCGCAGGGAACCAGCGCCCAGCACGCGTTCGCCCTGTACAGCGGACGCTGCGACGAGCTGGACGAGCTGGACCTCAACACCGAGTGCGACGACGACTTCGCGCCCCCGCGCCGTGACGGAAAGGACTGACGCCATGTTCTACCCCGACAACGACCTGCCCTGCGCCTCGTGCGCCGAGGTGCGCTTCCACGCCGTGGACGACCGCCGCTCGGCGGGTTTTCTGGAATGCGGGCCGGCGCGCGTGGCCGTGGAGTACGCCTGCGACCCCCAGCCGCACCTGGTCGCCCGCCTGCCCCTGATCCTGCCCGCCAGCGCCGGGGCCGTCGCGTCGTTTCTGGCGGCCTGCCGGCGCGAGGGCGACGACCGCTGGTTCAACTTCGAGGCCAGCCCGGCAAGCGGCCAGATCTCTTGGCGGCGCGACCTGGTGTTCGGCGACGCCGCGGAAACCGACGCCGCCCTGCGCGAGATGCGGGGCTTCTTCGCGGAATGCTGGCCGTGGCTGGAACGCGCCGTGGAACGCTGCGGCGACGCGCGCCGCGAGGGCGGGTTCCGCGCGTTTCTGCGCACGCTGCTTGAAGCGTAAGGACGAGCGCTCGAACAACGAAGGACGCAAGGGACAGGAGCAGACATGGAGCCCATCGGAACGTTTTACGCCGGCATCCTGGACTACGGCGCGCAGGAGCCCGACTTCGAGGGCATGGCGGAAGCCGTGAACTTCCTGCGCGGGGCCAACATGAAGGTGATCGTGGGCAAGGCCGCCTGCGAAGGCGGGCGCACGCGCTTCCCCTTCCTGCTGAAGGAGCCGGACAAGCCGCTCGTCGGCCTGGGATCGTCGAACGCGAAGAACGGCGTGATGGCCATGAAGCGCGTGTTCGACAACTGCGAGGTCACCTACCACGAGGTGGCGCCGTCGGCGGGCAACGCCCCGCAGCTGCACCTCATCGCCGAGGTGGCGGCGATGGACCCCGAGCACGAGGTGGCGCGCCCGCGCGACTTCCATCCCGCCGACGAGGCGCAGCGCGCGCTGGCGAGCGACCCCTTCGCCAACCTCATCGGGCTTGAAGAGCAGCGCCGGGTGGTGTTCGAGATCGGCAACGCCGTGGTCAAGCACGGCCGCGAGGCGCTGGAAAGCGCGCACATGGTGTTCACCGGGCCGCCGGGCACCGGCAAGACCGAGCTGGCGCGGCGGCTTCTGGCGTACTACGACGCCGCAGGCGTCACGTCGGGCAAGGGCGTGTTCGTGAAGGCCGACGCGGCCGACCTCATCGGGCGGTTCGTGGGGCACACGCCGCATCTGGTGCGCAGCATGGTGCGGCGCGCCTACGGGGGCATCCTGTTCATCGACGAGGCGTACCGTCTCATCGGGCGCGGCGCGAACGACTACGGGCGCGAGGCGGTGGACACGCTGAACGAGATGCTGGACGCCGACCGCGACCGCTTCATCTGCATCGCGGCGGGCTACCCCGACCAGATGGACCTTTTGATGGAGTCCAACCCCGGCCTGCGCGACCGCTTCGGGTTCCGCGTGGCGTTCGAAAGCTACCGCGACGACGAGCTGGCGGACATCTTCCGGCTGTTCGCGCGCACGAAGGGCTTCACGCTGTCGGAAGGCGCCGAGCGCGAGCTGCCGGGCGCCGTCGCCGGTCTGCGCGGCAAGCCGGGGTTCGCCAACGCCCGCAGCGTGCGGCGCCTGTTCGACCGCGTGGTCATCAAGCAGGCCCTGCGCGCCGACAACGCGGTGATGGAGGCCGCCGACGTGCGCGCCGCCCTGGCCGACCCCGACATGGGCGCCGCGCGCGAACGCGCCGTGGGGTTCGTGTAGGACGAGCCGCCGCGCGCGGCTGCCGCGATGCCCGAACTCCGCAGCGACACGCTGCGTCCGGCCAGCGCGCGCATCCGGGCGCTGCGCCCGGTCGCCACGAGCGCCGCAGTGCGGACCGCTGTCGTGTTTGTGGCTTCGCCGAGATCGGGCGGGAGCCGTTGGCGGCTGACGGTATAATCCCCAGGGAACGGATGACGCGCCCGCACGGGCGCCAACAGCACAAGGAGGTCGCGCGGCCCGGCCGCATTCCACCATGGCGGATCAGCCGACGAGCAACAACGGAAACGACGCGGCGCGCGGCGGACGCGCGCTGCCGGAGGGCGCGCAGGCGGCCCCGCAGGGAACGCACCGCGCGCCGGCGCGGCGCCCCGAGCAGGCGCCGTCGTACCGCCATGCCCCGCAGGCCGCCGCCAAGCGCCGCCTGGGGTCCCACGGCCGCACCGTCGTCTCGGCAGACGGACGCAACGCAGCTCCTGCCGCAGCCGGTGATCCGCGCCGCGCCGCCGGCCGCCACGCCTCCGCACCCGCCGCCGGTCGCCACGCCGCGCCTGGAGCCGCGGGCCCAGTGCGCTCCGGCCGCCACGCGCAGCCACAGCCCTCCGCTGCCGCGAAACCGGCGACGAACGCAGCCGCCCCGCAGCCGTCCGAGGGACGGCGCGGTTTCAGCCGGCGCGACAAGGCGAAGGCCGCCCGCGCCCACAAGCCCAACTTCTTCGCCCGCGCCATCAACAACTGGTGGAACCGGCTTCTGGGCATCGTGCTGGAAGGCAAGGTGGATGACCAGCGCGACCAGTACGCCTCGCACCGCACCACGCGCGACTACGTGTGGAACTCCATCGGCACCGGCGCCTGGGGCATGGTGTTCCCCCTGCTCACCATCGTGTGCACGCAGCTGGTGGGCGCCGAGGAGGCCGGCATGTTCTCCATGGCCTTCGTCACCGGCCTGCTGCTGATGTTCGTGGGCAACTACGGCGTGCGCACCTACCAGCTCTCCGACATAAACGAGAAGCACTCCTTCTCCGACTACCAGGTCAACCGCGTGCTCACCTGCCTCGTGATGATGGCGGCGGGCTACGCCTACTGCATGATCCGCGGGTACGACAACTACATGTTCCTCATCTGCATGGGCGTGTACTTCTACAAGATGGTGGACGCCCTGGCCGACGTGTACGAAGGCCGCCTGCAGCAGATGGACAAGCTCTACCTGGCCGGCGTGTCCCAGGCGTTCCGCTCGCTTCTGGCCATCGCCGTGTTCGCCATCCTGCTGTTCATCACGCGCAACCTGGCCGCGGCCAGCATCGCCATGGCCATCGCTGCGGCGCTGTCGTTCGTGGTGCTGACGCTGCCCCTGGCGCTGCTTGAGACCCCGAAGTCACGCCGGCTGAAGCTTGCCAGCGTGGGCGAGCTGTTCAAGCAGTGCTTCCCTCTGTTCATCGCGCTGTTCATGTACAACCTCATCGACAACATGCCCAAGTTCGTGATGGAGGGCACGCTGTCCTACGACAACCAGCTGTACTTCAACGCGCTGTACTTCCCCGCCCATGCGCTGCTGCTCACGGTGCAGGTGGTGTACAAGCCGCAGCTGGTGCGCATCGCCAACGTGTGGGCGCAAGCGAAGCGGAAGCGGTTCGACCTCATCATCATCGCCATGCTGGCGCTCGTGCTGGCGCTCACCGTGGCGCTGATGTTCGTCATGAGCACCGTAGGCATCCCCGTGCTGGGCTTCCTGTACGGCATCGACTTCACCGACTACTGGGGGTTGAGCCTCATCATGGTGGCGGCCGGCGGCGTGACGGCGGCCATCGACTTTCTGTACCAGGTGGTCACCGTGCTGCGCAAGCAGGGCTCGGTGATGAAGCTGTACCTGATCACATTCGGGTTCGCGCTGTTCATCCCGCTTCTGCTCATCGGGTTCACGGGGCTTCCGGGCGCGGTGCTCAGCTACCTTATCGTCATGTCCATCCTTCTGGTGCTGCTGGTGTGGGAGTACGGGCGCATCCGCATGCAGATGTCGCGCGAGCGCAAGCAGGTCGAAGCCGCCGAGCAGGCCGACGAGCCGCGTCTGCGCCCCAGTGAGGCCCGCGCCGAGCGGGCCCGCCGCCAAGCCGTCATGGAGAAGCGCACCGGCAAGCATTCGAAGTAGCCGCCGACGGCAAACCCCCAGGAAGCCAACGCCATAAGCACCCACACGGAACCCGCACCACCAAACAACGTCCGGCGAGCGCCCAACGAAAAAGCGCCCTCGGGTCGGACTTCGGTCCGCCCAAGGGCGCTTGAACGTCAGCTGTGCCGCCAGGGGCCCGCGCAGCGTCGGCCCGTTCCGCGGTTCGGCAGAACCGCGGAACTTACCTAAGCGACACGTTGCTCGCGTAGGTGTTCTTGTCCTTCAGCACCACGTCGTGGGCGCCGCCTTCGACGATGGACGTGCTCGACACGAGCGTGAGCTTCGCCTTGTCCTGGAACTCGGGGATGGTCAGCGCGCCGCAGTTGCACATCGTGGCCTTGATCTTGTAGAGAGTCAGCGCCACGTTGTCCTTCAGCGCGCCGGCGTAAGGCACGTAGCTGTCCACGCCCTCTTCGAAGGCGAGCGTCTTCTTGCCGCCCAGGTCGTAGCGGCCCCAGTTGCGCGCACGCGCGGAGCCCTCGCCCCAGTACTCCTTCATGTAGGTGCCGTTCACCATCACCTTGTTCGACGGGCTCTCGTCGAAGCGGGCGAAGTAGCGGCCCAGCATCACGAAGTCGGCGCCCATGGCCAGCGCCAGCGAGATGTGGTGGTCGTACACGATGCCGCCGTCGGAGCAGATGGGCACGTAGACGCCCGTCTCCTTGAAGTACTCGTCGCGGGCCTTCGCCACCTCGATGACCGCCGTGGCCTGGCCGCGGCCGATGCCCTTCGTCTCACGCGTGATACAGATGGAGCCGCCGCCGATGCCGATCTTGATGAAGTCGGCGCCCGCCTCGGCGAGGAAGCGGAAGCCCTCGGCGTCCACTACGTTGCCCGCGCCGATCTTCACGTCGTCGCCGTAGTGCTCGCGCACCCACTCGATGGTCATCTTCTGCCAGTCGGAAAAGCCCTCGGAGCTGTCGATGCACAGCACGTCCACGCCGGCCTCCACCAGGGCGGGCACACGCTCGGCGTAGTCGCGCGAGTTGATGCCGGCGCCCACCATGTAGCGCTTGTGCGCGTCGAGCATCTCGTTGGGGTTGGACTTGTGGGAGTCGTAATCCTTGCGGAACACGAGGTACATCAGGCAGTCGTTCTCGTCCACCACGGGCAGCGAGTTCAGCTTGTGGTCCCAGATGATGTCGTTGGCGGCCTTCAGCGTGGTGTCGGCAGGCGCCACGATCAAACGCTCGCGCGGGGTCATGAAGTCGGCCACCTTCTCGTCCATCGACATGCGGGACAGGCGGTAGTCGCGCTCGGTCACCACGCCCAGCAGCTTGCCGTGCGGGCCGCCGTCCTCGGTGACGGGCATGGTGGAGTGGCCGTAGCGCTCCTTCAGCTCCACCACGTCGGCCAGCGTCATGTCGGGGCGCAGGTTGGCGTCGCTGACCACGAAGCCAGCCTTGTAATCCTTCACGCGCTTGACCATGGCGGCCTCGTCCTCGATGGACTGGTTGCCGTAGATGAACGACAGGCCGCCCTCGGTGGCCAGCGCCACGGCCATGCGGTCGTCAGACACGGCGGCCATGATGGCGCTCACCATGGGGATGCCCAGCGAAAGCGGGCACTCTTCCTCGCCTTTGCGGTACTTCACCAGCGGCGTTTTCAGGCTGACGGCGTTCGGCACGCAGGTGGAGGGGGTATGCCCCGGCACCAGCAGGTACTCGTTGAACGTACGGGACGGCTCGTCGTAATAGAATGCCATGTGAACTCCTTCAACCGGTCGGCGCGCGCGGGCTGCCGCTTCGATGCCCTAACTAGCGGCTATTATGCCACGCGCGACCCGTCCGTGCGGGAATTCACCGGCGAATTCGGGGAAATAAACGCCACCACCACAGGACGGCGGCAGCACGCCTCGTTCTCGGCGTCGTCAGAGGGCCAGCGGCCGGTCGCGCCGACACTCAGTCGCGGGCACCCGGGCGCAGCAGCAACCGAGCCCGTCCGTGCCGGCATCCGTCCGTACCGGGAGCCCAGCTGCACTGGCGGCCGCGACCGACCATGCCGGCACCCAGCCGCACTGGCAGCCAACACCCGACCGCGCCGTGCGCCCTACCCTTCCGCGTAGTTCGACAGGAACGACTTCGTGCGCTGGTGCTGCGGGTTGTCGATCACCTGCGCAGCCGAGCCCTCTTCCACGATGAAGCCACCGTCCATGAACACGATGCGGTCGGCCACGTCGCGCGCGAAGCGCATCTCGTGCGTGACGATGACCATGGTCATGCGCTCCTCGGCCAGGCTGCGGATGACCTTCAGCACCTCTTTGGTCAGCTCCGGGTCAAGCGCGCTGGTGGGCTCGTCGAAGAACAGGATATCGGGGTCCATCGCCAGGGCGCGTGCGATGGCGACGCGCTGCTTCTGGCCGCCCGACAGCTCGCAGGGCACCATGTCCTCCTTGCCAGAGAGGCCCATCTTCGCCAGCAGGGCGCGCGCGTGCTCCTCGGCCTGAGCGCGCGGGCGCTTCAGCACGCTCACCGGCGCGTCCATCACGTTCTTCAGCACCGTGTAGTGCGGGAACAGGTTGAAGTCCTGGAACACCAGGCCGAAGCGCTCCTTAGCGCGCTTGACGGACGCCTTGTCGGCGTACACCGCGCGCCCGCCCTCATCGCGCGCCACCTGCACGTCGCCGAACGCCAGCGACCCGCCGTCGAGCGTCTCCAGCAGCGTAGCGCAGCGCAGAAGCGTGGACTTCCCGCCGCCCGACGGCCCGATGATCGCCACCACCTCGCCCGGCTCCACCGAAAGCGAGATGTCCTTCAAAACCTCGGTCTCCCCAAAGCTCTTCCGCGCATGCTCGATCGAGAGCAACGGCAGTGCGTTTTCATTAGTCATGGTAGTACGACATCCTCTTCTCGATGCGGGTCAGCACCATCTCGACGATGAAGTTGAACACCCAGTAGATCACGCCCGCCAGCACGTAGGGCAGCATGCTCACCTGCGACGCCGCCAGGGCCTTAGCCTGCGTGAACATCTCCATGATGCCCACCACGAACGCCAGCGAGGTGTCCTTCACCAGCGTGATGACCTCGTTGCTCATGGCCGGCAGAATGCGCTTGACCACCTGCGGCAGGATGATCTTCAGGAAAGTCTGCGCGCGCGTGTAGCCCAGCACCTCGGCCGCCTCGTACTGGCCGCGCGGGATGGACTGAAGGCCGCTGCGATAGATCTCGCCGAAGTACGCCGCGTAGTTGATGATGAAGCCGATGGAGCACGCCCAGTACTTCCAGTCGGTGCCCATCTGCATGCCGAACAGGTAGTACGGCCCGAACATCAGCGCCATCAGCTGCAGCATCAGCGGCGTGCCGCGCATCACCGATATGTAGAAGCGCGTGATGAGCGCCAGCGGCTTGAACCGGCTCATGCGGCACAGCGCCACCACCACGCCCAGCGGCAGCGCGCCGATGAGCGTGGTGAAGAACACCTGCAGCGTCAGCACCAGGCCCGAGCCCAAAAGCTCCAGCATCGTGGTCAGTTCCATGGAAGGCCTCTTCCTCCTTTTCAGCCTTTTCCGCCACCGTGCGGCCACGGCCATCGCTGCGGCCGGCCAGCTCGCCAGCCGCAGCCGTCGCCCCGTCAGCGCGAAAGCGCGCCCATCAAGCGACGGGCGCGCTTCCTATCCCCACGGCAAGCAAACGCAGGGTCGGGGCGGGCGCGTGCGGCGCCGCCCCGCTGGCGTCGGCTCCTACTTCAGCACCCAGTTCTCGAAAGACAGGCCGTACTCGGCGTACTTGTCGCACAGCTCCTGCACGGTGCCGTCCTCGTACATCTCGCGCAGCGTGTCGGTCACCGTGGCGGCCAGCTCCTCATCGCCCTGCTTGAAGCCCACCGCGTAGTGCTCGGAGGACAGGGTGTCGAGAATGGTGTAGGTGTCGGGCTTGGCGGACATCTGGTAGTTCGCAATGGACAGATCGCACGCCACCGCGTCCACCATGCCGGACTCAAGCTGCATGAACGCGTTGTTGTAGTCGCCGATGGTCTGCGGCGCGCCGCCGGCGAAGGTGGCGGCCAAATCGGCCGCGTCGCCCTCCAGCACGTCAAGCGCGGCGGAGTCGACCTGCGTCATGACGGTCTTGCCCGCCAGGTCGTCAACCGAAGCGATGCCGCTGTCGGACTTCACCACGATCACCTGGCCGTTGATCATGTAGGGCTCGGAGAAGGTGTAGTCGCCCTCGCGGCCCTCCATCGTGAAGCCGTTCCAGATGCAGTTGATGGAGCCGCTGCTGAGCAGCGCGTCCTTGGCGTCCCAGTCGATGGCCTGGAGGTCCAACGCCCAGCCGTTGCGCTCGGCCACCTCGGCGGCCAGGTCAAGGTCGAAGCCGGTGAACTCGCCGTCGTCGCCAACGAAGCCGTAGGGCGGGTAGCTCTGGTCGAAGCCCACCGTCAGCGTGAACTGCTCGGCGTCGCCGCCGGACGCGGCTTCGTCGCCGCCCGCGCTCTGCTCGCCCGAGCCGCCGGAGCAGCCTGCCAGAAGCGCCGCTGCCAGCGCCAGCATCGCGGCTGCCGCCGCCAGCGCCCAGGTCTTCCTTTTCGCCATCGCCATGATCGTTCCCCTCCCCGGCGCCGCGCGGCGCCCGCCTCGTTTCCGGAAACCCCGCGGTCTGCGCCGCGGTTCCGTCGGTTCCACTCTATCGCTTTACTGTACTAAAGCGTTCGCAGCGCATACTATGGAGCATCGGACGACCCGCGTCAACCCCGCGCGCCGATATTTCCCGCAAACGCGCCGCACAGCGTCGCCGATGAGGCGGGCGCGCCGCACGCCCTTCCGCGGCAGATTCCTTTGCAGCAGTGCGGTTTTCACGATGAATCGCGCCTTCGCGGCGCAGTTTCCGTTTACCGTCCTTGCAACAATGCGATTCCGCATGACGGAAGGATCGATCTATGGAGTTCCGACCCATGCGACGAAGCAGGCAGGAGGTGGAACATGCCGAGTGCGCCGCCGTTCTACAGCGTGGAGCCCAGCCGACAACGTGAGGAAGCGAAGGCGGCCAACCGGCGCTATGCATCCCCCTTCGCTTCCTCCACCTTGTCGATAAGCTCCTGGGCCGAATGGACTCCGAGCTTGCGATAGATGCTCAAGGTATGGGATTTCACGGTGTGGTTCGATATCACCAGCTTCTTCTCGATGGAAACGGAGTTGCGGCCCTTGGCAAGAAGCTCGAACACCTCGCGCTCGCGCGGAGTGAGCCCGCACTCTTCGGCGATTTTGGCGCAAGCGGCACGCCACCTTGGACGCAGTTCCGGCTCATCCCCGCAAAGAGCTCGTTCCATTTGGCGCCGCAGCCCGCGCGCCTCCCATACGCGCTCGGAGCTCAAACCGTAAACGATCACCGTCGCCAAAAGCACCGCCGCCGACAGCACCGAGAACACCTGCGCGCCCGCGCCCAGAAGAACGCTCGACCCCCAGCCTACGACACCGCCCAACGCCAGCATCCCCACGTAAAGCGCTCCGATGCCGCACGGCATCCACCGGGAAAGCGCGAACACGCCCACCAAATCGAGCGACATTCTCAACATCGTGAACAGGAAAATCCCCAGACCCATTGCGATAAGGCACAGGGAGACCGCAACGGCGGCCCACCATGAGGAAGCCTGCATAAGGAGGGTCTGGGACAGAACGAACGCCCCCGCAACCGCCAGCAACAACGCCAGACGGGTCATCTTGTCGAGCCCCTGATCGGGCATCGTGTAGAGCATCAGCAGCCACATCAGCGCTCCCGACAGCACCAAACCGGCAGCGTAACCGCCCGCTCCGACGGGCTCGACGAGCTCAGAGGCAAACGGAAACAGCATCAGGCCTTTCGAAAACCCGGTACCGGCCGCATATGCCGCCAAATATCCCAAGGGCTTCCTAAGAAGCGATCGGTCGAATTCCGAGACCGGGCGCTCGGCGGAACCTACTCTCCGTGCGGGCAGCAGGTGCAAAACGGCAAGCAGCGCAAGGCATGCCGCGAACATGCATCCCTGGAAAAGATGTCCGCCACGTGCGGTGAAGCCTCCGACGAGGAACAAGACGCCGTACACCGAGACCGCAAGGGAAATGACGCGATCGGAATACACCACATCGCGCTTCTGCATATGCCACAGGCAGAGCACTTGAACGATCGTCCCGGCAACGAAGAAAAGCACGTCGACAAGGGAAATGCCCCCTGAAGCGACGCGAGCCCACGACCACAGCGTAAGCGCGAGCGCACAACCGGACGCGCACGCGCATACGAACCACGATCGCTCACGCGGGATAAGATCCCGAAACGCAGCCCGACCCGCCATGGCACCCCCATCCTGCCCCAAACCAACTCGGGCAAACCTTCCGCTGAAGCATCGGACCCGGCGAGCCGATCCGCCGCACGGCGCACGGCATCGACGCGATTCCTCATGCCCATGCGTGCCGCAGCGGCACGCGTCGCCGCCCCTCCCCCCTCGAACAGTATAGCGTGCCAACGAGGTGGACCTCGGGCGCATTCCCTCGCCAACCCCTTCTTCCCCCCACCCTCAACTGGGAAAACACAAATATCAGCCGATTCGGCTGACGTGCTTTCCTTCAATTTGGGACGTTTCGGCCGATGCTTCCGACGCCAGACGGCGCAAAGCTGGCACCATAGAAGCGGGCCGCGCCCGGCCCGCCCGCAAAGACAAGGAGGTTGGATATGGCAGAGAAACGGACGCGAACCGTTTGCACGGGATGCCATCAGCGCTGCGGCGCCGTGGTGTATTCCGAAGGCAACCGCATCGTCCGCATCGAAGGCGACAAGAACAGCCCGTACTCCAAGGGCGCATTCTGCGGCAGCGGCATAACGCAACGCTACATCCATGAAGACGAAAACCGCGTCATCTACCCGCTCAAGCGCGTGGGAAAACGCGGCGAGGGCAAATGGGAGCGCATCAGCTGGGACGAAGCGCTTGACCTGCTGGAAAGCAACACCAAGCGCATCTGCCAGGAGTACGGCCCTGAATCGGTCCTAGTGAGCCAGGGCACCAGCCGCACCTCGAACGACTGGGGCCAGCGCCTGAAGTCCACCATCGGAAACCCGGGCTGGAACCTGTCGCCTTTGCACGTGTGCCTGATTCCCAACATCATGCCGCATGCGCTGACGCTGGGCGCCGGGCAGATGCAGGGTGCCGACGTGGCACGCGCGAAGACCATCGTGCTGTGGGGCATCAACCCCATCTCTATCCTGTCCGAGGTGAAGGCCATCCAGAAGAACGTCGACGAGAACGGCGCCAAGGTGATCGTCGTTGACCCGCGCTTCACCGACATGGCCAACACCGCCGATCTGTTCCTGCAGCTGCGTCCCGGCACCGACGGCGCGCTGCTTCTGGGCATCATGCACGTGATCATCGAAGAGGGCCTCTACGACGCCGACTTCATCAGGGAATGGACGTACGGCTTCGATGAGCTCAAAGAGATGCTGCAGGAGTGGACGCCTGAAAAGACCTCCGAGGTCACCTGGGTGCCGGCCGAGCTCATCGTCGAGGCCGCGCGCATGATGGGCGGCGAGAAGCCCACCACCATCTACCCCATGCTGGGCCCCAGCTGCATGCACTCCAACGCGGTGCAGAGCGGCCGCGCCCTCACCTGCCTCACCGTGCTGCTGGGCCCGGTGGACGTGCCCGGCGGCTTCGTGTACATCCCTGGCTCCGGCCCGGTGACCGACCCCGAGCTGACGCTCATTCCCGCCGACTACGACTTCAACGCCCCCTACTCCAAGCTCATCGGCAAGGAGGACCACCCCGCGTTCGCCGCGTTTGGCAACTCCAACGTGCCCTACGACACCTTCGAAGCCGTCATCACGCAGAAGCCCTGGCCGGTGAAGATGATCGTGTTCGTGGCCAACGACGCGCTGAACTGCTACGAGGCGCCTCAGAAGGTGGCCGAGGCGCTGGCCTCGCCCAACCTGGAGTTCATCGCGGTGAAGGACTTCTACCTTACTCCCACCGCCCAGATGGCCGATCTCGTGCTGCCCTCCGCCGACTGGTCCGAACGCGACACCGTCGATGAGGAAATGTTCAAGGGCCTCATCATCTCCTCGCCGCGCGCCGTGGACCCGCCGGGCGAGTGCTGGGATGACTGGAAGTTCTACCTAGAGTGGGGCAAGCGCCTGAACCCCGAGCTGTGGCCGTGGAAGGACGAGCGCGAGATGGTGCTGTGGCGCATCAAGCTCTACCACGGCATCGAGCTGACCTGGGACGAGTACGTCGAGCGCGCCTACATCCCCACGCCCGCCGCGCAGGGCGCCCTGGAGTTCGAGAAGTACAAGACCGGCAAGCTGCGCCCCGACGGCCAGCCCGGCTTCAACACCGCCACGGGCAAGCTGGAGTTCCTGTGCCCGGTGATGCCGGCCTTCGGTTACGAGCCCCTGCCCGTCTACCACGAGCCGAAGGAAAGTCCCCTCAGCGCGCCCGAGGTGGCGAAGGACTACCCGCTCGTGCTGACCGCCGGCTTCCGCCTGTACAGCTTCTTCCACTCCGCCTGGACCAACGTGCCCGGCCAGCGCGAGCTGTACCCCTACCCCTTCGCGCTGGTGCATCCCACCGACGCAGCCAAGGCCGGCATCGTCGACGGCGACTGGATGGAGGTGTCGTCGCCGCGCGGCGCCATCAAGGCGAAGGCAAAGGTGTCCTACGAAATCATGGAGGGCGTCGTGGCCCTGCCGCGCCCCGGCTGGCGCAGCGCCTGCAAGGAGCTCGGCCTGCCCGGCTACGACTGGGAGGACGTGTGCATCAACGTGCTCATTCCCGGCGGCGGCGACACCACCGACCCCGGCTTCGGAACGGCACCCATGCGCTCGACGCTGTGCGCTATCAGGAAGATGGAGGAGTAAATGAGCACTCAGGACAAGATCGGAATGCTGGTGCGCGTGGACGCGTGCCTGGGCTGCCAGGCCTGCCAGGTGGCCTGCCGCGAAGAGAACGGCTTCGGCTACGACGAAACCTGGTTGGAGATCGTCCGCCGCAAGCCGCAGAGGGTGGACGGACGCCTGCGCAACTACCACGTGGCGGCGCCGCAGCTGGACAAGTGCGCGCTGTGCTCCGTGAAGGACCATCAGCCGCTGTGCACCGCCGTGTGCCCCACCAACTGCCTGTACGTGGGCGCGCCTGAAGCCCTGCTGGAGGTCATGAAGGGTCCCGGCCAGTGGAACCTGCAGGTCAAACCGGTGAAGTAAGCGGCTCGCCAAGAAAAGCGCCGAGGCCCCGCGCGCAGGCGGCCTCGGCGGGCCAGAAGAACCCAAGGAGGAAACTCGCCATGAAACCGCCGTTCATCTTCATCTTCGTGATGAGCCTGTTCATGTCGTTCGTCATGGGCGTGGTCATGTCCATCGCCATGACCATCATCAACGGCGCGCCGTTCATCCCGGCCGTGCTGGCTGTGCAGATCGTACTGGCAACGGTGGTGGGCCTCGTCGTGATGCTCGTGCTGCCCGTCGCGCAGGTGGGCGAGAAGTTCGCCGGGCTGTTCCACGCCAAGCGCGGCAGCCTGCCGTTCAACATGCTGCAGGCCGTCATCATCAACACCGTCATGACGTTTTGCGTGTCGTTCGCGATGACCGCCTACGCCACCGGGTTCGGCGACATGCCGGGCGGCGTGACCTTCGTGATGCGCTGGCTGGGGCCCATTCCGCTGGTGTGGGTGATCGCCTACATCGCCACGAACCTGGCGCTGCCCGTAGGCACCATGCTGGCGGTCAAGGCGGCCGGCGACAAGATGCCCAAGCCGCCCGCGCAGCCTGCCGAATAGCACCTTTCCAAAACGCGGCGCACCCGCCAAGCGGCCGTTGGCAGCGCGAAGCTCCGCCCTTCTAAGGAAAGGCGGGGCTTCGTCGTTTCTTGGCAGGGATCCGGTCAAGCCTTATGCGTTGCGCAGAAAGGCCTCGTAGCCGCGGCGCGCCTCGTAGATGTCGGCTTTGCTCGTGACCTCCCACGGGGCGTGCATGGACAGCACCGCCACGCCGGAGTCGATCACGTCCATGCCGTACTTCGCGGGCAGGTACGCGATGGTCCCGCCGCCGCCCGCGTCCACGCGGCCCAGCTCGGCGGTCTGGAACGCCACGCCCGCGTCGTCCATCACGCGGCGCACGCGCGCCACGTACTCGGCCGAGGCGTCGTTGGAGCCGCTTTTGCCGCGGCTGCCCGTGTACTTGTTGAACACCAACCCACGGCCGAGGAACGCCGTGTTCTTCGTCTCGAACACGCTGGCGTAGGCCGGGTCGAAGCCCGCCGACACGTCGGAGGACAGCATGCGGCTGGCGCGCAGGCCGCGGCGCAGCGCCAGCGCGCCCTCTTCGCCGGCCAGCGCCATCACCTCGGCCATCGTGTTCTCAAAGAACTGCGACGCCATGCCCGTGGCGCCCACGCTACCGATCTCCTCCTTGTCCACCAGCACGCACACGGCCGTGCGCGAGGGCACCTCGTCGGCCAGCGCCAGCTGCGCCGCCAGCGACGTGTAGGCGCACACGCGGTCGTCCTGGCCGTAGCCCAGCACCAGCGAGCGGTCGAACCCGCACTCGCGCGCCCGGCCGGCGGGAACCACCTCGATCTCGGCAGACAGGAAGTCCTCTTCGTCGATGCCGTAGGCTTCCGCCAACAGCGAGAGGATGCGCGCCTTCACCGGCTCCTTTTCCTCCGCGCCCTCGGCCGGCGCGTCATCTGCACCTTCCGCCTTGTCCGCAGCGGCTTCCGACCTCAAAGGCTGGTTGCCCACCAGCACGTCCAGGGCCTCGCCTTCGACCACCTCGGAAGCCTTCTTCCCCATCTGCTGGTTGCCCAGATGCGGCAGCAGGTCGGTCACGCAGAACACCGGGTCGGACGGATCCTCGCCCAGGCGCACCTCCACCACGCTGCCGTCCTTCTTCGCGATGACGCCGTGCAGCGCCAGCGGCAGCGTCACCCACTGGTAGTTCTTGATGCCGCCGTAGTAGTGCGTATCGAGGAAGGCGAAGCCGTTGCTCTCGTACAGCGGGTTCTGCTTCACGTCCAGTCGCGGCGAGTCGATGTGCGCGCCCAGGATGTTGGCGCCCATCGACAGCGGCTCGGATCCCAGCTGCACCAGGATCACCGCCTTGCCGTGGTCGCACGCCCACACCTTGTCGCCGGGTACGAGCGCGCGCCCCTCGCGCACGGCCTCGTCCAGGCTGCGGTAACCGGCCTCTTCGGCCAGCGCGATGGCGGCCGCGGCGCACTCGCGCTCGGTCTTGTTCTCGGAGATGAACTCGATGTAGTCGGCGGCCAGACGCTCCAGCTCGGCCAGCCGCGCCTCGTTGTACTTCTTCCAGGCAACGTCCCGCTCCATGGGAAGCCCCTTTCCTTCGCGCAGGCGCTTCCGCGCCCGCCCCAGTCCTGTTTTCCAACGCACCATTGTAGCGTTCCCGCCGGAAAGCGGCGCGAAACCCCGGCGACTGACGCCCTTCAAGCAGCGCACCCGACATCGGCGCCCGAGCCGCGGCCAGCGCGCCCCGCGCCTGCGCCGACCCGACTGGCAGCCCGGATCGCAGCGCGCAAATGCTGTTTTTCGGTAACCGCTTCCTTACGGCCTTACCCGTTCCGCCGCGTTGGCGCACAATACGATGAGCGCCCTCTGCGCCCCCGCGGCCACGGCGCCCCGCTGCGTACGACGGAAAGGCGCTCCATGCTCCAGCTGCTCAACATCCGCAAGTCCTACACCACCGGCGACTTCACGCAGGTCGCGCTCGACAACGTGTCGGTGGCGTTCCGCGACAGCGAGTTCGTGGCCATCCTCGGGCCGTCGGGCTCGGGCAAGACCACGCTGCTCAACATCGTGGGCGGCCTCGACCACTACGACTCGGGCGATCTTGTCATCGACGGCATCTCCACCAAGGAGTACAAGGACCGCGACTGGGACACCTTCCGCAACAACCGCGTGGGCTTCGTGTTCCAAAGCTACAACCTCATCCCGCACCAGACCATCCTCGCCAACGTGGAGCTGGCCCTCACGCTGTCGGGCGTCTCGCGCGACGAGCGCCGCGAACGCGCCCGCAAAGCGCTTGAGGAAGTGGGCCTCGGCGACCACGTGAACAAGAAGCCCAGCCAGCTCTCCGGCGGCCAGATGCAGCGCGTCG
>DVIW01000048.1 GCA_018710945.1 Candidatus Aphodovivens avistercoris | reverse complement strand
CCGTCGTGGAGGTTCTTGAAGCTGTTCATGTTCTTCAGCTCGGTCTTCACGCCGAACTCTGCCTCGCCGCGGCGGCGCAGGCTCACATTGCCGTCGCAGCGCAGGCTCCCCTCCTCCATCGAGCAGTCGGAGATTCCGATGGCGAGGTAGATCTGGCGCAGCTTCTGCATGAACAGGCGCGCCTCCTCGGGCGTGCGCAGATCGGGCTCGGTGACGAGCTCGATGAGCGGCGTGCCGGCGCGGTTGTAGTCCACGAGCGAGTGCGTGGCGCCGGCGATGCGGCCCTCGCCGCCGCCGATGTGCACCATCTTGCCCGCGTCCTCCTCCATGTGGATGCGCGTGATGCCCACGTGCGCCACGTAGCCGTCCTCGGTGCGCGTGATGTTCTCGTCCGACGCGCCGGGTTCCAGGCTGTCCAGGCCGTAGCGCTCCTTGGCGGCCGGGCCGTCCACGTCGAGGTCGAGGTGCCCGCGCATGCAGAACGCGACGGGGCCCTGCGTGGTCTGGAAGTTCTTCGCCATGTCGGGGTACATGTAGTTCTTGCGGTAGAACATGCTGTGCTTCTCGATGTCGCAGTTGGTGGCCAGCCCCGCCAGCACGATCGACTCGATGGCCGCTTTGTTCGGCACGGGCAGCGCGCCCGGCAGGCCCAGGCACACGGGGCACGTGTGCGTATTGGGATCGGCGCCGAACTCGAGCTTGCAGCCGCAGAACATCTTCGTCTCGAGCGTGGTCAGCTCGGCGTGGATCTCAAGGCCGATGACGGCCTCCCAATCCTCGAGCACCTCTTCGAGCTTCCTCATGGGCTACTCACCCGCCTTTCCGTCGGCGAACGCGGGCGCCACGGGCGCCGGGCCGTAGCAGGCCTCCAGCGCCGCGGCCGCGCGGAACAGGTTCTCATCCTTGAACTGCGGCGCCACGATCTGCACGCCCACCGGCAGGCCAGACTCGTCTCCCAAGCCGCATGGCACGCTCATGCCGCCGTTGCCGGCGATGTTGATGGGCACGGTGAAGATGTCCGAAAGGTACATCTGCGCCGGATCCTCTATCTCGCCGAACGAGAACGCGGTGCGCGGGCTGGCGGGCGACAGGATGACGTCGCATTCCTCGAACGCCTGCACGTAGTCGCGCGTGATGAGCGTGCGCACCTGCTGGGCGGGATAGTAGTAGGCGTCGTAGACGCCCGAGGACAGCAGGTAGCTGCCCAGAAGGATGCGCCGCTTCGCCTCGATGCCGAAGCCCGCGGCGCGGCTGGCCTCGTACTGGCCCGACAGGTCCTTGTGACCCGGGTCGGCCAGGCCGTAGCGCACCGAGTCGAAGCGCGCCAGGTTGCTGAACGCCTCGCAGGGACCCAGCACGTAGTAGGCGCTGATGGCCGCCTTCGCGTGCGGCAGCTCCACCTCCACGATGCGCGCGCCGGCGTCCTCAAGGCGCGACGCCGCCTCTTCCACCTTCCGGCGCACCTCGGCGGAAAGCCCCGCAGCCTCCATGAACGAGCGCACCACGCCCACGCGCAGGCCCTCGGCGCCCTGCGCGCCCGCGCGCGCGGCGGCCAGGAAGTCCGCGCCGACCGGCTGCGAGGTGCAGTCGCGCGCGTCGTGCCCACAGATGGCCGCAAGGGCCCAGGCCGCGTCTTCCACGCTGCGCGCGAAGGGCCCCACCTGGTCAAGCGAGCTGCCGAACGCCACCACGCCGTAGCGCGACACCACGCCGTAGGAGGGCTTCACCCCCACCACGCCGCAGAAGCTGGCGGGCTGGCGGATGGAGCCGCCCGTGTCGCTGCCCAGCGTCACGCACGCCATGCCGGCCGCCACCGCCGCCGCGCTGCCGCCCGAGCTGCCGCCCGGCACGCGGGAGAGGTCCCAGGGGTTACGCGTGGGGCCGAACGCGGAGGTCTCGGTGGACGACCCGAAGGCGAACTCGTCCATGTTCAGCTTGCCCAGCGGGATGCCGCCCGCGTCGATGGCCCGCTGCACGCAGGTGGCGGTGTAAGGGGAAACGTAGCCCTCCAGCATCCGCGAGGCGCAGGTGGTGCGCGTGCCCTGCTGGTTCATGTTGTCCTTGAAGGCGACGGGCACGCCGGCCAGGGGGCCCAGCTCGTCCAGCGCGCCGCGGGCGACGGCCGCGTCCACGCGCTCGGCGGCGGCGCGCGCCGCATCTTCGGTCACCTGCAGATACGCGTGCACCTCGCCGTCGCGCGCCGCGATGGCGTCAAGCGCGGCAGCGGCGACCTCGCAGGCGGAGAACTCTTTGGCGGCCAGCCCGGCGCGGATCTCGCGCACGCCCAGCTGCATGATGCCGCCGGCACCAGACGTTGTCGCAGCCATCAGCGATCGCCCCCTTCGCCCAGAATCGAGGGAATCAGGAAGCTGCCATCCTGCTGGCAGGGCGCGTTGGCCAGCGCCTCCTCCTGCGCGAACGAGGGCTGCTCCACGTCCTCGCGCATCACGTTGGACAGGCTGCCGATGGGATGGAACGTGGGCGGCACGCCCTCCAGATCGAACTCCGTGATGGGCTTGAGCGTGTCGATGATGCTGTTCAGATCGACGGTCATCTGGGCAAGCTCCTGCTCGTCCAGGCCGATGCGCGCATAGGCGGCCATGCCACGCACATCGTCTTCGGTAAGATGCTGGGTCATTCGGATTCCTTCGCTCATTGCGCAGCAGCGCCTGATCTCGACCCGGTTATGATAGCAAAGGGACGTTGCGCCGGTGAAACGCGTAACGACTATTTCTCCGAAACGCGCGCGTCGGTAGGATGACGCAATGCGGCAGGCTCCAAGAACAGCGGCGCGGCGACACGGGTGTAGATCGCCAGCCACGCAAGGGACACGCAGAAGCCGGCAAGCACGTCGGAGGCGTAATGCACGCCCAGGTAGACGCGGCTTACGCCCACAAGCACGATGAGCGCGCTGAAAGCGACGGCGCAGGCGATCCGCGTGGCGCGGTCGGGCTGGTAGCGCCACACCATCCACACCAGCAGGCCGAAGAACGCCATCGCCACCATCGAGTGCCCCGACGGGAAGCTGAACCCCTGTTCCACCGCCAGCTGGAAACCATCCGGACGTGGGCGCTGGACGATAGCTTTGAGCACCTGGTTGAGGACGAACACGAGCACCAGGTTGACCGCCGCGCACGCGCCCGGACGCTTTCCGGGGGCGAACGCGACGATCAGGAGCAGAAACACCACCAGCGACACCGGGGTCGCAAGCGCCGAGACGGCTTCCATGATGGGCGTGAGCCACTCCGCGCGCAGCTGCTCTACGATGAGCGCATAGGCGGCGGTGTCGAGACGGCCGATCTCGCCCGCAAGAACGTCTTCAAGCAGCGCCACGAACACGATAGCGCATGCCGCCAAGACGACCACGCGCTTGTTCGCCATGGCGAGTCGGCCGATCCTGAGTCCAACGTCCCGCACCGCCTGCCCCTTTCCCTCCCGCAGTTTCCGCCCTGCTGTTCCCCAGCTTAACATTCGGGGCGAAACCGCACGGCAACCGCACGAGGAACGCACATCATCCCCTCGGCAGATCTACCAGCGTGTACACGTCGAAGTCTTGCCGCTGGTGCACGATGCGATAGACGGTGAGGGTCTTGCCGTCGAAGCGGTAGTAAACGAAATACGACCCGGCCTGCACCCTGCGGTAGTCGTGGTGGGCCAAGCCGTCGAAGGACACACTGCGCCCGCTTTCCGGAAACCGTCGGACGCGTTCGAGCGCAGCGTCGATCTGCTTCATGACGGCCAGCGCCGCATCGGGGTTGCCGCGCTCGAACCCCCAGTACAGCGCGATGGACTCGCGGTCAAGGTGCGCCCGCGGACGCCAGGCCAACTCATGCATGGTTTTCGCCCAAGAACGCGAACACCTCGCGCATCCTCGCGTCGGATTCCTCGGCAGAAAGCGCCTCGGGCCGGTACTTCTCTTCTATCTCCGCTTCGCGCAGTGCCAAGTACTCGCGCGTGCTGCGGCTGATGGCGTCGTAGGCGTCATGGTCGAGCAGCACGTAGCTGGCGCTGCCGTTCTTCGTCAGCACCACCGGCTCCTGCGTGGACGTAGCCTGCGCGCACACGTCGTTCAGCTGCGTGCGAAGATCGGTGATGGGGCGAATGATGGGAAGCGAGGCGAGGGCGGCAGGCATGGACGCTCCTTTCCGGTCGGTTGCTTAAATCTACTCTTTTTCCATGCGCTATTCAATACTTTATTATAGTAGGAATAAAGTTCTTTTGAAACTGCGAGCACAGGAAGAGCGCGGACCAGAATCGGAAGGGAGACCTTGCGCAGCTTCGTCCGGCTTCCTCGTTCGGAGAGAGGCGCCTTCCGTAAGCTGCCACAGCCCCGCCGCGTTGCACGCCGGGGATCGCGGCAGGTGTGCCCGCGGGCCGGTTCACCTGCGTGTGATAGAATCGAGAGGAAGAGAGCCCGTCGCGTCGCGGAAGGAGCAAGCGCCTATGAAGCCGTGGGCAATCGTCTTGCTGGCCATCTCCGTGGTCGCGCCGGTTGCCGCCTACGTCGGCGCGCTCGCCGTCCTTCCCGACACCGTGCCCGTGCATTTCGGGTTCGACGGCCAACCCGACCGCTGGGGCTCGAAGCACGAGCTGCTGCTGGTCGGCTTCATCCTGAGCGGATGCAACCTTCTCATCGCCCTGTGCTATGCGTTCGCGCCCGCCCTCAAGCGCATGGGGCTGCTGAACGCCCCACGCAACAACGACGTGGGCATCGCGCGCGTCATCCTGGTGGTCACCGCGCTTGCCTGCGCCGCTTTGGCCGTGGGCATCCTCTTCTTCATATACGGCCAAGTGAACAGCGTCTTGTAACGGCAACCTCGCCCGGCCGCCGTTGCCGCGCCGCGCGGCAGCCTCGTGCGTCCGGCGCCGCCGCGTTGCACGCCAGCAACCGGCTTGCGCGCGCTTGGACCCGCGGCGCCGCGCGCCTCACACCGCCAGAACGCACGGCTCGCCGTAGGAGGGAATGAGGCCGTCGTGCGTCACGAACAGCAGCCCGTCGCTTTTCGCCTGAGCCAGCATGATGCGGTCGAACGGGTCGTTGTGCGAAGGGGCAGAGGGCTTTCGGCGCAGCGTCTCCAACGCCGCCACGTGACGCGAGCAGATGGGAAGCTCATCGAAGCCCGCTTCTTCGCTGAAACGTGCGATCTCGGATCCTGCCGCCAGCATCCGGTCAGGATGCGCAGCATGCTTGATGGAGACCTCCCACAACGACGCCGTGCTGTACCAAACGGCATTCGCCGCGTTCTCTATGAGTTCGCGTGCCGCCGAAGGAAGCCGAGGGTCGTCGGCAAGGGTCCACAGCAGGATGTGCGTGTCGAGCAAAAGCTTCATTGCCCCACCCCGAACAGCTTGGCAACCTCTTCGTTGATCTCGGGAGAGTCCCATCCGTCGCAGTAGAGGCGCTGCCCTTTCGCCACGCCGATGCGCTTGGCGGGCGCCTTGTCGAGCAAGGTGAGGCGCGCAACCGGGCGGTTGTTGCGCGTGATGATCACCTGCTCTTCTTCTCCCCGCTCCAGCATCCGTATCAGCTTGGAGAGGCTGTTCTTCGCTTCCAGCACGCCCACCTGCGTCATCGTCCCACCCGCTTTCTTTTGACCGGCATTGCGCGTTGCACTATCTGGCTAGCTAGCCAGATATAGTATACCATCCCCGTTACCGTTCCGTTGCCGTCAGAGGGCTTGCATCGCTATACCTTGTGTCATATAGTATGTGCTGCATAGTATGCGTCGCATAGTATTCCGCAGGAGCAGGGCGAAGCGGCTCGCGACCGCCGCCCGCCCCGTCCCTGCGGACCCGACAGGCGAAACCGAAAGGAGGTGCTCGATGGACGCGCAACTGAAGCGCGGGTTCCTGGAAGTGTGCGTGCTGGCTTCCATCGCCCAGCGCGACTCTTACGGCTACCAGATCGTCAAGGACATGCCCGCAAGCCTGCAGCTCACCGAATCGACGCTGTATCCCTTGCTCAAACGCTTGGAAGCAGCGGGGGCGCTGACCACGTACGCGGTGGAGCACAACGGGCGGATGCGCAAGTACTACCGCATCACGCATCTGGGCTGGAACCGCATCGAAGAGTTCCTTGCCGAATGGAGCGACATCGAAGCCCTGTACGACTACGTGAAACGAGGTGCCGGAAGATGAACAAGCTCGAATTCCTGGCAGCGCTGAGGTCGGCCCTCGGCAAGCTGCCTGAACAGGAGGTGCGCGCCTCGCTGGACTTCTACGCCGAGGCCATCGACGACCGCGTGGAGGACGGCGCCACCGAAGAGGAGGCCGTCGCTGCGCTGGGGCCCGTTCCCGCCATCGCCGCGCAGATCATCGCCGAGGCCCCGCCCATCCCCAAGGCGGTGGCGAAAATGAAAACCGACAGCCACGTGGCCAACGTCGTGCTGGCCGTGGTGCTCTCGCCTGTCTGGGTGCCGCTTGCGTTCGCGTTCGCGCTGACCGTGGCCTGCATCTACCTGTCTCTGTGGATGCTGGTCGCCGCACTGTGGGTCTGCGTGGCGTGCCTGATCCTGTGCGCGCCCATCGGCATCGTGGGAGCCGTCTACTGCACGGCGACGGGCTTCCCGCTCACGGGACTGTGGCTTCTGGGCTGTGGCCTTGCCGGCTGCGGCATCGGCCTGTTCTCGCTTTTGGGCGTGAAAGCGGCCAGCGTCGGCGTGGTGAAGCTCACTCGCCTGTTCGCGAGCGCCGTGAAGGGCCTGTTCGTGCGCCGGAAAGAGCGCGGCGGCGCAACGGCCGATGACGGCAAGGTCCGGGAGAAGGCTGCCATCGCCGATCTAGCGGGCAAGGCAAAGGGGAAGGCGTCGGCCGCAGCGGAAAGCGCGCGGGCCGCCATCCACGCGGCCACCGCGCCGCGTCTCCCGAAGGACGGCGCACCTCAACCCGGCTCAGCGCCCGACTTCAACGCGCACCACGACGCGCCGGTGCCGCCGCCGGGCTACGTTCCCGCGAACGTTTCCGCCGTGCCGGCAGATCCCGCTGCGGCTTCCGCCGGCACCGCACCTGCCAGCGCGGCCGCGTCCCAGCCCGCCCAACCCGAAGGAGGCAGCCATGACCACCGCGCGTAAGGTTCTGCTCATCATCGCCACCGCTTTGGTGGCGGCGGGGATCGTGTTGGCCGGCACCGCGTTCGCCCTGGCCGGCTTCGACTTCCGCAACCTTTCCAACGACAACCGCGACTGGGTGCGCCAAACCTGGGAGCTTCCGGCGGAAAAGACCGCCGCGCTGTCCGCCATCGAGGTGAGCGACGGCCAGGGCATCCGCGTCGAAGGCTACGACGGCGACACCGTGCGCATCGAGTACTGGGAGCACCAGAACCGCGGCGTTGCCATTTTGCAGGACGGCAGCATGCTCTCCGTCAACGGCGACGTTGAGGGCAACGCGCCCATCGGCATCCTCGTTGCCAATTTGGAGGACCATACCACCCTCGTGCAGGTGCCGCGCGATTTCGCCGGCAGCATCGGCGCCTACGGCACCGACGGCGACGCAAGCATCGCAGGCTTCGAGCACCTTGACGAGGCGAATGCCGTCTCCCAGAACGGCGCCGCCACGGCGAACGCCGTCAGAGCACGCAGCGTGCGCGTCGAAAGCGACAACGGCCTGGTGCAGGCCAACTTCGTCACTGCCGACGAACGCCTTGCCGCCGTGGCAGGCAACGGGGACGTGACCCTTGACAGCGTGCTGGCCGACGAGGTGCGCGCCTCTTCCGAGAACGGCTCCGTTTCCGCGGCCTCGACCACGGCTGCCGCGCTGCTGAACGTCCAGGTGAAAAACGGCACCGCGGACCTGTTCCGCATCGACGCGCCCCTCATCGAAGCGTCCTCCGACAACGGTGACGTGGAGCTGTCGCTGCCCGGCAAGGAGGACGACTACCGGATCGACGCCAACGCGGCCAACGGCGTGGTGGACAACCCCGCCCTCTCCCAGCGCGCTGGCGCGCGCGAGGTGGTGGCGCGCAGCGTGAACGGCAACATCGCCATCAGCTACGACGGCGCGAACCTGGAGGAAAGCAGCCTGGTCTACCGCGGCGAGGCCCTGACGTGGGCGCTTTCGACGCGGGACGGCTCTGTCAGCAGCGAGGACGAAGCGGCGACAGCGGAAGGCATTGCCGAGGCGGCACCGGCGGCTCCGACCGCCCCGGCAGCTCCGGCGGATCCGGCCGCACCTGCGGCGCCTGCGAGTGCAACGGCAACCAGACAAGAAGCGTCCCTGTCAATCAATGAATTCTGGCGCAACTGCACGAACGCCGGCTTGGCCGTCTTCAAAGCGTTCGGCATCGAGGCGCCCTGGCAAGACGTCCTTCCCGCCTGAAGCGACGGCGAAGGAGAACCGGTCCCTCACTCCCCTTCCGCCGCGCCGTCCAGATAGGCGCCGACCTCGGCCAAGAACGCGTCGCCGTAGCGCGCGAGCTTCGTCTGCCCCACGCCCGACACGTCCAAGAACTCGTCGGGCGTTCGGGGCAGCTTCGCGCACATGTCGCGCAACGCCGCGTCGGAGAACACGATGTAGGGCGGCACCTCCGCCGCGTCGGCCAGGCGCTTGCGCAGCGCGCGCAGACGCTCGAACAGCGCCTCGTCGCAAGCGTCCGCAGCCCCGGCCACCGACCCCGACGCCCCGAACGCATGCCCCGTCGCGCCCGTGCCTTTCGCGCGCGAAGGCTTGCGCGCCACGCGCTTCATCTGCAGGCAGAAATCGGGTGCACCGGCCTCGCGGAACCGCGGTCCCAACCCCACCAAGGGGAACCGCCCTTCGGTCACCTCCAAGAACCCTTGCGAGGCCAAAAGCTCGACAACCTCTTTGACCTGCTCTTTCGATGCGTCAGCAACGCCGTAGTTGCGCGCCTTGTCAAGCCCGAACTCCAGAAGCTTCTCCGTCTTAGCCCCGCGCAGCACGTCGGCCACCATCCCCTTGCCGAACCGCCCCCGCAGCTCATGCACGCACCGAATGACCGACCGCGCCAACTCCGTAACGTCAACCGCCTCGATCGCACCATCGCAATTGGAACAACACCGCACCCCGACGGTCTGACCGGCCCCCGTGCCCTCCGCAGCTCCAGAATCTTCCCCGGCCGAATCTTCCCCAAAGTACCGCAAGATGTAGCGCCGCAAGCACTCCGTCGTCAGGCAATACCCGCATATCGCCTCCAGCATCCGCCGCCGCGACGAGCGCACCGCGTCGGCCTCTTCCGCCGTCAGCTCCTCGTTGCCCGACTCGCCTTCGATGAAGAACCGGCAGGTGCCGATGTCGCCGTCGTTCCACAGCAGCAGGCACTCCGACGGCTCGCCGTCGCGACCGGCGCGCCCCGCTTCCTGGTAGTAGGCCTCGATGCTGGCCGGCATGTTGTGGTGGATGACGTAGCGCACGTTCGACTTGTCGATGCCCATGCCGAACGCATTGGTGGCCACCATCACCGGCGCGTCGTCGGCGATGAACGCGCGCTGGTTGCGCTCGCGCTCGGCGGCCGACAGCCCCGCATGGTAGCGCGTGGCTCGCACGCCCGCCTCCACCAGCGCCTCTTGCACGCGCTCCACGTCCTTGCGCGTGGAGCAGTACACGATGCCGCTGTCGGCGGCATGCTCCAATGCATACGAGGCGATGCGCACGAGCTTCCGCTTTCCCTCCAGCCGCTCCACTGCGAAGTAGAGGTTGGGCCGGTCGAACCCGGTGACTACGCGGTGCGGGTCGCGCAGGCCCAGCAGCCGCACGACGTCCTCGCGCACGCGCTCGGTGGCCGTGGCGGTAAGCGCCGCGACCGCAGGACGCACGGGCAGCGCTGCTATGAAATCGCCGATGCCCAGGTAGGAAGGGCGGAAGTCCTGCCCCCACTGCGACACGCAGTGCGCCTCGTCCACCGCCACCAGCGGCACGTGCGCGCTGCGGGCGAACTCCAGAAAGCGCGGGTCGTCCAGCCGCTCGGGCGCCACGTACATCAGGTCGTACGCGCCCGCCGCTGCGCGCTCCAGCACCGTAGCCTGCTGCGCGGGAGAAAGCGTCGAGTTCAGGTAAGCGCCGCGCACGCCCGCATCCAGAAGAGCGCGCACCTGGTCGCCCATCAGCGACACGAGCGGGCTGATGACCAGGGTCAACCCATCCAGCACGATGCCGGGCACCTGGTAGCAGATCGACTTGCCCGCGCCCGTGGGCATCACCGCCAAAGCGTCGCGGCCTGCAAGCAGCGCCTCCACCACGCCTTCCTGCCCCGGCCGGAATGCATCGTAGCCGAAATGCTCCTTCAGCGCACCGCGCGCCGCTGCCATGTCCGCCATGAAAGCCCCTTTCCGCATCGTGCCGGCTCCGCACCGCACGGCGCGGCGCAAACCCGGCACCGCTATCTTACCGCAGCGCACCTTGCGCGAACGCCGTCAGGAAGCTGCGCGCCAGCGTCGCGGACAGCAGCTCGCTTCTTGCGCAACGCCGCTGGAACCTTGCCCGAAACGCCCGCGAACCTTGCGCGCCGCCGCTGCGCATCGCGCGCCCACCCCCCCCCCGCGAACGCAGCGCACACCCGGCACCCCCATAAGCGCGGCGCGGCTTGGCGCCCCAAGTCGCCCAGCGTCAGCGAAACCCGTCAGCGAAACCTTGCAGGAATTCCCCCGCGCCCTCCCCGTTTACCTGCCGTTTTCGCTACACTGGCATTTACGTGGATTTGACGCGTCCGCGCGCGGCGCCCCTTCGGCCGAACGCGCGCCGCACGACGAGGGAAAGGTGCCGTGATGGAGCTTCTGGAAGAGCGCATCCAGCGCGATGGCGTGGTGAAGAGCGGCGACGTGCTGAAAGTCGATTCGTTTCTGAACCATCAGATGGACGTGGAGCTGTTCACCGAGATGGCGCGCGAATGGCACCGCCACTTCGCCGACAAGCCCATCAACAAGATCCTCACCATCGAGGCGTCCGGCATCGGCATCGCCGCTATCGCGGGCGCCCTGTTCGGCGTGCCCGTGGTGTTCGCCAAGAAGAGCCAGAGCATCAACCTGGACGGCACCGTGTACTGCACGCGCATCCAGAGCTTCACGCACGGCAAGGTGTTCGACGTCATCGTGTCGAAGAAGTTCATCGGGCCGGACGACCACGTGCTGCTCATCGACGACTTCATGGCCAACGGCTGCGCCATGAACGGCCTCATCGAAGTGTGCGAGTACGCCGGCGCCACCATCGAGGGCATCGGCATCGCCATCGAGAAGGGCTTCCAGCAGGGCGGCGACAGCCTGCGCGAGCGTGGCTACGACCTGTGCTCGCTGGCTATCGTGGATGCCATGGACCCCGACACCGGCACCGTGACGTTCCGCTAGGAGCCGCGCGCCCGTCTGCACGGCATCCGCCCGGCCGCCGGGACCCAATCCGCACGCCCCGTCTGGCCGGCCGCCGAAGCCCCGTCTGAGCGGCCGCCGAAGCTCCGTCCGACCGGCACCTGCTTGGCCGCCGAAGCTCCGTCCGCGCAGCCACCGGAACCCCGTCTGCACGCCCCGTCTGGCCGACAGGGCGTGCAGACGGGCACCGCCAACCCCAACAAACAGCTTTTTCGCTATTTCATCTCACTTTTGACGAATCTTGGGGTTCAAGCCAGCCCGGAAAGCACACCGTCCGCGAAGCGCCTTCCGAGCTGGCACGCGCAATGCGCGTTGACAGCAAGATGACCTGGTGTTTTGCAAGAACTTACATTTCGCTCGAACAAGACGAAGGGCCTCGCGCCGCCGCTTCGCTGCGCGAGGCCCCCAACTTCCGCCTTTATTGCTCCCCGTCACCCCAACTTTCGCTTTTTTGCTCCCAAATAACGAAAAAGCTGCTTGTTGGGGTGCACGGTGAAGCGTGCGGCGCACCCCGCCTTGCGACGCGCGCCGCACAACCTGTCGCGTTACGCGAACATGTGCTCCGAGCAGACGCCGATGCTTGAAGGACGATCATGAAGCGCGGGCGCACAGGGACCGATGAGCGAGGAACCAGCGCATGAGACGCTGATGCGAATGCAGACACGGCGCACCAGCAAATCCCCTGCCCTGCCAGCCCCCGCCGCACGCACTCCACCAGAACCCTTGCGGCCCCACCGCGCGCAGCAGCAGGGCCGCAAAGCGTCAACCCCCTAGGACGCCAGCCAGACGGAGCTGCCAAACAGGTCCTGGATCTCGGCGCGCATGATGTTGGAGCCCGCGTCCACCGTCACCGGCAGCTCGGCGCGGAACTTGCGGCCGTCGCTCTGGCTGATGTAGAGCACCACGCCGTCGCGCCCGGGATAGCTGCCCAGGATGCGCTTGAGCTTCATCGAGGCGGTCTGGCTGAAATCGCTCGACGCCAGCTTCAGCTCCAGGCGGCGCGGACGCAGATCCTCGTCGGACAGCTCGATGGACTCCACCTCGAACGCCATGATCTGGTTGCCGCGGTCGTTGTGCTCGAACTTGCCCTTGATCTTCACGATGGCGTCCTCGTGGATGGCCTCCGCGTTCTCCTCGTACTTGAAGCAGATGCACTCGATGGAGCCGGTGGTGTCCTCCAGCGTGAACGTGGCCATCTTCGTGCCGCGCTTGGTGAGCTTGGTCACCACGCCCGACACCATGCCCACGAACACGGCGGACTTGATCTCCTTCTCGCGGTCGGCCAGGTCTCCGATCTGCCACTTCGTCATGTGCGCGATGGCGTTCTCGTAGGGGCGCAGCGGATGGTCCGAGACGTAGATCTTCATGATCTCCTTCTCGTAGGCCAGAAGCTGGCGCTTGGGCCACTCCACCCCGTCGGGCGCCGGCACGTCCTCCTCGAAGCCGGAATCCGGGTCGTCCGCGAACAGGTCGAACATGCTCACCTGGCCGCGGTCGCGGTCCTTCTGGCGCTTCGAGGCGCTTTCCAGAAGCGGCGTCTCGTCCACGAAGTACATCAGCTGCTTGCGCGTGTAGCCGGTGGAGTCGAACGCCCCGCCCTTGATGAGCGCTTCGAGCGTCTTGCGGTTGTAGCACTTCGCATCCAGGCGGTTCACGAAGTCGTGCAGGCTCGTGTAGGGGCCGTTCGCTTCGCGCTCGGCGATGATCTCGTCGGCCACGTTCTTGCCCACGCCGCGCACGCCCACCAATCCGAAGCGGATGCCCTCGTCAACCGGCGTGAACTCGGCGTTGGACGAGTTGATGTCCGGCGGCAGCACGGGCGTGCCGTTGTGGTTGCAGCTCGCGATGTACTTGATGAGGCGGTCGGTGTTGCCCATGTAGGACGACAGCACGGCGGCCATGAAGTCGTTCGGGTAGTGCGCCTTCAGATACGCCGTGCGCATGACGAGGATCGCGTAGGCGGCCGAGTGCGATTTGTTGAACGCG